>JBBIOJ010000011.1:0-97994 GCA_037443445.1 Desulfarculaceae bacterium | reverse complement strand
GACTGGCCTTCCACCAGCTCGGGACTCAGACGTCTTTCAGGACACACACCTGCATCATTCAAGAGCAGAGGAGAACCCAGGCCAGGTACTGCAGGTACCCACCCTGGCTCCCCCCTTGTTTGGGAACACCCGGCCTGAGCAAGGCCAGGGGAGAAGGGGCTTTGGGTTCCAGCATCTCAAGGCTCCCTAAAGCCTCAGTCCAACCCATGGGCAAGAAGCACCTGCCTGAAAGCCTGTACAACTCTCTCCACCTGAGCCTGGCTTAACCTGGCTGAAAGAGGCAAGGAGAGGGTCCTTTTGGAAATGTCCAGGGCATTGGGGTAGTCTTCATCCCTACAACCCAGGAGTTTTTGATAAAAAGGCTGCAGATGCAGGGAGATGAAATGGACCCCTGTGCCCACCCCCAGTCGTTTCAGTTCCTCCAACACCGCGTCCCTGTCCACATCCAGACGCTCCAGCTCCAACAGAGGGGTGTAAAGGTGCCGTGCATGTACGGTGCCCGTCTCAGGGGGAGCAGGACACCTCACAGGCAGGTCTGAAAAGGCCTGGTCATAAAGCGCCCATATCTCCTCTCTCCTTCTCAGGTAAGTCTCCAGGCGGGCAAGCTGGTGAATGCCCATGGCTGCCTGAAGATCCATCATGTTGTACTTGTAGCCAGCATGGAGAATCTGGTAGTGGCTGTATCCTGAAGAAGAATAACGCTTCCAAGCCCCGCGGCTCATACCATGGAGGCTCAGCACCCTTATGAGTTCGGCCCATTCGTCCCTGTCGGTGGTGATCATGCCTCCCTCTCCTGTCACAAGATTCTTGGTGACATAAAAGCTGAAGGCAGCTCCATCTCCCAGCGTGCCCACCTTTTTCCCCTTGTACCAGGCCTCTGTGGCATGGGCCGCATCCTCTATGATGAACAAGCCATGCTCCCTGGCCAGCTCCCAAAAGGGCTCCATGTGGCAGGGACGTCCGGCCAGGTGAACCACCATGATGGCCCTGACCCTTCCAGAGCGCTCTCGGATTACCCTTTCCACCTGTTCAGGGTCCAAGTTCATGCTCCTGGCCTCCACATCAGCGAACACCGGAGTGGCTCCCACGTGCACGATCACGTTGGCCGTGGCGGCAAAGGTCAAGGGTGTGGTGACCACCTCATCCCCTGGCCCTATTCCCGCAGCCAGGAGCAGAAGATGCAATCCGGCAGTACATGAATTGAGCCCTATGGCATGTCGAGAACCCACATATTTGCGGAACATCTCCTCAAACTTGGCTACTTTTGGCCCGGTGGAAAGCCATCCTGATCTCATGGAATCCACCACCTCGGCCACCTCTTCCTCCCCTATGGCCGGACTCCCAAATACTATGAATTCATTCTCACTCATTGGAACCTCACAAGTTGTTTTTTTCTCAACCAGAAAAGCTCAATGGCAGGAAAGCCCCGCTCATGCCCCGAGCTGCCAGGGACCAAGACCCTTCCCAGCCAGTGTCTCAAAGGCAGCCTCTTATCAGGCACAGCTGCCTCAAGGCAACCACAGATCCACTCGCCAAAGTTCAATGTCCAGCGCTTCTGAATATTGCTGGGAAAGCCCTTGTTTGGCAAGCTCTTGGAAACCGCATCTTGCCTTTGGGTCAGGTTTTTCCAGAGCGAGCCAATATTCTCTGGTAGAACTCAGCGGTTCTTTCTGCCTGCCCCGCAAGGGTAAAATCCCTCAAGGCTCTTTCCCTGGCCGCCTTTCCCATGGAGGCCCTGAGATCAGGGGCCAACACCATCCTTTCCAGGGCTGTGGCAAGGGCTTCTGGCTCCTCCTCCACCAGAATTCCCGTGACCCCGTCTTCCACCAGCTCCTCCAGCATTCCCCTTCTTGTGCACACAATGGGCTTGCCCATGGCCATGGCCTCTCTGACCGCGCGGCAGGTCCCGTCGGAACCTGGCACCAGAAAGACCTTCAGGTCAATGGCAGCAAGGTGATCCACGTAGTCCTCAGCCCTGTACCCCGGGAATATGACTCTATCCTGGATCCCCATCCTCTTGGCCGGCTCCACCGCCACCTCCTGCATGTGTGTGCCCCTGCCCAACACCAGGAGTCTCACCGGCAATTTCTTTTGGGTCAGGATCAGCATGGCCTCCAGAAGCACATTGAAACGCCTGTGTCTCTGCATCCTGGCCACAATTCCCACCAGCACTTCCTGGGGGCTCACCCCCAGGGTAGCCCTCACATCCTTGAAGACCCGGGAAGGGTCGAAGCGTTTGAGATCCACAGCCCCCTCCAGCAAGAGGCTTCTTTGGGGATCCAGGCTGAATCTGCGAACATTCTCTTGCAGGGCCTTGCTGGAAAACTCCACCAACCCTTGAGTGCATTTCCCCAATAGCCACCTGTTCCCCAGGGATGGATCCAGGGGACGGGCCTTGTGGTTGGTGCGCACCAGCGGTATCCCACAGCTTCTGGAGGCCCATGCCCCTAGTGCATGGTCGTGGCTCAAATGACAGTGGAGAATGTGAAATCCTTCCTCTCTTAGGAACCCGGGCAGGGAAAAAAGATCCTGGAGTGTTTCTTTGGGATTCAGGTAACGATTCAGGTGAAAAGCGGTGGTCACCTTGAGCCCTCTTTCCTTTGCTTTCCCTTCCACGGAAACCGGATAGCCTTGCAGGGGCCTTCGACAGGCCAGCAGCACTTCCACCCCCAGGGTTTGAAGCTCTCTGCAAAGGTTCACAACTGGCTCTGCTGGCCCTGTCCATTTCCAGTCGCTAAAGAGATGGAGCACCTTCATGCTTTTTTCCTCCTTTGAAGGCTCAGCCGCCCCACCTCTCGGCTCAAGCTGCGAAAAAGGTGCCTGGAGTGGTCCTTGCCCAGGTACATGCGAAGGAATCTGAGTCTGGAGAAGGTCCCCACGGATTCAGGTATGGATTCGTCCAACTGGGCCAAGTTGAGGGCAACTTTGGCTCTCTCTACCCTCTGCCCGAAGCTAACGTCCTCCAGGTCCAGAAAGAGTATTTCGTTGCCGCCTGGAGTCTTTCTCACCATGAGATTGGTGGCCTTCAGATCCCTGTGAAAGATCCCTTGGGAGTGCATCCTGGACAAGGTTGAAGCCAGATCCTTCATGAGCTGCCTCTTGGCTTTCCCATTTGTAGCCAGCGAGGCAACCAATTGGTCCATGCGCAAGCCGTCCTTAATCAATTCCATGATGATCCCAGAACAAAAGGCTCCGTCTCTTTGCATTTCCCACATGGCCATGGGAGCCGGTACCAGGAAACCTCTCACAATCATTCCCCAGGCGCCCACCCAGAACCGTCTGGCCCTGGAAGGCAAAATCTGTTTGAGAAAAACTATCAAGGGGCCTCTTAGGGTGTGTTCCTTGATGCAAAGTGCCACGGGCTTGTCTTGCAGCTCCAATTTGAACTGGTAGACTCTGGTGGGCCCAGAGTCCTTTAGCAAGCGGGGATCTGCCTTATCCAGGGTTCCGCGTGCCTGTTCCAGCACTTTGAGCACTGCCTCCAGGGGAAAGTCTCTTTTCCTGATCACTCGCCCCCCAGGGATCACCTCCCGGGCAAAGCCGCTACTGTCCTTCAAACACCTCCTGGTTCGGCTTCTTTGGTGTTTGCGAAGCATCCTGCCTTGGGTCTTTCTGATGCACTTTGACCATGAGTCCCAGGACTCCCCAGGAGCAAAGGCCGCCAGATAAGCCTCCAGAAGCAACCGCTCTTCCCCGGGCAGCAGTTCCTGCCTCAAGGAAAGGAGAATCTGTGCCAGGTTCCACTTTCTTTGCCTCTGGTTAAGGGACTTCCCAGTGCGCACCCTGTGCAGGTCCAACAGCCAAAACACGGGACTCCCTCCATGGCTTCTGCCCACCAAAAGGTTCTCGGCGTGGAGGTCCCTGTGCAGTATTCCCCTGGCATGGATCCCAGCCAAGTAAAGGCCCAGTGCTTTCAGGAGGGAGGATCTTTGCTGCGCTTCGGCCTGCAACTCCTGGGTGAGGGTCTGAGCCTCCTGAATAGCCTTTGTAACCAGGAAACCTTCCAGGGGAATCCCTTTTTTGAGCCGCTCTGCACACAACAGAGGCTTGGGGGCCGGGACTTCCATCTGGAGAAGCAGAAGGGAAGTCGCCCATTCCCTCCTCCACTGGGTGCCTTTGAGACAGTTCCAAAGGGCCCTGGGCAGACTCACGGGGTGATATTTCTTCAGGACCACCGGCCCCAAGCCAGGAAGTTCCACCCAAAGCACTTCTCTGATCTTGGAGCGATTCATGACCCTGTGGTTGTGCTCTCCGCCCAGCAAGAAGGATCCCATCCTATCCAGGATCAGGGAGGGGGCCATGCTGGAAGCCTGCCACCTCCAAACCGAGCGGCTTTGCATCAAGCCCGCCAGAGCTTCTCTTTGCCCAACAAATCCCAGAGTTGTCGCCCCCTTCCCCGCAGCTTTCTGCCAAGACCAAAACTTGAAACACACCTTTATTTAAGCCTTTCTCGTTTGGCCAGTCACTGTTTTGAGAACTAGAGGCAACCCCTACTTCCCAGAAATATCTCAGGATATTTGGGGTATATCTGGATGAAGCCTCGCTCTTTCAAGACCCAATCCCACATGCACTTCTGCCATGCCATAGTATCACTCCCATCAGGCAGTCTTGCTCCCCCAGCCACCTTGAATGAATCGGCCCAAAAAAGGGCTCTGGCATGCATCCTTCGCGAGCAGGGGCCCTCTCTTTCCGCCTCAGGGGGGCAGGAGGCCTCTAGAGCCTGCCACTTTCCTGTATAGGCTCTCCATCTGATTCAAGTGCCACTCCATGGAGAAGCTCTCCACTGCTTTCCTGGCTGCTTCCCCCATGCGTTTTCTCAAGCTCTCGTCTGCCAGGTCTGATATCTTCTTCTTGAGCGTCCCAATATCCCTCGGATCTGAGACCAGATAGCCGGACACTCCGTCTTCCAGCAACTCCGAGGCCCCGTTCCACTTGGTGGTAACCACCGGCAATCCGCTGGCCATGGCCTCAAGGCACACGTTGGCACATGGGTCATAGAAGGTCGGATGCGCCAGTATGTCCACAGCGCTCATGAGCAGGGCCGGGCTCTCCACAGGGCCAAGGAACAGGACCCTAATGCCTGCCCTGCGAGCCATCAGCTCGTAGGGTTTCCTTTTCCCGCGTCCTGCCACCAACAGCACGAAGCGCCCTGGCATGGGCTGCCCCAGGGCCTGAAGGAGAGATCCCAGCCCTTTGAGCCTGAAGTTGTGGGCTAGAAAGAGAATTACCACATCCTCCCTGGACAGGCCCAGCTGCCGCCTTAGCTGGGCCCCCCTCTTTTCCCTGTTTCTGGGGTGGAAGCTTTTTGTATCAACCCCATTGGGAATAACGTGAATCCGTTTGGGATCCGTGTTGGGGTAGGATCTCATTATGTCTGCGGCCACCATGGAGGAATTGGCCACAATCACAGCTGGGCCCGAGTTGCCGTAATGCCTTGACTCTACCCACAGGTTCACCGCAAGTTTCCAAGAAAGCTTGTGACGCATCCAGGCCAGCCACCGTCTCCACCCAGGGGGGTGGGAGGCGATCTCCCTGGAAAGCCAGGCCCTTTCAGAACCCCCACCGGGGCGGTGCACATCCACTTCCCAAGTGGCCCCAAAGCCCTGGACCACTTCGAAGCTTTCTTTGCGCAGGCTTCTTCGGGCAGCCAGACAAAGAGAGACAGCCTTTGCCCATCGGGGGTATTCCAACATGGGAAGCAGATGCAGATTGATACCCTGGAGCCGACCCTGGAAGCTCTTGGCCAGGACATGGACCTCATGGCCCCTTTGGACAAGGCCTTTGGCCAGTGAGCTGGCATAGCCCTCCCCACCACCTCGGCCTGCATCCAGGTGGTCAATGACCAGGGCCACCCTCATTTCCGGCTCCTGGCAGTCTCTTCTCAAGCTCCCAAAGCTTTGCGTACTTGGCAAAAACATAGAACATGGTGGACACGACAATGATGAGCCCGGGCATCCCATCCCGGAAACCCTGAAGGATCAAGTACTCCTTGAAAAAGCGTGCCATGGGATGCATCAGCAGCTTCCAGAGACTGAACCTCTGCCCCTTTTGCAGGAGTTCGGTGGCGGACATTTGGGCATACTTCTCTATGGTGAGAATCTGGTGGCCGAAAGATTCGTAGTTGTAGTGGAGCAAGGCACTCCTCAGACGCCCCACAGGTCCCTTGATCTGCACTGCGGCGTGGGGCTCCTCACCACCCCACCAGTTCCCCTCGCTTCTGAAAAGCCGCACCGAGAGATCAGGATACCAGGCCCCATGTCTTATCCACCTGCCCAGGTAAAAAGAGCAGCGGGGGACCAGGTAGCCCTGCAGCTGTGCATGATCCTGCAACAGGGCCTGTTCCATTTCCTGCCGGAGCTCAGGGGGAACCACCTCGTCAGCGTCCACCCACAGGATCCACTCCCCTTTGGCCTGCTCCTTGGCGAAATTCCTTTGCTTTATGAATCCAGGCCATTTTCTTTGGAAGATCTTTTCCGTGTATCTGGAAGCCATCTCCAGGGTCTGGTCAGTGCTGAAGGAGTCCACCACTATGATCTCCTCCACCCATTGGATGCTTCGAAGGCACATCTCCAAAGTGGAGGCGTTATTGAGGGTGAGCACTGTGGCCGACACGCTGGGACGTTTCATGGCCTGGAGCCCTCCCATTGCAAGAGCTCACGCGCAGCCCCCACCACATCCTTTACTTCCACCCCGAGCAGACAGTTGTGATGTCCGTGTGGACAGTGCCTCCTGAAGCAGGGGGAACAGGGCAGCCCAAGACTCACTATGCGGTGGGGGCCCATGGGGGAAGTGGCCGCTGGGTCAGTGGATCCAAAAACCGCTACCACCGGCACCCCAAGGGCAGCTGCCAGATGCATTGGCCCCGAGTCATTGCATAGGAGAAGATGGCACTGGGATAGCAATGCGGCCAATCTGGGCAAGTCAGTCTTGCCTGCCAGGTTCAAGGCCTCCTGACCCAGCTCCCTGGCCAAAAGGGAAAGCTCTTCCCTCTCCCCAGCACTCCCCATGAGGATCACTCTTGCCCTGTGCGAGCGCATCAAGCTGCGGGCAGCCTGCGCGAATCTATCTGCGGGCCATCTTTTTGCCGGTCCGTACGCAGCGCCCGGACAAACCCCAACCACACACCTATCAGAGGAGCCTTGCCCGACTATCCCGAGGGCCCACTTTTTGGCTTCCTCGGGCACAGCAATATGCACAGGACCTTGTTCTCCGTCCCATCCCATGGCCCTCAGAAGCTCCAGGTAGAGCTCGGAATGATGAGCGGCCTTGGGACGTCTGGCAGCCGGCACGCAAGGATTCAGCAAGAAACTGCGCCATTGTCCCCCATAGCCCCACCTCCGGGGCACTCCTGCCCACAGAGCGATCCATGCCGACCTGAAGGAGTTGGGAAACAAGATGGCCTTGCTGGCCTTTATGCTTCTGAGAAGGGCTATGCGCTGCCAGCTCCCCTCAGGCCACCCCCAGACCCTGTCCGCCACCCCTGCCATGCCCACCAGATCTGCCAGGTGGCCCGGGCACACAACATGAATATCCTCTTGGGGAAGCCATTTCCTGAGAGCCGCCAGAGCCGGTAGCGACATGATGGTGTCGCCCAGCCAGTTTACACCTATCACCACGGTCCGAGAGGTTCTCGGGGCCGAGCAAACCCCGGCCATCCCACACCTCACTCCTCAAGGGGGGTGGCCTCATCGATGAGCATCACCGGGATGTCCTCCTCGATGCGATAAACCAACCTGCAATGATGGCACACCAGTTGATTGGCAGTTTCACGGTACTCCAGTTCGCCTGTACAGCCAGGTTCCCTGACGCACTTTGGGCAGGCCAGGATTTCCAAGAGATCCTTAGGAAGAGCCATTCCCGTCCTCCGGAGTGCAGCTTATTCTTGTTTAACGGCAGCCGAGGAAAGGTTCAAAGGGGCAGGTAGCCCCGAGTCTTTTTGTAACCATTCACACATCCAAGCCCACTGTCTTGCAAGCCCTTCCCTCAGCGCCACCTTGGGCTGATAGCCCAGCTCCTGCTTTGCCAGAGTCAGGTCCGCCATGGTGTGACGAACATCGCCCGGCTCCGGCTTTTCCCAGGATACCAGGGGCACAGTTCCCGTGACCTCCTCCAGGATGGCCAGCACCTCCCTCAAGGTGGCCCTGGCCCCGCCCCCGATATTATAGACCTTTCCAGGCTGACCCGCCTCCGCTGCTCTGAGGTTGGCATCCACTATGTCAGAAACGTAGGTGAAATCACGACTTTGATTCCCGTCTCCATAGATCGTGAGAGGGGTCTTGCTGCCTATGGCTTTCAGGAATCGGTGGAAGGCCATGTCTGGCCTCTGCCTGGGGCCGTAAACAGTGAAATACCTCAGACTAACCGAAGGCACCTTGTAGCTTTTCCAGTAAAGAACGCACAGATGCTCTGCAGCCAGCTTGGTCACGCCGTACGGGGAAACAGGCCTGGGTACAACCTCCTCGGAGCTGGGGTATGCGGACTGATCCCCATACACAGAGGAAGAAGAGGCATACACCAAGCGCCAGATCCGCATTCCCCGGCAGGCCTCGAGGAGTCTCTGAGTTGAGAGAACATTGTGGTTCAGATAGAGCTGGAACTCCTCTCCCCAGCTGGACCTCACCCCAGCCTGGGCTGCCATGTGAAAGACCACCTCCACCCCTTCCAGGAGCTGAAGCAGCTGCATCTGCGCCAGGTCCCCTCGCACCAGCTGGAACCCTTTATATTTCTTGAGCTCTCCCACGTTGGCCTGCTTGAAGGCCAGGTCATAGGCTCGGGTGAAGCAGTCCACCCCTATCACTTCATGGCCTTGTTCAAGAAGTCTCTGAGCCATGTGAGAACCGATGAAACCTGCTACTCCTGTGACAAGGCATCTCACTGTAGGGCCTCCACAGCCAAGCCTCTGGCCGGGTCTTGGCCCGAGTGCTTGGCAGTGTGCACTCCATCCATCAACAGCCTCACCTGGGTGAACACGTCCTCTGGATCTATGCCTTCCATACAGGCTCTTGTGGGGCATCTCCTCTTGAAACAAGGACTGCAAGAAATCTCTTTGCGCACCACCCTGCTGTTGGTTCCGTACGGACCTGTAAGCCAGGGGGCAGTGGGACCGAAGAGAGCTACCACAGGTCTTCCCAGGGCTGCAGCCATATGCATGGGCCCTGAGTCGGTTGAGACTACCACTGTTGCCATCTCCAGCATGGCCATAAGTCCGGGGATGTTGGTGCTTCCGGCTAGGTTCAGAGCCGGGTTTCTCATCTTAGCCCTGATACCCTCCAGCAATGCAATATCCTCCCTCACCCCCACCATGGCCACCTGCAAGCCTAGGCTGCTGAACAGCCTGTCCCCAAGCCTTGCAAAGGCGAGCTGGCTCCATCTCTTGGTTTGCCAGCGGGCCGAGGGTACAAGAACTGCCCAAGGGGCATCCGGATCCCATCCCCTGGATCTCAAAAAGCCTCTGATAAGGCTCTTGGCTTCTCCTGGGGCCCGCAATCCGAAATCAGGCTCTCCCATCTGGGAACACCCCAGGGAAGCTGCCAAGTGCAGGTACCTCTGCACTGCGTGAAGGTCATCCTTGGTAGGCTCGACTGTCTCGTTCAAGAAGAGTCTGTTGAGCCTTTCCCTTGCCCTTCTGAAACCGATCTTCCTGCGGGCTCTTGCCAGGCCCATCCAGATGCCGCTCTTGAGAAGCCCCTGGAGGTCTATGGCTATGTCATATGGCTTTCTCAGCTCGGAGACCAAGGACCGAACCTGGGAGATGGCCTCAGGCCAGGCTGCAGGCTTCCCCAGCTGCGCGGGCCAAGTTGTTCTCCTGGATACCAGCACCTTGTCAACGCCGGGATGACATCGCACCACAGGCTCGGCACTCTCTTCCACCAGCCAATGGATCCTGGAGCCGGGGAATCGCTCCTTCAGAAGAGGGATGACTGGCAAGGCCTGGATCACATCCCCCAGAGCGCTCATCTTTATGATCAAGATCTTCAATTTCTCCCCATCTCAGGCAGGATCCCTTGTTCTGAGGGAACGGCTCTCCAATAAAGCCTCCAGGATCCCCCTGTTTTCCACCTCCAGCTCCGCCTCAAGAACCATCAGCCCGGGCAGTTCCACACCTGTTTCCCGGAGTTTCCAGAGATCCTTCTCGGTTGTGAGTATTAAGCTGACCTCCTGGGCAAGACTCCTGATCCGCACGGCATCCCGAGGAGTATACCAATGATGGTCGGGGAAAAAAAGGCATGGGCCCAACTCAGCCCCCAAGTCCATGACCAGCTCCCTGAAACCATCCGGGTGTCCGATGGCGCAGACAAGGGCTACCCTCTTGCCTCTGAGGAACTCCGCAGGATAGAGCTCTTCGCCTCCCATGGGTCTCAGGGTCTTGGCCCTCAGGAAAGCCCTGAGCATGGGAATGCCGGGAGCTGCCTGTATCCACTGGGCCGGGACTCCCCCGGTGTGTTTCCCGGTCAAGACAACAAGCTGAGCCCGTCTCAAAGAACTCAGAGGTTCCCTCAAGGGGCCAGCCGGGATAAGCCTGTTGTTGCCCCACGGCCTTGGAAGCCTTGCCACCACAAGATCCAGATCCCGAATCAGGGCCCTGTGCTGAAAACCGTCGTCCAGCACAAAGAGGTCAGAAGGGGCTTTTTCCCAGGCGGCCATGCCAGCCCTGAACCTGTCAGCCCCAACCCAAACCGACACTCCCTGTAGCTTTTGGGCCATCATGTATGGCTCATCGCCTGCCTGTCTTATTGAGACCAGGCTCCCCTGGCCCCGGCTTACCTCCAACACCCGAGAGGTCCTTTCTCTCTTGTGCCCCCTGGAAAGCACCGTCACCTTCAGGCCCCTGTCCCTGAAAAAGCTGGCCAGGAAAATCACCAGGGGAGTCTTTCCGGTTCCACCCACGGTGAGGTTCCCCACGGAAAGCACCGGGGCTGGAAGCCTTCGGAGCCCTAGTCCCTTGTCGTAAAAGCGGTTTCTCAAGCGAACAGCCCCTTGGTAAAACCAAGAGCTGCACCTGAGGAACATCCCCAAGCCGTCCTGGGGCTCCTGAGCCCGGCTCACCCTGTTCTCCACGGCTTGCCTCAGGCCCAAGGGTTCCTCCCCAGCAGCGGTTCTAGCAGTTCCATTGTCCTCCGGGTGGCCCCCCGGTGGGCCAGGAGCACCTCTTTGGCCCTCTGGCCCATCTTCTTCCCCTCTTCTGGTTTCCCCAGGATCTCCTCCAGAAAACAGACCAGCTCCTGTTCACTGCTTATGGAGCGGGAGGCTCCGGCTTGCAACAACAGAGAGGCTATTTCTCTGAAATTCTCCATGTGGGGCCCGAAAACAATGGGCTTTCCGTGCACAGCTGCCTCCAACGGGTTGTGGCCGCCTTTGTTGGTAAGGCTCCCTCCGATGAAAACCACCGTGGCCAAGGCATAGAGCTGGGCCAGTTCTCCCATGCTGTCCAACAGGATCACCCTGGCCTCTTTGCCTCCAGGTCTACTCCTTCTGCGTATCTTGACCCCCAGGCAGGCCACCAATGTTTCAACCTCCTGGAACCTCTCGGGTGCCCTGGGGGCAAGGATGAGATAAAGCCCTGGAAAGCTCCTTGAAGCGCTGAGGAAGGCCTTTAGGAGCACCTCCTCCTCCCCTGGGTGTGTGCTGCCGGCCACCCAAACCAGGGCCTCTTGTGGTATACCCAACAGGGCTCTCCAGTGAGTCTCCTGCACCTGAGGGATGGACAGGTCGAATTTCAGGTTCCCCACCACGTGGACCTTTGCGGGGTTTGCGCCCATGGCCACCAAGCGTTCGGCCGACTCCTGGGACTGCATGCAGAACAGATCAAAACATTCCAACACTGGCCTGAACAGGGCCTTGAACTTCCTGTACCGAGGAAAGGAACGGTCTGATATGCGGCCGTTGACCAGTGCCGAGGGGATGTTGTGGGCCCTCATGTCCATCAGGAGGTTGGGCCAGAGCTCTGTTTCAACTGTCACAAAAAGCCCTGGACGCAGCCTGTGGATTGCCCTTCTCACGCTCCAGGGCAGATCATAGGGGAGGTAGAAGGTTTCTTGGATCCCTTGTGCCTTGGCCTTGGCCACTGCCTGCCCAGTAGAGGTCACAGTGGAGAGCCACACACCCCTTGTTTTGCAGGAAGAGGCCAGCGCCTGCACCAGATACAGGCTTGCCATCACCTCCCCCACAGAGACCGCGTGGAACCATATGCCTGGGGGTTCCTTGCTCTTGGGACGGGGTGCTTTCCCTGTCAGCCTCTGGAAGAACCCTGCGCGCAACCTCGGCCTCCAGGCCAACAATGGCAACCATAAGGGGCTCCCAAATCCCAGAGCCGTTATCAGGGCAATGTTGTAAAGGGCAACCGGGCCTTTCAAGGGGTTTTCCGCTCCCTGGGAGGACCAAAAAAATTGTCTGCAGCCTGGGTTACAAGTCTCATCCTTTCCTCCAGAGCCACACGCAGCAGTTCTCTTTGGGAGGTGTCGGCCCGGGAAGGAACCCACAAGGGATGGTCCCAGATAAAGACCCCCTCGGTAAAGGGCCTTGGCAGAACCAGCCCATCCCAACTGGGTATCTCCAAGCGGTGCCTCGTGCTGAAACAAACCGCCACAATGGGAAGCCCGGTTCTCCAAGCCAGTTCCACGATACCCCTTTGAACCCTGTAGCGGGGTCCCCTCGGCCCATCCGGGGTAATGACTATGTCCTGGCCCTGCTCCACGCTCTTGAGCAATTCCCTGAAAGCCTGAGCCCCCCCCTTGCTGCTGGATCCCCTGACGCTTCCGAAACCGAAGTGAAGCATGACCCGGCGGATGATCTCTCCATCCGTGTGACGACTGATCAGGATCCTGAGTCCCCTCCCCCTGTAGAAAAACGGGGCCATTAACATCCGGTTGTGCCAAAAGGCCAGAATCACCCTGTGCCCTTCGAGCCAAAGGCGCCGTGCAGGCTCCGGATTGATCTCCACCCAACGGATGCTTTTCCCGAGCCCCCTGAGGAACCAATAGATCAAAGGAGGAAGCCCCCGCACACTGGCCGAGCGCAGCAACCGGGAGCTCACCTCAGACCTCCTTCCAGGCCGACAGGACCCATCTGCTCCTTGAGCATGGATTCAGCCTGGATCCTGTAAAGCCGGGCGTATTCCCCGTCCAGTCCCAGGAGGCTTTGGTGGTCACCCACCTCCACGATCCGGCCACCCTTGACAACCACTATCCGGTGGGCATTGCGCACGGTGGAAAGGCGGTGGGCTATGACCAGGACGGTTCTGCCCCGCATCAGGACCTCCAAGGCCTTTTGCACCTCCTCTTCAGACTCCGAATCCAGCGAGGAGGTTGCCTCGTCCAGAATCAGGATGGGGGCGTCTTTGAGCAGGGCCCTTGCAATGCACAGTCTTTGACGCTCCCCTCCCGAGAGCTTTGTGCCTGCTTCCCCTATGATGGTTTGGTAACCCGCAGGGAGCATTTCTATGAAGCCGTGGGCATTGGCGGCCACAGCTGCAGCCCGGATCTCCTCCATGGAAGCCCCTGGTCGGCCATAGGCTATGTTGTTCAGCACAGTGTCATTGAAAAGTACCGTGTGCTGGGTAACCAGAGCTATCTGGCCCCTCAAGGAACTCAGGGTGACCTCCCGAACGTCATTCCCGTCTACCATCACCACTCCCTCTGTGGGGTCAAAGAAACGGGGGATCAGGTGGGCCAAGGTGGTCTTGCCTCCGCCGCTTTCTCCAACCAGAGCCACAACCTCACCCCTGGCAATGCGAAGATTCACATCAAACAAAACCAACTCCCTACCATAACCGAAGCTCACATTTCTTAGCTCCACAGCCTGCCTGAAAACAGGCAGGTTTCTGGCCCCGGGGATCTCCTTTACATCCGGTTCCTCGTCCAACACCTGGAAAATCCTCTCTGCTGCCGCCATGCCTTCCTGAACCAGCAGGTTGATTTTGTTGAGTCTCTTTATGGGTTCGTAGAGCATTCCCAATGCTGCTATGAAGGAGAAGAAAGCCCCGGGGCTCATCTCCCCATGGAGCACTCTGTACCCCCCAACATAGATGGCCGCGGCAGCCCCAACCCCTCCCAGGCTCTCCATCAAGGGAGAGGACAGGGCTCTGATTCTGTAGCGCTTCATGAGGGTTCGGAAAAGTGCCTTGTTCTCCTTGGAGAATCTCTCTTTCTCTCTGGCCTCCTGGCAAAAAGCCTTTACTATAGGCTGACCCGAGAGCACCTCGTGGAGTATGGTGGTGAGGGAGCCCATCTGGAGCTGAGATCTGCGGCTGAAGCCCCTGATGCGCTTTCCCATCTTGGCAAGGGGAGCAACGGCTGCCGGGAACACCAGCAGAGAGACCGTGGCCAGGAGCCAATCATTGTGGAAGATGACCCCCACCAGGGCGCAGATGGTGAGAACATCTTTCAGAAAACCGGTCACGGCGTCGGTGACCGTGCCATGCAGGAGATTCACGTCATTGGTGATCCTTGAAATGAGCTGCCCTGTTGGATTTCTGTGGAAAAAAGAAAGGGACAGATCCTGCAGGTGGGAGTAGACTCTTTCCCTCACATCCGCTATGACCCGTTGACCCACCCAGGCCATGAGATAAGCCTGCCCGTAATCGGCCAGCCCCTTGCCCACGCTTACACCCAGCACTGCCAGGGGTAGCAGTGCCAGCATGCTAGCATCCTGTTCCACGAATATCCGATCCACGACCGGCTTTACCAGCCAGGCCAGGGCACCTGAGAAGGCCGAATAGATCCCCATGCAGGCCACAGCCCCAAGCAGCCTTTTCACGTAGGGCCGCACAAAGCCCAAGAGCCTCAGATAGATCTTCACAGATCTCCTCCTGCCCGGCTTCCTGTGGGAAGGCTCCCTTGGTTTTCCCTCAGCATCTCCATGGCCATGGTGGCCACATTGATACTGGCCCTCTGGGTGCCCAGCTCTTGCGCCAGGCCAGCCATGGCCTCTTGCATGGCGCCCCGGCGAGAGGGGTCCTCCAGCAGCTCCAGCAGTGCCGCTGCCAATCTCTGGGCTGTGAAGTCTTGTTGGATCAATTCGGGGACCACCTGCCTGCCTGCCAGTATGTTCACCAAGGAAACGTTCTTTACCTTAACCAAGGCCCTGGCCAGAACATAGCTAACCCAGGAAGCCTTGTACACTACCACCATGGGTGTGCCCAGAAGGGCAGCTTCCAAGGTGGCAGTCCCCGAGGCCACTGCTGCCACAGCCGATGCACGCAGCACCGTGTGGGCCTGGCCTTGAATCACCCTGGCCCTGGGGCAGATCTCTCGGACCTTGTCACTCACGGACTCGGGCTCTAGGGCAGGGCAGAGGGCCACAACCGGTATGAGCCTGTGGATCCTCTCTGTGAGGTTACAGGCAGCCTCCAGCATCACCGGCAAGATCCGCTGCACCTCTTTGGCACGACTTCCAGGCAATAGCCCCAGCACAAGAGCATCTGAATCGAGGCCTAACTTTGCCATGGCCTCTTGCCCGGAGTCTGGAGTCAGAATCTGCTCCAAGAGAGGATGTCCCACGTACCTGGCCGCCACCCCCCCCGCACCAAAGAATTCCTGTTCGAAAGGCAGGATGACCGCAAGAGATTCCACAAGCCTGGCCATCAGCCTGACCCTGCCTCTCCTCCAGGCCCATGCCTGAGGGGCAATATAGTACAGGATCCTGACTCCCCGCCTCTTCAAGGCCCTGGCCAACCAGAGGTTGAAGTCGGGGAAGTCCACCAAAATGGCCAGGGAGGGGTTTCTTTCTCGAATTGCCCTAAGCAGCCTTCTGCGGGCCCTCAGCACAGCCTTCATGTGGGATAGCACCTCAATTATACCCACCACCGAGACCCCGGAGATGTCCACAAGAAGCTCCACCCCTGCTTCTTGCATGTGCATGCCGCCCATGCCCCAGAGCTTCAGTTCCGGAGAAATCCTCCGGAGGGCTCTTGCCACCTGGGCAGCGTGGAGATCCCCGGAGGGCTCCCCAGCCACGATCAAGACCTGGCCTGTCCCGTTCATGAATTCTTGAGCTCTCGGGTTCAGGTTTCCCCGTAAAGAACACCCCTCAAGTCCTGAGGCACGTTCTTTTCTATGCTTGAGCGGACTGCCAGGGCCACCTCCAGACACCTCAGGGCTGTGAGGCCGTCCACTGGAGGCTTTCCCCCCTTTTCCACCACCTCCACAAAGCAGCGCACCTCATCCATGAGGGCGTCGCCAGGTTCCACCTGCAGTTTCTCTGCGGTGATTCTGGGGAGAGCCCCAGTGCTCTGTGGGGGAAGCCTTCGAAATATCTGTGCCTCTGTCCTTGCGCAATCCACCGAGATGTATGAATCCGGCTGAAATATCCTTATCTTCCTCAGGCTCTTGGCAGAAACCCTGCTGGCGGTCAGGCTTGCCACCTGCCCTCTGGGGAAGCGAAGCCGCACACTTACCATGTCATAGCTGTGTGTGAGCACCGGCACCCCTATGGCATCCACTTCCACTGGGAGTTCCCCCACCAAATCCAGCACCAGATCTATGTCGTGAATCATCAGATCCAAGACCACGTCCACATCCGTGCCGCGGCCAGGATAAGGGCTGATCCTCTCGCACTCCATGAAGAGAGGTCTTGTGACCCTCCCCCTCACCTCCCTGAGAATTGGATTGAATCTTTCCAGATGTCCCACCTGCAACACCACACCCTTCTCATGAGAAAGGCCCACCATTTCCTGAGCCTGTTCCAAGGTGGCAGCCATGGGTTTTTCCACCAGCACATGCATGCCAGCCTCCATGAGCCAAGTGGCTATCCTGTGGTGTTCAGTGGTGGGCACAGCCACGGTGGCCGCCTCCACCCGTCCTCGAAGTTCCCTAAAATCAGTCATGGGCAAGGCACCGGTTTCCTTGGCCACTGCCCTGGCCCGCTCAGGTACCAGATCCACCACGGCCACCAGTTCCACCTGGGGCAGCTTTGCGTACTTCAGGGCGTGGAAACGGCCCAGGTATCCTGCTCCCACCACTGCAGTCTTAAGCCTCCCCATGCCTCCCCCTTGGCTTCCAGCCTGTTAGGATTATGCCCTTTTCCTGGGCCAGCCCTATTGCTTCAGGCGGATTCAACAGCAAGGTCCTTCCCGCCTCCAGGGCCAACACCCTGGCACCCACCTGGGCCATGGTGAGAATGGTGTTGGAGCCGGCCACAGGCACATCAAAACGCATGTCCTGGTTGGGCTTGCTCCCCTTGACCACCACTGCCCCTGGTCCCCCCAAGTTGCCTGCCCTCCGGATTGCCTGGTCCGTCCCCTCGATGGCCTCCACAGCCAGGATCACACCCTCTTTCAAGACCACTGTCTGGCCGATGTCCAAGGCTCCCATTGCCTCCAAGGCTTTGATCCCCAGCTCCACATCCGCAGACTGCTGCTCTGTGGGAGCTTCTTTGGTCATGAGCCCTTCAGGGGCCAGCCAGGGAGACAGTAGTTCCTGAGAGCTGAGCACTCTTATTCCGTGGGATTCCAGCTCCCTGGCCAGGGCCCCAAGAAGGGTGTCATCCCCTCTGGTTTGCAAACTTTGGAGGAGCCTCAAGGCCCAATCGTCTAGGCAAAGCTCCTGGAGGGCTCTTTTCTTGTCTATCCCGCCCAGAAGAAGGGCGCTTTTCACCCCTCTGTTCTCAAAAGCTTCTATTAGCTTGCGAAGTTCCCCTACTCTTATCCACTGCAGGCAGGCCACCACATCTTGCAGCTGTGGAAGGCTCTCCCCCTTGTGGGCCACAGCCACCACTTTGAGTCCTCTGGCCCTGGCCTCCCTGGCAAAGAGGACCGGAAGCGGGCCATTGCCCGCTATCAGGCCCACCACATCCTGCCCTTGCAACACCCGCTCGAACCAACAAGAATCCATTTTCAGCCCCTCGATTCCCCCGGCATCATCCTAGCCTAGATTCTTCACTCAGGTCCACTGCATTGGGGGTTGGCACCCCTGGCCAGGATCAGGCACCGAGTGCTCCAAGATCGGGGGGTTCACGCCCCCGACCCCCTTTGGCACTTCAAAGTAAACTTGTTGGTCAGCCTGCGTCAGCCACTGCTTGGCAACAATTCTGGCTGAGCCCCCGATAAGTATGAACATTTCCTGATTCAAAATTGTTAGTGGGGTTAGCTGCCTTACTCACTGCTCTTGGAGGCATTCTTCCATTGGCGCAAGCATCTCCAACTGTGCTCCTGAATTCTCCTCCGGGCTGAACAGTGGCCTCAAGCCATGAACTGCCTGGTAAGAGCCTGGCTCTGCCCCAGTTCAGGCCTCCCACCCAGAGATCCTCTTGCCGGCCTAGCGACAGATGCCCCTCTTGGATTCCTGGACGAACCTGATCAGTTTTTCTATTTCCGCCAAGGGGGGAAGCTCTAGGCGAACTTTCTCCACAGCTGCCTGGAGCACCAGGGCAGAACGGAATAAGATTCGGTAGGCTTTTCGGAGAGCCTGGATGGTCTCTTTTGGAAAACCCTGACGCTTTAGTCCCACCACGTTGAGGCCGTAAAGACGTGCCCTGCTCCCTGAGGCCAAAGTGTAAGGTGGCACGTCCTGGGCTATGCCTGAAAAACCACCTACCATGGCATACTCACCTATGCGCACGAACTGGTGGATGGCCACTAGCCCACCTATGATGGCGTGATCCTGAATCTCTATGTGTCCTGCCAAGGTAGCCCCGTTGGCCAGAATAACGTGGTTGCCTATCTTGCAATCGTGGGCTACGTGGCTATAGGCCATGAACACGTTGTCTGAGCCGATGACCGTACGGCCCCCACCAGGAACGGTTCCACGATGGATCGTGCAGAACTCCCGGAAAATGTTCCTCGGACCCACGATCAACTCTGTGGGCTCGCCTCTGTATTTAAGGTCCTGAGGGGCAGCTCCCACCACGGCAAAAGGATAAAGCTGGCAATCCTCTCCAATGTGGGTCCACCCCTCCACCCTGGCATGGTCGCCTATGCGGGTGCCTTTCTGGATCCTGACCTGCTTGCCCACGTAGCAATACGGCCCTATTTCCACATCAGGATCCAAATGCGCTTCAGGATGCACCATGGCCGTGGGATGTATCTTGGTCAATAGGTCCTCCCCTGTGTGTTTTGCGTACCCTCGGCAAAGGCCATTTTCTCAAATCTTGGTGTAAGGCTGTCAGATGCAGGCCAAGACTTGGGATTTCCAGATTCATGATATCAGGCTTCGAGTTCTCTTTGGGGATTCCCCTGATGCAAACCCTGTGGTCGGGCATGGAGGGAACTCAATTGCAACCTGCCCCGATGAGCTGCCTGGGGCAGAGCGTCCGATGCACCAGCAGGGACTCTCTTCTTGGCCTCACTCCACCATGGCCAAGAGTTCTGCTTCTGCAGCCAAGTCCCCCTCCACCCTGCTTTCGCACCAGAACCTCCAGACCGTGGACCTCCTACGAAGCACCCTGGCTTCCATGAGGAGCTGGTCTCCGGGCCTAACCACTTTTCGGAATCGCACCTTGTCCAATCCCATGAAGTAAATGTTCATCCCCGCGTATTCCTCCCCGTGGGAATGCAGCACGAGGACTCCGGCGGTCTGCCCCATTGCCTCCACCAAGAGCACCCCTGGCATCACTGGTCTACCCGGGAAATGACCTTGGAAGAAAGGCTCGTTTATGGTCACATTTTTCAGGCAAACTATGCGCGAGTCCGGCTCCAGCTCCAGGACCCTGTCCACGAAAAGGAAAGGATACCCGTGGGGCAGAATGCGCATTATCTCCTCGATAGGCAGTATCTTGACCTTATTGTTTTCCATTACCCGTACGCCTTTCGAGAGAATCAAGCCTTTTCTCAATGGCCTTAATCCTTCGCAAGAGCTCAGGCAAGCGGCTGAATGCTTGGCTTGACCTCAGCCAGTTGCGATGCGCGATGGCGGGAATTCCGCTTACAAGCCCCCCCGGAGGCACATCCTGCGCCACCCCGCTCTTGGAGCCCACCATGGCTCCATCCCCTATGCGCAAATGATTGGCCACTCCCACCTGGCCCGCCAGGACCGCTGCCCTGCCCACCTGCACGCTGCCTGCCAGCCCCACTTGGCCGGCCAAAACCGTGTCCTCACCCACCACCACGTTGTGGCCTATCTGGACCAAGTTGTCCATCTTAACCCCGCGTTGAATCCAGGTGGCTCCAAAAGACCCCCTGTCCACGGCGGCATTGGCCCCTATCTCCACGTCATCCTCTATGCGCACCGTGCCCAGCTGAGGGATTTTCACTGAACGCGTACCCTCCTTGGCATACCCAAAACCATCACTCCCGATGACCGTCCCAGCATGCACCACGACCCCACTTCCCACTGAGCAGCCTGGATATATGACCACTCCAGGATAGAGGACGGTGTCCTGCCCGATTTGGCATTTCTCCCCCACAAACACCATGGGATAAAGAACCGTGCGATCCCCCACACGAGCCCCCCGGCCTATCCATACGAAGGGGTACACCGTCACCCCTTGGCCCAGAAGGGCCTCGGGGTGGACCCACGCCTCTGGGGAGACCCCCGGCTCATGCAAATCCCCCGGGTGGAAAAAAGCTGCCACACGGGCGTAAGCCAGGTACACCCTAGGGACCACTATCTTGCACATGTTCCCGCCCAGACGGGCATCCGGCACCATTACCGCAGCGGCCTGGGTGGCTCCCAGCCTGTGCTCGTGGCGGGCACTCACTATGAAGGTGATGTCATGGGAGCCGGCCAGCTCCGGAGAGGAGATCCCGTGGATTTCCAAAGAGGGATCTCCTACAACCTCTCCCTGTACCAGCTCTGCCAGTTGGGCCAAGGTGGCCTTCACTTGGCCTTCCTCGGCTGGGAATCGTACTGCTGGATGACCTTGTCCGTGATGTCTATGGAATCGGACACATAGAGGGTGGCATCCTTGTCTATGATCATTGTAAAGCCTTCCTGCTGCCCGATTCTTTTTACAATTTCACTCAAGTCCTTGAACATCAGGGTCTGGAGTTTCTTCCCCTCCATTATGACCTCTTGCCTGTAAGACTCGGACAAGTTCTGCAGTTCCAGTTCCTTTTGGCGAAGCTCTTGTTCCTTGTCCAGCCTGGCCCTGTCGCTCAGGGTCAGAGCCTTTTGCTGAAAATCCTGGCGCATCCGCACAAGCTCCTCTTGCTTGGAGGTCAGGATCTTCTCCTTTTCCTTGCGCATTTGCATGACTCTCTCGCGCAGTTCCTTGCCCTTGCTGGACTGCTCTATGATCTTCTGGAGGTCTATGTAGCCTATCTTCACGGCCGCCGCAGCCCAGCCCGTGCCCAGGGACCCCGCCGTCAACAGAGCAAAGGCCCCGATCCCCACTAGCCATCCCTTCATTCCGGTCTCCTCCTGGTTTGTTCCCGGCCCCCTGGCCGGTTACTTGCTGATGAGCGCAACCTCGGGCCTCCCTCAGCGCGCTTAGAAAGAACCACCCATCCCGAAGGCCCACTCTATGCGCTTCTCATCGGCCTCTGGCCTGAGATTGTAGCCCAGTTCCACCCTTAGCGGGCCAAAGGGGGAGTACCAGCGTATGCCCGCCCCTGCTGTGTGGCGGAAGCTTCCCACGTCAACCAGGCCGCTGTCCCCACTAACGAAGGCGTTGCCGGTATCATAGAAAATCACTCCCCTCAATTCCAGCTTCTTCAAGATGGGAAAGATATACTCGAAATTGAAAAAGAGTTCGGTGTCCCCCCCTATGATGTCCCCTGTCACAGGATCCCTCGGGCCAACAGCCCCTGGCTTGAAGCCTCGGATTGAATCTATCCCGCCTAAAAAGAATCTCTCATACACGGGGAGCTCCTTGTTCCCCCAGCCGTAGGCATAGCCGAACTGCCCCCTGGCCATGAAAACCGTGTCCCATGGAAGAGGGAAATATTGGGCCGAGCTGATTATGTGTTTCACAAACTGGTTGTCCCCCCCCAGACCTGCAAACTCTGTGGCAAAACTGGAGAGATTTCCCCTGCTGGGATACAGGGTTTGATCCCGGGTGTCGTAGGTCAATCCGAAGAGCACCTCACTTGTGAGATATCTTCCCTTGAGCTCCTTGAAAATCCTGGCAGCGCCCCTGTCCACGTCCCTCACTTCAACATCCTCTATCCTGTATCCCCAAAAGCCGGTGAGCCTGTCCAGGAACCTATCCAGGGGATGGGTGAACATGAGGTCTCCACCGATGGCACTCCTGGTAAAGCTCAAGTACACCTTGTCCATATTGTAAGCGTCGGTCTTGAAGCTGGTGCGGGTGTCCAGAAACCATGGGTCTATGAAGGTGAAAGTATAGAATTGTCTCTTGGTGCCAAG
This sequence comes from Desulfarculaceae bacterium, assembly GCA_037443445.1. Classification (GTDB taxonomy): domain Bacteria; phylum Desulfobacterota; class Desulfocorpusculales; order Desulfocorpusculum; family Desulfocorpusculum; genus Desulfocorpusculum. The sequence goes on along the minus strand of JBBIOJ010000011.1, from coordinate 75,753 downwards.
CTCGGCTCTCAGCCTCACTTTGTAGCCTCTGCCAAAGAGGTTGCTTTGTTGGATTTCAGCCACCCCTATGAGCTTGTCCACAGAGCTGTAACCGGCTCCTAGGGAAAAGCTGCCTGTTTGTTGCTCCTTGACCTCCACATTGAGGTCCACCACGTCTGCAGTGGCCCCAGGGCTGGAAGTGATGTTGACTTCCTCGAAGTACTTGAGGGCTTTGAGCCTGTCGTTGCTTTTCTTCAAGGCCGTGCTGCTGAAGGTGTCTCCCTCGGCCAGCATCAGCTCTCTTCTTATGACCTTGTCCCTGGTCCTGGTGTTACCCAGAATTCTGATCCTTCCAATGTGCACCTTCTGCTTCTGCTGGATCCTGAGGCTCACATCCACCGTCTTGTCTGCGTCCTGGATGCTGGTGAAGGGCTTTACCTCTGCATAGGCGTATCCCAGATCGGCATATCGCTCGGTGAGCTTCTCCATGTCCTTTCTGAGTGCCTCCCGGCTGAAGGGGCTGCCCTCCTTGAGGGCCAAGGAGGCCTTCATTGCAGCCTCTTCCTCCAAGAGGTCTCCCTCCAGCCTGATGGCTTTCACCGTGTAAATCGGCCCTTCCTCAATGGGGATGGTGATGTGGATGGAATCCGCCTGGGTTTCGATCCTGGGGGTACCCACTTTGTTGCGAATGTAACCTCGGTTGTAATAAAAGTCGGCCAGCCTCTCCACGTCCTGTTTTAGGGTCTCCTGATCCAGCACGCCGGAGTCCGTGATCCAGTGGAGCCAGTCCTTCTCCTGTGTTTTCATCACTTTCTTGAGCTCTTTTTCAGAGAAATGTTCATTTCCTTCAAAACGGATTGTCTTCACCCAGAACTTGTTGCCCTCCTGAATTTTGAAGACCACTCCCTTTTGACCCGCCTCCAGCTCCTTTAGCTCGTAAGACACCTCGGCCCCATAGAAACCCTTTTCCTGGTAAAGCTTCTTTATCTTCTCCGCTGCGTCCTTCAGAGCCTGGTAATTCAGGATGGACTGGGGTTGGATGGTTATGACCTCTCGGATCTTGTCGCTGTCTATCTTGTCGTTTCCCGTTATCAAGACTTCCTTTATGGTGGGCTTTTCCTTTACCAGGAAAGTGACCAGCTTTCCTTCCTTGAGGTCCTGCACATTGACCTGGACGTCTTCGAAATAGCCCATCTTCTCTATCTCTCTGACGTCTGCCTGGAGACGGGAAGGGGAGTATTCATCGCCGCTGCGGGTTTTTATCTTCAGCAGCACCGAGTCTGCTCCAATACGACGGTTTCCCTCCACCTTGATCTGTGCCACCTTGGGCCTTTGAACAATCCTGGAGATCAGCCTGTCCACCTCCAGCTCCGCCGCACTCAGGAGCTGATCCCTGTCCTGGGCCTGGAGCCCAACGGAAACCGGGGCTTCGCTCCCCTCCACCCTCAACAACCTGAGATCCAAGCTAAGAGCTCTGCCCACCTGGGTGAGGCTTCCCCACAACACCCACTGAGCACCGGCCCCCAGGGCCTCGCTCTTGGCCTGTTGCTCGCTGAAGCCCTCCTTGGGGGCCTGTCTCTCCGGCCTGTAGCTAACCTCTACCCCCTCTTCGCCTTGCAGCCGAGCTGCCACCACTTTCTCCAAGAGAAGGCGCAATTCCTGGGCCGAGGGTTCTCCACTGAAGACTTGAAGAGGAAGCAGTTGCACCCTTACTGCGGCTTGGGCATCCTTGCAGCCCGGCCCCGCACAGAAGAGTACCAAGCAAGCCACTATCGGCAATAGCGCTACTTTCATGATTCTCTCCCCTTCCCATCCCCGATTCGGGGGGCATCACCCAGGATCCCATCCATCAGTTCCAGCTGCCTTCCCATCTTCCTGCTCAAACCTGGGTTGTGGGTCACAACCACCAAGGTGGCCCCTACCCTTGCCTTTACCTGCAGAAGAAGCTCCTCCACCGCCTCGCCTGTTCGACGATCCAGATTCCCGGTAGGTTCATCCGCAAGTATCACCTTGGGCTCCAGGGCCAGCGCCCTGGCAATGGCCACCCTTTGCTGTTCACCTCCTGAGAGTTCCCCTGGCTTGTGATGCAACCGCCCTGAGATGCCCAGCTCCCCCAAGATCTCCCTTGCCAAGGCAGCAGCCTGTTTCCTTCTCATCCCCTGGATAAGAGCGGGCATCATCACATTTTCCAATGCCGTGAGCTCGGGCAGGAGATGATGGAATTGGAACACGAATCCGATGGTCCTGTTGCGAAACCTGGCCAACTCCCCTTCGTCCCACTCGAATACATCTTGGCCTGCGTAGAGCACCGTGCCTGAAGTGGGCCTGTCCAACGTGCCCAGGATATGCATGAGGGTGCTCTTGCCCACCCCAGAGGCCCCGATGATAGCAAGACTTTCCCCCTCTTGCACATCCAAGTCAACCCCACGAAGCACCTCTATGAGCTGACTGTCTTTTCGAAAAGAGCGGGTAAGCCCTCGAACCCGGATGAGCGGAGAGTTTTCCTCGGGTTTTGTTGCATATGCCGGAGCCCCGCCCTTCTCAGTCATACCGCAAAGCCTCCACAGGATCAAGCTTGGATGCCCTCCAGGAGGGATATGCGGCTGAAAAGAGACTTATGCCCAAGGTGGCAACCACTATGACCAGCACATCCAGGGTGTCAACCCTGCTGGGAATTTCGGCCAGGTGGTACGCTTCCGAGGGAAAGACCCTGAGGCCCAGGAGCTTCTCCAAGGCTCCCGCTATGCTGTCCAGGTTCCAGGATATGAGGAGTCCTCCTAGGGAGCCCAAGAGGGTCCCCACCACCCCGATCACCAATCCCTGGAACAAGAAAACCATCAGGATCTCCCCAGCCCTGGCTCCCATTGCCTTCAGTATCCCAACCTCTTTCTTCTTTTCCATCACCATCATCACCAAGATGCTGATGATGAGAAGTCCCGCCACTGCGACTATGCAGAGCAGGATCACGAACATGACCTTCTTCTCCACATTCAGGGCAAAAAGAAGGCTTCGGTTGCGTTCCATCCAATCCTCGGCCACATATTGCTTGCCAAGCGCCGAGGAATTTATGGCCCTGCGCACCTGTGGGGCTCGGTAAAGATCCCCCAGCCTGAGCTCCACACCCGTGAGCCTGCCAGGTGCCTCGAAAACCTCCTGGGCCACAGACAACTCCACGTAACCCAACCTGAAATCGAACTCCCAGTACCCGGAGTCGAAAAATCCCCTCACCTCAAATCTCTTCCACTTGGGCAGGGTACCCCACGGGGTAGGTGTGCCCAGGGGGACCACCATCACGACATGGTCCCCCACCCCGCAGCCCAGGTAGCGCATGAGTTCCTTTCCCAGGACTATTCCCGGATGTCCGGCCGCCGAGGGCTTGGCCAAGGCTTCAGGTTGCAAGTCCTTGAGGATTTTCCCAAGAGGAAGCACTCGGCCTGCTGTTTCGCGGTCCAATCCTGTGACCACTGCTCCGGCCGCCCTGGCAGGGCCTTGCAGAATCACCTCCCTCATCAAGAAGGGTGTGGCACCCACGACCCCCTCCACCTCCATCAGTCTGGAGGGCAGGTCAACCTCCTGCGCCACCTCTTCTTTGCGGCCTGTGACTACTATATGGGCGGTGAAACCAAGGATCCTCTCCTTGAGACTCTCCGCGAACCCGCTCATCACGGAAATCACCACTATCAGGGCCGTGACTCCCACCGAGACCCCCAGGACCGAAAGAACAGTGACCAGGGATATGGCCGCATGCCTGCGTTTGGCACGCAGGAATTTCAGACCGATCCAAAGTTCATAGGCCATCTTATGAGAAACTGCGTTGCGGTCCTCATTGGACCACTGCAGAACTCCTTTATGCGGTCTGATGCGTGTCCCCTCTCTCAGGCCTTGGCCCCAAGCGAGGTGTCGGGTCTGAGTTGAGGGAAAAGTATCACGTCCCTTATGGAAGGGGAGTCGGTCAGAAGCATGACCAACCTGTCTATCCCTATTCCCTCTCCTGCGGTGGGGGGCATCCCATGCTCCAAGGCCCTCAAGAAATCCTCGTCCAGGGGATGGGCTTCATCATCCCCCCGCTCGCGCATTTCCTGTTGTTGCTGGAAGCGGGCCCTTTGGTCGTCTGGATCTGTCAATTCTGAGAAGGCGTTGGCAATCTCTCTCCCGGCAATGTAAAGTTCGAACCTATCCACCACCTGCGGATCTTCCCGGTTTCTCCTGGCAAGGGGCGAAATGGCCACAGGATGGTGGGTCACAAAGGTGGGCGACACAAGATGTGGCTCCACCAAGGCATCGAACAGCTTGGCCAAAACCTTCCCCAAGGTGTCTCTACCTTCCAAGACCACATGGCGCTCCCTGGCCAGGTTCTTCAGCCCGGCCAGATTCCCCAGGATCTCCCTGGGCACCTGCCCCAGCTCCACCAGACCATCCAGGAACCGCAATCTCTTCCAAGGCCTTTGCATATTTATTTCCTCTCCCTGGAAAGGCAAGAGCGGCCATTTCCCAAGCCTCACCAAAATGTACTCGAAGAGCTCCTCTGTAAAGCCCATGAGCTCCTCAAAGCCGGCGTAGGCGCGATAGAACTCCAGCATGGTGAACTCGGGATTGTGCTGAGTGGAAATCCCCTCATTGCGAAAATTCCGGTTTATCTCGTATACCCTCTCTAGCCCCCCCACCACCAATCGCTTCAAGAAGAGCTCGGGAGCCACCCTCAGGTACAGGTCCACATCCAGGGCATTGTGGTGGGTCACGAAAGGACGTGCATCAGCCCCTCCTGGCAGGGGTTGCATCATGGGAGTTTCCACTTCCTCAAAGCCATGGGATTCCAGAAACTCCCTGATCCAACGTATCACCCTCCCCCTCACCCGGAAGATCTCCCTGACATGCGGGTTGATGAGCAGATCCAGGTATCGCTGGCGGTAGCGCGCTTCCACATCTTTCAGGCCGTGCCATTTCTCAGGCAGCGGCCTGAGCGCCTTGGAGAGGATTTGCAGTCTTTGTACCTTGAGGGTAAGCTCTGCTGTGCGGGTTCTGAAAAGTTCTCCAATTACTCCCAGATGGTCCCCCACGTCCAGACACTTCACAATGGCAACTTCCTGTTCTCCCAGAGAAGGAATGTGCACCATGCACTGAATGCGACCCGTGCGGTCCTTCAGATCCATGAAGCTGACCTTCCCGAAGTCCCTCCTGCCTGTTATTCGACCGGCCAGGGCAAAGGTCTTTCCCAGTCCCTCCAAACTGGGAGCATCCCACTGCCCGTAAAGCTCCAAGAGCTCACCTACCTCGTGGGTGACACAGAAGTCCTGGAGAAACGGATCGATCCCACTGGATCTCAACCTCTCCAGTTTCCTTCGCCTCTCCAACATGAGCCCTGAGGTTTTCTCAGATCCCCCCTCGTCCAACCATTCACCTCTCTTTTCCCATTCGGCTTCTGGCCGGCTGGAAAATCCTCAACGCAGTCCTGCCCAAGCCAGATCATTTGCCTGAACCCACGGGACCGAAGGCTCCCTCCGCCACCCCCAAAGGAAGCTTCAAGATGTCCGGGCCCAAAGACCCCTGTTTTGGTGCCTCAGGAAGAGTCACTTGCAATGGCGTCACTCAGTGCAAGCCAACTTCCCGGCCTGCATTATCCGCTGCTGGCAAGCCATGCAGCTTCTTCTAAGGAGTGGGGGCGGCCTTGGGGCCGAAAAACTTTTTATAGCGGAGAAGACCCTGTGCCGTCAAGCTGGCTGCCCGCGATTCCCTCAGGATGAGTCTTTTCTTCTTCCCGAACGGTTCCAGAGGGAATCCATACACTGAAACGGCTTCCCTTGCCAGGCTGGCTCTGCACTTCTATGCGGCCCCCCGTTTCTTCTACGAGCCGGTGCACGATGGACAAGCCGAGGCCTGTGCCTCTCTCCTTTGTTGTGAAAAAGGGATCGAAGATCCTGTCTTTAACCTCTTCAGGAATGCCCACCCCTGAGTCTTCCACCTCCAAGAGCAACCACGCTTGTTGCGGGTTTAGCCCAGCAGGCAGGGAACCTGAAGCCCAAGAGGCCCTCACCGTGAGATTCCCTCCTTGGGGCATGGCCTCCAGAGCGTTGTTGAGAAGATTCCAGACCACCTGTCTGAGCTTCTTGGAATCCGCATGAATTATCAATCCCGGGGAAATCTGGACATTCAGCTTGCAGCTGGATCTGGCCTGTTCCATGAACAAGGTCAGGGTTTCCGCGAGAGCCCTTGAGAGGTCCATCTTTCTGGGTTTGGAGTGCTCAGGACGGGCAAAACTGAGGAAGTCCGTGAGAAGGCCGTTGAGGCGTCTGGTTTCCCGCACAACTATCTCCATGAGCCTTCGATTGGCCCCCTCCAGACTGAGCTCCTCTTGAAGTATCTGAATGGAGCCGCTCACGGAGGCCAGCGGGTTTCTGATCTCGTGGGCTATTCTGGCGGCCATTTCTCCTATGGAGGCCAACCTGTCCACCCTCCTCAGGTGTTGCTCCATGGCCACGGCCTGGGTTAGGTCCTGGAAGTGGAATATGGTGCCCATGAGGGCCCCGTCGCTCCCCCTCAGTGGGGCCAGGGAAAAGCCCAGATCTAGCACCCGGCCGTCTGGACGAATGTATTTCATGCTCTGACGCCTCATCTGGGGGTCGTGTCGGCCCCTGGCAGCCTCCTGGAACAAACGGAACGGAATCTGAGGGAACACTTCTTCCAGGGGCCTGTTCAAAATGGACTGTGCTTCAGCTCCTATCATCTCCAAGGCCGACTTGTTGGCGTAGATTATGTATCCCTTGGGATCGCAGGTCAGAAGACCGCTGGGGAGGCATTCCAGTATGTGCTCGTGAAGCAGGGTCAGCCTGGAGAGGTCGGATTGGGCCACCTCCAGCTCCTCCCTGCTGAGCTTGGCCTGCTCTGCCAAGTAGCTGCTCAGCAGGGCCACGATAAAGAAGGCTATGACATTTGTCATGATTGTGAAAAACAGCTCGCTTCCCAAGGGTTCCATGGAGCGCATGGAAGCGCGAAAGGCCGGGGGCAGCAAAGAGAAAAACCGCAAGTTGAGCATCCCCCCGTAAAGCAGGCTGCTCAAGGAGGCTGCCACGAGTCCTCCTCGCCTATAAAGCAGTATGCTCCCTGTGATGATGGACAGATTGTAAGTGGAGGAAAAAATGCTCTCCTCAGCCCCGGTCAGGTACACCAGGGCCGTTTCCACGGCTATGTCACCTATGACCTGACCATAAGCGAAAGAGCGCAGGTTTCTCACCCTGGGGAGCATGGCCCTGTACAGGAGGCTGAGGGCCAGCACCAGAGCCAGGATGCTTGATAGGCCTATCAGGGGGGGGCGTATCAGATCTCCAGGCTCCCTGGCCTGCAGGAGCAGGGTTCCGCCCAGAAGCGGAACTGAAACCACCACCCTCAGGAGCACCAGCCAGCGCAACCTGCCCCGGATAAGCTCCTCAGAACCAGCTCGAGGGATTGGGTGGCCTATTGTCAATCCACGGTTCCAGCCAGCTTGAAGATGGGCAGATACATGGCGATCACCAGTCCGCCTATGGTGCCCCCCAGGAAGATCATCAGGAAAGGCTCTATAAGGGAGGTCAGAGCCTCCACAGCCGCATCCACCTCCTCATCGTAGAAATCCGCTATCTTGGCCAGCATGGCATCCAGAGCTCCGGTGGACTCCCCCACTGCTATCATCTGGACCACCATGGATGGGAAAACCCCGCTTTCCGAGAGCGGATCGGCTATTGTCCTTCCCTCTGCTATGCTGGCTCTTGTCTTTAGAATGGCTGCCTCTACGGTCTTGTTTCCAGCGGTCCTGGCCACTATGTCCAACCCGTCAAGCAAGGGCACTCCGCTCTGTATCATGGTACCCAGGGTACGGGTGAACCTGGCCACAGCCACCTTGCGAATCAGGTCTCCTATCACCGGAACCCTCAGGATCAGGTCATCCACAAGGGCCCGGCCCTTGCGGGTGGCGTAGAAGCGGTTGAAGGCTATGAAGAGCACCACCACCACCGCGATGATAAAAAGAATATAGCTTTGAACCCAGTCGCTGAAATCTATGACCATCTGGGTGGGGGTGGGAAGCCCACCCCCCATGTCCTCAAACATCTTCTTGAAAATTGGGATGACAAATAGCAATAGCACCGCCACCACAGCCACAGCCACAACCAGCACCACGCTGGGATACACCATGGCTCCCTTGACCTTCTTCTTAAGCTTCATTGCCTTCTCTATATACGCAGCCAGTCGGTTCAAGATGGTATCCAGTATGCCTCCCACCTCCCCGGCTGCGATGAGGTTCACAAACAGATCGTCAAAGGTCTTGGGATGCTTCTTGAGGGCATCGGCAAAGGTGGACCCACTTTCCACATCGCTCTTGATCTGCCTCAGCATCTGCTTGAAAGTGCGGTTGTCGGTCTGGTTGGCCAGAATATCCAGGCACTGCACCAGCGGGAGCCCTGCATCTATCATGGTTGCGAATTGCCTGGTGAAAAGAACTATGTCCTTCTCGGTGACCTTGGGCTTCAGGAAGGCTACGTTCTCGAATATGTCCTTGGGAGCCTGTTTGACCTTTGTGGGCTCTATTCTCTGGCGTCTCAGGACAAGGCGTACGGCCTCCTCGTCAGGGGCTTCCATCTCCCCCTTCACCTTCTTGCCAGCCCGGTTTACTCCACTCCATCTGTATAAGGGCATGCCTCCTCCTGGCTCTAGGGCCGAACCCGAGAGCAGGTCCGGCCTCTTTACCTAAGAGGCCTCTGGGGCCTCATCACTGGACGCTGTCCAGCAGCAGTGGCCAACATGTTGCGGAGCTCCTCCGGGTCAGAGGAACGGGATATGGCCTCTTCCAAGGTAATCAGCCTGCGTTGGTACAGGCTAGCCAAGGACTGGTTCATGGTCTGCATACCAAACTTGGCCTGTCCCACCTGCATCTGGGAGTAGATCTGGTGGATCTTGTCCTCCCGGATGAGGTTGCGTATGGCCGCATTGGGAATCATTATCTCCAGAGCCAGCACCCTGCCTTTCGCGTCAGCCCTGGGCAATAGCTGCTGGGAGAGGACTCCTTCCAGTACAAAGGAGAGCTGAGCGCGTACCTGGGGTTGTTGGTGCGCCGGGAACACGTCCACTATGCGGTTTATGGTCTGCACGCAGGAGTTGGTGTGCAAGGTGGCGAAGGCCAGGTGACCGGTCTCTGCGATGACAAGGGCTGATTCAATGGTCTCCAGGTCCCTCATCTCGCCTATTAGCACCACGTCAGGGTCCTGCCTCAGGATGTACTTGAGGGCATTGCGAAAACTCTTGGTGTCGGCGTCCAGCTCTCTTTGATTTATCACTGCCTTCTTGTGCTGGTGAACGAATTCTATGGGATCCTCTATGGTGACCACGTGCACGTGCCTCTCGCTGTTTATCTTGTCTATGATGGAGGCCAAGGTGGTGGACTTGCCGCTTCCCGTGGGGCCAGTCACCAGCACCAGTCCCCTGGGTTTGTTGGCCAGCTCAGCCACCACAGCAGGCAGCCCTAGCTCTTCGAAGCTCAGGATTCGATTGGGAATGCTGCGGAATGCGGCGGCCACAGCCCCCCTTTGGAGAAACACATTGGCCCTGAATCTGCTGAGCCCCTCCACACCGAAAGAGAGATCCAGCTCCCAGTTCTCTTCGAACTTGTGCTTTTGGGCGTCAGTCAGGACGCTGTACACAAGCTGCTTGGTCTCCGCAGGCTTAAGCGGAGGAAGGTCCAGTGGGACCAAAGAGCCGTTCACCCTGAGTTGAGGGGGTATCCCGGCTGTGATGTGGAGGTCCGAGGCTCCTTTCTCTATGGTCACTTTCAACAACTGGTGGAGAGATACCATTTCTCACTCCATGTAAGGATGCGGGTCCCCCCAAGACATTGGCCGGGGACTCCGGGTTGGAGGGCACTTGGAGGCAAATCCGATCAATCCGGTGCGGTGCAGCGAATTACCTCCTCTATGGTGGTGATCCCTTCTTTCATGCGCATTATTCCGCTTTGTCTGAGAGTCATCATACCAAGTCGCATGGCTTCCTTTTTTATCTCTGTGGCCGAAGCCCCCACAAGTATTAGCTCGCGGATCTCCTCCCCTATGGGCATCACCTCGTAGAAGGCTATCCTGCCCTTGTACCCGGTGTGCAGACAGTGGTCACAGCCTCGGCCCTTGAAAACGTGAACTTGCGGAACATCCTGCTCCGGGACCCCCAGTTCCACCAAGGCCGCACTGGGCAGTTTTACCTCTTCCTTGCACTTGGGGCATATCCTCCTGCCCAGCCTCTGGGCCAGGATCAGGTTGGTGGCCGAGGCCACCAGGAAGGGCTCTATGCCCATGTTCAGAAGGCGGTTAACAGTGCTTGGGGCATCGTTGGTGTGCACAGTGCTCAAGACCATGTGGCCCGTGAGGGCTGCCTTGATGGCTATCTCAGCAGTCTCGAAATCCCTGATCTCGCCAACCATTATGATATCGGGATCCTGCCTCAGGAAGGACCTCAGCGCAGCTGCGAAGTTGAGCCCTATCTCCTCATGCATCTGGACCTGGTTGATGCCAGGAAGATTGAACTCCACCGGGTCCTCTGCGGTCATGATATTGTCCGATTCCTTGTTCAGCTCGGCCAAAGCCGAATAAAGGGTGGTGGTTTTTCCGCTGCCTGTGGGCCCTGTCACCAAGACCATGCCGTAAGGCCGATGGATGGCTGCCTTGAACTGTTTGAGCTGGTTTTCCTCGAAGCCCAGCTTGGTCATGTCCAGCTGCAGGTTGGACTTGTCCAGAAGCCTGAGCACCACTTTCTCACCCCAAAGGGTGGGCACCACAGAGACCCGGAAATCCATCTCCCTGTTTCGGCCGAACCTCATCTTGATTCGACCGTCCTGGGGCAGTCTTCTCTCGGCTATGTCCAGCTGGGCCATGATCTTGATCCTGGAGATCACTGCATTTCGGATCTTCAGGGGCAAACCCATGGCCTTTCTGAGAACTCCATCCAGCCTGTATCTAACTCTGAAGCTTTTCTCGTAGGGCTCTATGTGGATGTCGCTGACCCCGAGTTTTATGGCCTTTATCAGGATCCCGTTGACCAACCTGACAATAGGGGCATCCACCTCCAGGGTGAGCACCTCATCCCTGACATCCTCCACCACTTCCACGTTTTCCACAGCCACGTTCACAAGGCTCTCGAAGTCCTCCTCTGCCAGACCTGAGAGGGCACTTTCCTCCTCGTGATCAAAACCAGGCACTTCCTCGTGCTCCTCCCCCTCAGGAAGATAGTCCCTGGCTTCGATCATGGGGTTCTTGGGCTCTGGGCCCTTGCCTCCGTAATACCTTCTGATGGCCTCCAGGAGTTCGCCCTCTGACACCAGCACAGGCTCTATGTTGTAACCAGTCATGAACTTGATGTCATCCAGAGCTACCAGCTGGGTGGGATCGCTCATGGCCACCGTGAGGGTGGCCCCTACCCTTTGCACCGGGATGAGGAGGAACTTCTTGGCCAGGGAGGCCGGGACAAGTTTTATCAGCTCGGGCTGGATTTCCACCTTCCCGAGTTCCAAGGTGCGGATCTTGAATTGGCGGCTCATAAACTCCACCAGGGTCTTCTCGTTCACAAAACCCAGGCGCACGAGGATGCCGCCTAGCCTTCCCCCGTGTTTTTTCTGCTCTTCCACAGCCCTGGCGAGCTGTTCCATGGTGATCAAACCATTCTTGACCAGGAGCTCGCCTATGCGAAGTGCCATGAAAGCACCCTCTTGGGGATCCCTGTCGGCTCTGGACAAGAGTCGACTGCACCGAATTGTAGGGAGCCCCTCAGGCCCGTGTCAAGCCGAAAGAAACGGCTTGGATCATTTCCCGTTTCTTGACATCCAGTAGGCTTCTGGTAGGCTAGGATTTCCATGCTCCGCTTGGGGGTACACCAATGGAGGATCGGATCCCATGGACTACAAGGAAACCCTGAATCTCCCCAGAACACCCTTCCCCATGAAGGCCAACCTGGCCCAGAAGGAACCCGAGGTATTGGACCAATGGGAGAAGATGGATATCTATTCCAGGATCAAAGACGTCTCCAGAGGCAGGCCCAAGTTCATCCTACATGATGGGCCTCCCTATGCCAACGGTCACATACACATAGGCACGGCCATGAACAAGATCTTGAAGGACCTCATAGTGAAATCCAAGTTCATGGCCGGCTACGACAGCCACTACGTGCCCGGATGGGATTGCCACGGACTGCCCATAGAACACCAGGTTGATCTCATGCTGGGGGAAAGGAAAGCCAGGCTTTCCACGGCCCAGGTAAGGAAGGAGTGCCGTAAGTACGCGGAGAAATTCATAGACATTCAGAGAAAGGAATTCAAGAGGCTGGGGGTCTTCGGGGACTGGTCAACCCCCTACCTAACCATGGCCTTCCCTTATGTGGCCTCCATAGTCAGGGAATTCGGGCAGTTTTTTTTGCAGGGCAGCGTTTACAGAGGCAAGAAGCCTGTGTACTGGTGCGCCTCTTGCAAGACTGCTCTGGCTGAGGCCGAGGTGGAGTATGCCGAGCACAAGACACCCTCCATTTTCATTTCCTTCCCCATGAAATCCGACATTTCCCAAAGGGTTGATTCCCTGAAAGGGCGAGAGGTCTCGGTGCTGATCTGGACCACCACCCCCTGGACCATACCAGCCAACCTGGCCATAGCGGTTCATCCGGAGTTTGATTACGTGGCTGTGGAAAGTAACGGGCATGTTTATGTCCTGGCCGAGGAACTCCTGTCCTATGTGGCATCCAGTCTCGGATGGTCGTCTTGGAACTCTCTTGCCAGATTCAAGGGAAGGGTTTTGGAGGGCTTGATATGTGCCCACCCTTATCTGGGAAGGGAATCCAGGCTCATCCTGGCCGAGTTCGTAACCCTGGAGGCAGGCACCGGTTGTGTCCACATAGCCCCTGGGCATGGAAAAGAGGATTACGAGATCGGGGTGAAGTACGGGCTTGAGGTCTATGCCCCGGTGGACGACGAGGGGCGCTTCACCCAGGATGTGGATGAGTTCGCAGGCCAGTTCGTGTTCAGTGCGAACCCAGCGGTGATCTCCAGGCTCAAGCAGGTGGGAAGGCTTCTTGCGCAGGAAGAGATAACTCACGAATACCCTCACTGCTGGCGTTGCAAGAACCCCATAATATTTCGGGCCACAGAACAGTGGTTCATTTCCATGGAGGCCAATGGATTCAGGGACAGGACTCTGGAGGAGATCGATAGGGTGGAGTGGATACCTCCGCAGGGAAGGGATCGCATTTACGAAATGATAAGGCACAGACCAGACTGGTGTGTGTCCCGGCAGCGCTCCTGGGGAGTCCCTATAACGGTTTTCTATTGCCTTGGGTGCGGGGGGGTCCTGGCCAACGAGAACACTTTCCAGAAGGTGGCTTCCATATTCGAGAAGGAGGGGGCTGAGGCCTGGTTTGAAAAAGAAGCCAGGGAGCTTCTCCCTGAGGGAACCAGATGCTCCAAGTGCGGAGGCGAGGAGTTTTCCAAGGAGACCGACATCCTGGATGTCTGGTTTGATTCGGGGGTGAGCTGGGCAGCGGTTCTGGAATGCAATCCAGAGTTGGAGTACCCGGCTCACATGTACCTGGAAGGCAGCGATCAACATCGCGGCTGGTTCCACAGTGCTCTTCTCACTTCGGTTGGGACCAGAGGGAAAGCGCCTTACAGGAGCGTTCTGACTCACGGCTTTGTGGTGGACGGGCAAGGCAAGAAGATGTCCAAGAGCCTTGGAAACGTGGTGGTCCCCGAAGAGGTGATAAGGAACTACGGGGCCGAGGTGCTTCGCCTGTGGGTTTCGGCCGAGGACTATAGAGACGACATGAGGATTTCCACGGAGATCCTCCAGCGCCTGAGCGAGGCCTACAGGAGAATTCGCAACACTGCCCGGTTCATGCTGGGGAACCTCTTTGACTTCCAGCCCGGCCTCCACCAGGTGAGTTACCAAGACTTGAGGGAAATAGACAGGTTCGCTCTGCACAGGCTCCACGCGGTGATCCTCAGGGTGCGCAAGGCATATGAGAGTTATTCTTTCCACACGGTGTTCCACACCCTTCACCAGTTCTGTGCTGTGGACTTGAGCGCCCTTTACCTGGATGTGCTGAAGGATGCGCTTTATGTGCAGGCCCCAGAGGATCCTGAGCGCAGATCCGCCCAGACCGTGATATTTGAAACCTTGCGAAGCATTACCTTGCTCATGGCACCTGTGCTCAGCTTCACGGCCGAGGAAATATGGCATCACATGCCTCACTGGGAGGGGAAGGCAGCCAGTGTCCATTTGGCAGGCTTTCCCACGGCCCCTTCCATATGGGAGAACCGGGAATTGGCAGAACGTTGGGAGAAGTTTCTGAGTCTAAGAGGGGAAGTCACTAAGGCTCTGGAGGCAGCCCGCAGGGACAAGAGGATAGGACTGGCTCTGGATGCCAGGGTGATCCTGGAGCCACCCCCAGGCTGGGGCGAGTTGCTCGGGGGGAACCGTGACTTGCTGGAAGAGCTTTTCATCGTATCCCAGCTGGAGATTGCAGAGGTTTCACCTGATGCAGAGGCGGTGGAGAGTGAGGAGTTGCCAGGATTTCGCATCCGCGTGGAACAGGCCCGGGGCAGCAAATGCCCCAGATGCTGGAAGTGGGACGAGTCTGTGGGGGCTAGAGCGGACCGCCCGGAGGTGTGTGCGCGCTGCGCCCAGGTTCTGGACAGGCTGGGGATCTGATGGGCCGGGTGGGCTCCCGCGAGAGCTTGGGGCTGTTGTTGGCAGCCGGGGTTCTTGTCTTGGACCAAGTGACCAAGGCCATGGTGGTTCAACACATGTCCCTTCACGAATCCATCCCTGTGATACCAGGTTTTTTCAATCTCACGTATGTGCGCAACACCGGGGCTGCATTCGGGATACTCTCCAGCCACACACCTGGTATCAGATCGGTAGTGCTCGTGCTCTCCAGCTTGCTGGCCATGGGATTCATAGTTTGGATATGGTTCAGGGAAAAGAACCCCTCTTGGTCCCTTGTGATTCCCATGGGAATGATCCTGGGGGGTGCTTTAGGGAACTTGCTGGACAGGGTGCGGCTGGGAGAGGTGATAGATTTCCTGGACTTCTATTGGGGCAAGTACCATTGGCCTGCCTTCAACGTGGCGGACTCGGCTGTCAGCCTAGGCATTTTGGTTTTCCTGCCTTACTTGTTGCTCTCCCGAGAGGACAAATCCACTGGCCCGTCTGGTTAGCCTGGGCTGCTGGGCTTTCCGATCCCAAGGGTGTGAACAGCAGAAGCACCTGGGTTCCAAATGGGTTTCGGCGGCCAGGGCCGCCGGGTGGTCGGCCTGGGAACTGCGGGTCGGGCTAGTCAGGCACCACCAGCACCACATAACCCTTCCTGGCCAGTTCAGTGGCTCTGGCCACAGCTTCCTCCCTGTCCTCGTAGCGACCCACCCGGACCCTATGGAGCTCCAAACTTCCCATCTGCACCTGACTTATCCGCACGCCCGCAGGCCCTAGCAATTTTTCCAGTTCCGTCTTGAGTGCCTGAGCCCTGGCCAGCTCGGAAAAAGCCCCCAGCTGCAAGGAATAGAAAGGCTTGGCCGAAAAATCTGCCACCTGGCCTCCTGGAGGGTCTCCCAGGATTTCCAGGCGGACCCTGGTGGTGCCCGGCCCCACCATTCCCAGAACCCTAGCGGCCGAGTAAGAAAGGTCTATCACCCGGTCTTTCACAAAGGGGCCCCTGTCGTTTACCGTTACCTCCACTGTCCTGTGGTTCTCCAAATTGGTCACCAACAGCCGGGTACCCAGGGGAAGAGTGCGGTGAGCAGCTGTCATCTGGAACATGTCGTAGGTCTCACCGCTGGAGGTGGGGTTTCCATGAAAGCCGGGCCCGTACCAGGAGGCAACCCCCTCCTGCACCCTCACGGGCTGAGACGGTTGAGGCCTTGGTTCTGGATGGGCAGCCGGGACTGCAGGAGGCCTGGAAGCAGGAGTTGGGGCAGGGGGATGGGAGCAACCCCAAAGTGTTGCCAAAAGGCACGTTGTCAGAAGGACTTGGATGTTCTGAAGAAAGAGACTCCCCCTCCACCTGGGTTTGGATAACCTGCCGGGGAATCCCCGGCCTAATCCAGCACTGCGGCTCAGGCCACAGCCCCCTTTTTCCCCGCAAGGGGCTTGGAACCCTTTCCCTTCAGGGCCTCCTTTATGGCCATCTTGAGTTGCTCGAATCCAAAAGGCTTGGGTATCACAGCCTTTACCAGTCCCTCCTCCAGAGCCATCCTGGCCAGTCGGCCGTCCGGCACACCTGTGAGAAGCAAGATGGTGGCTTCCTGATCCAGCTCCCGGATGGCCCTGGCTGCTGCGTGGCCGTTCATCCCCGGCATTTCCACGTCCATTATGACCAGATCCGGATGACTGTACCGGTAGCGTTCCACAGCCGCAAAGCCATCTGGCAGGAGCTCCACCTGCTCGCATCCCCAATGAGCCAGTAGAGTTCCCATCAAAGAATGAACCGACAAATCGTCGTCCACCACCATGACCCGGGAACCTGCCAGAGTGAACTCCATGGATTCCTCCCCTTGCCGAGATCTTCTCTGCGGGATGCCCATGACCTGGATTTAGCCCATCATATCCTTGCAGCCCCCCGGAGTCAAGATAAGAATCAATATATTGTATCCTACTAATATCAAATTCCATATTTTGTGTGTCCCCGGGCATCATGACCCATCACTCCGATTCTGACAGGATTCTCTCCAGGGCCTCCTCGTCCAGCCCGAAATAGTGCCCCACCTCATGGAGAACCACCTCCTGGATCAGACGAATCATCTCCTGCCGGTTCCTGCTTTGGGCCTGGATGGGCCTTCTGTACAGGCTGATGCGATCAGGCAGCACGTTCCCGTAATAGAAACCCCTCCTGTCGAGGGAAACCCCTTGGTACAGGCCCAGCAGCTCGGCGGGATGCCTCAGACCCAGCTCAGCCAACACCTCGGGGGGGGCTTCCTCCTCCACCACTATCGCCAGATTGCTCATCCTGCGCCTGAATTTCTCGGGAAGCCCTGCCAGGGCCTCTGTGACAATTCTTTCAAAATCGGTTCTCCTCAAGCCACTGCACCTCCGCAACTGATTATCCCAAAAGCCAAATCCTTGATCCAGCCTCCCCCAACAGTAGTCTCCATAACCCAGGTTGGGGCGTGCTGCTTGTATCCAATAATTCAGCCTGGATTTCTCTCCCAGGCTCTTGCCCATCGGGCCGGTTTCAGGTATGCAATGGGATTATTCCTGATATCGTATGGATATCATAAGGGGTATTCTCTGTTGTTTTTTGAGTTGACAAGGAGGTTCGTATTGGATAGTCTCTAGCTTCGTGATGGCAGCCTAAATCTTTGGATACAAAGATATTGGGTGGGCAAGGCTCAAATGATGCCTTCCAAGTGTTTGGAGCGCAGGGAGCCTGTTCGGGAACAAGTTTACACCAGGCTCAAGACAATGGTTCTCTCAGGAGAGCTGGCCCCGGGCGAGAGACTCACAGAGGAGCACCTGGCCCGAGAGCTGGGGGTTAGCCGTACGCCTGTGAGGGAGGCGCTCCACAAATTGGCTTCCGAGGGTTTGATCCAGGCCCTGCCCACTCGCGGGTTCAAGGTCTCGGGGGAATCCAAGGAAGAGATGGAAGAGGTCTTTGAGCTCAGGGCAGTCCTGGAGGGGTACGCCCTGGGGTTGGCTTCACGAGACGTGGATCCCAGGAAATTGGAAGAGCTGGAGGAATACATCCAGGGGGCCGAGGAGGCCTATGCCCGAAGGGATACCGACGAGGTTTTCCACTGGAACACCAGGTTCCACGACACCCTGAATGCTCTTGTCTCCCATAGATCAAGGCTTCATCAGCTCATAGCCGATCTCAGGAAGTACGTTCTTCGTTACAGGAAGGACACCCTTTCCTATCTTTCTGGGGCCAGGAGAAGCATAGATGGTCACAAGAAAATAATGCTGGCCTTGAGGCTGGGTGATCCGGAGGTCTCAGAGAGGATAATGCGCGAGCATGTGAGGGAGGCCATGGAAGATGCTTTCCAGGGGATCCAAATGTCTCCCACCCAGAAACACAGGCCGGCCATTTCGAAAAGAAGCAAGCGGCAGGAGGAGCTAAGCTCATGAACCACACAAGCGGCAGGCACTTCTTGCAGATCCCTGGCCCCACCAACGTTCCAGAACGGGTCCTGCGGGCAATGGCCAAGCCCACCATAGACCACAGGGGTCCGGAGTTTTCCAGCATGACCAAAGAGATTCTCCAAGGTCTCAAGAGGATATTTCAGAGCAAGGGCCCTGTGGTCATATACCCCTGCTCAGGCACCGGAGCCTGGGAGGCCGCCCTGGTGAACACCCTCTCTGCGGGGGACAGGGTTCTGATGTTCGAAACAGGCCACTTTGCCACTCTTTGGTATAAGATGGCCCTTGCCCTGGGGCTAGATGTGGAGTTTCTCCCCACTGACTGGAGAAGGGGGGCAGACCCAGCCCTGGTGGAGGAAAGACTCACTAAGGACAAGGCTCACCAGATAAAGGCCTTGGCCGTTGTGCACAACGAGACCTCCACAGGAGTCACCAGCCGCATCCGGGAAATAAGGGAGGCCATGGACAAGGCCGGCCACCCTGCTTTGCTCCTTGTGGACACCATTTCTTCCCTGGCATCCATAGATTACCGGCATGAGGAGTGGGGGGTGGATGTTACGGTGAGCTGCTCCCAGAAGGGGCTAATGCTCCCTCCGGGCTTGGGCTTCAATGCCATAAGCGAAAAGGGGCTGGAAGCCAACCAGAAGGCCAGGTTGCCCCGCTCTTTCTGGGACTGGAAACCCATGTTGGAGGCCAACAGCTCGGGCTTCTTCCCTTACACCCCGGCCACCAACTTGCTGTACGGGCTCCAGGAGGCCATTGGGATGCTGGAAGAGGAAGGGCTCCCAAAGGTCTTTGCTCGCCATGCCCGTCTGGCAGAGGCCACCCGCAGAGCTGTGAGGGCTTGGGGACTGGAAATCCAGTGCGCCCATCCTCAAGAGCACAGCAACACCCTGACAGGTGTCCGGATGCCCGAGGGCACAGACGCAGACCGTGTTCGGGAACTCATCCTCCAGAGGTTCAACATGTCCCTTGGAACCGGGCTCGGGAAGCTGAAGGGCAAGATGTTCCGCATAGGCCACCTGGGGGACTTCAACGAGCTGATGCTGCTGGGGACCTTGGCAGGGGTGGAAATGGGCCTGGGGCTTGCCGGGGTCTCCCACACCAAGGGAGGGCTCCAGGCAGCCATGGATTACCTCCTGGGAACCCAGCAGGTTTGAGGTGTATGTGTTGACAACTCAAGAAAAGGAGGAGAGAGATGAGAACCAGGATCAGGATTCCATGGCTGATGGCCGGAATTTGCTTGAGCTCCTTGACTTGGACTGGCATGGCGCTTCCTGCCCAGGAGATAAAATTCGGACATGTGGGGGCCCCCGGATCCCTCTTTGCGGTTTGCGCAGATGAGTTCGCCAAGAGAGCCAACGAAAAACTGGGCGACAAGGCAAAGGTGGTGGTTTATGGCTCCAGCCAGTTGGGCGGAGACAGCGAACTCTTGAAGAAACTCAAGCTGGGTACCGTGGATTTGGCCCTTCCCTCCACGGTCATGTCATCTGTCTCAAACATCTTCGGGGTCTTTGAGATGCCCTACCTGGTGAAGAACCGCTGCCACATGAAAAAGATTGGGGAAGAACTCTTCTGGAAGCAGATCGCCCCGGCCGCAGAGGAAAAGGGTTACAAGATAATAGGCCTTTGGGAGAACGGGTTTAGACACATCACCAACGGCAAGAATCCCATCACAGTCCCAGAAGACCTCAAGGGGGTGAAGTTACGCATCCCGGAGGGGGAGTGGCGGGTGAAGATGTTCAAGGCCTACGGCGCCAACCCTACCCCCATGGCGCTCTCGGAGGTTTTCGTGGCCCTCCAAACAGGGGTTGTGGACGGCCAGGAAAACCCCTTCCCGCAGATCTTTAGCCAGAAATTCCATGAGGTTCAGAAGTATCTCTCCCTCACGGGCCATGTTTACACTCCCGCGTACGTGACAGCTGGGAAGGCCCGCTGGGGCAAGCTTTCCGAGGATGTGAGAAAGGTCCTGGAGACAACCGCCAGGGAAATGCAGGATTTCGTGTACAAGACAGCGGAGAAGATGGACAATGAGCTCCTGGACAAGATGAGGGGTTCAGTGCGTGTGAACGAGGTGAACAAGGATGCCTTTGTGAAGGCAAGCAAGCCCGTGTATGAGGAGTTCGGCAACTCGGTCAAGGGAGGAACGGAACTGATAGAGAAGGCCCTGAAACTGGCCCAGGGCTGCTGACGCCGGGGGAAATAGGGCTGCCACTTCAAGGATGAGGTCGTTTCCCAGGCAGCCCTTTGCCCTTGTTCTCCAGTGGTCTTGCAGAGCTCTGTTTTCAAGGCCTTGGGCAGCCAGAAGCTGTTGCCCGGTGTCACTAAGGAGGCCAAGAGGGTGATTTCCAGCTTCAAAAGAGTTTTTCAACGGGTCTTGGAGGCATGGGTGATCCTGCTCATGTTCTCCCTGACAGCCGTGGTGGTGGGAGCCGTAGTCTTTAGAAAAATGGGGCACTCTCTGGGCTGGGCTGACGAGATAGCCAGGGTGCTTTTGGCCTGGGTCACCTACTACGGCTCGGCTTTGGCTGCGCTCAAGAGGGCACACATAGGCTTTCCCGGGCTCCTGGAGAGATTCTCCCCCAGGGGACGCGTTCCCCTTGTGCTTCTGGGAGAGATTTTCGTGATAGGCTTTTTCCTGCTCATGGCTTGGGTGGGAATGGAGGTTTACCGGATCTTGGAGGGGGATACCTTGGTGAGCCTCACCTGGTTGCCCCTTCGTCTTACCCAGTCGGTGATACCTGTGGGGGCAGCACTCTTTGTAATGGCTCAACTCCTGAGCCTCCCGGAAGCCTTGCGAACACCCCGAATAAGGGAACCTGAGACGCACTCTCAAGTGCCCCCGGGGTCTTCCGAGGAGGCAACCCCATGACAGGCACCATCATCTGGATGCTTTTCTTACTTTTCGCGCTTGTGGCCCTGAACGTGCCCATAGCCATTGCCCTGGCCATAGTGGCGGCGGGAGCCATGGTCTTGACCCAAGGCCCGGAGGTGCTGCCCAACGTGGCTTTGGTCATGTATGACGGGGCCACCTCCTTCTCGCTTCTGGCCATACCGCTTTTCATCTTCGCCGGGGCCATCATGAACGCCACAGGCATCTCCAGGAGGCTGATAGCCTTTGCCTCGGCCCTGGTGGGTTTCATCCGGGGGGGCCTGGCCATGGTGAGCATAGTGACTTCCATGTTCTTCGCCGAGATGTCCGGCTCTGCAGTGGCAGACGTGGCCGCCTTGGGAACCATACTGGCCCCTGCCATGAAAAAAACCGGGTACCCCAGGCAGTTTGCAGCAGCTGTGCTCTCCTCTGCGGCCACCATAGCCGTCATAATACCCCCCTCCATTCCCATGATCCTCTATGCTGTGATGGCGGAAAGCTCGGTGGTGAAACTCTTCCTTGCTGGAGTGGTGCCAGGGGTGCTGGTGGGACTCTTGATGATGCTTCTTTCCTACTGGTTCGCCAGAAGGCATAACTACCCTGTGGCAGAGGCTTTTGAGTGGAGAAAGCTCTGGAGGACCTTCAAGGAGGCCTCCTGGTCCTTCCTTCTCCCGGTGGTGATTCTGGGGAGCATCTTCGGAGGGCTGGTGACCGCCACTGAAGGAGCAGGCCTGGCAGTGGTCACGGCCCTGATTGTGGGGGGAGTGATCTACAGAGAGCTTCGCTGGAGTGATCTTAGAAAGGCCATGCTGGAGGGGGCTGTGTCTACGGCAGTGGTAATGCTTCTTGTGGCCTCCTCGGCCCTTCTGGGCAGCTATCTCACGGAACTGAGGGTTCCGCAGAAGCTGGCCGAAGCCATCATGGGGATCACCGAGAACCGCTACGTGATCCTGGCCTTGCTCAATCTGTGTTTCCTGGTGCTGGGATGCTTTCTCCACTCGGCAGCAGCCATAATACTGGTTGTGCCCATAGTGATGCCCCTCATCCATGCAGCCGGCATAGACCCTGTGCATTTCGGGATCGTGGTGACCCTGAACCTGGGCATAGGCCAGCAAACCCCCCCCGTGGCCAGCGTACTTATCACTGCCTGCTCCGTGGCCCAAGCCGAAATCTGGGAAGTCACCAAGGTAAACGTTTACTTCGTGGGAGTCATATTCTTGGTTTTGATGCTTTGTACTTACGTGCCCAGCATTCCCATGTGGCCTGTGTATCTTTTTTACGGGGGCTGATACAGGGAACAAACAGCGCGGTCCGTCCCGACTCCTTGGGCCAGAAGAGCTTTTTTCCCGAACCTGCCTGTTTCAGCTGGGCTCTGCACTTGGGGTTTCACCAGCCCACTGCCTTCAGAACCAGAACGAGATTCGGGCCCGCATCCTCTGCTTGCGAAATGGGGGCTAAGTAAGCCCCTTTCTGAACCTGTCCAGAAGCTGCTCTGCCCTCGCGGGGTTGAAAGCCCCGCATTCGCAACACTTGGCCAGGATCTTGGCCGCCTTTTTGGGGCTCAGGCGTTTTAGCTTCACATGCTCGATCATCTTGCGGATCAGGTTGAAGGAGACCATGCCATGGCCACACATGGTGTGGATCTCCAGGATATGCTTTTCCGGAAGCTTCTCAGTGGCACCCCAGAAGCCCAGTGAGTGCTCCACGCTGTGGCGCTCTAATCCGGCTTTCTTGCAACAATCCCTCACCTCTTCCAAAAGACCGCTTATGTTGATACATATGCCCAAATCCGCACGGATCAGATCCTCTACCACCTTCTGGAGAGTACCCAGGTCCGTGAAAACAGCGGCAGCAGCAGCCCCGTCCCCCTGCCTGGATATGAGCTTGTGTATGTCTATGTCATCCTGGTGGACATTGCCCTGCTTGGCATCCCCTATGTTGACCGGGTTGTGCCTCAGGCAGACACGCATGAATTCTTGGATCTTGGTGGCGGAGCCCTCCCTGTTTTTCCCTTTGGCAGTATGGGCGAACACGACAAAATCCCCCTTTAGGGATTCCACGTCCCCTTGCCGGTGAAGGGTGTTGGTCATGTCTTAGCACTCCTTGAAAAGGGGCCTTCCCAACCCCAGGTTGGTTTTCCCATTGGGAGACAATCTGTAACCGGCTTCCCTGACCCAGTGCTCGTGCGGCACCGAGCCGTCAGGTGCACATCTGGAGGCCACCCCCACGCTTATGACCGTGTCCACTTGATGTTGCACCTTTTCCAAGACTCCCAGCACCTCAGGAATCCTTTCCACTTTGGTCTTGAGCTCTATTATGGCCGAAAGGACTTTCTCCTCCAGCACATCCTCCCTGATCTTGCCGGTCTTGGGATCTGTCATTAGCTGGGTGACCGGATTCTCAGCCTCGAATTGCACTTCCACTGCTGCCAGGGCCATGGCCACCTTCTGGATGTCCTTGAACCTGGCACCTATTCCGGGCCTGCCCAGCTCCACCACAAAACCCACGTCTCCCTCCCTCAGCCTGCCTGTGACATCATTGCTCTTGATCTCGTCTGTTCCCCTTCCGTGCACACCGGTTCCCTCGTGCACAGTGGAAGGATCGCTGAAGGTGGCCCTGAGGGACCTGGGCCACTCCAGATCTGGAGGGCTCAGGGCTCCCGTAGGGCAAACATCCGGCTCTGCCATGTAGGCCAAGCGAAAAGCTCTCAGGAGTCTCCTTACAGCTCTCACGAACCAGGGACGGTGACCCTCGTTGCGTAACACCCTGTAACAGGTTCTGCATTCCACGCACTCCTCCTGGTTCACCACTGATTTGCCGTCCTGGTCCAGATAGATCACACCCATAGTGCAAACAGAATGACAATTCCCGCAGCCAACACACTTCTGTTTGTCGATCTGCATGAGGCCTCCGAAGAGACTTTGTATCCAAAATTGGGGCTTGGTCAATTCAAATTCTAGACCAGACATGGGATAGCGTCAAGGCCAACGAGGTTAACTAACCGGCAAATAAAGATAAAGAAGAAATAGAATATTCCAAAGCTGTCTCGGTAAGTTGATATTTCTGCAAACTTTGCATACAATAACAAGTGGCTGGGGCAGGACTGATCATCCAGAGGGAGGCTGACGTTGGAACCATCCCTGGCGGAGTCTCTAGGTAAGCTCAGGAAAAGCATCCAAGGCGAGCTGCTCTGGGATCCTGTGAGCAGGTCTGTCTACGCCACTGGGGCTTGTCTTTACAGGGTCTTGCCTAGGGCAGTGCTTTGGCCAAAGCGGACAGAGGATGTGATCCTTGCTTTGGAGTTGGCCAGGGGCCAGAGGATTCCTGTCACGGCCAGGGGCGGGGGCACCAGCAGGACCGGGAACGAACTAGGAGAAGGGCTGGTGATAGACTTCTCCAGGCACATGAACCGGATCCTGGAGGTGAACCCTGAGGCCAAGTCGGTTCGAGTTGAACCTGGCGTGATACTGGCAGATCTCAATGAGTTTCTCAAGCCCCACGGCCTTTTCTTCCCTCCAGATCCTTCCACCAAGGACCACTGCACCATAGGGGGGATGATTGCCAACAACTCCAGCGGCCCCATGTCGGTGAAGTACGGGACCACCAGAAGGTACGTGGAGTGGCTCCAGGTGGTCTTGAGCAACGGGGAGATTATCCGCACGGGCCCTGTTCCCTTGGCCCAAGCTGGGGAGAAAACTGGAACTCGGGAGAGTCAGATTTACAGCGCTATGGCTCGGATCCTGGAACAATATGGGGAGGCTCTGGAGCAGGAGCGGCCTCATGTCACCAAGGATTCCTCGGGCTACAACCTTTGGGAGGTTGGAAAGCTTGACGGAGCCCTGGACCTGACCCCCATGCTGGTGGGCTCTGAAGGCACCCTGGGGATAGTGACCCAGGCAAGCCTTCGACTCATGCCCATTGTGCCGGCTAGGCTAAGTGCACTGGTGTACTTCCGGGAGCTCTCCACTGTGGGGGAAGCCACCCAGAGCATCCTGGAGTTCCAACCCTCCATGGTGGAAATCATGGAGAGGCAAATCCTGGATCTGGCCAGGAAGAACAACCCTGCCCTGGCCCAGCACCTTCCTGAGGGCACAGAGGCCCTCCTGGTGGTAGAGCTGGAAGCCCAGGAACAAGCCTCCCTGAGGGAGGCTTTCTCCAAGATGGCGGATCAGCTCCTGGGTAAAGGGCTGGCCTGGGAGTTCAGGGTGGCATCTGATTCCAATGAGATGGCTCTCTTCTCCAGGATTCGCAGCATCTCGGGGCCTATTCTCAACAGGGTGAAAGGTCCAAGGAAGCCCAGGGCCTTTATAGAGGACCCAGCAGTGCATCCCAGTCGGCTACCAGAATACCTGGAGGGGCTGAGGCGCCTGTTCCAAAAGCACGGCGTTGAGGCCTCTATCTACGGGCATGCAGGTGATGGGAACCTCCACAGCATGGTTTTCCTGGACCTGAGCCGTCCAGAGGAGATACAACGCATGGTGGCCCTCTCCGCAGAGGTTTACGATCTGGTCTTGAAACTAAAAGGTACCATAAGCGGAGAACACGGAGATGGAAGGCTGCGCACCCAGTTCTTGCCCCTGCAGTATCCCAGACTGCACAAGGCCTTCAGGGAGATCAAGCAGGTCTTCGATCCAGAAGGGATCCTAAACCCAGGAGTAATAGTTCCCCAGACAGCCCATTTGCTTCAGGGAAACCTGCGCTTCCAGGAGACCTTGCCCCAGCCTGCAGGGGGGTGTCTGGACAACCCTCAGGTTCAGGAGGAGGTTCAGGGCTGCTCTGGCTGCGGAAAGTGTCGCTCTTACTGTCCGGTTGCAAAGGCCACTAGGCAGGAGTGGGCCTCAGCCAGGGGGAAAATAAGCCTGGTAAGGGAGATATTGAGCGGGAATCTGCCCGGTGCGGTCCTGGGCTCTGAGGAATTCAGGCGGGCAATGGAGCTTTGCATCAACTGCAAGAGGTGTTTGAAGGAATGTCCTTCGGGAGTGGATGCGCCGTGGGTGGCCCTGTGCGGCAGGGAGCAAGTCTTGGGCCTAAGAGGGGAGCCCCCTTCCCAAAGGCTCCTTTCCGATACTCGCCTTCTGTGCGCTCTGGGAAGTGCCACAGCTCCCCTTTCCAACTTGGCCCTTTCTTCTGCCTCTGCACGGATTCTCCTGGAGAGAGCTCTGGGACTGGACAGAAAGAGAGAGCTGCCTGCTTTTTCCAGGAGAACTGCCAAGGGTCAGGCCAAGAGAGGCTCCGGGGGAGGGAAAGACCGGGTGGCCCTTTTTCTTAGCTGCCACGCCAACTTCAACGACCCAGAAGGAGAGGGGCTGGCTGCCCTCCAAATACTCCAGGGAAACGGGTTGGAGGTTCTCATCCCCGAGGTGAAGTGCTGCGCCATGGCCAGGATAAACGCTGGGGCAGCCAGCAAGGTCATGGGGCAGTTGCGCCAAAACCTGAGAGCTCTGGCTCCCTTTGCCAAGAGTGGGATCCCGATCCTTTTCACCGAGCCCAGCTGTCTGCTGGCACTCAAGATGGAATATCCCAAGCTCCTGGCCTCGGAGGAAGCTGGAACTGTGGCCGAGAGTTGTCTAGACATCCACGAATTTCTCCTGGAGTGGCACCACAAGGGCTTGCTGCGCCAGCCCACAGCCCCCATCCGCAAGAAGGTGGGGCACCACACCCCATGCCACCTTCAGGCCCTGGGAAACGGCCAAGCCCCCGGAAGGCTACTGGCCCTCATACCCGGGCTGGAGCTGGTCCAATACGGGGATTTCTGCTGCGGAATGGGAGGTACATTCGGGATGAAGAAAGGAAATGCAGAGCTCTCCGTGCACATGGGGAAGCCTCTCCAGGAACAGATCCGAAGCTCAGGCGTGGATCTCGTGGCAACAAGCTGCGGGGCTTGCAAGATGCAAATCCAACAAACAACCGGCATAAAAACAGTTCATCCTCTGGGCCTTTTCTTGAAGGCTTACTCATGCTAAAGCGCTCGCCCACCTCAAAGAGAGAAGGCATCTGGCCCCCATGGCCTCAGTTGGCGGATAATTAGGAGGGACCTCGACCCGAGGAGGATTCAGCATGGCTGCGGGATCTGTTGGGCCTGGGAGATGGGCCCTGAGGCTCTTTTTCTTGGGATTCCTGATGCCGGTCCTGTTGCTTCTTGGCTCCTGCCAGAGGCCCGTTCCCCCACACCCCCCAGAGCCTTCCCCAGCCATGCTCCCCGTGGAGCGTGACAGGATCCCCCTGGTTGAGGATGATCTGCGAGGGGAATCCCTGGAGTCGGCCGTAAAGCAAAGCCTTGCTTTCCTGGAGCGTGTCCCGCCTGAAACACAATTTCAATTTGGCCCCAAGACAGTGAGGGCCCGTGAGGTACGTCTCACCCTTGCACGATTTCTGAAGATCCTGGGGGAAGTGGGAGATCCCCAGGAGTTGGGTCAAAGGCTCAGGCATGAATTCACATGGTTCCAGGCCTCGGGCACGGCAAAGTCCCCCGGGGAAGTGCTTCTCACGGGATACTACTTGCCCAGGCTGCAGGGAAGAAGCCGGCCTGGGGATGGGTTCTTGTATCCGGTTTACTCCCTTCCTGGGGACCTTGTGGAGGTGGATCTAGGGCTTTTTAGAGAGGAACTAAGGGGCCAGAAGATAGTGGGGCGCCTCCAAGGCCGAAAGCTGGTGCCTTATTTCACCCGAGCGCAGATCGAGAGGGAATCCGCCCTCTCTGGCAAGGCTCTGGAGATCCTCTGGCTTCAAAATCCAGTGGACCTCTTCTTTCTTCATGTGCAGGGATCCGGGGAGGTTTTCCTGGAGGACGGGACCAGGGTATTTCTAAACTACTCGGGCGCCAACGGCCACCCTTACAGGAGCATAGGCAGGCTGCTTGTGGAAAAAGGGGCCATCCCGGCCGAACAAGTCTCCATGCAAGCCATCCGGGAGTATCTTGAAAGCCATCCAGAAGAGACTGAGGAGTTGCTCCTTGCCAACCCCAGCTACGTGTTCTTCAGGGTCGTTTCTGATGGGGCTTTGGGGAGCCTGGGGGTGCCCATCACCCCGGGCCGGAGCTTGGCCACAGACCATAGGCTCTTCCCTCCGGCCGGATTGGCGGTCTTGTGCTCCACACTTCCCCAGCCCGGGGCCTCGGGCAAAACAGGCCCTAGGAAGGCCTTTTGCAGAATTGTCCTTAATCAGGACACCGGAGGAGCCATACGAGGCGCTGGCAGGGCTGACCTTTACTGCGGATCCGGCCCGCAGGCAGAGTTCCTGGCCGGGCACCTCCAAGACCAGGCACGTCTTTACTTCCTTCTAGCCGAACCTGGTTCTGATTCCCTGGCCGTACAAGGCAGCTCCAGGTGAACAGAACCTAGACACAACCCCAACCCGGATTATTGAAGGAGGCGCGTCATATTGCAGGCAGAGCGGCCCGCAGCCCGCTCCAACCAGGGAAACCGAATCCATCAATGGGGCTTGATTCTCCGCTGGTTGCCGGCAGCTCAAGCCCGGTTTCTCCATACAGCAATGCACCTCTCACTCCTTTTTCCCCAGGCCCAAGTCTGCCCCCCCGGTGACGCACAGGCTGTTGATCATGTGGGCTTGATACCCAGCCCCGAATCCGTTGTCGATATTCACCACAGAGACCCACGGGACACAGGAGTTCAGCATGGTGAGCAAGGCTGCCATTCCTCCCATGTGGGCACCGTAT
Source organism: Desulfarculaceae bacterium (assembly GCA_037443445.1). Lineage (GTDB taxonomy): Bacteria > Desulfobacterota > Desulfocorpusculales > Desulfocorpusculum > Desulfocorpusculum > Desulfocorpusculum. The sequence goes on along the minus strand of JBBIOJ010000011.1, from coordinate 47,108 downwards.
CCGACACTCGTGGGAACGGCTATCACCGGGCGGTTCACCATCCCTCCCACCACGCTGGGCAGAGCTCCCTCCATCCCAGCCACCACCACCACCGCACTGCAACTCAAAAGGGCAGGCCTGTGGGCCAGGAGCCTGTGGATTCCGGCCACCCCCACGTCATAGATCCTCAGGACCCGGCTTCCCATCACCTCGGCGGTAAGGGAGGCCTCTTCGGCCACAGGCAAATCAGCGGTCCCGGCACTTAGCACTGCCACCTGGCCCACTCCTTCTTTGGACTGCGGCCTGGCTACCACCAGTCTTGCCAGGGAGTGGTATTGTGCTTCTGGGCTTACTTTCAGAACCTCCTGGAAAACCTCTTCAGTGGCCCTGGTGGCCAAAACATTGGAAGCTCGCTGGATCAGACGGGAGACTATCTCCCTGACCTGCTCGGGCGTCTTCCCCGGGCAGTAAACCACCTCCGGGGCTCCGTTCCGGAGCAGCCTATGGTGGTCCACCTTTGCGAAACCCAGGTCCTCAAATGGCAAACTCCTCAGGCTCTCCAAGGCCTGATTCACTTCCACCAAGCCCCTGGAGACTCCCTCCAGAAGCTCCCGCAGATGCTTCTCGTCCATTGAACCCTCAGAGACCCTGCTCCCGCAGCTGCTGAATCAAGTCCTTCTGTGTCTTGGTGAGTTTGGAAGGCACCTTCACATTTATGCGCACGTACATGTCGCCCCTGCTTTGCCCCTTCAGGTCTGGAAGACCGTACCCTTTCACCCGGATGCGCGAGCCGGGTTGGGTTCCAGCAGGAACCTTGAGGCTCAAGGTTTTTCCCTCCACTGTGGGCACAAGGAGCCTGGTGCCCAAAGCCGCCTCCGAGAAAGAGATCTCCTTTTCAACGGTTAAATCCCTTCCCTCCCTCTTGAAAACCGGGTGTTCCAGCACCTCCACCTTCAGGTAAAGATCTCCGGGGGTGCCACCATAGGGTGACTGTCCCCCTTTTCCCGGAATCCTCAACCTTTTTCCCGACTCTATGCCGCGGGGTATTTTCACAGAAAGGTTTTCGGTGCGCTCCCCCACAGGGTAGGAGATCCTGCGCTCCGCTCCCTGGGCCACCTCTTCAAGGGTCACCTGCAAGAGCATCTCCAGGTCCTGTCCCCTGGCAGCCTGGCCAGCGTAACCAGCCCCTGCTGTGTGGAAGCCCCCGAAGTCGAATCCTCCGAACCTCACACCAGCCTTTCTGCTACCCCTGCCAAAAGAGGCTCCAAAAATCCGGCTGAAGATGTCTTCGGTGCCGAAGCCCAAGTCCCGGAACAGGTCCCCCACGTCGAAGCCCCTGAAGATATCCTCCTGGCTGAACCTTTGACTGAAACCCTCTGCCCCAAAGGCATCATACTGTTTGCGTTTTTCAGGATCGCTCAAGACAGCGTAAGCCTCGTTTATCTGTTTGAAACGTTCCTCGGCAGTCTTGTCGCCCGGGTTCTTGTCAGGATGGTATTTCACGGCCAGCTTGCGATAAGCCCTCTTAATCTCCTCTGCACTGGCCGTCCTTGAAACACCCAGTATTTCGTAATAATCCCTGCTAGACATTGCTCAGCCCACCGTTTCCCCAAAAGGAATCTCAGAAACGGGCATAATGCTCCCTCACCAGTCGGCTCAGGAACTCCTCTGGCTCGTCCACTGCCTGCGAGGTCAGGATGAACTCATCCTGACCTGTCTTTTCGTGGATGAGTCTCAGGCCCGGCTCACAGTTCTCCAGCAGCTCGTCAAGGAACCGCTTGGGGGAAACTCCCTCCAAGAAGACTTTTTCCAAGATTCTGTCCACAGCCCCTTCGTCAAAGGTGACCCGCAGGTCAAAGCGCTCATAAAACCGTCTCTCGTGGAACCGGATTATCCTCTGGAGCTTGGCCAATTCCTCGAAGACCCTGGGAATGTCAGCGCCTTCCCTTATGATGTGCTCGGCCAGGCACTCAACCCTATTTTCAGAGAAAATCTCCCCCAAACGTTTCTGCTGCTCCGAGAGTCTCGCTTGGATCATCTCCTTGACTACCCTTCGCTCCTCTTGCAGGCATTGCTCGAACTGCTCCTGCAGCACAGGGTCCTCCGGATCCCTGAGCACCTTCCCAAGGGTGCCTTCAGGATCCTCCACCAGCTCTTCTGTAACAGCCAGTCTGGAGACTGAAACAGAGGGGAGCTTCTTTTCAAACCCCATGAGCACCCTCTCCACGGAACTCACCAGCCCCCTGGCTCCGGTGCGCTCCTGAAAAGCCCTTTCAGCCAGCTTGCGCAAAGCTCCGTCAGAGAACCTTATCTCTATGCCATATGCCCTGAAGTCCTTTTTCTTGCCCTGGATTATGGGACTGTTGGGGTTGCGCAGGATCTGGTAGAGATCCTCTGCCTCCAGGCGGTCGAATACCACCACCACCGGAAGCCTGCCCACAAACTCGCTCTCAAAGCCGTACTCGATCAGGTCCTCGGCTTTGACGTGCTGGAGATATTCGAAACGATCCTCCCTGGAGCGCACATCCGCCGTGAAGCCCATCCCCTGTGCATTCAGCCTCTTCTTGACAATATCCTCGAGGCCGTAGAAGGCGCCGCTCACTATGAAAAGTATGTTTCTGGTATTTACCTTCTTTCTTTCCCTCTTGCCTGTTTTTCTGTATTGCTCTATGGCCTCCATCAGGGATATGGGATCGTGGGGCACTCTAAGTTCCACGTCTGTCTCTTCCATGGGCTTGAGCAAAGCCCTCTGAACTCCGGCCCTGGAAACGTCCGGCCCTATGAGATGACCGCTGGAAGCTATCTTGTCTATCTCGTCTATGTAAATGATCCCATACTGGGCCAGCTGAATGTCCCCTTCTGCCTCATGAACCAGGTCCCTAACCAGGTCCTCCACATCCCCGCCCACATAGCCCGTCTCGCTGAACTTTGTGGCATCCCCCTTTACGAAGGGCACCCCTAGCTTCTTGGCTATGAGCTTGATTATGTAAGTCTTGCCCACACCGGTGGGCCCGATCATGAGGATGTTGTTCTTGATCTGGCCCACAGCGTCGAAACGTTCCTCCAGGCGGTTCTCCTCCATGTATCTGATGCGGTTGAAGTGGGTGCAGATCTTTGTGGCCAGAACCTCCTTGGCCCTCCTCTGCTTCACCACAAACTCGTCCAGAAAGGCCTCCAGCTCCTCTGGCTTCATGTTGAACTGGATCCTGGAAATCCCCTTGGGTTTTTCCTGGCTTCCAGCATCAGCCTCCTCCATTGCCGCCTTAGGCACCAGCATAGAAACCCCCAGTTTGATCCTGTCCCCGTACTTTTTGGAAAGATACTCGTTCAACTCCCGCTCGAGTTCCTTCTGGTCCGGGAGCTTGTCCTTCACGTCGCTCATCACCCTGCCTCCAAGTCTTCAACGGGCCTTGCATTTATACTAACCACCCCCGCAGGGACTGGCAAGCCGGGCTCTCCTACCAGGAGCGCATCCACTTCTCAAGGTCTTCCAGAGCCCTTTTAGCCAGGGCAGCCCTTCGGCCCCTCTTGGGAACACCCTCATGCAGTGGAGGGAACAGGCCATAGTTCACGTTCATGGGTTGAAAACCTTGGGGTGAAGCCTGGGTCAGGTACCTGACCAGGGCTCCCAGGGCGGTGGTCTGGGGTGGCACCAGGGGCGTGCTTCCCAGGGCCCGGCGAGCCGCATTCAGCCCGGCCAGGAGGCCCATGGAAGTGGATTCCACGTAGCCTTCCACGCCGCTGAGCTGTCCGGCTATGAACAAACCGGGTCTGGCTTTGGTTTGTAAAGTGGGCATGAGTAGTCTCGGGGCGTTTATGTAGGAGTTGCGGTGAAAGCTTCCCAGACGATGGAATCTAGCATTGGCAAGCCCAGGGATCATGCGGAAAACTCTGAGCTGTTCCGGGTGGGTCAGCTTTGTTTGAAAGCCCACCATGTTGTAAAGATTCCCGAAACGATCCTCCTGGCGCAGTTGCACCACTGCATAGGGCTCCTTGCCTGTCTTGGGATCCACCAGTCCCACCGGTTTCATGGGTCCAAAGGCAAGGGTCTGGACGCCCTTTTGGGCCATGGCCTCTATGGGCATGCAACCTCCAAAAAATATTTCCTTCTCGAACTCCCGGGGAGGCACCTTCTGGGCCCCTAGAAGCTCTTGAACAAAGGCCAGGTACTGCTCCCGGTCCATGGGGCAGTTGATGTAGTCCTCCCCGCCCTTGCCGTATCTGGATCCTCTAAAACACTTGGACATGTCTATGCTTTCCCCTTCCACTATGGGGGCTATGGCATCATAGAAGTAAAGATCCTCCCCTCCGGCCAGGCTGGAGATTTCCCTGGCCAGGCCCCCGGCTGTCAAGGGCCCGGTGGCCACCACCACAGGATCCCCTTGAGGAATGCTCCCCACCAGTTGCCTCTGGATCCTGACCTTGGGGTTTGTCTCCAGCTCTCGGGTTATTGTCTCTGAGAAGGCCTCTCTGTCCACGGCCAGGGCACCTCCGGCCGGCACCCTGGTGGCCTCGGCCGCCCTGATTATGAGGGAGTTCATCCGCCTCAGCTCCTCCTTGAGAAGGCCTACGGCGTTTTCCAAGGATTCTGCCCTGAGGGAGTTGCTGCAGACCAGCTCTGCCAGTTTGGGGGAGCGATGTGCCGGGGAAAAGCTAAGGGGTTTCATTTCCACCAGCAAGACCTCCACTCCCAGCGAGGCCGCCTGATAAGCGGCCTCGCACCCGGCCAACCCTCCACCCACCACAATGAGTTCCCTTGCTCCCATGGCCCCAAGAATACTCTCTGGGCCCAATGGCTTCAAGCTGTTGGGGGGCTTCAGTCTCTCGGGGAGAGAACTTCTGTAATGAGTCATGAGGTTCCTGTTGGGGGGAGGAGCCCTCTTATTGGCCCGCCCTGATGCACCAGGGCCTGCCCTTGTGGTAAGCTGGATCAGGCCAGGGCAGACCCGCAAAAAGCTGCGTCTTCAGCTCAGGGCTTGCGAGTATTTTCTTGGGGGAATCTGCCCGGACTTAGAAATCCCAGCCGGAGGAAAAGATGAGAAGCAACCGAATCAAAGTCGGCCTTGAGAGAGCGCCCCATCGTTCACTGCTTCACGCCACAGGGGTGCCCCGCTCTGAGCTGAGCAGGCCTTTTGTGGGCATCGTCAGCAGTTTCACAGACCTCATCCCAGGCCACATCGGCATGAGGGACCTGGAGCGGTTCGTGGAAAAGGGCGTGCATTCCAATGGTGGATACCCTTTTATCTTCTCTGTGCCCGGCATCTGCGACGGGGTGGCCATGGGACACCTGGGGATGCACTACTCCCTTCCTTCCAGGGAGCTCATAGCGGACATGATAGAGTCGGTCAGCCAAGCCCATGCCTTAGACGGCCTGGTTCTGATAACCAACTGCGACAAGATCACTCCAGGCATGCTCATGGCAGCGGCCCGCCTGGATATACCAACCGTGGTCCTCACTGCCGGACCCATGTACTCGGGCCGGCTCAGGGGCAAGAGGCTTTCGCTGGTGGGGGACACATTCGAGGCAGTGGGGCGCTTCCAGAGGGGAGAGATAGACGAGAGGGAGTTGGCTTGTTTGGAGCTCGAGGCCTGTCCTGGTGAGGGGTCCTGTCAAGGATTGTACACGGCCAACACCATGGCGTGCCTTGTGGAAGTGCTGGGCCTTTCTGTTCCCGGATGTGCGACAGCCATGGCTGGAAGCGGACGCAAGAAAAGAATGGCCTTCGAGAGCGGATCCCGGGTGGTGGACCTCATCAAAGAAGGCATCACAGCCAGGAGGTTCCTGACCCAGGACAGCTTCGAGAATGCCATACGGGTGGACATGGCCCTGGGAGGCTCCACCAACACAGTGCTGCACCTCACTGCAGTGGCCCATGAGGCAGGCGTTGTGCTCCCCCTGGAAGCCTTTGACAGGATCAGCAGGGAGACTCCCCATCTGGTTAGCCTGCTGCCTGCAGGAGAGTATTTCATGGAGGATCTGGAGTGGGCCGGGGGAATTCCGGCTGTGCTCTCCAGGCTCCTTCCACAGCTCCAGGACACCCCAACCGTGTACGGGCCCTCCATTTACCAGGTGGCCAGACAGGCAGAGATATGTGACGAGGAGGTTGTCAGATCCCCTGCCCGGGCGTACAGGCCCGAGGGAGGGCTCGCGGTCTTGAAGGGGAATCTGGCCCCCCAGGGGGCAGTGGTCAAACAGGGAGCCGTGAGCCCTTCCATGCTGAGGTTCCAGGGCGAGGCATTGGTCTTCGACGCAGAGGAAGAGGCCATGGAGGCCATCATGAACAGAAGGGTCAGGCCAGGCCATGTTGTGGTCATTAGGTATGAAGGGCCCAGAGGCGGACCAGGCATGAGGGAGATGCTCTCCCCCACCGCAGCCCTGGCAGGTTTGGGCCTCACAGAAGGTGTGGCCCTGATTACCGATGGGCGTTTCTCCGGGGGAACAAGGGGGCCCTGTGTGGGTCATATATCTCCGGAGGCTGCACAGGGAGGCACCATCGCCCTGGTGCAAGACGGGGACTTGATACGCATTGACATACCCGAGCGGCGCCTGGAGCTCCTAGTGGAGGATATGACCTTGAGGGCCAGGAGGGCCGCGTGGCGAGCCCCGGAACCCAAGATACAGTCAGGGTATTTGGCACGATACTCCCGCATGGTTGGCTCGGCCCACACGGGAGCGGTGTTGATGCCCGGGAAGTAAGACCTGGAAAGCACGGCTCAGGTTTGTTCCGTGTACCCGCAGCCTTCTCTTATGCAGGCCAGGATGCGGCCGGCCTTGCGGAGCTTTTCCACCATGAAGGGGGCCTTGCAGGAAGGACATGTCTTTCCCAGGGGACGATCCCAAGACAGAAATCTGCATTTTGGGTAATTGCTGCAGGCATAGAAAGACCTCCCCTTGCGGGAGCGTCTTTCAACCAGGGCTCCATTGCAGCCTTCCGAGGGGCACACGATGCCCAGTGTGAGGGGGGAGGTGCCCTTGCACTGGGGATAGCGGGTGCAGGCCCAAAAGCGGCCGAATCTTCCGTTTCTGAGCACCATGGGCGAACCGCACTCTGGGCATGCTGGAGCCTCCTGCGGAGCAAGAGAGGCGGCCTGAGGCATTTCTTCGGCCTTTATCGGCATGGTTGTTCTGCACTGGGGGTATGCACTGCAGGCCAGGAAAGGCCCAAAACGGCCCTCCCTCATCACCATCGGAGCCCCGCAAGAGGGACACTTCTGCTCCGTGTCCTGCGCCTGGGGAGCCACGAGATTCCCCTCAGAGTCCCTGGCATAGGGCCGGCTGAAGGTGCATTTCGGGTAAGCTGAGCAGGACAGAAAGGGCCCTTTTTTCCCCACCTTTATGACCATGGGGGAGCCGCACCTCTCGCATGTCATTTCCGTGGGGATCCCTTCCCGCTTCAGATCCCTCATCTCCTGCTCGGCCCGGCCGTAATCCTTCTTGAAGGATCCGTAGAATTCCTCCAGGACCTTGAGTCTGTCCAGCTCCCCTTCCTCTATCATGTCCAGTTTTTCTTCCATCTCGGCTGTGAAGCTCACATCCAGTATGCCTGGAAAACTTCTCACCAGGAGATCTGTGACTAGCAGCCCCAGCTCTGTTGGCCGGAAAAATCCTTTCTCTACTTTCACATATCCCCTTTCCTGGATGTTGCTCATGATCGTGGCATAGGTTGAGGGCCTGCCTATCCCCTTTTCCTCCAGTTCCTTCACCAATGTGGCCTCGGTAAAGGGCGAGGGGGGCTGGGTGAAATGCTGCTGGGGATCCAGTTGCACAGCCATGAGTGCTTGACCCTTCTGCAGAGGTGGGAAAAGGGCCTCTTCTTCAGCCTCTTCTCCATCCACCACCTCCCCGTAGAGCACCGTGAAACCTGCAAAGACCATCACAGCTCCGGCCCCCCTGAACAGGTACGGGCCTGCCTCCACCTCCACCACGGTACGATCGTAAAGAGCCGGGCTCATCTGACTGGCCACGAAGCGCTCCCATATCAAACGATAAAGGAGGAATTGGTCCTGGCTCAGGTATGCTCTAACCTGCTCTGGGTCACGCTCCACCTTGGTGGGCCTGATGGCCTCGTGTGCCTCCTGTGCTGCTTTGCCGCTCTTGTAGAGGTTGGCTTTGGGGGGCAGGTATTCTTCTCCAAACCTCTCCAGGATGTATTGCCTTACTCCCTGCAGGGCATGATCCGCCACCCTTACCGAGTCTGTCCTCATGTAAGTTATTAGCCCCACGGAGCCCTCTGGGCCCAGCTCCACTCCCTCGTAGAGCTGTTGGGCCACCATCATGGTGCGCTTGGCCGAGAACTTAAGGCGCCTGTACGACTCCTGCTGGAGCTTGCTGGTGGTAAAGGGGGCAGGGGGCTTTCTCTTGGATGGCTTCTTTTGAACAGAGAAGACCTTGAAGGAACACCCCTTGAGCTCTTCCAGGATCTTTTGGGCTGTCTCCCCGTCAGGGATCCGAAGCTTTTTCCCCTGGCACTGGACAAGCTTTGCCTGGAACTCTGGCGGCTCATCTGCCTCAAACCTGCCCGTTATGCTCCAGTACTCCTGGGGCACAAAGGCCTCTATTTGCCTTTGTCTCTCGCAAACCATCCTGACGGCCACGGACTGCACCCGGCCCGCACTGAGACCCCTTTTCACTTTCTTCCAAAGCATGGGGCTTATCTCGTAGCCCACCAACCTGTCCAGAATTCGCCTGGCCATTTGAGCCTGTACCTTGCGCTCATCCAATAGAGTTGGACTGGCCAGGGATTGCAGCACCGTCTCTTTGGAAAGATCGTTAAAAAGCGCCCTGTGAATCTTTTTCCCGGGGCTGCTCACCTCTTCGGCTATGTGCCAGGCAATGGCTTCCCCTTCTCGGTCAGGATCAGAGGCCAGGTATATGTCCTCGGCCTCCCTGGCGGCTTTCTGGATCTCCTTTATGAACTTGGCCTTGCCCCTGAGCAGTTCATACTCCGGCCTGAAGTTGTCCTCCACATGCACTCCCAAGCGGTTCTTGGGCAGGTCCTTGACGTGTCCCACAGAGGCCAAGACCTTGAAATCTTTCCCGACATAACGCTGAATGGTCTTGGCCTTGGCTGGAGACTCCACGATGATCAATGACTTGGCCATCTCAACTCAACCTCTTGTTCACCAACTTCCCCAAAGCATGAGCCTTGGAGACCGATCTGGTTTATTCATGTGGACAACCAATCTTAACCAAACGATTTTCTTACACCAATCCCACTGGGCTGGGAAAAACCCTGGTCACGGATCTTCCAGGCTGGATCCTGAATGAATCCTCAGGCCTCCCCCTCCCCCCTTTCCTGCTCCCTTGGCTCTGCCTGGTTCAGGAGCAACGCACAAACCTCTTGCCCGGCAGCTGCCTGATCCTGCCTTTCAGTTCCAGTTGAAGGAGCAAGGAGCCGGTCTTGGAAGCAGAGAGCCCACTTTTCATTATTATGGTGTCTATGTGCGCCTGCTCCTCTTCCAAGAGGCTCAAGAGCTTTTCTTCCTCCTCGGAAAGCATTTCGCTTTCCTCCGAGTCACACCTTGAGAGCTCTGGCTGGTTGGTCACCCATGCCCCCATGATGGAGCCCAGCTCTTCCAGTATATCCTCCGCAGACTCTACCAGTCTGGCTCCCTGCCTTATGAGCCTGTTGGTTCCCCTGCTTCGCATGAAGTCCACATGGCCCGGAACAGCAAAGACCTCTCTGCCTTGCTCCAGGGCCAGCCGGGCTGTTATGAGGGAGCCGCTTTGGGGAGCAGCCTCCACCACTGTGACCCCCAGGCAGAGCCCGCTTATGAGCCTGTTGCGGGAGGGAAAGTGGACAGCCTCCGGGCCAGCGTCCAGGGGATACTCGGTCAGCACAGCCCCTTGCTCTATTATCCTAAAAAAAAGCTCCCGGTTCTCCGGCGGATATATCACGTTGGGGCCACAGCCCAGCACTGCCAAGGTTCTGCCCCCACCCGCCAGAGCCCCCTTATGGGCCTCTGAATCAATGCCCCTTGCCATTCCGCTCACTATTGTTATCCCGGCGCGGGCCAGCTCCCTTGCCAGCCGCCGGGTGACTGCCAGGCCTTGCTGGGATGCAGCCCTGGAACCCACTATGGCCACGGCCACAGAATCCTGGGGCAGGATGTTCCCCCTCACAAAGAGAATAGGCGGCGGATCTGGTATGTTAGCCAGCAGGGGCGGATATTCTCTGGTATTGTAAAGAATCATCCGCACCTCCAGCTTGTCCAGCCTTTCCAGCTCCCTGGACACCTCCTCCTGCTTTGAGAACTCAAGGATGGCCCTGGCCAGGGTAGGTCCCACACGATCCAGCTGGGTCAGGGACTGGAAGCTTGCCTGGAATACCTCCCTTGGAGATCCGAACTTCTCCAGGAGCCTCAGAAAAATCAAAGGACCCACCCCTGGCACCTTGCTCAAAGCCAGCCACCAGAAACGCTCCTCCTGTTCGGGAAGTCTTCTCATCCCCAGAGCACCCCACACAAAAAAGAAGCGAGGGCCGGCCTTCGCCCTCGCGACTCCACCCCTTAGTCGGACACCCCCTTACTTGTCTTGGAGCAGGAAGTGAGCCCTGCGGTTCTTGGACCAGGCTTCCTCGTTGTGACCGGGGTCTAGGGGTCTTTCCTTGCCGTAGCTGACGGTTTTCATCCTCTCAGGGGAAATACCCAGACCCATCAAGTACCTCTTGGCTGCCTGCGCCCTCCTGTCCCCCAAGGCCAGGTTGTATTCCTTGGTACCCCTCTCGTCACAGTGTCCCTCGATGAGGGTCTTCAGCTCAGGATTCTCTTGAAGGAACCTGGCCTTGTCCTGCAAGAGGGCACGGGCCTGCGGGGTAAGCACGTATGAGTCGTAAGGGAAGAGCACGTCACGGTTCTCGAACTCCTCCCTGGCCCTTCTCAACCTGTCTTCTCCCTCGGGTGCCTGACTGGGGGCGGCTGCAACCTGCAAGGGCTTGAGTTCCTTCTCCAAGGAGCAACCTGCCCTGAAGCGGTCACCCCGCTCCAGAGGGAGGCTGCTCTTGCTCACCAAAGCTGCGGATGTGCGCTCCTCACTCCTCAAGACTATGAGCTCTCCCACTTGTGCTGTTATGTGATCTGTTTTCTTGCCCCGTTCAGAGGGAAGGACACGTTCCACTTCTTCCATGGGGGTCCTGAAGACCTGGTAGCACTGACCAGGTTCCACCCCGTGGGCCCTGCCTTTGTCCAGAAAAACCACGTCTCCCTCCCCGAAGCTGACCAGATTCTCGTAACTCCAGATTATGCGTCCTGTTAGGGATGGCACGGCTCTTTTCAGCTGGATCTTGGAATCCATGGGCTCATAGCGCTCCACCCTTGCCCCCAAGGATAGGGACCGATAGGAATCCTCCACCTTGGCCTCTGCCTCGTTCTCTTTCACAGCAGTCACCAAGAGCCTGGCCTCCATGACCACTACCCTCATGTCTTTGAGTTCCCGGGGCTTGTCCAGGCTGAAAGCCTTGAGCCTGTCCCCTACCCGGACTCCTTGGCGGCTTCCCGCATCCAGGTAAACTGTTTCCCCCTCGCCTATGTGCACTGCTTTCTCTGCCAGGGTCGTCCTGACCCTTCCGAGTCCTTCTGGCACCTTCTCAGTCAGGTATCCTACCCCGTCTAACCTGGGATAAACAAAGACCCCTTCCTTGGGCAAGAGCTTCCAGGCTCTGGCATCTCCGGCCCACCCGAGACAAGACACTAGAATCATTACAAGACCCACTGCCCACCTGGAAGACCGCGGTTCTCTTCCCCTCATCGTCTTCCCCCCGGGAACTTCATTATTCCAGTCCAAAGCCCCCTTGCGGGTGCTTGGGCCTGAGCCTATTTTCGCGCAACCTTAAACCCTAGACCCAGGCTTGTCAAGAAAAAAGCCCCTTTTTACCCTCTCAACAGCCTTGTTGAGGCTCTCTGCCCACTCCAAAGGCACCTTTAGGGTCCCACGCCCGAATCCGAGCCTGATATGGGGCTTGAACCGGCCGTGGAAGTCGCTCCCTCCGGTAAAAAGCAGGCCTCTTTTGAGGGCCATCTCCTGGCAGAGTGTTCCGAGTCCGGGGGGGGCATCAGGGTAGAGTGCCTCGATTCCCATGAGCCCGCAATCTGCCAGGGCTTGCAGCACACCCTTCAATTGGGACAGGCCTTGATACCCCGCTGTGTGCGGGTGTGCCAGGACAGGCACTCCCCCGGACCTCAAGATCACCTCTATGGCCTGAGCGCACAGAGGTCTCTTCTTGGGAACATAGGCCCTTGCGTCCCTTCCCAGGAATCTCGCAAATGCCTCATCTGCCGAGCTCACATGTCCCCTTCTCACCATGGCCATGGCAAGATGGGGTCTTCCGGCCTGGGCAATGGGCTTATCCAGATCCTTCTCTTCCAGGGGATAGCCCAACCTGGCCAATCTCTCCAGGATCTGCAAGTTGCGCTCCGCCCTGTTCTCCCTCAGCCCCCTCAGAAAGGCCTGCATACAATCTGACTCTGGTTCCACCCCGTAGCCCAGAAGATGAAAACTCCTCCCGTCTCCCATGTCCACGGAGATCTCCACCCCTGGGATCACCAAGATCCCCAGGGTTTTTCCCCTGGCCAAGGCCTCTTCTACCCCCCCCAGTGTGTCATGATCCGTTATTCCCAAAGCCCCCAGCCCTATTTGGCAGGCAGTCTCCACCAGTCTGGAAGGCCCCATGGAGCCGTCCGAAGCTGTGGTGTGGGTGTGGAGGTCTGCCCAGGCCCTGGACGAGTTGCGCTTCTGCCTCGCGGCTCTGGAATCGGGTTGATTGCCTCTCGGATGAGTCCTATCCTGCTGTTGAGGTTTCTTGACCGGGGGGAGTGTTTGAAAGCCAGGGATTCTAGTTCTGACGAGGTCTTGGGAATCTTCTCCCGTATGCAAAGGGCACTGGAGGCTAAAAGACCTACCTTGCGGAAATTCCCAGGATTCACCCCAGCCGCGGTGGTGGTGCTCCTCTGGATGGCAAACCAGGAGCCTCATCTGCTCCTGATCCGAAGAAGTAAGACCCTGCACCTCCACCCCGGGGAGATAGCCTTGCCAGGGGGCCGGAAAGAACCCCGGGATCCCCATCTGCAGGCCACAGCCCTCAGGGAGCTTCAAGAGGAGGTAGGCATAGGGGTTGGGAACACCCGAGTCCTGGGAAGACTGCAGCAGGATTTCAGCTTCAGTGGTTACTCCATAGCCCCTTTTGTTTGCCTTCTCCAATCCGAACCGATATTCAGACCAAATCAGGAGGTAAGGGAAATTCTCCCCATGCCCCTGGCCCAGTTTCCCCTTGAGGAGTTCAAACCCGAGGAGCACCAGTTCTTGGGCCGCACGGTGAGATCCTGGAGGCTGGAGACTCAGCACGGCCCCGTATGGGGCGCCACGGCTCGAATCCTCAGAGGATTTGTTTTTTTTCTGCAAGAGCATGGGATCCTTCTGGGTTCCTGACTCCCCGAGGCCCTTTTTCTCAGGCTATGATCCTGTGGAATCGGTCTATGATTTCCACCACCTCCTCTGGGTCGTCGCTGAGATGCAAGAGATCCAGATCCTTGGAGCAAATTTTTCCCTGAGCCAACATGGTCTCCCTTATCCACCTAAGGAGGCCCTCCCAATAGCTCTTCACCATCAAGACGACCGGGAAGGGTTTTATCTTGTTGGTCTGTATCAGGGTGACAGCCTCAAAGAGCTCATCCACGGTCCCAAAACCCCCGGGCATCACAATGTAAGCTATGGCGTACTTCACGAACATGACCTTGCGCACAAAAAAGTAGCGGAAGTTCAACTGGAGGGTGGCATAAGGGTTGGGCCTCTGTTCAAAGGGTAATTCTATGTTTAACCCCACTGATTGCCCCCCGGCCTCTGCTGCCCCCTTGTTGGCAGCCTCCATTATCCCCGGGCCTCCTCCGGTGATGACCCCGTAGCCCCTTTGCACCAGGAGCTTGGCCAGCCTCTCTGTGAGCTGATACTCGGGGGCATCTGAACGCACCCGGGCCGATCCGAATATGGACACAGCGGGGGAGATGTCCGCCAGGTGTTCGAATCCTTCCACGAACTCGGCCATGATCCTGAACATGCGCCAAGTGTCGCCCACGGTCATGGCATCTATTACGTACTGCCTCTCCATCATGGAACGATCTCGCATGCTCACGCACCTCTTGGGTTATTGCTTCAGCCTGCCACAAGAGAATATAGTAACCAGGAAGTCCAGTCCACCTGTTCTGTGAAAAGCTCAAAGCACTGCTGGGGGGAGGAAACATCCAATGCGCATGGAGTTCCTGGGAGCAGCTCGCACTGTGACGGGCGCAGCCTACAGAATAGAGACCGGGGCCGCCTCAGTTCTGGTGGACTGCGGCCTTTTCCAAGGGCCCAAGGCTTTGGAGGAGAGAAATCGGCAAGTTCACCTTTACAGGCCTGCACGCACAGATGCTGTGGTACTGACCCACGCCCACATGGACCACGCAGGGCTTCTTCCCGCCTTTGTCAAGGCGGGGTACAACGGGCCCATTTACTGTACCCCTGCCACAAGGGACCTTTGTCAGATTCTGCTTCTGGACAGTGCCCACATCCAGGAGATGGAAGCAGAGTGGAGGACCCGCAAGAACCTCAGAAAGGGGATGAGGCCTCAGGAACCTCTGTACAGACAAGAGCATGCCTGGCGCACCGTGGAACTCCTCAGGCCTGTTCCCTACGAGGAGCGCAGGGAGGTGGCCGAGGGGATTTACGTGCGATTCCAGGATGCGGGACACATCCTTGGCTCTGCGGCTGTGGAGATGTGGCTGAGCGCAGCCGAGCAGACCCTCAAGATAGTCTTTTCAGGGGATCTGGGCAGAAAACACCAACCCATCATCAGGGACCCTCAGGTCATAGAGGAAGCCGAGGTGCTCCTGGTGGAGTCCACATACGGGGACAGGACCCACAAGTCCCAGGAAGAAACAGTCAAGGAGCTTCGGCTGATCCTGGAGACAGCCTTCAAGGACAAGGAGAAAATGATCGTCCCGGCCTTTGCAGTGGGAAGGACCCAGGAGCTGCTCTACATACTCCATGACCTGAACCGCAAAGGGCAGCTGCCTCCCGTGCCAGTGTACGTGGACAGTCCCCTGGCAACTGCGGCCACAGAGATCTTCAGAAAGCATCCGGAGTGCTTTGACGGAGCTGCCAGGGCCATGCTGCGCAACCATGAGGAACCCCTGGATCTGCCCGGGCTCAGATTCACTCAAACAGTGGAAGAGTCCAGATCCATAAACGAAATTCAGGGACCTGCCATAGTAATAGCAGCAAGTGGCATGGCAAATGCAGGCAGAGTGCTTCATCATCTGAAACACAACCTCTGGAGACCCAAGGCCCACGTCCTGTTCATAGGTTTCCAGGCGCAAGGCACCTTGGGAAGGCGCATAGTGGAAGGGGCCAAGAGCGTAAGGATCTTCGGGGAACCTGTAGCTGTCAGGGCACAGATACACACCCTAGGGGGCTTTTCAGCCCACGCTGACAGGGATGAGATCCTGGAGTGGGTCTCCCATTTCAGGACTCCGGGGATCAGGATCTTTGTGGTCCATGGTGAGGAAAAGAGCGCCTTGGCCTTTGCAGCTGGCCTGCGGGAAAAAGGGTTTTCTCGGGTGGAAGTGCCTTCCCACCTGGATTCAGCCGATCTGGCAGCCCCCTTGGCCCCGAGGGATCTGGCCAGGAGCCAGGCCCCCAAATCCCTTCCGGAGAGCATTGCCACCCTGGAGCGAAGGGCGCGCAGGTTAAGGAAAAAGCTCTCCAGACTTGAGCTTTCCGAGGAAACAGCCTCGGCCATGGCCCGCAAAGCCCAGGGGCTGGAGGAACTCCTGGATCAACTAGAGGCCATGGCCTTCTTGGGGGGTGATTCCACATAGCCCTGCTGGGAAGAACCGGCTTGTGCATCCCCAGGCAGTAGTGAAGAATTTGGGCCAAGCGGTCAGTAAATTACCACTCGTTCGGCCGCATTTAAGAATCCGTTTTCTTGCTGGATTAAGGAAGCCAAAGTGGGAACGTCCCCAGGCTCCCTGCAACCACCTTGGGATCAGATGAGTTGAAAGTCCTTTAGCTTGAGCTGGATATTGCTTCGGCCCTGCCAGTCGTTCAGCTGAGGCAGGCAGGCCAGTCTTGCCACACCCTTCGGATCCTGGGGAAAGGAGTCAGCCATCCCGAAGCCTATGGCATCAAAGATCCTGGAGCCACAGGAAAGAGACAGCTTCAAATGAGACTGGCCCACTCTCCGGCATCCCGAGATAACCATGCCATCCACCTGGAAGACCGGCTCCGGGTTTCCCATGCCGTGAGGTTCCAGCTTTTGCAAGCAAAGAACCAGCTCCTCTGTTATGTCCGCGGGTGCCAGCTTGTCGTCTATGCGCAAGACCCTGGCGTGGCCTTGCCCCCTCATGGCTTCTCTGGCATGGGCGCACAGGCCTTCTCTAAGCTCTTCCAAGGCCCCTGCCTCGACCCTGAGGCCGGCGGCCATCTTGTGTCCACCGAAACGGCTCAACAGATGGGAACAACTCTTTAGCCCGTGCATCAGGTGGTATCCCTCCGGGGCCCTCGCAGAACCTTTCCCCACTCCATCCTGCAAGGAGATGAGCACCACTGGAAGCCCGAATCGCTCCACAAGACGAGAGGCCACTATCCCCAACACGCCTGGGTGCCAGCCCTCCTTTGCCAGGACCAGGGCGGTTTCCCCCCTTCTCACAGCCTCCCAGGCCTTGGGCTCGGCCTCCTTGAAAACCTCCTCCTCTATCTGCTGCCTTTTCCTGTTCATACCCTCCAGAAGGCCAGCCAGTTCCATAGCCGTGGAGGAATCTTCTGCCAGCAGAAGCTCCAAGGCAGGGGAAGCATCATCCAGCCTGCCAGGGGCATTCATCCTGGGGGCAATCTGAAAGCTGAGGCTCCCCACCGAGAGGGGTCTCTTTTCCATGGCTGCGGTTCGAACAAGGGCCTGGATGCCGGGCCTCACCCCCTTGGCCAGTTGGACCAGGCCGTGGCGTACCAAGGTTCGATTTTCCCCAAGCAGGGACGCCTGGTCGGCTATGGTCCCCAGGGCCACCAGATCCAGGTAGCTCTTCAGAGAAGGCTCCTTTCCCGGGGGCCAGACATTCATCTCCTTCAGTCTCCTGGCCAAGGCCCATACCAGCATGAAGGCCACACCCACTCCGGCCAGGTCCCCGAAAGGGTAATGATTGTCTGACCTCTTGGGATTTATCACCGCACATGCCTCAGGAATTCTCTCCGGCACCTCGTGATGATCTGTTACCACCACGTCCAGCCCCATGGCCTTGGCCTTGGCCAGTTCCTCGTGATCTGAAATACCGCAGTCAGCGGTGATCACCACGCCTCTGTTTCCCGGCCTGTGGGGTATCAGTGAGCAATGGAAACCGTACCCGTCTCTTTCCCTGTGAGGAATGACCCATCCCACCCTCACTCCGGCGGACTCGAAAAAGCTCTTCAAGAGCGCCACAGAGGTTATGCCGTCTGCATCGTAGTCCCCGTATATCCAGATAGGCTCTTTCCTGCTCAGGGCCAGAAGGATCCTCTCCACGGCTTTCCCCATGTCCGCCAGGCCATCTGGAGGGTGGAGCCCCTTCAAGGAGGGGTACAGGAACCTCTCGGCCTGCCCCACCTCTTCCACCCCTCTGTTCACGAGCACCCTGGCCACCGGAGCCGGTATTCCAAGCTCTTTTCTGAGCTGCTCCACCTTGGCCTGGTCTGCCTCGGCAAGGACCCAATTGTTCTGCACTGCCTATCCTCTTTCTTGGGCTGCTCAGGAGATCCGCTCAGGGCCCATGAACTGCTGAGCCCGCCCCTGCTTCCCGCTCAAAGCCGGCAGGTCGTACCATTGATCTGAGAATCATGCTTGGGCAAGGAACCCGGCACTTGCCTGCTTTTGACCTTGACCCCTGCAAAAAAGCCCGCCCTCCCGGCTTTCCGGACAAGGCGGGCTCTTGGCCAGAACAAGATTTACCTCATGCAGCATGAATGTGCTTCTTTTGGCTCGAATCCATCATGTAAAGCACCCTGAAGTTCCTCTCCAGGCGCTCCTGGAGCTCTTTTAGACGCTTTCGATCCAGGTCCTTGATCCTTATGAAGACCTTCCGGTATCCCTCCCTGGCCTCCTCGTAAGAGGTCAGTATGCTCACCATTCGGCCTCCGAACTCCCTTATCACGTCTGCCACCTCTTTGATGCTTCCGGAGCGGTCTTCCAGCTCGAATCCGAACTGGATTCCACCTCTGTAGATCCCGGTGAGGCTCACAAGAACCTTGAATATGTCAGTCTCGGTTATTAGCCCCACCAGTTCCTTCTTGTCCGAGAGCACCGGAAGGTGCGAGATCTTGTGCCTCAGCATCACCACAGCAGCTTCCTCCACAGTGTCGTCATCGCAGATGGTGATGGGGTCCTTGGTCATGATCTCCTTGACTTTTATCTTGGCCAAAAGGTAGAGCAGCTCGTGCATATCCAGGGTGGTGGCTGCCGAGGGGGAGGCTGCCTTTATGTCCCTGTCTGTGACAATCCCCACCAGTTTCTTGCCTTTTACCACGGGCAGACCCCGGATCTTGTTGTCTTTCATTAGGTGCTCTGCTTCCATCATGGGAGTTTCAGGATCCACGGTTATGGGGTCGCGGGTCATCCAGTTCCTGATCAGCATTTGGCTCCTCCTTTCCGGTAGATGGTTAGATAGGCCCGATCTTTCCTCTCGCGGAGCGTCAATTCCCCTTCTCCAGGCTCCCCACCGATTCTGGTAGTACGGACCGGTTCTCAGGACCCCAAGAGATACTCCCTTAGCGATTTGGAACGGTAGTGGCCTCCGCGGATGTACCTGAGCACCTTTGCCAGTTGTTCTGGTTCCACATAACCCGGCAAGGAAGATATAGGGCTCCCTTCAGGAGTTAGAAACCAGATGGTTGGGAAGCCCCTTACCATATACCTCCGGGCCAACTGGGGGCTCTTGTCGCCGTCCACCCTGGCGGAGACGAACTCCTCCTTCAAGTAATCCACCACCCGACTTGCCACCAGGGTCTTGGACTCCATCTGCTGACAGTACTGGCAGTCCTTCACGAAGAAATAGAGTAAAACCGGCCTTCCTGTGCCGCGAGCTTCCTTTAGGGCTTCCTCATAGCTGGTCCACGGGATCTGTTGCGCCCCTGCCTGGGGCAACCAGATGCCCAAGATGCAGCCCAAGACAAGAGAAAAGCCAAGAATCCTGAAGTCCCGGCACCTGAGCACATTCCCTCCCCAGCCCATGATTTCCTCTAGCGGCGACCGCCGCCAACCCCTTAGGCTCACGAAAAACGTGAAGAGCTGGCACACCCGGCCCCTGAAGTTGGGCTTGCCGAAACCCCACAGCCCGAAAAAACCGAAAGCAACCTCTCCACATCCTTATTGAGACACTTGGGACAGCGCACTTCCGACACATCCACTCGGCCCAGGACCAGCTCTTCGAACTGATGTCCGCAAGATGTACACTTGAACTCGTAAATAGGCATTTGCTTTCCTCCCTACTCTGATTATCTGGCGTCATTCTATGGCTGGGACCCAGGGGTGTCAATCATATCAGAAAAGAATTCTGGCCCAGATGGTGACCTGTCTGGCCGGGATACCCTTCTCCCCAACCAGTTCCCAGCTCCTGAGCCTGAAAGGCTGGTCCAGGAGGTTTCTGGCCACAAGCCTAAGAGACACCCTCCTGCCCAGGAAAAACTTCTCCAGCTCCAGGTCAGTCCAAGAAGCTCTCTGGCTTCTTCCGTACACCCCAAGTTCCCCCAACTGAAGAACCCCTGTTTCCCTCAACAGAATCTTCCAACCGGCCGGATGCACCCATCTCAGCTCCAAGATCCCCCTGTGCTCTGCCCAGGACTCCCCTGGCCATGTGTCGGGAGGTTCTCTTACCTCTTCCCAGGCTCCCCTCCTGTAAGCGTATTTCCCCACCAGGGATACCCTAGGGGCCAGGAGAAGTTCCACCTCCCCCAGGGCCCTCCAGTCCCAGAGGGTTCTGGCCTGAAAGCCTCGAGGCTGAGAGGCCTGTTCCCAGCTTCGGTGCTTGCGAATCCCCACTTCCAGGTGAGTGAAGAAGCTCTTGCTCCAGCTTCGGTCCCAACCCAGCCTGGCCTCCGAGTTCAAAGAGCCTCCAGATACATCCTCTCCCAGGGCAAAGCCAGCCACTTCCACAGGCTGCAATCCCTCCACCAGGGTATAGGGAGGTTCCAGATATCTGGCCAACCCCGCACGCAACAGGTCCTTGCTTCCAGCCTTCCAAACCACCCCCAGGCGGGGCCCCAGGCAGGCCCGCGTTTCTCGGTCATCCGAGACAACCGGAGGGCTGCTCCCCATGCCGGCCACCTGAAAACTGAAACCTCCCTCTAAGTACATCTCCGGGATCACCTCCCAGATATCCCCTGCATGGAACTCCCCAAGGAACGTGGGCACCTCCAGGAGCTTGTGCTCCAGAAGCCTTCCCAGCAAAGCCCCCCCGCGCCTGAAGCTCGTCAAGACCCAGGGCTCCAGCCTTTCCCTTCCCCTGGCTCCATGCAGACCCCACTCCCAGCGATGTGAACCCCATCTGCCCATATGAAGAATTCCTGCCTGAAAATGCTGCTCCACAAATCTCCATTCCAGATCCATGTGAGCCTCTGTGGCCTGAGGCAGCCTGAGGCGGAGCTGATCTTCCAGGAAGAACCCCTGGTTGCTCCAAATGGTGTATGTGAGCAGTTCCTGTCTGGGTCCCGGATGGAAGCGGTAACCCAGAGTTGCTGTGTGGATGTGTCCCCTTTGGTGTAAATAGGGATCCTGGAGCCATTCTGCATCCGCGTCGCCTCCATGGTCTCCACGGGCCCAGAGCATTGAGTTCCAACGAAGCAGTAGTTCATGGTCTTGCTCCAGGGAAATCTTCCAATCGGTTCTGAAGTAGCGATCCCTCTGGCCGTGATTTTCCCTGTGAAAACCTTTTTCCTCCTGGCTCCATATCAAGAGATCCCCCGCAGCCCGGGAAGTGCCACCTTGCAGGAAGAGATTGGAATTCCAAAGCCCCAGCTCTCCCACCCCACCCTCCAGCTCCCCCTGGATTCTGGGACCTTCGAACATGAGGGTGTAGTCATGGAAGGTGTTGAAGGTGTTCACATTGGCAGGAGCCAGCATCTGGGCTTTCAGAAGTTCCCGGATTCCGGCCCTGGCCTTCCCCTCTTCCCTGAAGGGCGTGGAAAGAAAAAGGCGGGCGCTGGGGTTGGTGGGATCCTCCCTCACAGACAGTATGGCGTGGGCCTTGGCTCGGGCGCTCAGGCCAAGCTCCTTGTATATCTGGGCCAAGTCCACATTTCTGACTGCTCGGTCCTGATCCAGCAGGAATCTGGAGCGGTAAACTGATCTGCCATTGTTCCTGGCCATGGAACTTTCCAGGGCCTGGAGGGCCTCTGCCGGCCTGTGGAGATCCCTCAAGATCAGGGCTCGGTACAGGTATGGGGTGGGATCCATGATATCCAGCTCTGCTGCCCGCCCCAAGCAAAGGAGTGCCTCCTGGGAATGGCCCAGTTGGTGGAGGGCCTTGCCCAGGTAGCTAAGAGGCAGGGAGGCCATGGGCTCCACCAGAGAGGCTGCCAGGAACTCCTCCAAGGCCTTCTGTGGGCTTCCAGCTCTCATCTCCAGAATGCCCAGACCCATGTGAGCTTCGCTGGAAAAGGGAACCAGCTCCAGGGCCGCTTCCAGCTTCTCCCTGGCCCGGCCGGACTTTCCTGCTGCCAGATCCATGTAAGCCCCAAGCACCAGAAGACTCGGATTCCCAGGGCTCAGGCCTTGTGCCATCTGCAGGAAAACCCCGGCCTCTTTAGGCCTCTCAAGCCCCCAGGCAAGCTCAGCCGCCTGCACAAGGGCAGGCACATATCCCGGATCCCTCTCCAGGGCCTTGAGGACAGCCCCCAGGGCGTCTTCCAGATCTCCCTTGGACCTCAACAAGACCCCCCTCACGAGTCGTGCGGTTGGGGAGCCTGGGTTTGAATCCAGGGCCTTCTCAGAAAGCCTTTCAGCCAGAAGGGGCTCGTTCCAAAGAAGTGCCATCAGGGCCCGCTGCGCAAGCAACAAAGGGGGTTGATCCTGTTCCGAGCCACTCGGGCTGCCAAGGTGTTCTGCTGCTGCCTGCATGTCCCCTATTCCCAGGCTGGCTATGCCCCGAAGGCAACTGAGCAGGCTGTTCTGGCCTGAGCTGGCTTCTCCTTCCCTCAGAATTCTCCCGGCTTCCTGAAAGAGCCCCTGTTGAATCCTCCACAAGGCCATGCCGGCCCATTTGAGAACCAGATTGGAGGGCAAGGAGTAAAAGTTCTTTTCCGCTTCTTCCCACTGGCCTTTCTCAAGGAGGATCCAGGCCCCCAAGAGCCTGGCCATGGGTTCAAGGGGCTTTTCCAGACACAGGGCTAGGGCCTTGTCCAGGTCTCCTGTTTGCCTTGCCTCCAATGCCCCCAGGAGGCCCTCGGGCCACCGGGCTTCTTTTTCCACTTGCACATCCAGGGGGCTGACCCAGGCTGGTTGCCTCAACACCCATTGAACGCTCTGGGCCGGATGAAGTCTCAGGCTCTCAACCCTGGGGGATCGAGTGGGGCTCATGCTGGCCTGCTGGCCTGGGCCCAGGAGAGCCTCACCCAAGGGGTGGGAAACATGAACCATGCCCGCCAGCACCCAGAGAATGGTTTCTCCTGTCTTCACATCCAGCACCAGACCCATGTCAGTCCCCCTCACCCCCACCATCACGCTTCCCACTTCCCAGTCCACAGGATGGAGGGCCCTGACCCAAATCCTTCCCCCCAACAACCTGTAAATACTTCTCAGGGGCCTGGTTTGTCTTGGCGCACCACCTGCTTTTTGCACCAGGAACCCCAACTCCCCTCCCCGTTTTATCTGGACACGGGTCTGGGCGTGGAGCTGCACCTGGGATTGGTCGCGGAAAAGGATGGCGGCCCGTGCCCCTTCTGAGGTGGAGACGATGTCTCCCTCTGTCAGGGCCATTCCTGCCCTGGCCTCCACCCAGGGTCCCTGGGGGGAGGAAGCCACCAGCACTTCCCCTCGCACCAGGATGATCTTCCCCTGGGGCTCCTGGGCTTGAGCAGGGAAATGGAGAATCCCCATTGACAGGGCAGCAACACAAGCCAAGGCCCTGCACCAGAAGGTCTGAGTTCTGTGCATCTGCCTCGAGAGCCTGTGCATTATTGGAAACAGAGCTGAAGGTGGTTGGGGAAGTGGTAATTCAGAAGCCATAGTCATGTCAAGAAAAAAAACTTTGATTGTGTCCTTCCCGACATTTTTGATTGACAATACCCAGAGCCCGGGCTAATGTACAAATCAGTCAACCGGGACTGAGTTGTTTTCGGGGAGCTCATGATGCAGGTCAAGTAGTTGATCTTTTTGAACCAAGTGTCAGTCTATGCGAAAACACGCTGGGTATCTGCCAGGAGCTGAGAGGTGGTTTTGGCTCTGGGCATCTCCAAGGCATCTTAGTGGCTTGGGGGCAAAGCCCCTGATTGCCTCCTGGGGCCTGGCCAATGATCCGGTTTGGATGGTTGGACAGGGACCAAGCTATTGGGAATTCAAGCTTTGGAGCTCTTGGGCTTGGCTGAGAAGCCGCCCTTGAAGACCTGAGGGGGAATCAAGATGTTTCTGAGCCTGCCCGAGGAAGTGCAAGAATTTCGAAACACGTCAGAGCCCTATCCACTTAGGCTGGATAGCTAGGGCTGAAGATCTTGCCCCTGGGAGCCAGGGGGGAGGAAATGGGTTTGCTTGGCAGAATCTCCCGCAAGAAGGCCAGATGGATCCGCTTTGGGAGCGCCTTGTGGCTTTGCATGTGGCTTTCCCAGACGGGCCCCGGCCCGGAACCAGCGAGATGCGAGTCAGAAAAGGTCCTATTGTCCCAGGCCTGGCAAGGGGGGGATGCCCAATGCAGATGCTGCAGTCAAGAGCTGGATCAAGAGGCCTCCAGGGAGCCCTCTTGCCACGGTGCTCAGAGCTGCGGGGAGGCTTCCAGCCCTGATTCGCAAGAGCAGGTTTTCTCTGGCAGCCTATGGCCGCAACAAGCCTTTGGGGCTGACTTCTCGGGCTGGAATCTTTTCTTTGTCTCTTTCCTTCAAAGCCCGCCCCGGCTGGGTCAGGGGCCCTGTGGACTGCCTCGCCCTGTGTATCTCTTGAAAAAGAGTCTTCTCATCTGAATCTTTCTCCCTTCTTGGAGAACTTGCGCGGGGAACAGGAGAGCCCCCGTGGGCCTATCTCCTACCAAGGGCCGTGGAATCTACTTTGGAGGAATGATGCCATGAGAGAATCAATGGGAAAGGAATCCAGGCACAATTTGGAAGAATCTTGTCTTGAGAACCAAGGGCAGAAAAGTCCCAAGAGGATTCCCTGGAATTGGCTCTTGGGGGTCTCACTGGCGGCTCTTGGGGGGCTTGCAGCATTGGCTCTGGGATCGGGTTGGTTTTCCTCAGGGGAATCCTCCCTGGCTCCTCACCTCAAAGCAGAGCAATGGCGGGTGCCCATCCAGGGCTTTCAGGACGGGAAAGCCCGCCATTTCCATCACAAGCTGGCCGACGGCACCACTGTCAGATTTTTCCTGCTCAGGGCTTCGGACGGGACCCTGCGGGCGGCACTGGATGCCTGCGAGGTGTGCTGGCCGCAAGGCAAGGGATACGTGCAGGATGGGAATCAAATGGTCTGCAGGAACTGCGGGCGCAGGTTCGCAAGCGACAACATAGGTCTTTACAGAGGGGGGTGCAATCCTCACCCCCTGCCGTTCAGGCTGGAGGGGAATGAGCTTTCCATCAGGCTCCAGGAACTCCAGGAAGGGGCCAGATATTTCAGGCTTGCAGGAGGCCAGGGAGCATGAAGATACAGGACATGGTCTGGAAAAGGCTTCAGAGGCGAAGGGGCAAAGCCCTGTTCGTGCTCCTGGGGCTCATGGTGGGGGTTGGGGCCGGGGTGGGTTTCCTGAGCCTCACCAGGGCCCTGAGCCTCGAGATACAGCACAAGATGGAGCTGTACGGGGCCAATATCCTCATCTCCCCCGCTGTGGAGGAACTTTCAATGGTCTTCGGGGGGATGAGTCTCGGGGCAGTCTCTTTCCAGGTGAAGGAGCTTCAGGAAAAGGACCTGACAGCTCTTTCCAGTATTCCCAATGCGCGCAACATAGCAGCCTTGGGCCCTGTTTTGCTTGGAACTGTGGAACATGAGGGTAGGAAGCTCATCTTGGCCGGGATGCACTTCCACAACCTGGGGGCTCTTCGCCCCTGGTGGAGAATAAACGGGGAATATCCGAGGGATGGACAGGTCCTCCTGGGGGCGGAAATAGCAAGGCTCATGGGCTTCAAACTGGAGGACTTGTGGTCCCCGGGGGGATTGGAGTGGAGGGTCTCTGGGATCCTGGAGCCCACAGGATCCCAGGAGGATCTTATGGCGTTCGCCCCTCTCCCGCAGGTGCAAAGAGTCCTTGGCAAAGAGGGGAAAATAAGCTTGGTGGAAGTGGCAGCCCTCTGCGCTGGGTGCCCCATAGAGGACATGGTGGCTCAGATCTCAGAAGCGCTCCCCTCAGCGCGGGTACAGGCTATCAAACAAGTTGTGGAGGGCCGCCTGCAGGCCCTTGAGCAGACGGGACGGGTGGCAATGGGGCTCTCGGGGCTTGTACTTCTTGTGGGAGGCCTGGTGGTGTTCGTGACAATGATGGCCAGCGTGAGGGACCGCACCTCAGAGATAGGCATCCTTGGAGCCATTGGGTTTCGAAAGCAACAGATATCCATGCTGATCCTCATGGAAGCTGGGGTAATATCCTGCTTGGCCGGCATCCTGGGATACCTACTAGGCATGCTTTCGGCCCGGGTAGCCCTTCCCTTTTTCTCTCAAGGCCACACCCATGATGCGGCAGGCCTCCTTTTCCATCCTGAGCTGGCCTTGGGGGCACTGGGGCTTTCCACCGGCCTAGGGCTTCTGGCCAGCCTGTACCCTGCCTTGGCCGCATCCAGATTGGAACCGGCCGAGGCCATCAGGAGCTACTGAGACTGATCACTCACCAAAGGAGGGGAACCGGCTCGGACCATGAAAACCAAGGCAAGTGTTATCCACCTGCAGGAGGCGGTCTCTTTTCCTGCTTGGGGCATCTCAGAACTCCACGGATGCGGATTCTCAAGCTGACTTTTCTTGGGGGGGTTGAGCCCCGGCTTGGGAAGAGATCCGGCTTGGAATGAATATTAAGGAGGCATCATGCCCTTCTTGAAGGCCAGGGGAATTGTCAAGAGATATGGGAATGGAGCTGGGGCTGTGGAGGCCCTCAGAGGAGTCGATCTGGAGGTCCTCCAAGGGGAATGGCTGGCAGTAATGGGGCCCTCTGGTTCTGGGAAGTCTACGCTGCTTACAGTGCTTGGGGGGTTGAACTCCCCCAGTGCAGGGACCTACAAGGTGGCGCAGGTGGAACTCTATGCCATCCCAGCCGAGCAAAGGGCCGATTTCAGAAGGGAGAAAATGGGCTTTGTTTTTCAAAGCTTCCATCTCTTGGACTATCTTTCAGTCTTGGAAAATGTGATGCTACCTCTTGTGACCAAAGCCATGCCCTCCCGGCTCAAGAGGGAATTGGCCATGGAAGCCCTGCGGAGGGTGGGCTTGAGCGGCAAACAAACAAGGCTTCCCAACCAGATCTCCGGAGGGGAACAGGAGAGGGTGGCCATAGCAAGGGCAATAGTGAACCAGCCCGAGTTGCTTCTGGCTGACGAACCTACCGGGAATCTGGATTCCACAACAGGGCGACAAGTAATGGAGCTTTTTGGGGATCTCCACGGACAGGGTATGACCATAGTCATGGTCACCCACAGCGAGAAGTGGGCCAGTATGGCCCAAAGGACAGTGAACATATGTGACGGCCGGGTGCTGAGCGGCCCTGGGGGGCAGCACATAACCCTTTCTCAGCCTTTGCATTCAACTCAAGGGGCCTGAAGGAGGCGATATGAGACGTGTTCTTTTCTTGACACTGGCTTTGCTGGGCGGGTTTCTTTTCTGGATGTGGACCGGGGGGAGGCTCCTGGATTCGGGCATCCGAGACCCCCAAGGACTCCTCCCGGCCAGCCAACGCCAGGCAGTCCCCCAGATCCACTTGAGGGACCTAGGGGGCAGTGCTGCCAGCATTCCCCAAGAGATGAGGGGCCCCTTACTGGTCATGTTCTGGGCCAGCTGGTGATCCACCTGTAGGAAGGAGTTGCCTTCCTGGGAAAAACTTTACAGGGAAGTGGGGGACCAGCCCGTACGGCTTCTTTCCGTGGCCGTCAGAGAGGACAGGGGCGAACTCAGGAGACTGGTGGCAAGGGAGGGGCTGTCTCTCCCCGTGCTACTGGATGAGAGGGGGGAGGCGGCCTCGCACTGGGGTGTGAGAGCCCTGCCCACGGCCATCTACCTGGATCAGGAAGGTCGGGTGGCAGGCAGATTCGTGGGTCCATTCAGATGGAACAGGGAGAGCCTTGTCAAGCTGGCCAGACAGGACAGATGATCTGCTTTGGGATCCCTTGGTTCTCTAAGGGCATTGACAGGGGCTTCTTCCCCAACCTAGAATCCCCCAAGCCAAAGAGGGGGAATCCGGAGAAAGCCCATGTTGAAATTGCTGGCTGTGCAGGGAAGTCCGCGCAAGGGCGGCAACACAGAGATACTCCTGGAGAAGGCCATAAGGGGCGCCTTGGATGCCGGGGCCCAGGTCAACAAGGTGGAACTGAGGCTCCTTCGCATCACGCCTTGCCTGGAGATTTACGAGTGCAAGAAAACAGGGCTTTGCCCGATTCAGGATGACATGACAGGGCTCTACTCGGAGATGGACTCCTCAGACAGGCTCATACTGGCCTCCCCCATTTTTTTCTACAGCGTCACAGCCCACGCCAAGGCCTTTATAGACAGATGCCAAGCCGGGTGGGCACGCCGTTATGTTCTGGGAAAGCGAATAGAATCCCCCATGAAACGCAAAGGCGCCTTCATAGCCGTGGGAGCCACCCGAGGCAAGAAGCTCTTCGATGGCGTGAAGCTTACGGTGAAGTATTTCTTTGATGCTCTGGATATGGAATACGCCGAGGAGCTGCTAGTTAGGGGAGTAGACGAAAAAGGCGAGATCCTGAATTACCCGGAGCACCTGCAAGCCGCTTACGAGCTGGGAAAGCGCATGGGCACTCCCTGAGAAGAGGTCCTCTCATGATCCTGAGCTTCCTCAGAAACAAGGTGGTGGACGTAAAACAGGAGCGAGACGGCTGTTTGAAGGTCTTCTGGAGGCTTACGGACACCTTCCTGGATGCCAGCCTGGAAATAGAGGTGAAACCCCCGGATCTTGAAATAACAGCCGCATCAGGGAGGGTTCTGAGATCCCCCCACAAGCAGTGCGGCTCGGCCCCCCAGCTCCTGTCCAGGGTCTTGGGAGTGAGAGTGGGCCCAGGGCTGAGGAAAATAACAGAAGGGCTGATGGGAGGCCCTGCGGGTTGCCCTGAGCTGGCCGAGGGGGTGCTGGAGTGCTGTAACGCAGTGATTCTGCACTTCACGGTGCCCCAGCTCCAGGCCACGGAAAAGGGCACCCAGGAGGAAAAAAAAGAGCGCTTCAGGGCCATGCTCAGGTTCAATCCCCGACTGCTCAGGAGTTGCGTGGCCTTTGCCGAGGACAGCCCCTTGGTGGATGGGCTCCTTTAAGGAGCCGGGGGCTTGGCCCATGGCTGGGTGCGGTCAAGCAACAAAATGAGCTCCATATGAGCCCTCAAAGGAGACACCCCGGATGATCAGCTTCAGCAGAACCATGCTTGTGGGTGCAGAATTCCCTGGTGAGGATCTGGTGCGATTCCATGGAATGCTGGAAGATCGCATATACGCCATGGAAATCATCATGGAGGTGCGGCTCTCGGATGGGGTTGTCCAGGCCATCCAGGGCCGGATGAAGAGATTCACCACCCCAGTCTGCCCCAAGGCCGTGGAGCCGCTTCAGGCAGCGGTGGGAATGTCTCTGAAAGAACCGGGCTGGATCTCCAAGCTCAACAGGGAGGTGGGCCGGAGGGGATGCCAACACTTTGCGGAGATACTGGTGGAGTGTGGAAGATGCCTGGAGGCTGCAGGCATGGCCCATGAGCTTTTGGCCAAGGCCAAGGAGACTCCTGATGCAGACTGTGGCAGCCTGATCCAGGCTTTCCTATCCGCCCACCCCGAGATGGCCGGGAAATGCATGGCAAGGACGCAGGAGGCCTAAAGGGGCGGTCATCCATGCGCATAGACCTCCACGTTCACACATCTCCCCGTTCCCCATGCAGCTCCATAGATCCCGCAGTGCTTCTTGAAAGGGCCCGAAGCCTGGGACTCCAGGGTCTTTGCCTTACAGAGCACGGACTCATGTGGAGCCGGGAGGAAGTGGAAGAGCTTCAGAAGGCATGCAAAGGGGTGCGCATTTTCCGGGGAATGGAGGTCACCACGAACCAGGGTGATGTGCTTGTGTTCGGGCTCTCCAGGGATATCAAAGAGGTTGTGCCCATTGAAGAGCTTAGGCGGGAAGTCCTGGAGGTGGGCGGCTTCATGGTGGCGGCCCATCCCTTCCGGGGGTTTCTTCTTTTCGGAGTCACACAGCTTCAGATGAGTGTGGAGCAGGCCTCTCGAAGACCCCTCTTCCAATATGTGGATGCGTTGGAAGTCGGGAACTGCAAGGTCACGGGGCCAGAAAACGAGATGGCCAAGCAGGTGGCCCAGAGATTGGGACTTGCGGGGATCGCCGGGAGCGACGCCCACAGGCCAGAGGAAGTGGGCCGCTTTTTCACGGTCTTGAACAAAGCTGTTGGAAGTGAGGAGGAGTTCCTAAGGGAGCTTAAGGAGGGCCGCTTTCAAGTGGACTCCCTTGAATGAGGATTGCACAGATCCCCCCCAAAGAATAACCCTGGCCTGTTCAGGCTGGTTGGTTTGCTCATCCCCCTAGCCGCCTAGAATCTTGGAGATGAAAAGCACCGGCCTGTACTCCCAACCGCTTCCTGTCACTACCTCCACTATGGGCCTCTTGAGCTCCTCCTGGTCGAATTTGTATTCGTATACTTTACCAAATCGTATCCGGCCATCCTGGAAAGTAAAGCCGTATTGAACCTCGTACTCCCACTGGGCAAGGATCACACCCCTGAAAAAATATCCGCTTAGAGAGAAGCCCATCTCCAAGCCGTCTGCAGTGGCTCTCACTGATTTGCCTATGTCCAAGGCCCTGCAAACCTTCTTTTCTTCGCAGGGCCTAAGCTGGATGACCCTGAGCTCCTTTACCTTGTTGAGGGTCATTATCCCGGCCCACTTGGCGTCGGCCAAGCGCCAGGTGGCCTCTATCTTGCCTCCCTTTCCCTCAACAACCCGGAATGGGACCTCCTCCTCGTTTATGGCCAGAAGTCTTCTCCTCAGCTCCTCCTCGCTCACGGGCTCCACCCCGGGTTTAGGTGGAACCCGTGTTGCCCAGCTGACAACTCTGTTCCAAATGCGGAATTGCGGGGCTGCGTAAAGGATCAGGAAGAAAAGGATGTGCGGGATGTATTTCTCTGTTGTTAAGATGGCGGTCATCCAGTTGGCCCCGGGGTTGGAGCGCATTACACCGGAGCTCTGGATCAGCTTCTCCACAGAATCGGGGTCCTTGGCCTCGGCATGAAGGATCAGCCTTCCCAGGCGCTCAACCCTGCCTGCAATCCCCTTTTCCGGGATCTTGTACGCGTGATAGCCTGGACCGCCTGACTGGCTCACCCCTGCACCCTCTGCCGCCTCCTTGGAGTAAGCCTCGAAGACCCCCCTTGCCTGTTTTTCTGCCTCGCACAAAAGCACCCTTGTGGTGCCTTCTGGGTAGCGCCCCATCACCGCGAGTCTTGTTCCAGGATAAGAAAATCTCTTTTTGGAGCCTGCCCTGGGAAAGACTCTGTCCAGATCTGCGGCCTCCAGGCTGGCTATTGCCTCCTGATCCAGGACCAGCCTGGGAGGTGCCAGGAGAACCCCCACGAACAAGAGCCCCACGGGGGCCAAGATCGAGGCAAACATGTAAACCAGTGCTATGAAAACTCTCATGCCAGCTCAGCACCACTGGGTCCCGGGGCTTTTCATGCCCGGTTCCACTTGACTCAAATAGGCCTGCGGGATCTGGGATCCCTCGGGCCTTATCCAAGGCTGCGTCACGCCGCGGGCACCAGCCCTGGGCAGGCAGCCTTTGAGAACCCAGCGCCCATGGACCTATTTCTCCACCACCACTATGGCTGTCACATCCTTTATCTGATCCCCTATATAGGGCCTTTGCACCTTGACCCAGCTCTTGGAGGAACTCAGGTCCTGGGCCCCGTCCAGGACGAAATAGGCTTCCCACAACTCATACTTCTCCATTTTCTTGGGGTTGCCCTTTGTGCCCGATGAACGGGGCATGGTTATCTCCTTGCCCAGCTCTTTGTAAAAAAGGGCCACCTTCTGAAAGGAGTCCTTTGTGGTGTATATGGTGGAGCTCCCGGCCTTTTTCACCTGGGCTGCCAATTCCCTGGCCTCCTTGGTGGCCTTTTCGTCCAAAGTGGCCCCTGGATACACCTTGAACTGGGAAGCAACTGCAACCAAGGGGTGACACAAGATCATCAATAGACCAACACATATGAGCTTCCTCATCCCCGGCCTCCTATGGTTCTGGATTCCCTTTCCTCAACCAAGACGCGTTTTCTCAGCGCTCCAGAAGTTCCAGCCAGTTCTCCAAGAATCTGACCCTGTCCCGGGTCAGCTCTATCCAACACCCCAGGAGCTCCATCTTGCCCATGGACCCCTCTGAAAAGTAGCTTTGGCGGGCCTTGCACTCCTGCTCCCTGAAATCCAGCCAAGCCTTCTGGGAGCTCATCAAGAGCTCCCTGGCGCTTGGCCTGCGGCTTGGCCCGGTTTCTGCACTGGAAGAAGCCAGCCCATGCAAGACACGTGAGTAGAGATTCTTTAGGCTGGAGTCAAGTTCCCGGTGTTCTCTCTCCAGGCAGGCAATTATCTGCAAGGTGGTACCATCACAGTCAGATCCGGCATGTGCGCTGCAAGGGAGCAAGGAACAAAGGCCCAGGGCCAAGGCCAGCACTAAGGGATTACCAAGCAGGGGGGAGAAATCGGTTTTTTGGAGAATCTTCACTTGGGGGCCTGGCCTTTCCCACCTCTCCGGGGCGAGAAAACCAGCTTGCCCAACAGACTGCCCCGGTAAAAAGCACCAGTCTCTTCCCGTTGGACTTGGAGATTATGCTGGGAACTCCAAGGAGTGTCAAGCGCAATGAGCCAGGCTTGTGTGCTGCTCCATGGCATTTCGGGGCTGAGAAGGGATTCGGCCTCTGGCTCCTGGCTCGGGGCCGCATTGACTTCCCATGGGGTTACCTCATAATGTTGGCAAAGATCTTCCTTCCGAAGGAGAGGCCGAAAGGGGAAATGGTGAGTCTGGAAGAGGTGTTGGGTGCTAGAAGCGTGGCGGTCATTGGTGCCTCCAGGGATCCCTCCAAGCCGGGGGCCATGCTCCTGGAGGTGCTCAAGAAAACCGGCTTCCAGGGTCAGGTGGCCGGGATAAACCCCCAAGGAGGAAGCGTGAACGGCATGCGCCTTTACCGCAGCCTCGAGGAAGTGCCATTTCAGGTGGATCTGGCGGTGATGCTCATTCCCCCCAGGCTGGTTCCCCAGGCCACTGCGGCGTGTGCCAAGAAAGGGGTCAAGGGGGTTGTGATCTCGGCCGAGGGTTTTGCCGAAGCAGGCCCTGAGGGGGCGCTCCTGCAGGAAGAGGTGTTCAATATACTGCGTTCCTGCGGGATGAGGGGGTTTGGGCCCAACACCTTGGGGCTTGTGAACACCTCCACGGGGCTGACCACCTCCTACTTCGCAACCCCTCGCATGTTGCAACCCGGGTCCGTGGGCTTTGCAGCCCAGTCAGGCATTTTCGTGGGAGCCCTTCTGAGGTACATAAGCTCCGGGGAGGGTCTGAGGCTTTCCAAGGGCATTGGATTGGGGAACAAGATGGATGTGAACGAATGTGATGCCCTGGAATACCTGGCTTCGGATCCCCAAACCAGCGTGATAGGAATGTACCTAGAGGACGTGAGAGAGGGAAGGCGCTTCCTGGAGACAGCGGCCAGAGCAGTGGAGAAAAAGCCGGTTCTTCTTCTCAAGGGTGCCCGAAGCCCGCAGGGGGCAAAGGCGAGCAGCTCCCACACAGCCAGCTTGGCAGTGCAAGACGGGATCATGCAGGGAGCCTTGAGACAAGCGGGTGTTCTGAGGGTAGGTTCCATAGAGGAGCTCATCTGTTCCCTCAAAGGCTTTCTCAGCATGCCTCTTCCCCGGGGCAGCAAGATAGCCCTGGTGACTTACAGCGGGGCACAGGCCATCTTGAGCATTGACCAGGCAGCCAAAGATGGGCTGGGGATAGCCCGACTGGGGGAATCCACCCTGCAAAAACTGGCCGGGGTGATTGCCACGCCGGCCAAGGCAGCCAACCCCATAGATCTCTTTCCGGACATGATGGTGCATGGATTTGAGCGTACCTCCACCACTATTTTGGAAGCCCTGCTGGAGGACGAGGGGGTTCACTCGGTGATTTTCATATCCTTCGCCATGGAGGGGCCGGAGCAATATGAGCCTTTGGTGGAGCTCATAAGGCAGAGAAAGACAAAGCCAGTCTTTTTCTCCTTGCTGGGGGCCAAGGAGCACCTGGAGGCCTGCCGCGCCTATCTGGAGAGCCACGGGATTCCTTGCTTTGCCTTCCCTGAGATGGCAGTCCGGGTGGTATCCCACATGCTCCGTTACGCTCAACAACGCAAGGCAGCCTGAACCGTGCAAGACGTAAAGAGCTTCGTAGATCGTCTGAAGGCCAGCAAAACTATCTCCGCAAGCATTGTCCACCACAGGTACTTGCCGGCCCAGCCCTCACGTTTCGGCAAGCCCGGGGTTCTCCTGCACCACAAGCTGCAAAAGGCAATGGCAAGGGAAGGAATTCATGGCCTTTACACCCACCAGGCAGAGGCCTTGGAAAGGCTGGCCAGAGGAGAAAACGTGGTGGTGGCAACCCCCACTGCCAGCGGCAAGACCCTCATATACACCCTTCCTGTCCTGCAGGCGGTGCTGGAAAACCCTTCCTCCCGTGCCATGTACGTATTCCCCCTCAAGGCTCTGGAACAGGACCAGCTCAGGGTGGCACGGGGCTGGGTGAGGGCCCTGGGGGCTTCCGAGAGCATCAAGTTGGCTGTTTTCGACGGTGACACACCTTCCTCCCAAAGAAAGAAGCTCAAGGAGTCTCCGCCCCATGTCCTGATAACCAATCCGGACATGCTCCACCTGTCCCTCCTGCCGTACCACGAGCAATGGAAAGAGTTCCTGGAAAACCTGAGGTTCGTGGTGCTGGATGAACTGCACACGTACAAAGGCATCTTCGGCTCCCACATCGTGCAGGTGCTGAGACGTTTGAGAAGACTTTGCCAGCTCTACGGGGCAAAACCCCAGTTCATCACCCTCTCGGCCACCATAGCCAACCCAGGGGAGTTTGCAGAGACCCTCACGGGGCTTCCCTTCTCGGTGATTGAAAAAAGCGGAGCTCCCCAGGCAGGGAAGCACGTGCTTTTCATAAACCCTGCGGGCAGCCCTTACACTGTGGCTGTGCAGCTGTTCCGCCAGGCCATGCAGGAGGGCCTCAAGACCATAGCCTTCACCCAAGCCCGTAAGATCACAGAGCTGATGCACACCTGGCTCATCCAGGAGAAGCCCGGGCTGGCCCAAAAGGTAAGCTCTTACAGGGCAGGCTTCCTGCCCGAGGAACGCCGGGACATAGAGCGCAGGCTGGCCTCTGGGGAGTTGCACGGGGTCATTTCCACCAGTGCCCTGGAGATGGGAATAGATATAGGCGGCCTGGATGTCTGCATCCTGGTGGGTTATCCGGGCACCGTGGTGCAAACCTGGCAGAGAAGTGGCAGGGTGGGGCGAAACAAGAGGGACTCTGTCTTGATACTGGTGGCCCAGCCAGATGCTTTGGACCAGTACTTCATGCGCCACCCCCATCGCTTTTTTCAAAGTGATTACGAAAAGGCGGTGGTGGACCCCAGCAACAGGGTGGTGCTTAGGGCCCACCTGGTATGCGCCGCCTCGGAGCTGCCTCTGAGGGAAGAGGGAGATCTCTTTGACCTTAAAGGAGCCCTTAGTCCCATCATGGCCCAAATGGAGAGGGAGAGGCTCCTGCTCAGAAGCGCGGAAGGCCTGGAATGGTACACCCCCAAGAGGAGACCTCAAAGGGAGGTGGACATCCGGGCAGCCGGGGAGAGCTTCACCATACTGGAGGAGAAAACCCAGAGGGTGGTTGGAAAGAACTCGGGGCTGAGGACCCTCACCGAGTGCCACCAGGGGGCTATCTACCTTCACCGGGGAGAGCATTACCTGGTCACCGGGCTGGACCTGGCGAGAAAGAACGTGAGGGTAAAACCTGTGCACACTCCGTACTACACAAGGGCCCGCTCGGAAAAGGACACAGAGATCCTGGAGCGGCACAGATCCAGACCCGTGGGGAACTTCGTAGTGCGCCAGGGCAGGCTGAGGGTCACAGAACGTATCACTGGATACGAAAAAAGGCGCATCTCCGGCCAGGACCTCCTGAGCGTGCATCCCCTGGAGCTGCCTCCGGTGGTGTTCGAAACCGTGGGTATTTGGCTGGAGATAGAGGATTTCGTGAAGCAGGCCGCACAAAGGGCCAACACCCACTTCATGGGGGGAATCCATGCAGTGGAGCACGCCATCATAGCCCTCTTCCCCCTGTTCGCCCTTTGCGACAGGGACGACGTGGGAGGAATAAGCATTCCTGTTCACCCGCAGCTGGGTAAGGCGGCCATTTTCGTGTACGACGGGCATCCCGGTGGCGTGGGGCTGGCCGAGAGGGCGTTCGATGTGTTGGAGGAACTTCTGGAGGCCGTGCTTTCCACTCTGGAAGGCTGTGATTGCGAGGAAGGATGCCCCGGCTGCATACATTCTCCCAAATGCGGCTCTGGGAACAAACCTCTGGACAAACAGGCAGCCCTGCTGATCCTGAAGGCTCTCATGGGCAAGCTCACTCCCAAGCAGCTGGGGGTTGACGTGGGAGCTGGGGAGCCGAAGGAAGACAGGTCCCTGTCTTCTGTTGTGGAGCCTCTGGCCCCAGGCCCAAGTGTTCCAAAGGTTCTTTTCTTTGACCTGGAAACCCAGAGGACTGCCGAGGATGTGGGGGGATGGGCAAACAAACACCTCATGAGGCTTTCCGTGGCGGTCATCTACGACCAGGCTGAGGGAGCATTCGGGTTTTTCTGGGAGAAGCAGGTGGGAGAGCTGATAGCCAGGCTCAAGGAGGCGGACTTGATAGTGGGTTTCAATGTGAGGTCTTTTGATTACAAGGTTCTCTCTGCCTACACTGCCGAGCCCTTGGAGGAGCTGCTTCCCACTTTTGACATTCTGGATGACCTGAGGGATCGCCTTGGCTTCCGCCTGAGCCTGGACCATCTGGCCCTGCATACCCTGGGGGAGGGGAAAACCGCCGACGGGCTCCAGGCAGTGGAATGGTTCAAGAAGGGTCGAATGGAGGAGCTGGCGGCCTATTGCCGTAAAGACGTGGAAATCACCAGGGACCTTTTTGAGTTCGGCTGCAAGAAGGGGTACCTGCTGTACCAGACCAGGGAGGGCCGCAGGGTGAGGCTCCCTGTGGAGTGGAGCCTGGAAGGAATCATGGAGAACCTCAAGGAGGGCTCGAGATGGGGAAAGGCAAGGCAGTAGGCTGGGCCGCCATGCTCCTGATGCTGCTGGGAGGATGTGCAGGCCTCGAGCCGGTAAGCCAAAGGGACATGGAATCCCGCACTTACGATGCTTCTTATGAGCTGGTATTCAAGGCTGTGGCTTCGGTCTTGGAACAAAAAGGTCACAGGCTCAGCAAGGTAGACCCCCAAGAAGGTCTCATAGACACGGAGCCTGTGGAAATGAAGTACAGGAGGGTCAGGATCTCGGCCGAGCTGAAGCCCCTGGGGAGACAGCGCACAGAGGTGCGGGCCAGGATAGAGCTTTCCGAGCGAGGCTTGATGGGAAGCACTTACAAGCCGGAGCCTGTAAAGATGACTATGTATGACGACCTTTTCACCGAAATCGAGCTACAGGTCTACAGGGAACATTTCCTGAAAATAGAGCGCAAGTAGAGGCGGGGTTCATCCCCGCCCGCTAAAGAAAAACCAAACCTTGTGGAAGGCAGCGGCTCATCCCCTGCCCCCAGCAGCCCCCTTTTGCGCTTCCCTCTCGATTAGGTCCAGGATGCTCCCTATGGAGCCCAGCTCCTCTGGATCTATGCCCCGGCCGGAGAAGTCAATCCCATAGTTTTCCTCGAGGTATACCACTATTTCCATGATGGCCAAGGAATCTATCAATCCAGAGGCCACCAGCCCTTCCTCATCCCCTATGCTTTCCACAGGTACCCCTGCCTTCTGTATCTGTCTGAGGAAGCCTACGAGTTGTGCCCGCCTGCGCTGCCTTTCCTCGATCATCGGCTGCCACTCCCTGCCAGAATCCCCGCCAAGTCCAGGGGTTTTCTCTCCTCACACAGGGCCTTCACAGAGTCCCTGTTCACCTTTCCCCTCGAAGTCCTGGGTATTTCATCCATCAGCCACCAGCGCACAGGCAGCTTGGCCTCGGCCAGATGCTCCTTCATCCAAGCGTAAAGGCCGCGAATGGTTGCCTCCCCGGGGTCTGAGAGCACCACCGCCATCCCGATATTCTGGCCGTAAAGGGGGTCCTCTATGGCAAATGTGCACACATCCACGGTGGCCTGGAAGCGCTCCACCACACAGTCCACATCCGAGGGGAAGACCTTCATGCCTCCCTTGTTGATCTCGTCCCTGACCCTGCCTCTCAGGATCAGCCATCCCCGCTCATCCAGAAGCCCTTTGTCCCCGGTTCTGAACCAGCCGTTGACCACGTTTTCAGATGTCAGGTCCTCCCGGTTGAAATAGCCCCTCATGAGGGCCGGGGTATTGAGCCACACATACCCCTCTTCCCCGGCCTGGCAGTTCAGCTCGGGGTCCCTGAGGTCTGTTACCTCGTTGCTTCTGAGCACGCGGATCACCGACCCCCAACCGTGTCCAATGAGTCCGTCTTCCGAAGCAATGGTTGCATCGGCCAGCCCTGCCACCCAGCTTCCGGTCTCTGTGATCCCGTAGGCATTGCAGACATTGCGGGTGCCCGCCCACCTCCTTATGTCTTCCCACATGTGTGCGGACAGGGGGGCCGAGCCGCAGTGCACCCTCACCAGAGTCCCCTTCTCGGGGGGGCGGGCCAGCTTCAGGGCCAGCCTCCACATGGCCGGCACAGAGGAGAGAAAGGTTATCCCATTTTCATCCACCAGCTTTCCCAGGCGCATGACCAGCTCGTGTCGGAAAGGCGGCGCGATGTAAAGATCCTGTCCCGAAAGCCAGGGGAAAAGGCAGTTGCAGATCAACCCGTGCCCGAAGTGCGTGGGCAGCAGGCAAAGGGTTCTCTTGAAAGGAGCCAATCCCAGATGGTCTCTCAGGGAAACCCATCGGGCCCTCAGGGAACGGTGTGTGTGGACCACTCCCTTGGGCTCACCGGTGGACCCAGAGGTGAAGAGCATGAGGGCGTCCTGCTCCAGTTTCACGTCGGCAAAAGGGGCCTGTGCCTCTGAGGTGTCTTGAGTCTCCACCACAGTGACTCCCAACTTGGACAGGGCTTCGGCTGTCTGGGAGCAGTCTGATTCAGCATCCACCACGGCTACCCTCGGGGTGGCGGCCTTGGCCAGGTTCTCGGCCTCAAAAGGGGTCAGTCTGCTGTCCACCGGGACCCCGCAGGCCCCCATGCTCCATACAGCCAAGAGCTCTGCAAAAAACTCGGGCTTGTTCCCGAACATTATGAAAACCCTGTCTCCAGGAAGCAGGCCCAGTTTCCTAAACCTGGCCGCACGACGGCACACCTGAAGGCCTGTATCTGCCTTGAGCCACCTGCGGCCGCTTAGGGGCTCTATTATGTCACCCACGCTCAAGTCCAGAAACATTCCCCACCTCTCTCCCCATGGTTTTCAGCCCAGCCCAACAAGTCCCAAAAGGAACCTGGCTGTGGACTCTAGGGTTCCGGCACCTCTTTGGTTCCAGATGTTGATGAAAGCGAAGAAACTCCACACCCCGAAGACAGCCGCAGCTCTTTGCAACGGACTGCGCACAACCCCCTGCCTCATTCGTTTCTGCTCCCTTAGCATGGAGACAAAGATTCCCAGGCTGAGCAAGGAGCAATAAACCAGCCTTGGGCCCAGGACCGACCACATTGTCTGGAAATCTCGGCTGACAAGCTCTTGGGTCATTCTTATGAGATGATAGTACATGTTCCCCACAAAGGCTGCCATGAAAACCGCCGCAAAGAGCCTCAGCCTAGCCTTTTTTCTAAACCAGCGGGCAAAGGTGGGATAGAAAAAAAACTCCACCAGCAGCTCCTTGAAGTAGTAGTAGTACCTGTTCCAGAAGCCCACCACGCTCTCGGCCAGGAGGGGCTTGTAGGTGTTTCTGAAAACATAAAAGCCGAAAAGCCTCAGGACCCCTATGATCAAGTGGCCCTTGGCCGCCCGGTTCAAAACATTTCTGAAAAGCTCCCCGTAGAGCGCAGCCCAGCCTAATCCCCACTGAGTTTCCCCCGGTTCCCCCAGGAGGTGGCCCAGCCTGGGCAGATCCAGACTGAACCCGCCAGTGACTTGCCTGAGGCTGTTCTGAGCCCCGAAGAGCAGTGCGTCCATTAGTTCTTTAGAGAACATCCAGAGGCCAGCCAGAATCAGCAGTCTCAAACCCGCCAGCTGGCTGCGGGCCAAGGCCTCCGGATCCCTAGCCTCGGTTCTGGAGAGGTAATCCAACCCCTTTCCGTAAGGGGTGTTGGATCCTCCGTAAAGGGGCCAAAGGTACATCACATGGTCCCTGAATCTGGTCCCGGCCACTTTGTTGCGCTGGCCTGAGAGAAACATGTAACCCAACCGCCAAAGGAAAAAAGGCAGCATCATGGCCAGCCCCACAAGCAGACCCCCTGACAGGCCTTCACCGGGAGGGCTCAGCCAAATGAGCAACAGCACAGCCCAGAACAACCCGTGGAGGAACAGCTGCGGGCTTCTCCTCAAAGGGCCAGGCAAGCCCTGGAAATTGGATGCCAACATGTGGCAGGCTTTGAAAAAAAAGAAAAACAATGCAACCGAAAGAACCGCCGCGGCAGGATAAGGTAAGCCCTGCTCCCAAGCCCTCCAGGGGTTGTTCCCCGCCGTGGATTTCAAGACATACTTGAGCGCCATGAACAGCCCGCCCAGCGCGAGCAGGGTCCTTCTTCTGGCCGGGGTGGCCCACCTGAGCAATGGACCCATTAGCCTTCCCCAGGCAGAAACCACCTCTGGCTGCTCATGGAACTGGAGCCAGTGCCAAAAATTTCTGACTCTGGAGAGCCAGGTCTTCTGGTCTTGAACCCTCAGGGACAAGTCAATGGCTCTTGCATCATCAAGAATGGGCCCCCGGGCAAGACCCGGAGGCCCTCTGTTCAACTCCCTCGGCTCGGCTTTCCCGAGCGCTCCCGGGGGATATTTCAGCTCAACTCCAAGATCCTCCCACCCAGTGGCAAGTCAGAAGGGCTGTACCCGAACTCGGAGAGCATCCTCGAGGTCATTTCCATCTC
This sequence comes from Desulfarculaceae bacterium, assembly GCA_037443445.1. Classification (GTDB taxonomy): domain Bacteria; phylum Desulfobacterota; class Desulfocorpusculales; order Desulfocorpusculum; family Desulfocorpusculum; genus Desulfocorpusculum. The sequence goes on along the minus strand of JBBIOJ010000011.1, from coordinate 6,498 downwards.
CGGTTGCCATCCCATGCGTTCTGCTCTGAAACGGGTTGCAACCAGGTAGTCCATCACAGGGGAGAAAACCCCCATGGCCAGGAAGTTCGGCTGGTAGGTGGGGTTGCCCCCTGGGCCGCCCTTGCTGGCCCACAGGCTGTCCAGCACGCAGAGTTGCTGACGGGGGAAAAGGACCTTCCCGGTCTTACTGTCCATGTGGCCTAGAATCTCTGGGGTCTTGTTAATGGAGATAAGGTAGTCCTGGCTTCCTTCTTCGTGTCCGGGCCTGGGGGAGAAAGTCCCGAAATGGTTCTTCATGCTCATGGTAAAGCCCCCGAAGCGGGAGCTGTGCCCCTTGCAGAGGGCTATGTTCACCAGAATGTCCACACTGCCTTCCACAAGCTGCCCTATGCACTTGCTCTTGCCTGTTCCCTGCCTCCACGGGGCAGGAATGGCCGTGGGAGCTGTGATTCCATCCCACGCATCCTGAATCCTGACACCCTCGGGCAGCCCTTTGAAGGGGGTGGATTTGCTCATGCCGCTGCCGTGAATGGCATCATAAACATTGATGCTGTAAGGCTTCACACCCAGGAGCTCCACCAGGACCCGGCACACCTTGGCCAGCACCGGGCTCCTTGTGTGCTGAAGGGCTATGTTGTTGGTCTTGATAGCCACAACCACATCCGACCAAGCCTTCCCCGGAGGTTTCACAAAAATTTGTTTCCAGGCCTGGACAGGGTCTTTTAGACCAGTTAGGGCGCAGGCCATCCTGTCCATGTTTTCAAAGATGCGCTGGGGCATAACCAGCTCCTCTTGCCGACTCCACCCGCAACTGGGCTCCAGAGCCCTGGTCATCTGAGGGTCTGTAACACCCACAACCAGGAGCTGATCCACCTGGGGGTGCACCTGGCTCCTGGGGGCCCACGAGGCCCTGGCCTTGGGGACCCAAACCATGGGTCCTGCCAACATTGTTGCCCCGGCTGCAAGCCCTGCACCCAGAAATCCCCTACGGCTTATCCCGCCCATGGAAGCCCCCGTCGAAAAGGTCCATTTCGTCTGTTCCGTCTATTCTGTCTGTTCCGGCTCCACCAAGATGACCATTTGACTCACAAGGCCTTCTTCCTCCTGAGCTCCGACTCCACCACCTCCAGGATGCCTCTCAGATCAGCCCGCCGCACAAGCTTTCCGTTTACGAACACAGTGGGGGTCCCCTGTACCCGCACCTGGAAGCCGTTTTGCAGGTCTTTTTGGATCATGCGCTCTATTTCCGGGTCCTTCATGTCCTTGTCGAACCGTCCCATGTCAAGGCCCAGGGACTGGGCCAACTCCTTTATCTTGGCCTCGTTGAGCTCCTTTTGTTTCTGGAAGAGCTTCTCATGCATTTCCCAGAATTTCCCCTGTCTATGGGCTGCCAGGGCGGCCTTGGCCGCAGGCATTGCCTGAGGGTGGCTCTTTAGGGGGAACTGTTTGACGACCAGTCTTACCTGCTGGGGGTATCTTTCCAGGATTTGTTTCAATTGCGGCTCCAGCCTGGCGCAATATGGACATTCATAGTCGTCGAACACGGCGATGGTTACCTGGGCCTTCTCACTGCCTTTGAAAGGAAGGCCTTCTGTGGCAACATCCTCTATGAACTCCAGGCGTATGACCTCCAGCTTCTTGGCCGAGCGGCTGCTGAGCACAAGAGCCTCGTGGGCCGCCGAGTGGGTAAGCCTGTCGAACTCCTTGCCCACCTCCAGGCTGGACATGGGCTCCGAGGCCCCCGCCTGGAAAACCAGCACTTGGCCCTGGATGAGCACAAAGAACCACCTGCCGTCTTGGGAAACTGTGACATCCAGTGGTTCTGCGGGAAGCCTCATCTCCTGAAGCAAAGAGGATTCTAGACCCTGTCCGGCCTGGACTGGAGAGCCAAGTGCCGCTAAGGACCAGACCAAACCGCAGGCAAACAACCCCTTGGTTTTGAACATCTTCACCCCCCCTGTGATTGACTTGTTTGTGATATTCTTGTCCCTTTCCCCTTGTTTCTGCATTCCTCTCAAAGCCCTGAGAAAACCTCCCCCAGCACTCTCAGCACTTCCTCCATCTGGGCCTTTTCTATCACCAAGGGAGGCTGAATCCGAACCACGTTCCCGAAGGTGCCTCCCAGTCCCACCAGAACCCCCCTTTCAAGACAGGCCTGCCGAACCCTCTTGCCCTCCTCCGGAGCAGGCTCTTTGCTTGCAGGATCCTTTACCAGCTCCAACCCTATCATGAGCCCCTTGCCTCTCACCTCCCCTATGAGTCCGTGCTTGGAGGCCAGCTCATGGAGCCTTTCCATGAACCAGCCGCCTTTCTCCGCTGCCGCCTGCACATGGCCCTCCTCTTCCAGGACCTGTATGTTGGCCAAGGCAGCCGCACAGGACACAGGGTTCCCCCCGAAGGTGGAAAGATGATCCCCAGGCCTGAAGGAATCGGCCACCTCCTGCCTGGCAATAAAGCCGCTCAACGGGAATCCGTCGGCAATCCCCTTGGCCATGGCCATAATGTCCGGCTCCACCCCGTAGTGCTCTATGCCGAACATTTTCCCTGTTCTCCCAAAGCCTGTCTGCACCTCGTCGCATATAAAAAGAATACCGTGTTTCTCAAGGATCTTCTGCACCTCCTGGAAAAACTCCGGTGGAGGCACTATGATGCCCCCTTCCCCCAGGATGGGCTCGGCGATGAAGGCGGCCACCGAGTCATAGGTGTTGTAAAGCAGGATCTCTTCCAGGGCTCTGGCGCAGCGAAGCCTGCAAGAGGGGTACTGCAGTTCGTAGAAGCAGCGGTAGCAATAAGGAGCCGGGAGGAAAGTGCAGCCTACCATGTAAGGGCCCCCTCTCCTTTTTCGTCCGCAGTTTCCGGTGACGCTCAGTGTGGCATATGACCGGCCGTGAAAGGACCCCTGGAGCCCCACCAGCTCTGTCTTGCCCGTGAACTGTTTGGCCAGCCTCAAGGCCCCCTCTATGGCCTCCGCCCCCCCGTTCCCGAAGAAAGTCTTTTGCAGCCTACCCGGGGTTATCTGGGCCAGCTTCTCGGCCAGATCCGCCGTGGGCTGACTGTAGTAAACGTAGGAACAGCAGTGCACCAGCTTCTCCATCTGGGCCTTGGCAGCCTCTATCACCTTTGGGTGGCAGTGCCCGGCATTGGTTACAGATATCCCGGAAAAGCAGTCTATGTATTCCCTCCCAGATGTGTCCAGGTACAGGGCACCCCTGGCACGCTCCACCACCACCGGCTCCACCCTGGCCACCATGGCCGTGTTCACATACTTGGCATACTTCTCCACAGTGTCCATCCCCGCCACCTCCTCAGGAATTCACCTCTTGAGTATCACCCTGGCGTCCAAGGCCCGAGCGCCCTGCCCCTTGGGAAACACCCTCACTGGGTTGATATCCAGCTCCCGGATCTCCGGTATCTCGCACATGAGGTTGGAAACCCTGCAGAGCATCTCTACCAATGCATCCAGGTCAGAGGGGCTCTCCCCCCTGGCCCCCTCCAGCACAGGAAAGCCCTTCAGCTCCCGGAGCATCTCCTGGGCGTCCAGCACCGAGATGGGAGCCACCCTCAGGGAAACATCCCCGAGGATTTCCACGAAAATTCCACCTATCCCTGCCAAAACCACGGGACCGAACTGCTGGTCCTGGGTGCCTCCCAGGAGAAGCTCCCTGCCTCCCTCAAGCATGGGCTGGATCATGTAACCCGGGATTCGGGCATGAGGGAATGCCTCCTTTAACCTCTTGTGCATTTCCTCCCAGGCCTGGCACAGGGCCTCCTGGTCCTGGAGGTTCAAGACCACCCCTCCAGCATCGGATTTGTGGGAAATCCCCTCTGAGACCACCTTTAGGGCCACGGGGTATCCCATCTTTTCGGCTGCTGAGAGCAGCTCCTGCCTGGTGGCTACCAGGAGCCCCCTGAGCGCTGGTATACCGCAAAGATCCAGGAGTTCCAAGGCCTCGTGCAAGAGGAGGTCCCTTTTTTCCTGCAGGGCTTTTTTCACAAGCTCTTTGGCTGCCCGCAGATCCGCCTGAAAAGCAGCCTGGGGAGCTTCGGCCTCAAGTCTTCTCCTCTGGGCATAGTAACACCGGTTCAACTCCAAGGCCCGGATGGTTTCAACCACTTGGGTGAAAACTGGGAAGTTCAGATTCTTCTTCAGGTAACTCACCTCCTGGTCCTCGGTAGAGACGTACAGGGCCACGGGCTTGTCATATGTTTGGGAGAGCTGGATCACCCGGGAGAAAAGCTCCCTGGACTGCTGGCTCTCCAGGGCCGCGTGGAAGGTGTGCAGGAACACCATCCCGTCCACCTCAGGCCTTGCCAGGGTCTGGTCTATGATCCTGGCGTACACTTCCATGTCGAACAGATCCCCTAGGTCCAGGGGATTGGTGAGCTTGATCACCGAGGCCCTGAAGTGCGCCTCGATCTGTTGCAGGAAATCCCTCGGGAACTCCACCAGGTTCAGTCCAGATGTCTCGCAGGCATCCGCTGCAATCACGGCGTGCCCCCCCGAGCGGGACATGATGGCCAGGTTCCTGCCCCTCATGGGAGGCAGTCTAAGGATCTTGAGATCATTTCCCAGGGTAGTGGCATCGTGCACGCGGATCATCCCGGCCTGGCGGAAAGCTGCATCCACCACCCGGTCGTCGCTTGAAAGGGAAGCCGAATGGGAGGAAGCGATTCTCTTGCCCATCTTGCCTATGTTGGCTTTGAAGGCCACTATGGGCTTGGGAGAGCGCCTGGCCACCTCCATGAGCTTTCGGCCCTCCCGGATCCCTTCCAGGTAAAGGAAGACGTACCTGGTTCCCGGGTCCTGAATCAGGAACTCCAGATACTGCTCTGTCTGGATGTCCAGCATATTTCCCACAGACACGAACTTGTTCAACCCCAGCCCCTCGTTGGCCAGGAGGTGCAGCACGGAGATCCCCACACCCCCGCTCTGGGTGATCACCGATATATCCCCTTTCGTAACCATCCTTCCTATGGGGGGGAAAGGGGTGCTGAATCCGTTCTCCATGTTGATAATTCCAATGCAATTCGGCCCCACAAATCGGATGCCCCACTTGGCCGCCACCCTCAGGATCTCCTCCTCCAGACGCTTGCCCTCCTCTCCGTACTCCCTGAACCCCCCTGACTCTATGATTGCCCGCCTTATTCCTTTCTGGCCGCACTCCTCCAGGATGGCTGGTATGGCATGGGCAGGGGTGAGGATCACGGCCATGTCCAGATCATCGGGCACCTCCAGCACCGATGGGTAGATGCGTCTTCCCGCAAAGACCCCCCCGCTTCTGCCCACCTGGTAGATGACCCCCTTGAAGCGGCACTCGTTGAGGTTGAAGACTATGCCTCTTGCCATGTTGGTGGGGGAGCTGGAAACCCCTATCACTGCAACACTGGTGGGATAGAATAGCTCCTGCATTTCCCCTCTCTTTCCTTCCGGTGCTTTTGCCTCTGCCCTCAGGGGACGAGCCGTAGGCTCCAGAATAACCCGAAACAACCTCTGAACGAAAGCATTGGCTCGGCTCACCCATGAAACCCCAGTCGCTTCGGGGCTGATTCCCCAACCTCCAGAACCGCTTTGGCCCTCATTGTTCACGGGTCACGGGAAATGCAGGCTAAGAACCCGATTTGATTCCAGTGAGTCTGCCCTTCTTGGAGACACTCTGCCCGCGCCCTGAGAACCGAGGATGGTTCTCAATCCTCACAGTTCAAAGGATTCCCCGGGTTTTGGGGGGGCTTGAGCCCCCAATCTGCCCCACCTGGGTGAGGAATAAGGTTCATGTACCTTGTGCCATAGCATGTTGTGCGCAAGAAGCCTGGCTCTGGGTTTCCTGGGCAGCTTGGCCCCGCTCCGGGTATATTCAATTGACCGGCGGAATCTTGCTCTTCCCAACTAGGCAGAATGCCTGGCAGCAAGCCCCAGGCTGCTTCCAGCACCTCACCAGGGCCGGAACCTGGAACTTTACGAGATTCTTGACACCAATCAGCTCTGAAGCTATTTAATATCAGGCCTATGACGGAGATACCGCCCCTGGAAGGGAATCCCCAAGGAAAGTCGGGATAATTCGGGGAGTGCCAAGGGGGCAGAGTCTTCTGGAATTTTGACCAGGCGCTTGGGAATACGCTTCTCATGTTTCTCAAGAGCCGGCGGTCAGTAGGCGCCCGCAAGAAGCGGGCTTGATGAAAAAAGGTAAGAGGCCCTGACACAAGCTCCGAGGGTGAGGCCTTGGGGTGGTCATTGGCCTTCTTACAAAAGGGCTTTACCTCCTGGTGGACCCCTAAGGGGTCTTGCAGGTGCAAGATCCCACCTGCCGAAGAAGAGATGTTTTCCTTGAGTTCGCAAGAAGTGGCGGGGCATGAAGACCCGACCCACGCAATGCCTTCCCCGGCTGTCAGCTTTGGGGAGGAATCGGCTTTGAGCTGGGCCCTGAAGGACATGTTTTTTGAGAGGCCCTAGTCGAGTAGTTCATCCATTGCTGGATTTCACCCTCACAGATCCGGACGTGC
>JBBIOJ010000010.1:0-108958 GCA_037443445.1 Desulfarculaceae bacterium | reverse complement strand
TACAAGGGGCGGGGTTCACCCCCGCCCGGATTCGGGTGTCCACGGGTTTCGTAAGGGCGGGGGTCACCCCCGCCCGAAATGCCCGGGCAAAACCAAAAACCCAAAACCCAGCTGGAACTCAGCCCTCAAGGGCCAAAACGTATCAAAGAGATCATCCGCACAAGGCAAAGGTTAGTGCGTGGCGGCACTTGAGGACTTCCTGTATACTTGGTTGATAATGAGCTTTCAGGCCGGATTGGATTCTTTCCTTGCTAGATCTCGCGGGCCGGGATGGGAAATGGAGGAACAGGCCAGGCTGAGGAAGCTGAGAGAGCATCTGGTAGAGCTCTGTCGAGCCCAGGGCCCCATCCCCTTTTCCCTTTACATGGAGATCTGCCTTTATCACCCGGAGCTGGGGTATTACACCTCCGGCCCCCCGCCCATGGGAAGAGACGGGGATTATCTGACTTACCCTTTGGTGCACCCTGTCTTTGGAAGGCTCCTGGGGAAACAGGTAGCCCAGGTCTGGGAACTGATGGGCCGGCCAACTCCCTTCACCATGGTGGAGATGGGAGGAGGCAGGGGCCTCATGTGCCAGGATATGCTCCGGGGAATCTCCCAGGAAGCCTCTGGGGTGCTTGCCTGTATGGAGGTGATCCTGGTGGACCGAAGCCCGGCCCTCCTGGAAATGCAGCTTGAGGCAGCAAGCTTCATTGCCCCGGTCAAGGCAATGAGCCCCGAGACCTTCTTTGCCCGGCCTCCCCTGGTGGGCTGTGTCATCTCCAACGAACTTCTGGACGCCATGCCCGTGCACTTGCTGGAGATGCGGGGGGGAAGGCTCCAGGAGGTCTTGGTGGAAGTGGGGCTGGAGGAAATCCGGGAAGTCCTGGCGGATCCTACTGACCCCCGCATCCAGGAGGAGTTAGATGCCTTGGGCTCAAGGCTCCTGGAAGGGCAGAGGGTGGAGCTGGGGCTGGCTGCCCTGGAGTGGATGGAGAAGGTGGCCAGGGGCCTGGAGAGGGGAGTGGTGATAAGCTTGGACTTCGGCTACAGCGGCCCGGATGTGTTCCATCCCCTTAGGACCGCGGGCACTCTCATGGCCTACAAGGCCCACCTGGCCAGCCCGGATCCTTACCTGCTCCCGGGCGGGCAGGACATCTGTGCCCACGTGAATTTCCAGGCCCTCATAGAGGCAGGAAAGCGAAAGGGGCTCCATCTCACGGGCCTTGTGCCCCAGGACAGGTTCCTCCTGAGCCTGGGCCTCCTCAAAGAGATGGAGGCCCTTGAGGCCAGGCGCAACGGGATGGGCCCTGCCTCTTTCTGGGCCGAAAAGCTGGCCCTGAGAAAGCTCTTGATGCCCCAACCAGCCCAGGGGGGCTTCCAGGTCATGGTCCAGCACAAGGGCTGGGAACCTTGTGGCTTGAGAGGACTGGCCCCCAGCTTCTGAGTCAGCCAAGGGGTGAAAGTGAATCCCGGGGCTGTGTCGGCCCCTCGGGAGGACACGGCCCGGGGCCCTGCCCAGGGGCAGGCTGCCCGGGGCGAGTTGGAACAGGACCGTTCAAATGTGATACAATCCGTCTTGTTTTTCTCCTGGGCTGCCCTGGGAGGCCATTTCCGGGAAAGGAGGAAGAGCACATGCCCACTTCCCAGGTTGGTAGGCAGTTCAAAGAACCAGGAGCCAAGGCCCTTCCCAAGCTCTCCACATACATAAGGGGCTTGGATGAGATCCTGAGCGGCGGGCTTCCCCAGGGGCGCACCACCCTCCTCTCAGGAGAGCCTGGCTCGGGCAAGACAGTGCTGGGCCTGGAAATGCTCTACCGGGCAGCCCTCAACGGGGAACCTGGTATCCTGCTCAGCTTCGAGGAGTCCCCCCAGGAGCTACGCCAAAACGCGGCGACCATGGGCTTTGACCTGCCCGGCCTTGAAGCCGAGGGAAAACTCTTTCTCCTGGAAGGCAGGATAGAGCACCGCTCCATAGTGGAGGGGAGCTTCGGCCTGGAGCCCCTGATGGCCATCATCTCGGGCAAGGCCCGGGAGATGGGGGCCAAGAGGGTGATGCTGGATGCCTTGGATGTGCTCTTGGCTCTAATGGAGGAGCCCTTGAGGGTGAGGGCGGAGCTGCACTTCCTGGCCGATTGGCTCTCCAACTCCGGCCTCACCTCCCTCATGACCCTCAAGCCCAGGCAGGCCGGGGCGGGCCGAGCCTTCCAGGATTTCTTCTATTCCATGAGCGACTGCGTGTTGCTCCTGGATGCCCGGGTGTTGAACCAGGTCACCACCAGGAGGTTGAGGGTGCTCAAGTACAGGGGCTCTGACTTCGGGAGAAACGAGTACCCCTTTGTCATAACCTCCTGTGGCATCAGGACAATTCCCATAACGGCTTTCAGGCTTCTCCACAAACCTTTTGGGGAGAGGCTCCCCAGTGGGGTGGAAAGGTTGGACGGGCTTCTGGGAGGGGGGTTTTTCAGGGGCTCCTGCGTGCTCTTGGCAGGGGAGCCAGGAACCGGCAAGACACTTTTGGCCTCCGGCTTCGTGGAAGAAACCTGCAGGAGGGGGGAGCGGGTGCTGTACGTGAGCTTCGAGGAGTCGGAAGAGGCCCTGGTGAGCAACGTTTCAAGCGCCGGGATCGATTTGGCCACCCCCGGGAAGGAAGGGCTCCTGAGGTTCCTTACAGCCATGCCCGAGAGCAAAGGGGCTGAAGAGCACCTGATGGAGGTGGTGGAGCTGGTGGAAGAGTTTGGGCCCAGGCACGTGGTGGTGGACGCCATATCCGCCTGCCAGCGCATGGGAGGGCAGCAGGCAGCCTTCGACTTCCTCATGCGGCTTCTCAATTTCCTCAAAGGGCAAGGCATAACGATTCTCCTGGTAAACCAGACCTCCGGGAGCAAGGCCCAGTTAGAGATCTCCGGAAACGGCATCTCCTCGATGATAGACACGGTGGTCTTCTTCTCTTACGTGCACGGGGATGGAGAGACCAACAGGGCCATACAGGTGCTCAAGAGCAGGTGCTCTGCCCACTCCAACCAGCTCAGGGAGTGCGTCATAACAGATCAGGGCATAAAGGTGATGGAGCCGTACAGCGGCCCAGGCGGGGTCCTCACAGGAACCGCCAGGAAGCTCCAGGAAGCCAAAGACGCCCAGGCAACCCGCCGCATGGAGGCGGAGATCCATCTGAGAGAGATGGAGGTGGCCCGGCTGGAGGCTCTCTTGGAAGCCGAAAAGGCCAGACTCAAGGCCCAGATCGAACAGGCGCAGTGGGACTTGGAGCGCTTGAGGGCCGAGAGGGAACGGGCCCACAGGGAAACCGCCGAGAGGTTGAGTCTGAGGGAGGAAGGAGTCCGATCCGGGATCCACGAGGCCCCCGGGGATTGAGAGAAGCAAGGGCATGGACGGCCAAAGCAATGCAAGACAGGACTCTGTATTGAGGATGAGGCTTTTCGTTGCAGGCAACGAACCCAACTCCCGCATGGCCAGGGACACCCTGGAGAGAATCTGCAGGGAGCACCTGCAGGGTCGCTTCGAGCTGGAGGTGGTGGATGTGCTGGAGGATTTCAAGGCCGCACTGGGGGAAAACGTGCTGGTGGCCCCAACTTTGGTGATCTACGAGCCATCTTCCCAGATGAGGGTGGTGGGCTCCTTGTGCGATCCTTCCAGGCTCCTCAAGCTCCTGGGAATCCGCGGGGAGGAAGCCGGAAGATGAGAAAGCCCACCTACGAGGAGTTGGAAGCCCGCCTTGCCCAGGTGGAAGAGACCCTGGAGGCTATCCGCCGGGGGGAAGTGGACCTCCTGGTGGGGGAGAACTGCCCGTTTCTTATCAAGGCCTTGGAAACTCAGAAGGCCCTGGAGGAGAGCGAGGAGCGCTTCAGATCCATCTGCTCATTGGTGACAGACTACCTTTACTCCTTCAAGGTGCATGAGGACGGCTCCCTCCAGGGGGAGTGGGTCTCGGAGTCCTTTGTGAGGAGCTTTGGGCTAACCAGAGAGGAGATAGCTCAGAGGGGTGGCTGGCAAAGCATGGTCTACCCGGAGGACCTCCCTGCCATGCTGGAACACGCCAGGAAGGTGGCCTCAGGTAACGTGGATATCATGGAGACCAGGTTCGTGACCGTATCCGGAGAGATCCGCTGGATCAGGGACCATGCCATCCCGGTCTGGGACAAGGAGCGCACCCGGGTGGTCAGGATTTACGGGGCCGCCAGGGACATAACAGAGGAGAAAAGGGCAATCCAGAAACTGCAGAGCTCCAGAGCCCAACTGGAGAGCCTTGTGGAGACGGCCGAGGTCCTCATCGTCATGGTGGACACAGAGGGCAGGATAGTTCTCTTCAACAGGGCTTGCGAGACCCTCACCGGGTACAAGAGGGAAGAGGTCCTGGGAAAGAGCCTCTTGCAGCTCCTGGTCCCCCAGGAGTGGCACCAAGTGGTTGAGGCCCGTTTCTCAAACCCCCTGGATCCAGGCCTCAGGCAGCCTCACCCCAATCCCTGGCGCACCAAAGAAGGCCAGGAACGCATGATCGAGTGGAGATGTGTTGCGCTTCCTTCTCCCCAAGGGGAGGGCTGGTACATCCTGGGCACAGGCATGGATGTGACAGAAAGCATGAGACTGGAGCAGGAACTCAGGGACACCTACAGTCTCCTGGCCCACGTGCTCTCCACGAGCCCCATTGTGACTTACATCCTGGCCCCACAGGGAGGGGGGGGAGCCCGCACCGTGTGGATAAGCGAGAACCTGCAGGAAATAACAGGGTACAGCCAGGCCGAAGCCATGGAGCCGGGCTGGTGGGAGGCGGGCCTGCACCCGGGGGATCGGGCCCAGGCCAAAGAGCTGGCGGCACAGATGTGGTCCAAGGGCAGGCGCACCCTCACCCACAGGTACCGCTTCAGACGCAAGGACGGGGATTACATCTGGGTGAGGGACGATATCCGGATCCTCAGGGACGAGAGGGGAGAGCCGGTGGAGGCCGTGGGGGCCTGGACCGACATCACCGATTACAGGAAGGCCCAGGAGGAGAGGGAGAGGCTGGAAGCGCAGCTTCGCCAGGCCCAGAAGATGGAGGCGGTGGGAAGGCTTGCGGGAGGGGTGGCCCACGATTTCAACAACATGCTCACAGTGATCCAGGGCTATGCCGAGATCTGCCTCCAGAGGCTGAACCCTGCGGATCCCCTTTACCAGGACATCTGCGAGATCCTGAATTCCGCCAGGAGATCCGGCGAGCTCACAAGACAGCTCTTGGCCTTCTCCAGGAAGCAAACCATAGCCCCTAGTCCCATGGACCTGAACCAGCACCTCCTGGGCATGGAGAAGATGCTGGGCCGCATCCTGGGAGAGGACATCTTGCTCAAGATGCACCTCCAGGAGGAGTTGTGGCCCATCTTCATGGATCCCTCCCAGATGGACCAGGTCTTGGCCAACCTGGTGGTGAATGCCAGGGATGCCATGCCCTCCGGGGGAAAGCTCCTCATCGAGACCCAGAACCTGCTTCTGGACGAGGAGTACTGCTCCAGCCACCCTGGCTCCAGTGCCGGGGAGCATGTGCTTTTGGCCTTGACAGACACTGGCTGCGGCATGGACCGGGAGACCATGGAGAAGGCCTTTGAACCCTTCTTTACCACCAAGGAGGAGGGCAGGGGAACCGGGCTGGGCCTGTCCACGGTTTACGGCATAGTGAAGCAGAACCACGGGCTTATCCAGCTCTACAGCGAGCCCGGCCAAGGCACCACGGTGAAGATCTACCTGCCCCGGTACACTGGCCAGGAGGAAGTGAGGCCCCTGGGAAGACCCTCGGGGAGCGAGCCTACAGGCACAGAGACAATCCTTGTGGCAGAGGATGAGGAGACCGTGAGGAAGTTGGCCAGGGCAATGCTGCAGCAGCTGGGCTACAATGTGATTGAGGCCTCCAGCCCGGGGGAGGCCTTGGCCTTGTGCGAGAGGTACCAGGGGGAGATTCACCTGCTTCTCACCGACGTGGTCATGCCCCTCATGAACGGTAGGGAGCTCTCGGAAAGGATCCGGCTCATGAGACCCTCGGTGAAGACCATTTTCATGTCGGGCTACACCTCCAATGCCATATCGCACCACGGGGTGCTGGATCCGGGCATGCGCTTCATCCAGAAACCCTTCCACCGCCTGGAGCTGGCCAGGAAGGTGAGGGAGGTGTTGGAGCAGTCGTAGGGACGGGGCGATCGGGTTGCTTGGGTTGCTTGAGTTGCTCGGGTTGCTTGGGTTGCTCGGGTTGCTTGGGTTGCTTGGGTTGGGGGCGTGGGGGCGGGGTTCAGCCCCGCCCGGGTGGGTTGAGGACGGCATCATGAACGAATCCAGGATCTGGCGGCTTCTGGACACGGGCTTCAGGAGCGCTGCCGAAAACATGGCCCTGGACCAGGTGCTCCTGGAATCCAGGGCCCAGGACCAAGGCCCAGACACCCTTCGCTTTCTCGAGTTCTCCAGGCCTTCTGCCCTCGTGGGCTACCACCAGCAATTGGACCAGGAGCTGAGGCTGGACTTCTGCCAGAGGCAGGGCATCGAGGTGAACCGCCGCATCACAGGCGGAGGCGCCATCATCTTTGAGCCCAGCCACATAGGCTGGGAGATCATAGCAAACCGCCAGGATCCGCTTCTCAGGGGCTCCCCAGAACAAGTAGCCCGAATCATCTCTGAGATCTTCTGCCAGGCCATCAGGGAGGAGTTCGCTCTCCCCCTTTGCTTCAGACCGAGAAACGACATCGAGGTGCGGGGCCGCAAGATCTCCGGCACAGGGGGCACGGCCGAGGCAGAGGCCTTCCTGTTCCAGGGAACCCTCCTGGTGGACCTGGACATCTGGCAGATGCTCAGGGCCCTGCGGGTGCCCATGGAGAAGCTAAAGGCCCACGAGGTGGACTCCCTCATGGAAAGGGTCACCACCATGAAAAGGGAGCTGGGCTTCCTGCCTGAGGCCGAGCGCATAAAGGAAGCCTTGGTGAGGGGCTTTGGCAGGGGGCTAGGGGTGGAGTTCAGGGCGGGCGGGCTAACAGCCTGGGAGCAGGCCCGGCTTGAAGCCCTCCTGCCTCGGTTTTGTTCTGCTTCCTGGGTAAACAGGTCAAGCCCGGTTTCCCAGCGGCGCAGCCTCATAAAAGCCCTCCACAGGGGAGACGGAGGGGTCATAAGGCTTCTCTTGGACCTGGATATGGCCAGGAACAGGATCCGCTCGGCCGTGATCTCCGGGGATTTCTTCTCCTTCCCGGCAAGAGCGGTCTACGACCTGGAAAGCAGGTTCAAGGACGTCCCGGCCCGCCTGGAGGAAGTGGAAAAACTCCTGGAGGGCTTTTTCTCTGAGGGTTCAAGCCCCTTCCCATCCCTGGGCATCCAGGACTTCTCCCAGTTGTTTCGAAAAGCCCTGGGCAAGATCCCTTATCTGGAACTGGGGTTTTCCCTGGAGGAGACCCACGAGCTTTTCCCTGTGGGGGCAAGCCTCTCAGAGGTCTTGGGCCGCGGAGTGGACTGGTTCCTGCTGCCTTACTGCTCCAAGGACCTGGCCTGCGAGCTTCGCCACTTAGACGGCTGTCACGAGTGCGGCCTGTGCTCCATAGGGGACGGCTATGCCCTGGCCAGGGAATATGGGCTCAGGCCCGTCACAGTGACAAGTTTCGAGAACCTCATGGAGAACCTGCGCCGGATCAGGGCCCGGGGGGCCAGGGGCTTCATAGGATGCTGCTGCGAGGGCTTCTACGTCAAACACGCCGATGAGTTCGAGACAGCCGGTGTGCCAGGGCTGCTCGTGGCCATGGACAGCACCACCTGTTACGACCTGGGAAAGTCTAGGGATGCTTACCAGGGTTCCTTCGAGCACCAGACCCACATCAACCTGAGGCTCCTGAGAAAGGTGCTCTCCCTCACCCGGAGGGCCGCGTGAGCCAGGGGGTGGGGCCGCAGCTGCCCGAGAAATGGGACGTGGTGGTCATAGGGGCCGGCCCGGCAGGATCCTCGGCGGCCAGGGAAGCTGCCCTTGGCGGCTGCAAGACCCTCCTCCTGGATCGCCGAAAGGAACTGGGCATTCCTGTGCAGTGCGCAGAGTACGTGCCCATGGCCGTGGCCCTCAAGGCCTCAAGAAGCTGCTGGGCCCAGGAGGTGGAGGGCATGCAGACCTACCTGGAGGGCAGGCTCCTGGCAGAGAACCGCTGGCCGGGAGTGGTGCTCCACAGGGACAGGTTCGACCTGGAGCTGGCCCAGGAGGCCGTGAGGGCCGGGGCTTGCGTTCTGAAAGGGGCCAGGGTGCAGAGGGTGGAAGGAAACGGGGTGAGCTTCCTTAGGGGGGGGGAACTGTTGGAGGTTCGGGCCCCTGTGCTTGTGGGGGCGGACGGCCCCCTTTCCAGGAGCGCCATGGGGCTGGGGCTCAGGCACAAGACCTTTCTTTATGGGCTGCAGGTGAAGGCCCCGCTGAGATCACCCCTGTGTTACACCCAGGTGCATTTCTGGCAGGCCTTTCGGGGTGGTTACGCTTGGGTGTTCCCCAAGGGGAATTTGGCCAATGTGGGACTCGGGGTGGCCAGGTGCGAGGCAGGAAGACTTCCTGAGCTCCTGGGCTCCTTCCTGGAACACCTGGCGCAAAGGGGAGTTCTGACCCGCAGGCCTCAGGGCCCGCCCACAGGAGGCCTGGTGCCCGTGGGGGGGCCTCACGGGCTCACGGCCTCGGGATCGGTTCTGCTGGCGGGAGATGCGGCAGGCCACACGGATCCTGTGACAGGAGGAGGCGTTCCCAGTGCCATCCTGTGCGGGGAACTGGCCGGCAGGACGGCCAGGGAGGCCCTGGGTTCAGGCAGGTTGGAAAGGCTCAAGGAATATGAACAGCACTGGAGGGACATTCTCATGCCTGCCCTGGGGCGGGCCCTGCGGCATAGAAGGCTGATGGATCTGGAGTGGCTCCAAGGCCCCTTTGAGACCCTGGTGCGCTCCCACTGGGTGGCCTTCAGGGAGTATTTCCTGCTGGGGAGGGTTTGATCGTGGAAGGCCAGCTGCAGCTTGGGGAGCTTCTTGCCAGGGCCAGGGCCCTGTCCTGGAGCCGCTTCGGCAAGAGGGTGACCCTGTGCCTGCCTGGCATGTTCAGGGTGGAGGGAAAAACAGGGCTTTATCCGGCCGTGTCCATCACAGGCAGCCGGTGCAGCCTGGGCTGCGAGCATTGCCGGGGAAAGATCTTGGAGCCAATGTACAGTGTGGGGGACTCCAGGGAGCTCCTGGAGCTCTGTATCAAACTGGAGCAGCAAGGAGCACTGGGCTGCCTGGTCACGGGCGGAAGCGACAGCAAGGGAAGGCTTCCCTGGAGAGAGTTCCTGGAGGGCATAGAAAAGGTCAAGGCCTGCACGGGGCTCCATGTCTCGGTGCACTCGGGCATGCTGGATTTGGATACTGCAATGGCGCTCAAAGAGGCCGGCGTGGACCAGGCTCTGGTGGAGGTGGTGGGGGCCAGGGAAACCTGGAGCTCGGTGATGCACCTGGAAGATGGCCCGGAGCTCCTGGGGGAGACCCTGGAGGCCCTGTACAGCTCCGGGCTGAAAGTGGCCCCTCACATAGTGGCGGGCATTCATGGAGGGGAAATACTAGGAGAGAGAAACGCTTTGGAGCTCCTCAGGCAGTATCCCGTGGAGATCCTGGTCTGGGTGGCTTTCATGCCGCTTAAAGGCACGCCCCTGGGGAAGGCCCCTCCTGCATGCCCTGAAGAGGTGGCAAGGCTGATAGCGGAGAGCCGCTTGTTTTTCCCAGAGGCCTTCATCACCCTGGGCTGCGCCAGGCCCAGGGGCAGGAAAAGGCTGGAGCTGGAGAGGCTGGCCCTGGAGGCAGGGGTGCAGCGGGTAGCCCTTTACAGCGAGGAAACCGTAAAGGCGGCCCGGGAATTGGGGCTGGAAGTGGAGTTCCAGCCTGCATGCTGTTCGGTTCCCGGGGAAGTGCTTCCCGGCCTTGGAAGCCTGGACTCGGGCCAATGGGTTTCCGGGTAGGGAAAGGCAGAATATCCTAGGGAGGTAATGCAGAAAAGTGTGTTCACAAGCACAACAAATGGAAAGCCCTGAATTTCTTCGTATCAGCCTGGCTGCGGCCATGACCTTGGGCATGAGGGGGGGTAGTTTCTACAGAAACGCCAAGCTGCATTGCATAAACCTGCTCATGACCTACAACGAGGGCTGCGCTGCCAACTGCGCCTATTGCGGCCTTCAAAGGGCAAGGGAAGGCACTTACCACAAGAAGAGCTTCATAAGGGTGGACTGGCCAATGGTCTCCACTGAGGAGATCCTTGCCCGGTGCCAGAGCAATCCTGAGGTGAAGCGGATCTGCCTTTCCATGATCACCCACGCGAGGGCAGTGAAAGACGCTGAGACAATCCTGCAAAGACTAAAGAGGGGGCTTCCGCACATTCCCCTTTCGCTACTTTGCACCCCCACGCTCCTCAACAAGGAGCACCTGGAGAGATACAGGGCAGTCCCCGTGGACAGATTGGGCATAGCAGTGGACGGGGCCACCCCCGGGATCTTCGACACCTTCAGAGGGAAAGGGGTCAAGGGGCCCCACAGGTGGGAGAAGTACTGGCAGCTCTTCCAGGAAGCCTTGGAGGTCTTCGGAAGGGAGCGGGTGGGGATCCATCTAATAGTGGGCCTGGGCGAGACAGAGGAAGAGATGATCCGCCTCATGGACAAGATCCGGCAGGCAGGGGGCGAGACCCATCTTTTCTCCTTTTTCCCTGAGCCCGGCTCAAGACTGCAAGGCCTCAAGCAGCCCCCGGTAGGCCATTACAGGCGCTGCCAGCTGGCCAGGTATCTCATAGACAAGGACCTGGGAAGGGCCGAGCAGTTCTCTTTCAATGAGAAGGGCCAGATAGTCTCCTTCGGAATCCCCTCCCAGGAACTGGAGCAGGTCATAGCCTCAGGGATTCCTTTTATGACCAGCGGCTGCCCTGGCCCGGACGGGAAGACAGTGTGCACCAGACCTTACGGGGACTGCACCCCGGGGGAGGACATAAGGAGCTATCCTTTCCAGCCAGAGCCGGAAGATATATTTCTTATCAAGCAACAGCTTGCGGATTACCAGACAGGGTGAAATTTGCCGGAGCGGATAACCCCACCAAAGCCCGAAACACGCCGGAGGGGTTTGTCCCCTCCCCTACCTCAAACCTCATGATTCCAATATCTTAGGGGTCGTAAGGGGGGGGTTAATCCCCGCCCGCAATGCCCGGACAAGACCAAAACCCCAAAACCCATCGGGAGGGGATAAACCCCTCCCCTACGAAACATTTTATAATATCGCTATGTTAGGTTTCGTAAGGGCGGGGTTTACCCCCGCCCGGGTTGGCCGGAGAAGACCAAAACCCTAAACGTCTCCGCTGAGGATAAGTTCATTGGGGACGTAGTTGCGGGGGTTCACCCCCGCTCCTACGACCCCAATCCAGACCAATCGGAATTGCGCAAAGATGTGCCTAGGCGCTCTGCTGGGCCGTGAATATGGTCAGAATGTCTTCCACCAGGGCGTCGATACCTTCCTCGCTGTCTGCCAAAATGTCTTCTGTGCCGTCAGCCGGGCCGGAGTCTTCCTGGAAGTAGCTCACGTCTACCCCCTTCTGATCGGCCTTCTGGATCCGCTTTTCGTATGTGTGTTGGTACTTGTTCATGGCTCTTTGCCTGGCCCTGTCCCTTTTCGCATCGTTTGGCTTTTGCAGGTTTTGGAACTCGGCCTTAAGGAGACTGAAAGCTTTCTGCCCGGCTGCCCTAAGAAGCTCTGCCCCCAGGTTGACCGAGTCCTTGTCCAGATCGTCCACCCCGTCTGTGATGAGCAGGGCTATGTCATCCACCTGAGCCTCTATCCATGCCATGAGCGCTGCGACGTCCGCGAAATTCACAGGGTTTCCAGGGTCGCTGGGTATGTCTATATCCTGCCCAAAAGGAAAATCGCACTCATCAGAGGCCTCTGCTGCATCCCATCTGGCCTGGAACTGGGCCTCGGCCGCATCCACAGCCCCATCCAGGTCGAACTCGTCGGGGTTCTTGAGCTCAGATGCCTGTGCGTAAAGAAGTTTTTTCACGAAGATGGAGGCTGCATTCAGCTTCTTGGCCTGGCACTGAGAGGTGGGATCCGGCTTGGCAGCCAGGACATTTCCAGAAAAAGCCAGGACCAAGACCAATGAAAGCGAAACACAAACCCCAAGCATCCTCTTCATGACTCCTCCCTCCTTTGAAACGAGATTTCCCTGCATGTACAGGCTTTCTTGTTCAAACCTGCAAAAGCAAAGATGGTGCCAAGGAAAAAGGAAAAGAGTTCGCTCTTGAGGGCTCATCCGGGAGATTCATCCCAGGCTGCCTCCCCTCTCACCGATAACTCATCAATTCTACTGATTTTTTATTGACTTGTGGCTCAGAGTAGGAATACCTGCCGGGCAAGGCACGAGCAGGCCGGAGGCTTCTAACCAGAAAAGAAAGCATTCTCTGCTGGCTGCCCAAATCAGGCCCCCGGGTGACAAGAAACGGCACCTCTGGTGCAGGATTTCACATTTGCTTAAAGAGGCCCATGTTGGGGGATTCCCGGGCCAACCCCACTGGTTCAAGCCCAGGCTTTGCGCAGCAGGAAAAGATGCGCCTGCCAAGGGCCCAGATCCACGAAGAGCCCTTCCTTCAAGATCCTGGAGCCGTCCCTCCTGTAGGTCTCCCCTCCCAGGAGATCCTCCAGGAACCATTCCCCCTCTGAAAGCTCCTCCCAGGGAAGTCTCACCATTGCCTGGGAGGGGCTCTGGGAGAAATTCAGGACAAAAAGAAACTTCTCTGCCTGCTTGTGCCAGGCCCAGGCCAGAACCTCCTGGAAGCTCAGGTTGTCCGGCCAGCCCTCCACCTTGCAAACACCCCACGTGCCTGTGGGAGGAAAGGCACGGCGCCCCAGGCTTGAAACCCTCCCATAAATCTCCTCAACCTCCTTTTCTGGGTTCTCTTGCGGGGAAAAACCCATCTGCACCGGAATTCTCTTTTTTCTTCCCTCCCACTGGCCGTGGTGGTAGAGCTTGGCCCCGGGCACTGTGGCCAGGAGCAGGGCGGCAGCCCGGTGCCTGCCCAGGGAGAGAACTCCTGAAGCCCTCGGCTCGTCGTGGTTTTCCAGGAACCTGAGAAGCCTTTCCTGAAACGGGAGTGTTTTCTCCAGATGGTCCAGGAGGCTTTGAGCCCCGTCATACACCAACCTGTCGTACAGGACCTTGTCATAGCAAAGATCAAAGCCCAGCCTCAGGAGCTCCTCTTCCATGCCCCAGTAGACCTCAGCCAGGAGAAGCAGATGGGGGTGGGTGCGCCGCAAGGCCGGAAGAATCTCGGCCCAGAATTCCTGGGGGAGACGCTCCCCTGCCCTCTGGGCCCAGGTCATCTCGAAGACCCTGTCCAAAAGAAGCATGGCCATGTCGCAGCGAAGCCCGTCACACTGATCTGCAATTTGGCGCAGGGTCAGCAGTGAGGCTTCACGAAACCCGGGGTCAAAAACATTCACCTGGACCGTGTCTCGCCACGGGGGGAAGAAAGGATCCTTCCCGCACGCAAAGATTCGGCCTCCCACCCTCAGGAAGTGGCCTGGCTGGCTGCCCAGATCCTCCTCCTGGCCCTGGATCAGATACTCCGGGTGCTCCTGCACCCAGGGGTGGTCCGGGGCCACGTGATTGGGAACATAATCCAGGATCAGGCGAAGACCTCTCCTGGCCAGCATTTCCCTGGCTGCTGCCAACCCCTGTGGGCCTCCCAGTCTCTTGTCCACCACGTACCTGCCCACCGAATAGGCTGAGCCCACCACCCATTCCTTTTCAAGCCTGCCAAATGCCGCCTCCCACTCCCCGCGCAAGACCGGGTCCTCCCAGGCCATCTTGGCCGACACAGGGCTTCTCTCCCAAACCCCCATGAGCCAGACCCCGTCCAGGCCCCAGGCCGCCAGCCTGTCCCATTCCTCCTCGGGCACGCTGGAAAGATCCACTGGCCTTCCAATTCTTCTGCTCAACTCCTCAAGCCAGGCCCAGGTGTGGATCTCGTACAGTATGGGCTGGGCCGGCCAGGGCCCAGAGACATCAGAGCCCTTCCAGGCCTCCAGGAGCCCCGCCGGGGATTCCCCCCGCATATTCCACTGCCCTTCTTCTGCCTGGGGCCCTTGGGAACTCCTCCCGTACACCCAGCTCAGGCGGCCCAGCCATTCAAAGATCTTGGGATCCATGAGCCTGGGATCCAACCTCCAGCGCCAGTTCCCCTGGGCCACGGAGGGCCGGTTCATGCGGGCCTCCTCCCCGAGGCCCAGGATGTCCTGCATGGGCAGGATCACGGTCTCGGCCACCGAGCCCATGGCCAACCTTATCATCTCCCCTGGGAGCTCTCTTGCAGAGACCTCCCTTCCCAGATAAAGGAAGAGCCTCCTCAGCTCTTGGGGGCTTGCCTCCCTTTCGAACCAGCCCCTCATGGTGTTGTTGTCATGGGTTCCGGTGTACACAACGCAATTGGGGGAATGATTATGGGGAAGATAGGCATTTTGGGGGAAATCCCCCCCAAAGGCGAACTGAAGCACCCGCATTCCCGGTATGCCAAAGCGCTCCATGGCCTCTTTCACATCCGGGGTTATGACACCCAAGTCCTCGGCTATCAATGATTCCTTGGGGAACTCCGAGAGGATCCTCTCCAAGAGGGCCTCCCCAGGGGCTCTTACCCACCTGCCTCTTATTGCCGTGGACTCCGAGGCCGGTATCTCCCAGTAGCCCAGGAGCCCCCTGAAATGGTCTATGCGGATCTTGTGGAACCACCTCAGGTTCTGGCCTATCCTCCTGATCCACCACTGGAAGCCTGTCTTCTCCAAGAGATCCCACCTGTAAATGGGGTTGCCCCACCTCTGGCCCGTGGCACTGAAATAATCCGGAGGCACCCCTGCCACCACCTTCGGGTTCCCATCCTTTTCCAGCTGGAACAGTTCGGGGGCGGCCCACACATCAGCGCTGTCGTGGTTCACGTAAATGGGCACATCCCCTATGAGCCTTATGCCCTTGCGGGCGCAATGGGCCTTGAGCCCTTCCCACTGGCGGAAAAAAAGAAACTGCAGGGCCTTCGCCTCTTGTACCTCTCCGGCCAGCTCCCTCGTGGCCCTTCCCAGGGCCTCGGGGTCGCGCCATCTGAACTCCTCGGGCCAGCAAACCCATGGCTTGCCTTCATGTGCCCCCTTGAGGGAAGTGAAAAGAGCGTGGTCTTCCAGCCAATGCTTCTCCTGCTCGCAAAAGGCCTTGAACTCCTGCCAGAGCCTGTGTTTCTCCCCGAACCTCTCCAGGGCCTTTCCCAGGAGTTTTTCCTTGTAAGGTATCACCTCCTCGTAAAGGCAGTTTCCCCTTGGAAATTCCGGGGCTGGAGCGGTTTCCTCCCTGCCCAAGAGCCCCCAGGCCACAAGCAACTCCGGGCTTATGAGGAAGGGGTTCCCTGCCATGGAGGAGGTGGTGCTGTAAGGAGAGTGACCGCTCAGTGGGTCTGTGGGATGAATGGGCAGCACCTGCCAGCAGCTCTGGCCTGCCTCAGCCAGCAAGTTGGCAAAACGGTAGGCCCAGGGCCCGAGATCCCCGATTCCGAACTGGGAGGGTAAGGAGGTAATGTGGAGAAGAACCCCGCTTGCCCTTTTGGCCATGTCTTGAACCTCCTGGGGTGCAATTGTTTCACACTCTAAAGCAGCCTCCACAAAGGGGCAAGGCCCAAAAGGAAAAAGGGGCCAGGGGAAAGCCTGACCCGGGGCCCATGGGCTTGAGCCCCCCATGGAACAATCAGGCTCGGCCTCTCCGTGACTTGTGGCCCTGGGGGCTTAGGGAGTAATCTGTCCTGGCACCTAGAAAGGCTTGGGGAGGGAGGTGTCAGTTGGAAGGAATCCGGCTGGATTTCACGGTGGCCAGGCTCGGGGAAGGCAGGTTTCCATCCCCCATGTCCGGGATTCATTTCGTGGAGGAGGCCGACAGGATCCTGTTCCATTCCAGGCCGGTTCAGATAAGGGCCTGCATGGAGCAGGGTCAGGGTCTTCCTTCCATGGAGGCGGCAGGCCCCAGGCAGAGCCTGTTTTTCGAGCCTGGAAAAACCCGATGCGCCATAGTCACCTGTGGGGGGCTCTGCCCGGGCATAAACGACGTGATACGGGCCATAGTGCTTTGCCTTCACTACCATTACCACACATCCCCTGTGCTGGGCTTCAGGTACGGTTATGAAGGCCTGAATCCGGCCTCGGGCCATCCTGTGGTGGAGCTCACCCCTCAATTGGTGGACAGGATCCACCAGTTGGGGGGCACCATGCTGGGCTCTTCCAGAGGCCCCCAGGAGATCCCCCTGATGGTGGACACCCTGGAGGCAATGGGCATCCAGGTGCTCTTTACCGTAGGAGGGGACGGCACCTTGAGGGGGGCCCATGCCCTGGCCCAGGAGATCAAGAAAAGGAACCTGGCCATGTCTGTCATAGGCGTGCCCAAGACCATAGACAACGATATCTCCTTTATCGAGCGCTCCTTTGGGTTCGAAACCGCCGTGGCCCAGGCCAGAATGGTCACCCAGTCAGCCCACACAGAGGCCGTGAGCGCCAGGAACGGCATTGGGCTCGTGAAGCTCATGGGCAGGGAGTCGGGCTTCATAGCTGCCTACACGGTGCTCGCGGACAATGACGTGAACTTCTGCCTGGTCCCGGAAGCGCCCTTCAGCCTGCAGGGGTTCTTGAGAGCCCTGGAGGAGAGGATACTGAGGAGGGGTCACGCGGTCATTGTGGCAGCAGAGGGAGCCGGCCAGGAACTCCTGGGAGGCCTGCCCGAGAAGGACGCTTCAGGCAACCCCAAGCTGGGGGACATAGGCGTTTTCTTGAGGGACAGAATAAGGGCACATTTCAGGGAGAGGGGGATCCGGGTGGACCTGAAGTACATAGATCCCAGCTACACCATCCGAAGCGGCCTGCCCAACGCCCAGGACGCGGCCTTCTGCCTTCTTCTGGGGCACCACGCTGTGCACGCGGCCATGAGTGGAAGAACCGACATGGTGGTGGGTTACTGGCAAGGACGCTTCACCCACGTGCCCATAGCCCTGGCAGTCTCGGCCAGGAAGCGCATCGACCCCAGGGGGCATCTGTGGGAAAGCGTGCTGGCTGTCACCGGGCAGCCGAGGAACATGTGATGTGGGCAAGAGAGTCACTTAGAGACCACAAGACAAAGATCATCTGCACCATAGGCCCGGCCTCCCAGGAGCAAGGGGTCATGGAGGAGCTGATCCGGGCAGGCATGGACGTAGCCCGCCTCAACTTCTCCCACGGGGATGAGAAGTGGCACAGGGAGATAATCTCGAGACTCAGAAGGGCCTCTGAAGGCTCAGGCAGGCCCCTGACTCTCATGGGTGACCTGCCAGGTCCCAAGATCCGCATAGGGGAGCTGGCAAGGGAGCCCATCTGGCTGGAGAAGGCTAAAGGGATCACTCTCACCACGGAACGGGTTGCGGGGGACCAGAATCGCATCACAGTGGAGCTCCCAGGTTTTCCTAAGAGGCTCAAGCCTGGGGACAAGGTTTTCTTGAACGACGGTCTCATCGGTTTGGAAGTCCTGGAAATCAAGGGAGAGGAGGTCCTTTGTCTGGTGGTTTCCGGAGGGGAGCTAAGGTCCCACAAGGGCCTCAATTTGCCGGGGGTGGAGCTTGGGATCCAGGCCTTCACCCCTCAGGACAGAAAGTGGCTGGGCTTTGCCCTCAAGAGCGGCTTGGACGCCGTGAGCCAGTCCTTTGTGGAAAGCGCACAGGACCTAAGGGCAGTGCGCCGGGCAGCAAGGGAGCTGGGCAGGGAGCTCTTCCTCATAGCCAAGATAGAGCGTTGCAGGGCCCTGGATCATCTGGATGAGATCCTGGAAGAGGCCGACGGGGTAATGATCGCCAGGGGGGACCTGGGGGTGGAGATGCCAATAGAGCAGGTCCCGCTTATCCAAAAGGAAATCATCGCCAAGGCCAACAAGTTGGGCAAGCCCGTGATCACGGCCACCCAGATGCTGGAGTCCATGACCGAGCACCCCAGGCCCACACGGGCCGAGGCCACGGACGTGGCCAATGCCATCCTGGACGGCACGGACTGCGTCATGCTCTCGGCAGAATCAGCTGCTGGCCGCTATCCTGTGGAAGCTGTGGAAACCCTAAGCCGTATAGCTCGGGCGGTGGAAGGCCGGGAGCCACTGCGGCACCAGCCCCCCACCAAAGGCGCCAAAGAGCCTGTGCTGGCAAGGGATCTTTTGGCCGCTTCAGTGGGAGCCATCCTGGAGAGGGTTAGACCCGCGGCCATCTTCGTCCCCACCAGGAGCGGGGCCACGGCTCGTGTGATAGCGAGGTTCAGGCCCCTTCCATGGATCGTGGCAGTGACCTCCAGCCACGAGACCTCCTGCACCCTGCGTTTCACCAGGGGGATTCACCCCTTGTGGGAGCCTGAGCATCCCGCGGATTGGAGGCAGTACATCGGGGGATGGTTACAAGCACAGGGGCTTACCCGAGGGCTCGTAGTTCTAACTGAAGGTCCCTCCAGCCTGCACCCAGAGGCCAATCACAGGGTTGAAATACTCGATCTGGAATGAGCCAGCCTATTCTTCCTCCTGGCTGGCTTCAAGTCAAAGGCTTTCCTTACCCCTCATGAGCCTGACCGCCCGGATGAGTCCGAGAGTGGAGGCGTCGTGATCCTGGGAGGAAATCTCTCCCCCTTCCAACTCCCCAAGAATCCTTCCGGCCAGCTGCTTTCCCAGCTCCACGCCCCACTGGTCGAAGCTGAAGATGTTCCAGATTACTCCCTGCACGAAGATCTTGTGCTCGTACAGGGCTATCAGGCTTCCCAGCACCCTGGGGGTGAGCCTTCGGAAAAGTATGGTGTTGGAAGGTCGGTTCCCCTCGAAGCTCCTGTAGGGGGCCAGCCGCTCGATTTCTTGGGCGGAGAGGCCTTCTTTGGCCATCTCTTCCTTCACTTCTTCCAGGCTCTTTCCCCGCATCAAGGCCTCTGTCTGGGCCAGGAAATTCGAAAGCAGTATCTCGTGGTGAGACCCCACCGGGTAGTTGCTGATAGCTGGGGCCAGGAAATCCGCAGGCACCAGTCTGGTCCCCTGGTGAAGAAGCTGGAAAAAGGCGTGTTGCCCATTGGTGCCGGGCTCCCCCCAGAGAATGGGGGCGGTCTGGTAGGAGATCCTCTGCCCAGCCCTGTCCAGAGCCTTGCCGTTGCTCTCCATGCTGGCCTGTTGAAGATAGGCGGGGAACCTGTCCATGGACTGGTCATAGGGGATCACGGCCTCTGTCTGGGCGCCGAAGAAGTTGTTGTACCAGATGGAAATTAGGCCCAGGATCACCGGGAGGTTCCTCTCCAGGGGAGCATCCCTGAAGTGAAGGTCCATTTCATGGGCGCCCTGGAGGAGCTCCTGGAAGCGATCAAATCCAATGTAGCAGGCCACAGAGAGCCCTATGGCGGACCAAAGGGAAAACCTTCCTCCCACCCAGTCCCAGAACTCGAACATGTTGGCAGGATCTATGCCGAAAGCCCTTACCTTTTCGGCCTGTGTGGATATGGCCACGAAGTGACGTGCCACGTGGCCCGGGTCTCTTGCGCTTTGGAGAAACCATTGCCTGGCCGTGAGGGCATTGGTCATGGTCTCCTGGGTGGTGAAGCTCTTGGAGGAGATCAAGAAAATCGTGGTTTCGGGATCAAGGGGTTCCAAGGTCTGGAGGATCTCGGTTCCATCCACGTTGGAGACAAAGTGCATTGAGAGCTGGGGGTGGCCGTAAGGCCTCAGGCACCGGGCAACCATGCGGGGTCCCAGGTCTGAGCCCCCGATCCCTATGTTCACAATGGCCCTGACGGGTTTGCCCGTGTACCCGGTCCACCTGCCGCTGCGAACATCCTGGGAAAAGCTCCGCATCTTCTCCCACACCGAGCGCACCTGAGGCATCACATCTGTGCCCTGGGACAAGACAGGCTCCCCGGAGAGGTTTCTCAGGGCCACGTGGAGCACGGCCCGGCCCTCTGTCTCGTTTATGGGCTCAGCCGCAAACATGCTTCTTATGGCCTTTTCCACTTGGCACTCCCTGGCCAGATCCACCAGCAGCTCAAGGGTCTTTGAGGTCATGCGGTTCTTGGAGAAATCCACCAGGATATCCTCCCCGAACCGGATGGAGAACCTCTGGAATCTCTCCGGGTCCTCCTGGAAAAGATCTTTCATGTGGAGGTCTTTCACCTCCGCGAAATGTGCCTTCAACCTGCCCCAGCTCTTTGTGCCTGTGGGATCGATCCTTGGCAGCATGGCTCACCTCCTGCCCCCGGAGTATAACACGGGGAGCTGAAAGGAGGCATCAGCCCCCTCTGGGATCGGTGTCATGGCACCTCCAGAGTGCTCTCGGGTCCGGCGGCATCACTAGAACCAAGTCCAGCTCTCAGCCAGGATCATCCACTGCTCTTGGATGATCCCGGCTTATGGCCTGTTTTGCCTGGGGGAGGGGTTTCGGGCGCAAAGAGGCCCGAGCCCCTCAACAGCATGGCCCAGGCCTCGAAGAAGCGGGAAGAAAGTCATTCTATGGTTACTTTGTGGCCATGGATTGTCTCCCGGAAGGGAACCGTGACTGTCAGAAGCCCTGAGTCGAACCTGGCCTTGGCCTCCTGGGGTTTGACTTCGTGGGCCAGCATGAAGCAGCTCTCGTAACGCAAGGAATCCGCCTCGGCCTTCACGCAGAACCCGGCAGTGCCCATGTCCAACTCCACACTCTCCTTGGAGGCCCCTGCCAGGTCCACTTCGATGCGAAACCCACTGTCGTTTTCGTCGTGCATGATGTTCACCATGGGCACCACAACCCTTTTTCTTTCATTTGCCATGTGAATCACCTCCTTCTTCGCATTCCCTGCCCCTTGTCATGAGAGGCCTTTTTCTGAATCCTTTTGCTTATAGGATTAAAAGCCTGAGGAAAGAGGTCAAGATGGAGTCAGAAAATTTTTTCCCTGACTCTCAGGCAGGCCTTTCAAAGCATCTCAGGGAGGCCTGGAGGGCATGAGCCCCAGATGCCCTGGGCCTTTCTGAAGGAGCAAGGCCGGACCTGGCTTTCCTTGACACAAGAGACCCGGGAAGTCTACCATCCCAGGGGAGTTGCAAGGCAGCCCCTTTGGGCACTGTCAGAAGCAAGGCTCTCCTGATCCATAGAGAGTGAAAGGGGTGTGAACCATGAGAGACAGGAAGGGAAGCGGTGCAATTTGCTGGATCTTGGGGACATTCTTGGGACTCCTGGGGCTTGTTGCTGGCACGGCTCCACAAGCCCAAGCCTCAGGGGATATCCTGAAGATCGTGGTGCCTTATCCAGCAGGAGGGGGCTCTGACGTGGTGGCCAGGATCCTGGCAGAGAAACTGAAGGCTACTCTTGGCCGGCCGGTGATAGTGGAGAACAAGCCCGGGGCAGGAGGCAGGGTGGGCACCGAGTATGCCAAGGGTCTTCCTGCGGACGGAAATTCCATGCTGGTTGTGAATCCTGCCCTTTTCGTCGTGAACCCGGCAGTTTACAGCAAGTTAGGTTACGACCCGGACAAGGACTTTCAGCCCCTTTCCCAAATCACGGTTTACCAGTTCGTGCTCTCGGTTCCGGCCTCTTCCCCGGCCAAGGATTTCAAGGAACTCCTCAAGTGGCTCAAGGAGCATCCCAAGGAGGCCAATTTCGGCTCCCCGGCAGCAGGCAGCCTCCCACACTTCTTCGGTCTCATGGTGAGCAGGTATGCCGGGGTGGAGCTGGTGCACGTGCCCTACAACGGCTCGGCTCCGCTTGTAACGGCCCTCATGGGAGGCCAGATCCCCATGGGCATAGACACTTACGAAGCCCAGTCCCCTCACCACCCGGAAAAGATAAGGATCCTGGCCACGGCCGGAACAGCAAGAAAGCACCCTGAGATCCCCACGTTCCTGGAGTTGGGCTTCCCCGAGATCCAGGGGGTGGGCTGGAACGGTTTGGTGGTGCCGGCCAAGACCCCCAAGGAGCTGCTGGACCGCCTGAGCAAGGCGGTGATGGAGGCAATGAAAAGCCCGGATGTGGCCTCCAAGATAAAGGAGTTGGGGGTGGACCCAACAGGCACAACCCCGGAGGAATTTGCCAGGATCATCCAAGGGGACAGGAAGCGCTGGGTGCCTGTGATCCAGGCCTCGGGATTCAAGCCAGAGTGAGGTCAGCCAAAGCTGCGGCAACCGGGCAGAGAGGCCCGGATCTCAGGAGGTGTAATTCCGGGCTTTGCTCCGGGGGAGGCATGGGGGGTTCTTGGGGGAATGCCGAGGCAAAAAAACAGCAAGGACCTGGGCTCGGGATTGCTCTTCGTGGGCTTCGGCCTGGCCGGTATGTTGCTTTCCCCGGGCTACAAGATGGGCACCGCAGCCAGGATGGGCCCAGGTTACTTTCCCTTCTTGGTGAGCCTGAGCCTCACTGTCCTGGGAACAGTGGTTTGCTTGAGATCCCTGGGAAAGTCCTCTCCAAGCCTCCCGCATGGGCAGGCCATCCAGTACCGGCCCTTGCTCTTGGTGCTGGGCACGCTCTTTCTCTTCGGCCTGAGCCTTAGGCCATTGGGCCTTCTGCTTTCAAGCTTCTTGTTGGTGTTGGTATCCTCGGCAGCCCATAGGGAGTGGCGCCTGAAGGAGTGCCTGGTCTCAGCCCTGGTGCTCTCCCTACTGGTGACTGCCCTTTTTGTTTACGGCCTGGGCATGCCCCTGGGCGTGTGGCCCCAACTCCCCGGCCAGGCGGGATAGGATTGAGGTGGTCAGTGCAGGTCAAGATACGGGTTTTCTCGAGCTGACTCCACCTTTTTTGAAAAGGCTCTGGGTAAGCGCCAAGGCCCTGGAAAGGCATCTTGCTCCGAAGGGGATCCCAGGGCATGCCTGGGGCTTGGGAGCGTGAGCCCGGTTGTGTCAGGCCTTGGTGTGCAAGCCAGGACGGAAAATATGGGTACGGATCTTCTGGCCAACCTGGCCTTGGGTTTTCAGACAGTGGCCTCCCCGGGGAATCTCTTGTACTGCTTTCTCGGCGCTCTCATAGGGACCCTCGTCGGGGTACTGCCCGGTATAGGCCCTGTGCAGACCCTTGCCATCCTGCTTCCCACCACCTTTGCCCTGCCGCCGGTTTCAGCTCTCATAATGCTGGCCGGGATATACTACGGAGCCCAGTACGGGGGCTCCACCACTTCCATACTTGTGAACCTTCCGGGAGAGGCTTCCTCTGTGGTCACCTGCCTGGACGGCCATGCCATGGCCAGACAGGGCAGGGCCGGAGCAGCCCTGGCCGTGTCCGCCTGGGGATCTTTTCTGGCAGGCTGTTTTGCCACAGTGCTCTTGGCTTTCCTGGCAGTGCCCCTGGCTGAACTGGCTGTGGGCTTCGGCCCTGCCGAGTACTTCTCCCTCATGGTTTTTGGGCTTCTGGGCTCTGTGGTACTGGCCTCGGGATCGGTCTTGAAAGCCGTGGGCATGATTCTTCTGGGGCTGCTCTTGGGCATGGTGGGCACGGACATCACCAGCGGCACCCAGAGGTTCTGTTTTCATGTTCCCGAGCTGGCCGACGGGATAGGTTTCGTTTCTTTGGCCATGGGGCTTTTCGGCATCTCGCAGATCTTGGCAAGCCTGGAGAAGGAGGAGAAAAGGGAGCTCCTGAAACAGAAGCTCACAGGCTTCTGGTTGACCTGGAAGGATATCAAGGATGCCCTCCCCGCGGTCTTGCGAGGCACCCTTTGCGGCTCTCTGCTGGGGATTCTGCCGGGAGGTGGGGCCATCCTGGGCTCTTTCACTGCGTACATGCTGGAGAAGAAGAGCTCCAGAGAACCCGAAAGCTTCGGCAGGGGGAACATCAGAGGGGTGGCTGCCCCTGAGTCGGCCAACAACGCTGCAGCCCAGAGCTCCTTTGTGCCTCTTCTAACCCTGGGCATTCCTCCCAACGTGGTCCTGGCAATGATGGCAGGAGCCATGATGATCCATGGAATCCAGCCCGGCCCCAGAGTCATAAGCTCCAATCCGGCCCTCTTTTGGGGGGTCATCGTCTCCATGTGGGTAGGGAATCTCATGCTCCTCATCTTGAACCTGCCCCTCATAGGAATCTGGGTAAGGGTGCTCTCGGTGCCCTACAGGTTGCTATACCCGGCCATCCTGCTTTTCTGTTCGGTGGGGATCTACGCGGTGAACAACAACACCTTTGACGTGGGGCTCACAGCCCTGCTGGGGCTGATGGGCTACCTGTTCCACCGTCTGGAATGCGAGCCTGCCCCTCTCATACTGGGCTTCGTGCTGGGACCCATGATGGAAGAGAACCTGAGGAGGGCCATGCTCATATCCAGGGGGGACCCCCTCATTCTGGTGGCTAGACCCCTGTCCCTGGCCTTTCTCATATGTGCTGCAGGCCTCTTGCTGCTCATGGCCCTCCCGGCCATCCGCAAGGGCAGGAAGCAGGCTTTTGAATCAGGTCAGGAGGGTGTGCCTTGAGCAGGAAGCAGACGGGATCCGAGAAAAGGGGGCTCCATGGCAAGGGTTGAAACAGTGGTGGCGGATTTCCTCATCCTGGGAGGGGGTGCTGCAGGCTGCATGGCAGCCATAAGCTCGGCCGAGGCCGATTCCTCCCTGGAAGTGGTGCTGGTGGAAAAGGCCGAAATATCCAGGTCAGGGGCGGCAGGCAGGGGCATGGACGCCCTGAACAACGTGGTCATCCCGGGGATAGGCACTGTGGAGGAATACCTGGAGGCTCTCCAGGTTGTGGCGGACGGAACCCTGGAGCCCACCATCAGCCGGGTCATCGGGGAAAGGTCCTTCGGGCTCTTGCAGAAGCTGGAGCAGTGGGGTTGCCAGTTCCCCAGAGATTCCAGGGGCCAGTACATAGTGGGCTCCTTTCACCCCAAGGGCCGGTTTCTGGTGGAGATGAGGGGAGACCTCAAGAAGCTCCTGGCCAGAAGGGTGGAAGCCGCCCGCACCAAGGTGTACAACCGGCACGTGGCCTTGGCCATTCTCAAAGAGGGAAACCATGCGGCAGGGGCCGTGGCACTGGATCTCAAACAAGGGGTGCTCAGGGCGTTTCTGGCCCCGGCCGTTCTTATGGCCACAGGGGGCGCGGCCCGCATAGGCTTGCCCAGCACGGGCTACCTGCATGGCACCTTTGACTGCCCATGGTGCAATGGAGAGGCATGGAAGATGGGGTTCGAGGCCGGGGCCGAACTCACGGGCTTCGAGTACACGGCCACCTCTTCCATGACCAAGGACTTCAACGGGCCCGGCCTTTCCACCTTCATAAGGCACGGGGCCTGGCTTGTGAACGGGCTGGGTGAGAGGTTCATGGAGAGATACGAGCCCTTGGGCTTGGAGAGGGCCCCGGCAGGAATCAGGGCTCAGGCCATGCTGGAGGAGCTCCGGTGCGGAAGGGGACCCATAGGTTTTTCCTGCACTCACCTTCCAGAGGAGACCATAAGCTTGATCGAGGAGGGCCTCTTCAGTACCGAAAGGCCCACCATGCGGGATTATTTCATGAGAAAGGGCCTGGATCTGAGGCGGGACCCAGTGGAAGTGGTCATGAGCGAGGTATACCTTTGCGGGGGCCACGGGCTTGCTGGGTTCGTGGCAGACAGCTTCGGGGAAACCAGCCTCAAGGGGCTCTATGCTGCCGGAGATTGCCTTGCCAACCCGTACGGCTTCCTGGTGGGGGCCATGGTGATGGGGGAGGTTGCGGCCCAGAGGGTGGCCTCCTTGAAAGAGAAAAGGCCGCAGAGCCCCAACCTGGGGGAGACCCTGGACCTGCTTCAAGAGAGTCTGGCCAGGCACAGAAAGGGGGCCCTGGGGGTCTCTGTGAGGGAATTCGAGTACAAGTTCAGGAGGCTTGTGAACGAGTACGTGGCACCTCCCAAGTCGCAGCTCAAGCTGAGCAGGTTCTTGCGGGAGACGGAGGGTATGCTGGCAGACCAGGAGGATCTCCCAGCCAGGGATCCGCACCAGCTGATGAAGGTGATGGAGGCCAAGGCCGGTCTTTTCTCGGCCAGGATGGCAGCCCTGGCCTCCCTGTTCAGGACAGAGAGCCGCTTCGGGCTGTACCATCACAGGGTGGACTTCCCGCACAAGGACGACCCGAACTGGAAGACCAGGGTGATTCTCTCTGCAGGGCCCAGAGGGCCCTTGGTCAGGAAGGAAAGACCGTGAACCTGTACATAGACGAGAAGACCTGCATCAGGTGCGGGGCCTGCGTGGAGCACTGCCCAGGAGACGTGCTCTATCTGGATGAGGAGGGATTCCCCTTCGAGAGGTACCCGGAGGATTGCTGGTACTGTGGGGTGTGCCAGGCCGAGTGCCCTGTGGAGTGCATCCAGCTGCTTTTCCCTTATCTCATTCGTTGAGTGGGGGATTCTGCCCGGGGCATTATTCCCCCTCCAGGAGGGAGAAGATCCTCACAGGCTCGTCAATGCCTTTTAGCTGAACCAAACCTTTGTCGTAAACGGGCCAAAGCCCTTCAATGAGCCTGGCTGTTTCCTCGCCTACCAGGATGTCCCCCCCCTTGGCATGGGCTGCCAGGCGCGCTGCCAGATTGGTCACCGGACCGCTGGCCGTGTAGGTCATGCGGGTTCCCAGGGAACCCTTGAAACGCGTCATGCCCACCAGGGCTATGCCTGAGTTGAGTCCCATGTTGACCCGCACGGGATCGATCCCCTCCTTGAGGCGGGCATTGTGCTCCTTGGTCAGGCCATGGATGTCAAAGGCAGCCTTGACAGCGTTTATGGCATTGCTCCTGGCGTCATGGTCCTTGAAAACGATCATGAGGCCGTCCCCGGCGGTCTCCACTATGTCCCCGTGGGACCTCTGGATGGGGTCCACGAAGGTGGAGAAAAGCTCTTCCACCAGGCGGTTTACCTCTATGTCGGGACGGCTCACGCTCAGGCGCGTGTAATCTTCCAGGTCCAGGAACAAGACTGTGACGGCCCTCTTTTCCTTTTCCAGGTTGGCCATCTCCGGGTTTTTCTCCACTATGCTCCGCACAGAAAGAGGCACAAAGGGGGAGAGGTGGCTCAGGACCTGGCTTATCCGGATCTTCTCCTGGGTCACCTCCCAGTGTTTCTTGGCCCTCAGAATCACA
Organism: Desulfarculaceae bacterium; assembly: GCA_037443445.1. Lineage (GTDB taxonomy): Bacteria > Desulfobacterota > Desulfocorpusculales > Desulfocorpusculum > Desulfocorpusculum > Desulfocorpusculum. The sequence continues at coordinate 81,911 of JBBIOJ010000010.1, read as the reverse complement.
TGTCCCACGCTCTCGGCCAGATCCTTCAAGAGATAGAACTCCTTGCGTGTCATTCTGGCTTCGGGCCTCAACACCACGCTGACCACGGCCAGGAGCTCCTGGCCCAGGAACACCGGGATGGCTATCTCAGGACCTATGGGAACCAAGGTCCCGTCTGGTCTCACTATGGGCTGGCTGTGGGGCACAACCACGGTCTTTCTTCTGTTCACGGCTTTTTGCACTGCCATTCGGTCCCGCTTGCAGGACTGGCAGTTTATGGGCCTGTCATAAAGAGCGCATTGCAGGGGCCTCGTGTACTTAGGGGCCTCTTCGTCCAGAAGCAGTATGCAAGCCTCCATGGCCTGGGGCACGAGAGCCCTGGCCTCCTCCCTTAGCCTCTCCAGGATCTCGTTCACCTCCATGGAGGTGGCCATGCGCTCCGCAAGTCTCCTTTGAGCCTCGAAACGGTCCCTGTAAAACTTGTCCGTGGCGGTCTTCTTAGCCATTGGGATCCACCTCTGCCCGAGTTCCATTAGGGTTTGAGACCGTGTTTCCGCCTCAGTGTGGTAGAAGGTCCAACCAGGCTCTCAAAAGCCGCTTCCACCTTGAACTCCACCTCCAGTGCAATGCCGGGGGAATGCTCTGAAGCTTGCACGTACACCTCATCATAATAGCTTAACCTTGGGGGTTGTGGCCAGTAAGGCATGTCCTAAGGAAAGCGCTGTCTTGAGCGCCCTCTGCACCTCGGTGTGCGGCATGACCGCCATGGCTGCGGTAAGAAGCTTCCCGGGTATGGGCATGGCAAGGCTCCGGGGAAAGAAAATCTCCGCTTACCAAATATACCAGCCAAAATATCCTTTGCGGGAGTCCTCTTCCTCTCCGGGGGAACACGGGGGTGTTCCTTCAAGGCGCTCAAGAGAGTTGATGCCCTGAGGAGCAGGCTGTACAATCCTTTTCATGTATCACAACGTGGGGGAGCCCTGAGAGGTTGTCCATGCAATGGGAGAAGAAATCCCTTCAAGGGAAATACGAACATCTCAAGAGCATAGTGGCAGAGGCGGGCAAGGCGGCCGTGGCTTTCTCAGGGGGAGTTGACAGCAGCCTCCTCCTGAAGGTCTGCTTCGACCTGCTGGGCCAGGACGTGTTGGCTGTCACCGCCAGCTCCGAGAGCTTCCCGGAAAGAGAGCTGCAGGCAGCCCAGGAAATGGCCAGGAGAATAGGCTGCAGGCATCTCATCATCCAGACCCGTGAGCTGGAGCTGCCTGGTTTCTCTGAAAACCCCCCTGAAAGATGCTACCTGTGCAAGAAGGAACTCTTCGGGAAGATCAGGCAGATCGCGGACAGGGAGGGGATCCAGGCCATCTTCGATGGCAGCAACGCAGAGGACAAGGGGGACTACAGGCCCGGTAGAAATGCCGCAAGGGAGGCCGGGGTCAGAAGTCCTTTGGAGGAAGCGGGGCTCGGCAAGCAGGAACTGAGATCCCTTGCCCGCATGCTGGGGCTGCCCAACTGGGACAGGCCGTCTTTTGCTTGTCTGGCCAGCCGGTTTCCTTATCACACGAACATCACCGCTTCTGCCCTTCGCCAAGTGGAAGAAGCGGAGGCTTTTCTTTGGCAACTGGGGATGAGGGTCTTCAGGGTCCGCCACCACGGCAATGTGGCCAGAATCGAGCTGGGAGAAGAGGAGATGCGCCGGCTGTGGGAGGAATCCCTGGCCCGGGAAATAGTCCAGGCCTTCAAGTCCCTGGGCTACACCTTCGTGGCCCTGGATCTGGAAGGTTACAGGTCCGGGAGCATGAACCAGACCCTAGGGGCCGAAACCCTGCTCTCGGCAAAGTTCTGAGAGGGGCTTCTGCCCCATGCACCCAGAGGATTTTTCCGCTGGGTCAAGCCAGGGTCTTGTGGAACCTGCGGGAGGCCATCCATAAGGTGGCTGAGCCAATCACGGCCAAGGCGGCCATCTGGGGCCAGAGCACCTGGAGCCCTACTCCTTTCAAGAAGATCCCCCGGATTATCACAAGGTAGTAGCGCATGGGGTTCAGATAGGTGAGCCACTGAACCGTCTGGGGCATGTTCTGGATGGGGAACATGAGGCCAGAGAGAAGGATCGCCGGCATGAAGAAGAAAAAGGTGCTCATCATGGCCTGTTGCTGAGTCCTGCTGGCAGTGGAGATGAAAAGACCCACACCCAGGGCCGTGAGAAGATAGACCCCGGTGGAAGCCAAGAGAATTAGCAGGTTTCCCCTGATGGGCACCTCAAACCATAGCACCCCCACGGTGGTCACCAGAACCACGTCGGTCATTGAAATAATGGCAAAGGGAAGGGTCTTCCCCAAGATGAACTCCCAGGGGGTGATGGGTGTGACTATGAGCTGCTCCATGGTACCCACCTCCCTCTCCCTCACCACGGCCATGCTGGTGAGCATCAGGGTCACTATGGTCACTATGGTGGCTATCACCCCCGGCACAAAGAAGTTGCGGCTCTCCAGGTTCTCGTTGAACCAGGCCCGGCTCTCCAAACTCACCTGGCCTGGGAACCTGACTGCTCCCCTGGAGCGATGGAAGCGCTCCAGGAGCAGCTCCTGGGAAAAGGCCGAGACTATTCTCTGGGCGTACTGCAGGACTATGCTGGCAGTGTTGGAGTCTGAGCCGTCCACTATGAGCTGAACCTCGCCTGTGCGGCCCGAGTCCACCTGCCCCTGAAAACCTTCAGGAATCCTGAGCACTGCCTGAAGCTCCCCCCTGTCCAGCAGATCCTGGAACTGCCTATCTTCCCTGATGAGCCCAGCAAACTGGAAATATCCGGATCTCACGAACCGATCCGTCAGCTCCCGACTCAGAACTGTGCGGTCCCGGTCCTGTACTCCCAGGGTGATGTTCCGCACGTCTGTTGTGACAGCGTACCCGAAAACTATGAGCTGTATCACAGGGGTACCGAAGATCACCCCCCTGGTCCTCCTGTCCTGGAAGACCTGGATGAATTCCTTTACCAACATCCTCCAGACCCGCTCCAGGCTCCGTCTCATCTCACATCCTCTTCTTGAAGGCCAGGTTGCCCAGAAGGGCAACTCCCGATGCAAAAAGAACCAGCAAACCGGCCTCGAAGGCCAGAAGCTCCAGACCCAGGCCCTTGAGGTAGATGGCCCTTATGAGCTTCACGAAATAGCGGGCCGGCACCACCCTGGATATCACCTGCAGGGCCGGGGGCATGTTCTGAATGGCGAAGATGTACCCCGAGAGAAGAAGAGCCGGCAGGTACGTGATGACCATGGCCGCCTGGCTGGACAGGAGCTGGCTCTTGGTGAAAACGCTCAGGAACATGCCTATGGAAAGGACCCCCAGCAGGAAGATCCCTGCCATGAGGAAAACAAGTGCCGGGCTTCCCCTCAGGGGCACCCCGAAGACGTAGCGGCCCATGATCACTGCCAGAAGCACGTCCAGCATGCCCACGCAGAAGTAAGGACAGAGCTTCCCCAGGAGCAGCTCTGGCCCCTTGAGCGGGGTGGATATGAGCTGCTCCATGGTGCCGTTTTCCCATTCCCTGGCAACGGTCAGAGATGTGAGAAGGGCGGCTATCACGTTCATTATCACTGCGATGAGCCCTGGGATTATGTAGTTGCGCGACTGGAGTTCCTCGTTGAACCAGGCCCTGGAACGGAGCACCAAGGGCTCCCCTGGGGGTCTCAGCCCGGCCTTTCGAACCTGGTAAAGCACCAGCTCCTTGGAATAGCCCGATACAACAGCCTCTGCATAGCCCAGGGCCAGAGTTGCGGTGTTTGAATCAGAGCCGTCCACCAGGAACTGCAAGGAGGCTTCCCTGCCGCTTTCCACCCGAGCTGAGAAACCCCTGGGCAGGATGAGAGCGGCCAGCACATCCCCTTTGTCTATGGCCTTCTCCAGCTCCCCATAGGATTCGGCCAAAAGCCCCAGGCTGAAGTACCTGGAGCCCAGGAAACGACTCACCACCTCCCTGCTGGCAGGAGTCAGGTCCTGATCCCATATGCCCAGGGGCACCCTGTCCACGTCCAGGGTGAGGGCATAGCCGAAAAGCACCATCTGGAGCATGGGCAAGGCTATGGCCATAGCCAGGCTGCGGGGATCCCTGAGAATGTGCAGAAATTCCTTGCGGGCAACGGCCCAGAGCCGAAGCATTTTCACCCGGATACCTCCGGAATGGGCTCCCCGGCTTTGTCCCTGGCCTCTATGAGGGAGACGAACACATCTTCCAGGGAAGGCAGGATCCTCTCCAAGCGCTCTACCCTGTGGCCTTTTTCCTCCAGGAGCCTCTTGACGGCCCGGGCTGTTTCCTCCCCATTCAGCGCCACCACATGGAGCCCCCTTCCGAACAAGGCTGCCTCTTTCACTCCAGGGATCTTCTCCACCTCTCCCAAGGCATCCTGGGGCCTTTGGCAGATCACCTCCAGCACCTCTTCTCTCATGAGGCGGCCTTTGAGCATTGCAGGGCTTCCCTCTGCTATGAGCTCCCCCCTGTATATCAGGGCCAGGCGGTCGCAGTACTCTGCCTCGTCCATGTAGTGGGTGGTCACCAATACCGTGATCCCTCCCTCGGAAAGCTTGTAGATGAGCTCCCAGAACTGCCTTCTGCTGATGGGGTCCACACCGGAGGTGGGCTCGTCTAGGAAGACTATAGGGGGTTCATGCATTATGGCACAGCCCAGGGAAAGCCTTTGCTTCCATCCCCCGGAGAGGATGGATGTGCGGGAGCCCCTGTGCTCTTGGAGGCCAGCCATTTCTATGACCCATTCCTTTCTCTGCTTTTTCTTGTGGGAGGGGATCCCGTAGATGCCGCTGTAGAAATCGATGTTCTGCTCTACGGTCAAATCCTCATACAGGGAAAACCTTTGGCTCATGTAACCGATGTGTGACTTGATCTTTTCAGGCTCCTTGCGGATGTCGAAACCGGCCACACTCCCGGAACCTGCGCTGGGGGCCAGAATCCCGCAAAGCATCCTGATGGTGGTGGACTTGCCTGCCCCGTTGGGTCCCAGAAGGCCGAAGATCTCTCCCTTGGAAACATGGAAGCTTACCCGGTTCACTGCCAGGAAGCTCCCGAAGCGCTTCTCCAGGTCCCTGACCACCACTGCCCTTTTCTGAGCAGCTTCATCCATCCAGGCCTCTCCTGTCCAGCCCTTGCTGTGCCAGGACAGAGACAAACACATCCTCCAGGCTGGGCTCTACCGCACGAATCTGAGCCAAGGGAATCCTTTCCGCCGAGAGTATCTGCTCCAGCCTCCGGGCGGTTTGCTCAGCATCTGGGGTGACCACATGGATGCGGTCCCCAAAGACCCCCACCGATTCTGTTTCAAGGCGTTCCCTGAGAAGCTGGGCTGCTTTTCTTGCCCCCTGCACTCTTAGCTCCAGGATCTTGCCCACCATGAGCCCTTTGAGCTGATCCGGGGTGCCCTGGGCCAGGAGCCTGCCTTTGTGTACAAGGCCTACCCGGTTGCACCGTTCGGCCTCGTCCAGGTAGGCCGTGGAGAGAAATATGGTCACCCTCTGGCGCAGGAGCTGGTAAAGGATTCTCCAGAAATCCCTTCTGGAAACAGGGTCCACCCCGTTGGTGGGTTCGTCCAGAAACAGTGCCTGGGGGGTGTGGACCAAAGCACAGGCCAGACCCAGCTTCTGCTTCATACCTCCGGAGAGATTCCCGGCCAGCCTCTTCTTGAAAGGGGTGAGATTGCTGAAGGCAAGCAGGCGATCTATCTTTGCCTGCCTCCCCCTTCGCTCCACCCCGTAGATGTCTGCGTAGAATTCTATGTTCTCGGCCACGGTGAGATCCTGGTAAAGCCCGAAGCGCTGGCTCATGTAACCAATCCTCTCTTTTACTGCCTCGGCCTGTCTCACCACATGGAAGCCGGCCACCCAGGCCTCCCCAGAGGTGGGCTCCAGGATTCCCGCAAGAAGCCTCATGGTAGTGGTCTTGCCAGCCCCGTCAGGCCCCACGAGGCCGAAGATCTCCCCTTGCTGGACCGAAAGGCTCAGGCTCTCCACTGCGATCAAGCTCCCGAAGCGCTTGCTCAGATCCTGTGTGCGGATGCTCTCGTCCAAGGGGAAGCCCCTCTTTTCAAGCGGATTGAACTGGGCTTGCCTCAGTTTGCCTCCAGGAGGATTTCTGCATCGGCGGGCATTCCAGGCTTGAGCTCCAATTCTGGATTGGGAACATCTATCTTCACCCTGTACATCAGCTTTACCCGCTCTTTTTCGGTCTGCACGTTCTTGGGGGTGAACTCCGCCTGGGAGGATATGAAAGAAAGCCTTCCCTCGTAGATCTTCCCGGGATACGTGTCGGTGGTGACCCGCACTTTTTGACCCAGCCTCAGCCTTCCCAGGTCCGGCTCGTCAACGTAAGCCCTGAGCCAGATGTGCTCCAGGTCCCCCACGGTCACCACCGGGGTTCCAGGGGCAACATACTCCCCGGGCTCCACATTCTTGGAAAGCACCACGCCTGTGAGGGGGGAGAGCACCAGGGTGTAGTCCAGGCGGGTCTGGGCAGCTCCCAGGGCTGCCTTGGCCTGCTCCAGGCGGGCCCTTGCAGCCTCTATGGTCTCCTTCCTGGGGCCTTCCCGAACCAGGGCCAATCTCTCACGGGCTTCCTTGAGGGCTGCCCTGGCCTGGGCTATCTGCTCGGCCCTGGGGCCTTCCTTGACCAGCCTCAGCCTTTCCCGGACCTCCTTCACCTGGGCCTCGGCCGTTTGATAGGCGGCTAGCACTGCCTCGTACTCCCTGGCCGAGATAACACCCCTTTGGAAGAGTTGCCTTTGCCTTTCATGGTCAGCCCTCCACTTTTCCAAGTCTGCCTCGGCCCTGGAAAGGGCTGCCTCGGCAGCCCTGATCTCCTGCGGTCTGGAGCCTGCCAGAAGCTCGGAAAGAAAAGCCCCTGCCCTCTCGGCAGCAGCCTCGGCTTGAGCTATCTCCTCGGGCCGGGCCCCTCGCTCCAGCTCCAGGAGCTGGGCCTGAGCCTGGGCCACCTCAGCCGTTCTGATGGCCACCTCCTGGAGTATGTCCCTGTGCTCCAGCCTGGCTATGGGCTGACCGGCCCGCACGGGCTCCCCTTCCTCCACGAACCTTTGCTCCACGCGACCCGGGATCTTGAAACTCACCTCCGCATCCGTGACTTCGAAATTCCCGGAGACCCTGATGGTGCTTCTGGTTTTCTGGCCGGCCTTGGAGCCCAAGTGTGTGTACCCGAGGGCCGCCCCCAGCAGCACCCCTGCCAAGGCCAGCAGCAGGATTCCTCTTTTGCCCATCAAATCACCCCACAGGTGAATCCATTTTCACTGTGCACCCTGGAGCCCACCTGTTTCCACTCCCTTTCTGAAGACCTCCCAAGCCCTCCTGGCATGCCTGGTCACGTCGAACTCCCCCTGGCTCAAGTGCCAAAGCACGGCAGCCGGCTGAAAGAGCCCCAAGAAAACCAGAGCCAGGGTGGAAGGATCCAGCTCTGTTCTCACAAGACCTTGTCTTTGCCCTTCCCTCACCATTGACTCCACCTCTCCCAGAAGGGCCCTTATTATGCCGAGCAGCTTGGACCTTCTTGAGAAACTCCTGTGGTGAACTTCCTCCGAGAAGATTATTCGGGGCAAGGCCTGGTTTTCCCGGATGAGTTCCACGTGGCGCATGAGAAGCCTTCTCATCTGCTCGAGGGGGTCCTGACTCTCCTGTTTTACTGTTTGCACGTTGGCAATGACCTTTTTCTGGAAAAGATCCACCATGGCATCCAGGAGCTCCTCTTTTCCCTTGAAGTGCCTGTAGATGGCCGAGGGGACTATGCCCACCCTCCTGGCCAAGGCATCAAGTCTCAAGCCTTTGAGGCCCTGATCCCCCACCAGTCTGAGGGCTGCCTCTGCAATCTGCTCCCGCCTTATCTGTGTTCCAAGACGCTGGGATGCCATGGCCGCGAGCCTTGTGAAAGATGATTCACATGATATTCAGGCCTGCTGGCTTGGTCAAGGGGTCCCCCTGGGGCCTTGCCCAGGGTCTGGAGCATGCAGGTGGATCAGAAACAAAGGAAGCTTCTCTTTGGCTCCTTTGGAGCTTACCCCCTCCCCTTGCACATTATCTGTTTTTGGATTACATGATAGGGACATTGAAGGCAAGAACTTTCTTTCTTGGGAGGTTACCCATGAGCATGGGCAAGCTCAGGTGGGCGGCTATCTTGAGTTTCCTTGTAGCCATGGGGGTGCTTTTGGGTGGTGGGTACTTCGCAGTGGATCAGATGCCTCCTTATCCAGGGAAAGTTCTGGGCCCAGATGGGAAGTTGCTCTTCACAAGGGAGGAAATCCTTGCAGGCCAGGGGGTATACCAAAGCCACGGCCTGATGGATCACGGCAGTGTCTGGGGGCACGGCTCCCAGAGAGGGCCTGAGTTCTCGGCGGCCAGCCTCCACATCATGAGCAAGGCCGTGAGAGAGTATCTGGCCCAGGAGGAGTTCAAGAAGGCCTATGAGGATCTGGATCAGTTCCAAAAAGAGGTGGCGGACCTCAGGGTAATAAGGGAGATCAAGACCAACAGGTACGACCAGGCCCAAGACACCCTGGTTCTTAAGCGCTCCCAGGTGAAGGCCCTGGAAGAGATACAGGCCCATTGGGAGAAGGTTTTCAGGGAAGGGGAGAAGCGATACGGGATTCTCCCGGAAACAGTGAGAACCCCCGGGGAGAGGCTTCAACTCTCCAGGTTCTTTTTCTGGACCGCCTGGGCCGCATCCACCTTGAGGCCTGGTGAGAACCACACCTATACCAACAACTGGCCGGCTGACAGGAGCGTGGGGAACGTTCCCACTGCGGCCACCTTCCTGTGGAGTCTGGGAGGGATCCTGGGATTGCTCCTTGTGCTCGGGATATTTGTGTTCTTTGTCCACCATTACGGGCTCTGGTACGGACCGGCCAAAGGGGTGCCTCTGGCCGAGAAACTGGTGGACATGCCCCTGACTCCCAGTCAGTTCAAGGCTGCCAAGTTCTTCCTGGTTGTGGCCCTCTTGTTCCTTGTCCAGACCAACTTTGGAGGGCTTCTGGCCCACTACACCATTCATCCGGCCAGTTTCTACTTCCAGTGGATAGCTGACCTAATCCCCTACAGCTGGGCCAAGAGTTGGCACTTGCAACTGGCCATCTTCTGGATAGCCACCACATGGGTGGGCACGGCCATCTACCTGGCCCCGGTGATCGGGGGGGTGGAGCCCAGAAGGCAAGGTGTCTTGGTGCAGATCTTGTTCGTGGCCATCCTGCTGGTTGCGGGTGGAAGCCTCTTGGGGGAGGTTGCTGGAATAAAGGGCCTCTTGGGAGACTGGTGGTTCTGGCTGGGGCACCAGGGCTGGGAGTTCCTGGAGCTGGGCAGGATCTGGCAGATACTCCTTTTTGTGGGGCTCATAGCTTGGCTGCTTGTGGTGTACAGGGCCGTTTACTTTCACCAGAGGCTGGGGCACAAGGACGATTACAGCTCCCTCATAATGTTCTACATGTTTAGCGCAGTTCTGGTTGTGGCCTTCTTTGGCTTCGGGCTTCTCTACGGAAAAGGTACCCATCTTACCCTGGCAGATTACTGGAGATGGTTCGTGGTGCACATCTGGGTTGAGTCCATCTTCGAGTTCTTCGGCGTGGGGGTGGTCTCCCTGATCCTGGTCGGCCTGGGGCTGGCCACTGCCAGGGCAGCCCTCATGGTTGCCTACTTCACGGCTGCCATTGTCTTTTTGAGCGGCATCATCGGCACAGCCCATCACTACTTCTGGTATGGCGGCCCCTCCTTCTGGCTCTCTCTGGGCTCGGTGTTCTCCTCCATGGAGCCGGTGCCCATGTTCGGTCTGGTGGTAAGGGCCATCCTGGAGTACAGGAGCGTTGCCAGGCAGGGCAGGGAGTTCCCTTACAGGTGGCCCCTCTATTTCCTGGTGGCATCCTCTTTCTGGAATTTCTTGGGGGCGGCGGTCTTCGGCTTCTTGATAAACCTGCCCATAGTGAACTACTACGAGCATGGCACGTACCTGACCATGAACCATGGGCACGGGGCACTCTTCGGGGTCTACGGCCTGCTCTCCATAGGCTTGCTGCTCTTCTCTTGGAGGGGACTGGTGCGCAAGGAGCGCTGGAACGACAGGCTCTTGAGGGTCTGCTTCTGGGGATTCAACGGAGGGCTCTTGCTTCTGACCCTGGGCACTCTTTCCCCGGTGGGGGTGATGCAGACCTGGGCTGCCTATCAGGAAGGCCTGTGGGCAGCCAGGGATGCGGGCTTCTTTGAGAGGGGGCCCGTGCTCTTGCTGGGCACCCTGAGGGTCATCCCGGATCTGACCATCATCCTGGTGGGCGTGGTTCCCCTGACCTGGTTCTTGTTTAGGACCTATCCTCACCTCAAGGCCCAGGAAATAGGGGACGGGGAGTCGGTCTGGAAGCGCCTGGGGGTGGAATTGTGAGACTTGCCGGTTCAGGCTACGGCAGATCTGGCACTTCTGGGGGCAGCCCCCCAGACTGCTAGACAAGCGATCCCATACCAGGCCATGGACATGAGAAAGGCCCAGCTGTATTCCCCTGTCAGCTCGAAAACCCAGCCCCCCAGCCAGGGGCCCAGACAGCCTCCCAGGGCAAAGCAAAGCCAGATGAAACCTATGACAGGGCCCACTTTGGGCCCCTGGAATATATCTGTCACCGCGGCTGCTATTGTGGGGGAGCCCAATCCGTTGCCAAAGCCAAAGGCCAGGGCATGGAAGTAAAGGAGCCACTCCTGGGAGGCTTCCTTCATGAGAATCAAAGCCAATATCCCGGATGAGCCTGCCAGGGCTGCAAGGGTTATGGTGGTCTCCCTGCCTATCCTGTCCGAGACAGGGGCCAGCAAAGCACCCCCCAGGTAGGCCGCCCCCACCAGGGAAAGAATGCCTGAGACCCTCATCCTGGGGATCCCCAAATCCACCGCAAATGCCACGTTGTGCGCCATGAGAATGTGCTGCATGAGGCCCCAAAGGGAAAAGGTCGCCAGGCACATCAACCAGAAGCTCCTTGCCCTAATGGCCCTGCTCAGGGTCCAGTCCTGCTGGCCGTCTTGAGTCTTGTGAAAGGTTTTCTGCCCTCTTTGGACAATGGAAATCTCGGGCCCAGGCAAAGCAGGGATCCCGTCTCTTGACAGGCCCCTGTCCTCAGGCCTTTGCCTCACAACCAGCACCAGCAAGGGCAGGATCACCCCTGCCAGGAGTATTCCCTCCCCCAGGAAGGCCGTTCTCCAACCCCAGGCTTCCACAGCCCAGGCCACTGCCGGGTACCAGGCATAGGAGCCCCCCGAGCCCAGGTAGAGCATGGAAAAGGCCAGCCCCCTCCTTTTCTCGAACCAGTTTCTCAGCACCATGGCAAAGGGCACAGCCCCCACCAGGCAAAGCCCCGTGCCGAAAAGCACCCCGAAGCTCAGCCAAAAGTGCCAGGGGCTTTGACCCAAAGCCGAAAGTCCCAGGCCTGAGCCCAGGATCAAAGCCCCCAGGCCCATGGTGAACCTGGCCCCAAGCCGGTCCACCACCGCGCCCACCACAGGGGCCACAAGACCGTACACCAGCATGTGGGAAGAAAGCACCGTAGCCGTGGTGTCCCTGGACCAGCCGAACTCCTCCACAAGGGACGGGAAGATCACCGCAAAGCCGTACCTGGCCCCGTAGCCCAGGGCATAGGTCAATGTGCCGGCGGCTACTATCCACCATCCATAGAAGATTTTGGGGGCTTGTGGGGCCACAGCTTTTCTCACGGCAAACCCCCAGGGGAGCCGGGAGCGCTCATCTTGCCTCTGAGGGCTCTGTTTGTGGGTTGGACCACCCGGCTTCTCGGGTTTCCCCAACGGGCAGGTTGATCACGGCTATGGCACCCCCTGAAGGGATGGTTTGGAGCCAGATGTCGCCTCCGTGATCCCTCACTATCTTGCGGCACAGGGGAAGCCCCAGGCCGGTTCCCCCAGGCTTGCTGGTCACAAAGGGCTGGAACAGCTCCTCTGATCGCTCCGGGGATATGCCCTCCCCTGTGTCCTGCACAGCTATTTCCACTGTTTCCTCGGAAACCTCCTTGGCGCTCAAGACCACCTTGCCCTTGAAGCCCATGGCCTCCAGGGAGTTCTTGATGAGGTTTATGAGAACCTGTCTCAAACGCTCCGGATCCACCCTCAGCCAGAGCTGGCCTCTTGCCTCCAGGAGGAACTCAACTCCCGGATAATCCCCCGAATCCTTGAACAGGGAAAGGGTCTGCTCCAGGAAGGGGACCAGATCCAACCGCTCCTTCCGGAGCCTCAGGGGCTTGGAGAAGTCCTGTATCTCCTGGAGCAGCCCCTCCAGCCTCTGCACCTCTGAGCGGATTATCTCCAGCTTCTCCCTCCCCTCCTGGGGCAACCAGTCCTGTCTCAAGAGAGAACGGGCAAACCCCCCTATGACCACCAGTGGATTTCTCACTTCATGGGTCACAAAGGACAAGGCTTGGCCTATGGAAGCCAGTCTTTCGTTCTGGATGAGCCGGCGCTCCAGGGCCTTCATCTCTGTCATGTCCCGCATCATGGCCGTCATCAGGAGCTGCCCACCCACCTCGGCCACCGAGAATGAGATGCTTATGGGAAACTCCTGCCCAGAGCGGCGTTCGGCGGTCAGGTCCACCGTGTGATCTATGAACCGGCCTCTTCTTGTCTGCACGTACCTGCGCACATAATCCCGGTGGGCCTTCTTGTGGGGGGTCGGGATTATTATGCTCAGGTCCTGTCCAAGCACCTCCTCCTTGGAGTAACCGAACATGGCCTCTGCAGCCTTGTTGAAAAAAATGATCCTGTGGGACTCATCTATGGTGACCACCGCGTCCCTGGCCGTCTCCACCACCCCACGATAACGCCTCCCATCCTCTCCCTTCAGGCACTCCCGCTCCAACACACGGGTCACGGCCCTGGGTATCCACTGAAAATCCCCGGGAAGCCCCTCTGGTATCCTCTCCCCATGGGGTCGAAAATCCAGGACCAAGTCCAGGGGAAGGCACTGGCCGAGGGCCGAAGGGTGGGGCAGGATCTGCGGGAAGCTTTCATGCTCCGGAAGGCTCGGCTGAAGCCCATCTTTCACCACGGCCACTACCTGGGGTGCTGATGGATCCGTGGCCCAGGAATCGGCCAGGCATCTGGCACCCTGTCCCCATCCCAGGAAAGCCACGCGAAGCCTATGGGTTACCCTATGTGCCATGCTCCCTCCCAGAATCCAGGCCAAGACATATTGACCGGGTTGGTTTCCCCATGGCGGCAAACCCTGGGGCCCAAGAGCCCCAACCGCCCGGAATGCCTGGAGGCATGCCGCTTCTCAATGCCCCAGATTAGCACGAATCAAAGGGAGCTTCACCTGCTGCCGCCGCATGGAGCGGCAAGAGGAGGAGGCTGCAAGGCTGAAGCCGGATCCGGAGCTTCGCAGCCTTCCAAGAAAACATTTGCGGGTTGGCCCTTTACCGTGAGCGCGGGTCCGGACTTGGCCCAGGATCCCGGGGAACCCTCCACGGCAATGCCCGCGCGGAAACCCATCAGGCGGATCTTTCTCTACCAGGCCTTACTCACAGCTGGTCCAGGGGGTTTTTCTTTCTCTTGAGGCCCTCTTTGAGCTGGCGCTCCAGGTCGCTGAAAAGCTCCTTTTTCATGCTTCCTTGGGAGGCTTGAAGTTTCTCTAGCTCCTGCTGGCGCTTTTCCCTTTCCTGTTTCAACCTCTGCACCTCTGCCTCCAGGTTGGAGGCCCTCTCCTCCCTGGGAAGCTCCTCCAGCCGGAGATGGTCCTTCAAGTATATCCTTTCTCCGAAAGCGCCCTCCACCAGCTCCAGCACCCCCAGCTTTGCCAGGCGGTTGCACAGATAATGGCCCATCTCGGTGGAGGTATTGAGCATCGAGGAGATGTCCTGCACAGACGGGGGCCTACCGTTCTTGTGCAGGAAAAGCCTCAGGGCCGCCACAAAGAGATGCCCCTGCTCGTATGGGTTGGCCACTTCCTTCATGACGAGCTTATTCTATCCGGCTTTAGGCCTCTCTGTCCAGGATGGGATCAACCGGCACTTTTCCCCAGGACCGAACAATGGCACTATACTGCAATAAGCTCGTGCGCCAAGATTGCCCAAGCCTGGGCACGGTGTTGGAAGAAAACCTGATTGCTTCAAGGACTCGGGGCAGGCCACCCAGCCCCAATGTGAGACTATCTTGGAAGTAGCAGCCCATGGGACGACACATCATCTCTTTTGATCTGGATGGAACCCTGGTGGACCACACCTTCAGCACTGCTGTGTGGCGGGAGGCTATCCCGGCCCTGGTCTCCAAGAAGAGGGGGCTTCCCCTGGAGCAGGCCAAGGCTTGGGTTTACAGCGAGTATGACAGGGTGGGCGAGGGAGCCTTGGAATGGTACGACCTGGCTTACTGGCACCAGAGATTCGGGCTTGACGGGACTTGGCGCCAGACTCTGGGCCAGCACAGGCACCTCGTCAAGCTCTTTCCAGAGGTGCCCCAGGTTCTGCAAGAGCTGAGCTCCGGCCACGAGCTCATAATTCTCTCCAATGCCAGCCGTCCCTTCATAGAAGAGGAGCTTTCCCAAAGCGGACTGGATTCCTTTCCCTTCTTGCACGTGGTGTCGGCCACCTCTGATTTCGGACAGGTCAAGAAAACCAGTTCCTTTTACCAGCAGGTCTGCAAAGGGCTGGGGCTTGAGCCCTCACGGCTCATCCACGTGGGGGATCACGAGGAGTTCGACTACAAGGCCCCCGCAAAGGCGGGCATAAGGGCCTATTTCCTTGACAGATCCGGAAAGAAAAAAACCGACTACTCCGTAAGGGACCTCAGGGAGTTCGCCATGAGAGTTGGGGAAGTGGGTCAAAGGGCCTGCCTTCCCGGATCTTCTTGATTCCCTTTCTCCTCTAACTTGTGCGCCCGGTTCTGGACTGCAGAATTTCCAGGAAACTTAGTATCTGGCTCTCTATGCTCTCAATGGAGTAGAGCCTTGGGTCATTGTGGTCGGCCTCCAGTATCACCCCTGGTATCCCGGTGCGACGGGCCACTTCGCGGCGCAACTCAGGGATGTCCTGGGAGACCATCTTGCAGCTTCTGTTGGAGTGGTAAAGAAACCCGTCCAGCTGGTATTGCCTGGCGTACTCCACGTAGGTCTCAATCCTTCTTCGCAGGTGCAAATTGGCTGTGTAAAGGTATTGCTCGGCCCAGTCCTGGAAGGGATCCTCCTGTCCGACCCAGAGGGTTGCCCAGGCCCAGGTGTAAAGCGAAGTCACCAGTGCCGCTCCCTTTGCATCCAGGAACTCGGACAGACGCCTGAGTTCCGGCCATATGGGAAGATTGTCCCAAAAGAGCCGAAACCTCTCGTGGCTCAGGGCACCCACCCCTTTGGCCACGCGATCTTCCAGTTCATCCAGGAGTCTCTTGTAGAATTCCACCGCCACCTTGGTTCCCCTCTGGGCCACAATGGGAGCCATGGCTATGAACTGGTCAAACACCGTTATGGGAGAAGGCCTCTGGGAGCCCAAGAGCAGAATCCGCGTCCACAACTCCGAGGCTTCCCTGGAAAGCTGAATGCTCTCCCGTAGCCTTTCCTTCTCGAGCCTGCAGCCTGTGATACCCTCCAGGACCCCCTGGAGTTCCTCAAGCTGCCCCTTCACGTAGGCCTCGGCCTGGGGATCCTTCTCCCCGTTTCCCGAATGGGGCACGTCTATGAGCACCATGGGGGCCCCATACATTCGCGAGAGCACCTCGAACCATTTGGTGAGGGTCCCGCACTGGCTGTTGGAAACTAGCAGGAGATCCGGTTTGGGCAGCCCGAAGGTGGGGCTCTTGCCGGTCAGGATGGAGCCCAGGTCACAGCGCGCATAGGAGCACAGATCCATTGAATAACCCAGCTTCTCCGCAGCCGGGGCCACCTCCTCGGAAAGCCGCCTGGCTCCAAGGATCACCGCATGGTTCTCGGGGTAGATGGGTATGAAGTCCATGGCGTAGAGCAGCTCCACCGGGGTAAAGGCGTTCACGTACGCTATGAACTTCCCGTTCTGCCTCGCACTGTGGGCTGAGGTGTAATAGTCGATGTTGATCTGTTTGAGATCCCTCAAAGTGGAAATGGGGTTCATGCCTTGTTGCTCCTCTGACCGGAAAGGGCTTGGGATTTTCAGAAAAGCTCCTGTGTCATCATCTCCCTGAAGGCCTCCAGCCTCACCTGGATCTGAGCCAGGGAGACCCCCCTGGCCGAGGTCTCCAGGACCAGGCTGGGAATCCCGTTGTTCTCCAGGGCTTTTTGTAGATCAGGCAGGTCAAAGCCCGCAGCCTCGCAGAACTTGGGGTTGAGGAAGAGGACCCCCCTCGCACTGCTCACCTTGACCCGAGCCAAGAAATCCTGGACGACCCGGGCGGGCTCCTTGTGATATCCCGGGTACAGGGGCAGTGAAACATGCCTGGAGACCAAGGCTTCCAATGGTTCTTTGGGTGCTTCCAGCTCCCCTGCAATGGACCTGAAACCCGAGACCATCTCGTCCCCCGCTATGAGGAGCCCCAGCCTATCCAGCATTTCCAGGATCCCGGGGGGATCCCATACCTTACCCCTGACGTAGATCGGCACTCTCCCATTGGGCTTTGCAGCTGGCTCTATGTCCCATGGCAGGGCCTGCATCCAGCACAGGTGCTCTTGCCTGGGGGCCCTCATGGCCGAAGAGGTGAGAAGCCATAGCCTTTCGGCGCTCCAGATGGAGGGTCTCTCCCGGTGAAGCCGGTAAGCCCGCTTCAGCTGAGCTCGACTTTGCTCATAGAGCTGGAGGCTCAGGCGAAGATCCTCTGGGGTGGGCATATGACCCGTCATCAACCCCAAGGAGCTGCAAAGCCTCTCGAACTCGGCCCTCAGGTAATCCCTGGCCCCAGGGTGGTCCAGCCTCTTGGGCAGTCTCAGGAACTCGTGGGCCCGATCCGGGAACCTGTGGCTCCATGTGTGGTACAGGTTTCGTGTGGTGTCGCACACGTATGGGATGATCAATCCGTCCAGGAAATCCAGTTCCCCCTTAAGCCCCATCTCCAGAAGGCCCATTGCGTGGGAACATGTATAACCCGGAAGGGCTGCCTGCGCCTGGGATATGGCTATCCCCGCCCCTTCCAAGGCCAGGGGAAGGGCCCCTGCTGCGTGTATGATTTCTTCCGGCACATCGGGAAGCAGGTGACCTATCACCTTTCCCCCGGTACTCTCCTTCCAGGATCTAGCCCACTGAAGCGGATCTGCCATGACCTCTTGGAAAGGGCTCCATGGGTGTGCACCCATTTCCTGGCCTCCCGGGTTCTCACTATTTTGCCTCCAGAAGGACCTTGAACTCAGCAAGGTGCTTCAGGCGCAAGGAAGGTATTATGGAAATGCCCTCAGGTCAACCCCTGAGAGAGCCTCAAAACAACCTAAGCTCCTCCACCACATAACCCCCCAGCGCCCCTGCTCCTGCTCCCACTGCGGCCCCAACCATGATGGGGCCCCCCAGAACTATTGCCCCTGCTGTGCCAAGTCCTGCGCCTATGGCCCCTCCGCTCAGGACCCTTTGCTCTGTGCGGCTCAAACCCGCACAGCCTGCCACAAGACAGGCCAGAGCCAAAAAGATGGCACCAAGGATTCTTCTTGCACCCATTTGCTCACCTCCTGTCCTCTTTCCGGGACTCATGAGTTACCAAATTCGCCCTATTAGCCTGTGCCATGCACGAAACTGTACGGGGGCTGAAGCCTCGGGCAGGCCATCTGCCTCGGCAACCACTCTTCTTTTCGGATCCGGCCAGGATTCTTCCCAGAAACCGGCCAATGCAGCCCAACAAATTGATTTGCTTGGAATAACCGGGCTGTGCATAAAAACAGCCCCCCCTGCCACAACACACAAGAAGGCCTCCCAGTCCTGAGATCCTAGAGCATCCTATGGAGTCGGGGCGTGAGTTCCACATATGGGCCAGCTCCACCCAGAATCCGGGCCAGATCTTGAAGCACAAGGCATGCCAGCAATAGGAAGGGGGCCGGGAGCCATTACCGGCTCCCGGTCGGGATCCTTCTAAGAGAAGGGCTCAACCCACTGGTTTTTCCTTGCAGGGTTTGAACTGGTAGCCGCTATCCGGCCCTGGGATCTGGGCCACGGGCTTTGTAAGCAGGAAGGAGCCTTGCTGAATCCAGCCTTTCAAGCTCTGGGCTATGCTCCTGGCACGGGCATAACTCGAAAGGCTGGCTGTGGGGATCTCTTTTCCGTTCAAGTGGATCTTCCCTGTCCTCAACTGAGCGTACGTGACCCATCCCAGTACATCCGGACCCCTGTTGGGATAGGTTTGGCTGTAATCCACCACAGGGGCGTAGATCTCAGCATCGGTGACCAGGGTGTGCTCCAGGATCTCCTCATCCAAGATGGGAATCGGAATCCCTATGCCTATGGCCAGGCTTGCCCCATAACCTATGAAGGAGACGCCCCTTAGCCACTCCGCGCTCATCTGCTTCAGATCACCGATCACTGCCAGGGTGCCTGCCCCGGCCTTGGGTACTCCTTTTTCCGTGCGAGGCACCCCCGGGTTGTGCTGTGTGCCGTGCCATGCCACGTATCCTATGCCCCCTCCCAGAAAGATCCGAGTCCCGAGTCCTATGGTCTTGTACAATGGGTCATTGAGCAGAGGGGATAGCTGCCCGGCGCTGCAATAATTGGCGTTGCCGCACTGGGGCCTCAAGGTTCCCATGTAGGTGTATATGACTCGGTCGGAGAGGTTTACAGCCACGTTGTAATTCTGGTAACAGTTCCTTGGGTTGAAAAGCACGGCCTCGTTCATTTCCTCGAGACGGATCATGATCTCGAGTTTCTTCTTGGGATAGCAGTCTGTGCCGTACGCCCTGGCCTCCAGCCTCACGGCTTTGCCTGCCACCAGGTCCTGAATCAGGTGGCCCCCGCCATAGCGGAACTCCCCGGGGTACACCTGGTTTCTGGGATCATCCTCTGGAATGGCCGTGGCTCCCACGAGGATATCCACTGCCGCAAAGCCAGTGTAGGCCGGGATCCTGTTCAAGGTCACCTGGCCTCCTCCCAGCTTTATGCGCGGCTTTGTATGCCCTATGTTGAAATATGCTCCCGAAGAACACATGGGGGCGAAGGTTCCGGTGGTGACTACATCCACCTCCCGGGCCAACTGCTTCGCCCCCTTTTCCTTGGCCAGCTCTATTATCTCCTCGGCCGTGACCACCACGGCCTTCCCAGCACGGATCTTCTCGTTTATCTCCTCAATTGTCTTTCCCATTTTTGCCTCCAGGCAGTTCAAGATCTGGGCCGATGGAATCCTGCGTGTTCCCCGGCCTGCGGGTTTCCCCACTTAAGGGGAGTGAAGACCGTGGGTGCCCCTTTACGGGGCCGCGCATGATCCATCCCATACCCATCACCTGCCTTTCCCGGAAGCCTTAAGGTTTGCCTAATATTCGACTATTTTAGTTGGGCGGCATGGGGCTGTCAAACTTGTTCTGCTGCGGCCCGGAAACCCAAGCGGCCGATCCCCTCAGTCCTCCCTTCGTTCTTCCTCGAACAGCCAGGTGCTCAAATACCTCTCCCCTGTGTCGGGCAGTACCACCACGATGAGCTTCCCTTGGGACTCTGGCCTGCGGGCTACCTCCAGAGCTGCCCAGGCCGCGGCTCCGCTGGAGATGCCCGCCAGGATGCCCTCCTCCCTGGCCAGGCGTTTGGCCATCTTCCCGGCCTCCTCGCTCTTAACCTGAATGATCTCGTCCACCACTGAGAGATTCAGTACCTCTGGCACGAATCCGGCCCCTATGCCTTGTATCTTGTGCGGACCGGGCTTCCCTCCCGACAAGACCGGGGATTCTACGGGTTCCACTGCCACGGCCCGGAAACCTGGCTTCCTGGCCTTGATCACTTCGGAGACACCGGTTATGGTCCCGCCGGTGCCAACTCCCGAGACCAGCACATCCACCTGCCCGTCGGTGTCTGCCCAGATCTCTTCGGCCGTGGTCCTTCTGTGGATCTCGGGATTGGCCGGGTTTTGAAATTGCTGGGGGATGAAATAGCGGGGATCGCCTGCTGCCATCTCCTCTGCCTTGCGCACCGCCCCTCTCATCCCTTCCGCAGCGGGTGTGAGGACCAGCTTGGCTCCCAAGGCCCTGAGCAGAATCCTTCGCTCCACACTCATGGAATCCGGCATGGTGAGAACCAGCTGGTAACCCTTGGCTGCACAGGCCATGGCCAGAGCAATGCCTGTGTTTCCACTTGTGGGCTCAAGCACTATGGTTTCAGGGCTGAGCCGGCCCGCCTCCTCGGCAGCCTCTATCATGCTGACCCCGATCCTGTCTTTCACGCTGTGGCATGGATTGAAAGACTCCAGCTTGGCCACCACCTGGGCCCCCAAGCCCTGGGCCACCCTCCGAAGCCTAACCAGAGGAGTCTTACCTATGGTTTCTGCAATGCTTTCATGGATTCGCATGGGCTGGACCCTTCTTTTTCTTCTTGGAGGAATGCAGTCCCACCATGTCTGCCAGGGTGATACTGGCCAGAACCTCCCTCACCGCATTGGCCGCCTTTCCCCAGACCTCTTTGGTGGCACAGTCTGAAGACCTGGGGCAGCCCTTGGGATGGGCCACACATTCCACCAGGCTCAAGGAGCCCTCCACTGCTTCCACCACCTCCAGCATTCTTATTTCCTCAGGAGGCCGTGAGAGCTGGAAACCACCCCTGACTCCCCTCTTGCTCTTGACGAGCCCTGCCTTGCGAAGGGGACCCACCAGTTGCTCCAGGTACTTCACCGAAAGGTCTTGCCTGTCAGCCAAGTCTTTTAGGAGAACAGGACCCTGGCCTTGGTTAAGGGCCAGGTCCAGCATGAACCTTGCACCGTATCTTCCGCGAGTGGACAATCGCATCTGAGTGTACCTCCCCCCTGTTTTTCACCATTTTATAAAACTGGTCGGATATACCGCAATACCAGCCAGCCTCTCCAGGACCGATTCATCCCCAGGTGGCTTCAGGCAAGGAGTTCCAATCAGGATCATCCACTGCCCGTTGAGAATTATGAGCAAAGCCCCAAGCGGCCTTCTCCAAGTCTCTGCTGAGCCTGAAAGATCTCCCAAAAAACAAAGCTTGCCGGGGCAGGATCCCTGTGTTAAGAGAAAAGAAGCAATACACCCCCCCCTTGCCGGAGAGATCCTTGGGAGATGAGAATAAAATCCCCATAGGGGGAGTGCTCCAGGGACTGGGGCTTGCCGCCATACGCATAAGCGGGATCCCGGACCGCCCAGGGGTGGCCTCCAGGATATTCAGAGCCCTTGGAAAAGAAGGCATCAACGTGGAGCTCATAAGCCATGCTGTGGACCATGAGGATTTCAGCCACTTGACCTTCTGCATCGGGAAAGAAAGGGTGGAAGAAACCCTTACTCTTCTGGAGGGATACCAAAAGCAAGTGGGATTTCGTCATATGAGGGCCCTTAGGAAAGTGGCCCTGATATCTGTATTCGGCCCCCACTTCAGGGAACGCCACGGCATAGCAGGAGCTTTCTTCTATTCCTTGGCCGAAGCTGGCATAAACATCTTGGCCATTAGCACCTCGGTCTCTACCTGCACCTGCCTCATCTCGGAAGAAGACATGGAAAAAGCCCTGGGGGCTTTGAAAAAGGTTTTCCAGTTCCCTGGGGATGAACCTGGGTAAGGCCCGCAGTGCCTGCGGAGCCTTCAAGCAGGAGGCGTGCTCTCCTTTGCCCGTTGCTCTGCCGGGACGCGCCTGGTTGGGCCCTGGGTGTAAGCCTTTACGAATCTTGAGAACCTCTCCATGGCCTCTGCCAGTTCCTTCATGCCCACTGTGAAGGCCATACGCACGCAACCCTGCCCCGATGGGCCGAAGGGCCCCCCAGGCACCACCACCACGCGTTCCTGCTCCAGGAGTTGGATGGCAAATTCCTCTGTGTCCTGTGTTATGGACTCCAGGTCGGGGAAGATGTAAAAAGCACCCAACGGCTTTGAAACCCTCACTCCCGGGATTTCTGAGAGGCTCTTGTACACCAGGTCCCTTCTGCGCTGGAATTCGGCCACCATCTCGCTCACCCGGGCCTCGGCTGACCTGAGGGCAGCCAAACCGGCCCTCTGGGAGACCGATGAGGCGCAGGAAGTATAGTATGTCACCACCTTGGTCATCTCCCTTATCAGCTCCGCAGGCCCAAAGGCGTATCCGAGGCGCCAGCCCGTCATGGCAAAGGCCTTGGAAAAAGACCCTATCACCACAGTGCGTTCCCTCATGGCGGGGCGCGTCACCATGGACTGGTGGCTAAACCCGTCGAAAACCAGCCTGTCATAGACCTCGTCGCACACCACGAGCAGATCTGCCTCCCTGGCCAGCCTGGCCAGCTGGTCCATCACAGCCGCCGGGATTACCGAGCCTGTGGGATTGTTGGGGGAGTTTATGAGCAGGACCTTGCTTCTGGAGCTGAGGGCTTTCTCTACCTGTCCTGGCTGAGGCACGAAGTGCTCCTCCAGCCGGGTGGGCACATGCACAATTTTCCCGCCCGCCAGCTCTATGTGGGCCCTGTATTCTGGAAAGTGGGGCTCTGGGACCAGCACCTCGTCGCCCGGGTCCAGCACCGTCCTGAAAAAGCCTGTGAGGGCTCCCATTCCCCCAGAGGTCACAAGAAGGTTTTCTTCCCCTAAGAGAAGCCCGTACCTGTTTTGCAGGTACTCCCTAAGAGATTGCAGGAGCTCCGGATCCCCCTGGGAAGGTGCGTAGTGGGTGGCTCCCCCCAGGGCATCTTCCAAGGCCCGGCGGCAAACCTCCTCAGGGGTGGGAAAGTCCGGTTCGCCTATGCCCAGGGAGATGACTCCTTCCAGGCCAGAGGCCCGAAGGCTCATCTCCCTGATCTTGGAAGGCATGAGCTCCTTGACCGCACGGGCCACCCATCTGTGAGTTGGTACCATCTCGGGCATTTCCATGCAAACTCCCAGAAGCCTCCTGAAACCCTCTCAAACGTACCCGAACAGTCTGGGCACCCACATGATGAGGGCCGGCACATAAGAGACCAGGGCCAGGGTGGCCAGATTGGCCGCCAGAAAGGGCATGGCCCATTTGGTAACCAGGCCGAAGGGATACCCGGTTATCCCGCAGACAACGAAAAGAAGCACTCCCACCGGGGGTGTTATCAGCCCTATGGAGAGGTTCAGAATCATGACGAAGCCGAAATGCAGGGGATGGATTCCCACGGCCTGCGCCACGGCCAGCAAGGTGGGCGATAGAATCACTATGGCCGCCCCGGCCTCCATGAACATGCCCACCAGGAGGAGCACCACATTGATCAGAAGCAGGATGAGATACGGGTCCTTGGTAATTCCCAGCAGGGCCGTTGCTATCTTCTGCGGAACTTGCTCTGCCGTGAGCACCCATGCGAAGATATTGGCCATTCCTATTATGAGAAGCAGCACCGAGGTGGTGATGCCGGTATTTACCAGGATCTTTACCAGCTCCTTCCAACGCAACTCCCTGTACACCCAAACCCCCAGAACCAGGGCGTAAAAGACGGCCACCACGGCTGCCTCGGTGGGGGTAAAGGCCCCACCCAGGATTCCGCCGATAATGATCACAGGGGCCAGGAGGGCAGGCCCAGCAGACAGGAACTCCCTCCAGAGCCTTCTCAGGGAGAAAGGCTCCTCGTCCTTGGGGTAATTGTGTCTCACTGCAAAGTAGTAGGCCATGCCCATCATGGCCAGACCTTGCAGGATGCCCGGGACCATGCCTGCAGCAAAAAGGGCTCCTATGGAAATCCCTGTGGTGACCCCCAGGATCACCATGAGGATGGAAGGTGGGATGGTGGGGCCCATCACTGCGGCAGAGGCCGTGATGGCAGCAGAAAAGCCCCTGCCGTAACCTCTTTGCACCATGCCTGGGATGAGCACTGAGCCCAGAGCCGAGGCATCGGCCACGGCCGAACCCGAGATGCCACTCAAGAACATGGCCGAGACCACTGTGGTATGGGCCAGCCCTCCTCTTATCTTGCCTACCAGCACGTTGGCCAAAGAGACCAGACGCTGGGTGGTCCCCCCCACGTTCATCATCTCCCCGGCCAGCACGAAAAAAGGCACGGCCATGAGGGGGAAGGAATCCATGCCCGTGAAGATGCGCTGGGCCATGAGATGGAGGGGTACATCCGAGGCCAGGAGAACGGCCAGGGAGGTTATGCCGAGGCAAAAGGCAATGGGGAATCCCGTAATCAGGGTGAGGGTGAAAACCAGGGCCATGAGCAAGATCATATCTTTCCCCCTACATGAAACCTGTGGCCATCTCAGGACCTGGGGAGTCCTTCTCCTGGGCCGCCCTCTTGAACTCTTCAAGGCTCATGGAAACCCTGAGTGCCCCGCCCATTGCCCCTTTGCCTCATCCATCCAAGGTAGCAGCAGTGAGGCGTCTGGCTCTCTGCCCTTCCAGAGGGAAAAACTCCCCCAGCACACCGGTGGCCAGCTCCAGTATCATGAGGCTGGAGCCCACCGGAACTGCCATGTACGGCAGCACCATGGGGATCTGCATGGCCGGAGAAAGCTGGCTCGAATTGAACAAGGCCAAGGAAAAACCCTGCTTGGCCACTATGCCAAGGAAGGCCATGGTGGCCAGCTGTACCAACACCATGAGCTTGCTCCCCCAGGCAGGAGGCAGCCTGTCCACAAAAAGGCTGACCCCAATATGCCTCCCCTCCCTGAGGGCCACAAAGGCCCCCAGCATGCCCATCCAGATCATGAGATAGCGGGCAAGTTCCTCTGACCAGGGGAAGGGCACATGCACGAGGAAACGAAACACGATCTGCAAGAGGACTATCACCGACATCACAGTCCCGATGACCACGAGGGCTGCCATGGAGAGTTTTCTCAGCCCCTCGCAGACCCAGAGCATGGCCCTTGTTATTTCCCTCATGGATGGCTCCCCCATGGCGAAAAGGCGGGAGACAAGTCCCCCGCCTCACACAAACCACAAGAAGCAGACCTGGCTGCGATCAGGTCCTTTATTGCTTCTTCACCCACTCGGCGTACTTCTGGTTGGCCAGCTTGATGTGCTCCTTGACTATCAGCTCGGCCTTGTCCCCCACTGCCTGCTCACCCTTCTTGGCAGCCTCCAGGGCCTTGTTGACCCACTGCTCGCCCACCTTCTCCTTCAAGTAGGTCAAAGCTGCTGGCTGGGCCACTTCCCTGAACTTCAGCATCTCCTCTTTGGTGGGCTGGTACACCACCATGCCCTTGTCCTTGAGCTTTTGAAGACCCTGGATGTTGGCCTCCTGGGAAAATCCGTTGTGGGTTGCTGCCAGGAGCTTGGCCGCATCGGCCACTACCTTCTGCTGCTCAGGGGTGAGTTTCTTCTGGTAGAACTCCTCGTTGATGAAGATGAACAGGGGATCATAGAGATGCCCGTCCAGAACCAGGTACTTCTGGACCTCGTAGAACTTCATGTCGTGAATCAGAACTATGGGGCACTCCATGGCATCCACCACCTTCTGCTGAAGCGCTGTGTAAAGCTCTCCGAAGGCGATGGGGGTCGGGGACCCGCCCATGCTCTTCACCATTTCCATGTGCACGGGGTTCTCCATGGTGCGGACCTTGAGCCCCTTCATCTCTGCTGGGGACTTGATCTCCCTGACATTGTTGGTGAAATGTCTGTAGCCGTTCTCGGTTATGCCCAGGATACGCACACCCGTGGCCTTCAAGAAAGCCTCTGAGTACTCCTTGCCGAAATCCCCGTTGTAGGCCTCCCAGGCCGCAGGAGCACTGGAGAAAAGATAGGGGATTCCGAAAACCATGACCGGCTGGAAAAAGCCTGCCACGGGGCCAGAAGAGAGGGTTCCCATCTGAATGGTACCCATCTTGACCCCTTCCAGGGCCTCCCTTTCGTTGCCTAGGGCAGAGGCGTGATAGGCCTGCACCTCCACCTCCCCCTTGGTCCCCTTTTCCACCATGGCCTTGAAGATCTCCACTGCCTTGACGGTTCGGTTGTCAGGATTGGCAGGCCCTGCGTTGGCCAGCTTGATGACCACCTTGGCCGAGGCCTCTGAGACAAGCCCCAAGGCCAGGACCGCGGCAAGCAAAAGGAAAACGGTTCTCTTCATGTTTGCTTATCCTCCTTGGCTTTCTGGATTCTGAATCACTGCAAGAATGAGATTCACGCAGGCTGCATCGAGACATAGGCCTTTGAATTTTTTAAGTATACGAAGCTGCTGCTTTACATGTCAAGGTTTTGCCCATGAAGCAATTCCTATGCCATGAGATCCATCACCGCCCTGCAATGCAACTCAGTGCCTATGAGCAGCACCTCTTCGTTGAAGTCGAACCTGGGGTTGTGAACTGGTGCCCCCTCTTCTCTGCCAACCCCCAGGAAGTAGTAGCAGCCCGGCACACGCTCCAGGAAATAGGACATGTCCTCTCCACCCATGGTGGGCTCAGGCTCCAGCACTTTTCCCGGCCCCAGCATTGATAATGCGCAGCTTCGCACCCTTCGGGCCACTTCCGGGTCATTGAGAAGTGGTGGACAGCCCTGGGTGTAGCTGAACTCGTACCTGGCCCCCATGGAATCGCACACACCCTTGATGACGCCCTCCAAACGCTCAGGCCAGCTCTCCCAGATCCCTCTGTCAAAGGTACGGGTGGTGCCCGACAAGCTGGCCTCCTCTGGGATTATGTTGAATGCCGTCCCTGAGTGGAAGCTCCCCACCGTCACCACCGAGGGCTGCAGGGGATTCATCTGGCGACTTACTATCCTCTGGAGAGCCCCCACCACCTGGGTGCCCACCTCCAGGGCATCCACACAAAGATGCGGCATGGCCCCGTGGCCGCCCTTGCCCAGGATCCGAATGTCAAACCGGTCCATGGCTGCCATTAAGGGGCCGGCCTTCACCCCAACGGTCCCCTCCGGAAGCCCCGGCCAGAGGTGGCACCCCAGGGCCCAGTCCACCCGGGGGGTCTCCAAGACCCCCTTCTGGATCATGGGCTTTGCCCCGCAGGCCCCCTCTTCCGCGGGCTGGAAAACAAACTTCACGTTCCCCCTGAGAAGACCCTTCAGGCCACTCAAGATCCTGGCCGCCCCCAGAACCATGGCCATGTTCCCGTCATGGCCGCAGGCATGCATTACCCCAGGATGGGTGGAGGCGAACTCGAGCCCTGTCTCCTCCTGGATCGGAAGGGCATCCATATCCGCTCTGAGCATCACCGTGGGCCCCTGGGAGGCCCCTTTGAGAAGCCCCACCAAGCCCCAACGGGCCACCCCGGTCTTTACCTCCAAGCCCAATCCCCGAAGACGCCCGGCTAAGAAGGCCGATGTCTTCTCCTCGCAAAAGGCCACCTCCGGGATCCTGTGAAGGGCTCTCCTGGTCTCAACTATCCATTCCCTGTGGGAACGCACCAGCTCCTTTAACTCCATCTGCACCTCCGCTCGCGGGCTTAAAGCCTTCTGATTTCCTCAGACGGGCTATTCTGCCATGTTCCCCCTTGGATTTGAATCAGCCTCGAAGGATTCTTGAGGGGCAACCCCGCCCATTCCCCTTTTAACAGCCTGGCAAGGCCACAATCGCAGGAAGAAAAACCCTGTCTTATCCATCCTCCTGCTGAGCTCCCATGCGGAACCTCCCCAAGAAGGCTAGGGCCTTGAGCCAGCTTCCCCGGGCCCTTATTCTCCCCTTCAGATAGAGACTCGCAGGATTGGCCAGCTTGAACAAGATTCTGAGGCATGCCTCCATGAGGCTCTGTATTGAGCACCCCGGTGTTTTTCAATATCCTGGATCGTGAAGCTTGTCCAGGGGAAATAGGTGATAAAGACCGCGCCAGGGGGGGTTGCAAGCAGCATGCAGAGGATGGTGGGTGTGGTAACAGGGGGAACCAAGGGGATAGGCCTCGGGATAGCCGAGGCCCTTGCCCGGCGGGGTGCCTCGGTGGCTTTGACCTATCTCGCGGATCAGGCCTCGGCCCAGGGGGCCAGGGATAGGCTGGAGCCTCTCCTGGCACCAAACCAGCGAGTGCTTCTCTTGCAGGGAGACGTGGGGGAACCCCGGATGGTCTCTTCCCATTACCGTCTTGTCAGAGAGGAGCTGGGACCAGTATCGGTTCTGGTCAACAATGCAGGGGTGATGCCCAGGAGATCCTTCGGGGACATCGGTTTGGAGCAATGGGACCAGACCCTTCGCACAAACCTCTCAGGGGCCTTTTACTGGAGCTCCTGCGTGGTGCCAGACATGGAGGCCATGGGGTTCGGTCGCATAGTCAACATATCCTCCATTGCTGGCAGGGGAGGGGGGGTGGTGGGGGCCCACTACGCCGCATCCAAGGCAGGGATGCTGGGGTTCACCAAGTATCTGGCCCGGGAACTGGGCCCCAAGGGTATAACGGTGAATGCCATTGCCCCTGCTTACATAGAAGACGCAGGGATCTTCAGGTCCTGGGACGAGCAGCAGAAGGCCGCGCTGCGTGAGAAGGTGGTGGTCCCACGTCTGGGGCTGGTGGAGGACGTGGTGAGAGCCCTCGAGTTCTTCCTGGACTCCCCTTTTGTGACAGGCATCACCCTGGATGTGAACGGAGGGGCCTTCATGCCGTAAACAAGGATGCTCTTGGGGGATTTGCTCCGGGACCTTGCCAGGACTCTTTGTCCCGTACCATTCCTCAAGGGTCCCACAAGAAGTGGAAGCGCTTCCTGTTGAACCTCGGGAGGCTTTGAGGTATGTAGCTGCCCAGGAGCTGCCTGACAAGATAAGGCCCTGGGGATAATAAGGAGAAATGAGAATGAGAGCCTCGGAAAAATGGGAGGTACAGGGCACGGAGCCTGAGGTACTGGAACAGATGTGCGCAGGGATAAGCCTGGTGGACCTGGAGGGGAGACTCAAGTATTACAACCGGGAGGCGGCCCGCATCCTGGATCGCAAGCCAGAATACATAGGCCGGGATGTGGCGGCCTGCCATGGAAAGCAGGAAAGCGTGGAGAAGATCCGGGGGATGATAAGGGATTTTGAGCAGGGCAGAAAGGAGCCCTTTCACTGGGAGATAGAGAGGTTCGGAAGGAGACTCCTCATAAGCTTCTCCCCGCTGGCGGTGCAAGGCCGTCTTGTGGGCTGCATTCACATGGCCGTGGTCAAGCCCTCTTAAGCGGCCCGGACCCCTTCTTACCCGAGTCCCAATATCCGGCCCACCCTGTAGGCGATGGCCCTACCGATGCTGATGGAGGCTGTGGCGGCCGGAGAGGGAGCGTTGAGCACGTGGATCATGCCCGGGGCCTCCTGGATCAGGAAATCATCCACCATGGTTCCATCAGGGGCCAGTGCCTGGGCCCTGACCCCTGAACCTCCCGGCACCAGATCCTGCGATCTTATCTCTGGCATGAGTCTCTGGAGAGCCCTCACAAAGGCAGCCTTGGAAAAAGACCTGTACATCTCCCCCAACCCGGTCTTCCAGTAACGCAGGGCCAGACGCCAGAACCCGCAGAACATAAGGGTCTCGGCAGCATCCCTTGCCTTAAAAGAAGTCTTGCGGTATCCCTCTCTCTCCAGGGCCAGCACCGCGTTGGGCCCTGCCTCTTTGACGTCGTGGACCGTCCTTGTGAAATGGACCCCCAGGAAAGGGAATCTTGGATCCGGCACTGGGTAGATGAGCCCTCTTAGCAACTCTTTTCTCTCCGGGACCAGCTCATAGTACTCTCCCCGGAAAGGGACTATGCGCACCCTGGGGCTAAGCCCGCACATCCGGGCGATGCGGTCTGACTGGAGCCCCCCGCAGTTGAGAAGCCCCTTGCACCGCAAGACACCCCGGGTGGTCTCCAGGAGCAATCCACCGGCTTCCTTCCTGACGTTGAGAAGCCTCGCTCCAGTCTTGATTTCCCCGCCCTTTTCCCGTACAACCCGGGCGAATACGCCCGTAACCTCCGAGAAATCCACTATCCCGGTCTCCTGTACCCAAAGGGCGGCGATGCCTGCTGCATGAGGCTCCCTCTCCCGGATCTCCTCGGGGCCCAACCTGCGAAGCCCCTCAAGCCCATTGGCTCTCCCCCTCTTCTCCAATTCCTCCAGGCGAGCCATCTCCTGCCTGTGCACAGCCACCACAAGCTTTCCGCATTGCTCGTGGGTTATGCCGTGCTCCTTACAAAACCCATACATGGCCTCCCTGCCCTCTTTGCAGTTACGGGCTTTGAGAGAGCCGGGCCTGTAGTAAAGGCCCGAGTGGATCACCCCGCTGTTGTGCCCTGTCTGATGGGAGGCCAGCTGATCCTCGGCTTCCAGAAGCACAAGACTTACGCGATATTTCTCCAAGACCGCCATGGCAGCGGCAGTCCCCACAATGCCCCCTCCCACCACCGCCACATCCCACTTGCCTAGAGCCACTTTTCTCACTCCTCCAAGAGCGTTACAGGTTTGACCTTTCCCAGATCCTTGCCATAACCTCTTGAGCCCACAAGCAACAAAGCGGAGGCAAGGATCCCGAAAAGTGGAATTACCAAAAGGGCCTTGTCCATTCCTATTTTGTCCGAAAGGCCCCCCACCAGCATAGGAGACCAGGCTCCACCCAGAAGGTGTTGGCATATGACGCAAAGTCCATAGGAGAGGGCCCTGAGTCCCGGATGCACCACATCCTGGGTCACTGCGGCGGAGGGAGCCACGTAGCACACTGTGAGAACTCCGAAAAGCACTAAGAGGGGTCCGAACAAGGGAGTCTGGGAAAACACAAGAGCCCCGGCCAGGAGCACCGCTGAAATACCAGAGGTGATCCCTGAAAAGACCATCCTGGCATTCAACCTGCTCTTGCGCCAGCGGTCGGCCAGGAAGCCCCCAAGGGGGGCTCCCACCAGCACCAGGAGGGCAAGCCCGGCTGCCATGCTGCCCGCCTTCTGCTCGCTCATGCCGTGGAACCTGTGAAAGTACGAGGGAAGCCAGGTCATCAGACAGGTGGTGATGGCGGTGTTCATGGCAAAGGCCAGGTAAACGAACCACAAGGTGGGGATCTTCATCAGCCCCTTAATGGAGCTGCCCAGGCCTCTGAGGCTGCTAGATCTTTCTTCCAGGGTTTTTTCCTCCAGGGGCACGGTTCTATAATCCCGGGTGAACCAAAAAAGTACCCCCAGAACCAGCCCCGGAAGCGCCACCAGCCCGAAGGCATGCCTCCAACCCCAGTTCTGTCCTATGTACCCTCCCAACAGAAAGCCCACTGCCGCCCCCAAGGGGATGAAGGCATTCCATATCCCCATGGTCCTGGCTCTGGCCTGAACCGGGTATGCGCCTGCCAGTACGGCTGTCCCAGCCGGGGCATATCCTGCCTCACCCAGCCCCACCATGGCCCTGGCCCAGACAAGCTCCCCGTAGTTGCGGGCAAAAGCGCAGGCAAGGGTGGCCATGCTCCAAACCAATACCATGATGGAGATCATTTTGCGGCGGCTCCAGCGATCCACTATGAGAGAAAGGGGAAGCACGAACAAGGCTATGGTCATGTAAATCACACTGGTGAGGCTGCCCAACTCCTGGTCCGAGAGACCCCAGTCGCTCTTGATGAAGGGGATCAGGGCACCCACCACCATCCTGTCCGCATAGTCAAAAAGATACGTGAGGCACAAGAGCACCAGTAGATACAGTGCCCTCCTGCCCTCCAGGCTATACTCCCGCCTCCCCTTGGCCTCCGGGATTGCCCTTTCCTGGATCACGACGGCCCCTCCTTCACCCCTCACTTCTCACTCTTCACCCTTGCCTCTTCATTCTTTACCTCTGAGCCTCACCCCCCGATGCCGAATGACTCCCCACCCACAAGTCCATGCCCGGAGGATCTATGTTGGCTTCAGGATCCACCTCCACGTGGAGAACTGCCGGAAGCCCGCTGGCCGAGGCAGCCTCCAAGGCGGGCCTTAACTCCTTGGGTTCCCTGACATGAGCTCCGAAACATCCCATGGCCTGAGCCACCTGATCATAGCGCACAGGCCCGTGGTCGCAGTTCAAGAATGAGTCGTGCCCAAAGATTCTTCTCTGGGATGCCTTCTCCATTCCCCAGGCTCCATCCACCATGACTATGGCGATTATGGAAGCCCCTGCCCTCTTTGCTGTCTCAAGCTCCTGCAGGTTGAAGCCGAAGGCGCTGTCCCCGGAGACCAGGTACACTGTCTTTTGCGGCTGGGCCAGCTTGGCCCCTATGGCGTAAGGGAGCCCTGTGCCCAGGTGGCCGAACTCGGAGGTCCAAAGGAATGTCCTGGGCTCCAAGATTGGATGCAGATGCACGCACCAAAGGCAGGTGTTCCCTCCGTCCATCACCATCACAGCATCCCTGGGGAAAAAGGAGCGCACCTCATGGATCACCTTGCCTGGTATGAGCGGAACCCGATCCAGCAGGTAGCGATCTGCCAGGTCTTTTTCCCAGGCCCGGATCGCCTCTCTAATCCCTGTCAAGCGTTCCTGGTGGGGTCTCGGGGGACCCAGCCGCTCAAGTTCCCGCAAGAGGCTCCTAAGCACCGGCTTCAAATCCCCCAAGATGGCCATATCAGGGCTTCTGTTTTCCCCCAGCCGATCTGCCGCGATGTGAACCTGAATCAGCTTCTGGGAGCCAGGCGGGCCCCAAAGGGGTGGTTTCCCCCAGAACTCCAGCTCCCCGAAGCGACAGCCCAAAGCCAGACACAGATCCGACTGGGAAAGCGCCACCCTTGCCCCTATACACAGGGTAGGCACGCACAAAGGATGATCCTCTGGGATGGCCCCGCGGCCCGCCGGAGAGGTGCTCACTGGAGCGCCAAGATATTCGGCCAATTCTGTTAGTTCCCCCCAGGCCCCGCTTCTCAGGACCGCTGCCCCGGCGTGGATCATGGGGGTCTGGGCCTCCCCAAGGAGCCTGGCGGCCTCCTTTATGGCCTGGGGATCTCCCCCTGGCAGGGGAGCCTCCTTCTGCCCGGGCTGTTCCCCTTTCCAGTCAAGGGCAGAGTTTAGAACGTCCTCAGGGATGTCCAGGTGAACCGGGCCTGGTACGCCGCTTCTGGCCACGAGAAAGGCTTTGCGCAACAACTCCGGCACCCTCTCGGGCTGCAGGGCCTGAAAACTTGCCTTTGTCACGGCCGAGTAAGCCCCCCTTTGATCGAAGACCTGCATGGCCCCTTTGGGAGGTTGGATCACTGATTTCCTTCTCTGGGCAGTGATCACGACCATGGGCACCTCCTCCACCTGGGCGGTAATCACCCCTGAGATGAGATTGGCCGCCCCGGGGCCGGCCCCTGCCATTACCACCGAGGGATTTCCCGTGACCCGAAACCAGGCGTCAGCCATGTGGGCTCCCGCAGCCTCATGCCTGGGGGTCACAAACCTCAAGTCTCTGGCCTCCCCCTTCTCCTGGGCCCACTTGAAACAGATGTTGTAGGTCCCATCAGGAATAGAGAAAACCCTTCTGACCCCCAGTTCAGCCAGGGTCTCCATCAGGACTTCGCCTGCAAGCATCTCTGCCATGTCTCATCTCCTTCCTGTTGCCTCTTGAGGGTCTGCTCCCGGAGCATACTGCTCAGCCCTCAGTGCTGGGCCGGCACAGACCAATCCCCAATGCCTTCGGCCCCACTTAGGTGCTGGATGATCCAGGCTGGCCACGGTTCACCTCCACTATGAGCTTTCCGTCTCCAGGGGTCTGAAGGAGTCTTTCCATGCAGGTCGGAAGCTCCCGGAGGGGAATCACCCCTTCCAGCATGGGCTCCACCCTTA
The DNA here is from genome assembly GCA_037443445.1 of Desulfarculaceae bacterium. GTDB lineage: Bacteria > Desulfobacterota > Desulfocorpusculales > Desulfocorpusculum > Desulfocorpusculum > Desulfocorpusculum. Next base: position 48,283 of record JBBIOJ010000010.1, on the reverse strand, counting down.
ATTCACCCCTGGCCATCATCCCCAGACATTCCCTGCACTCGGCCTGGGTATTGGCAAAGGAACCCTGGATTCTGATCTGCCTGAGCATGGCCAAGGCAGGCATCCAATCCACTGTGCCCTTGACCAGACCCACCAGGGCCAGCTTCCCGCCAGGGGCCAGGATCTGAAGGGCCGTCTTTGTGGTCTCTGTGTTCCCGGCGCACTCCATCACCGCAGTCACACCCTCTTGCCCTTTCCACTCCTCCAACGCTGCTCCCAGGTCCTCTGCCATGGGGTCCACTACCCTCTGGGCCCCCAAGGCCAGGGCCCTGTTGCGGCGACCCTCCTGAGGCTCAGATACCAGGATCCGCCTCACTCCAAGGGCCCTGAGCAAGGCCACCGAGCATAGCCCTATGCCCCCGGCCCCCAGGACCACCACACGGTCGCCCGAGCCTATCCCGGCCAGCCTGATGGCGTGCAGGGCCGTGGCCAGAGGCTCGGCCAGTGCAGCAATCTTGAGGTCCAACCCCTCAGGCACAGGGATGATCATGCCCTGAGGCACTACCACGTACTGGGCAAAGGCCCCTGGGAGATCCCCGAGGCCTATGGCCTGCCTCTTGGGGCAGAGGTTTTCCTCTTGCCTCATGCATGGCCCGCAGGCCCCGCAACCCATGGGCCTCACGATGACTGGCTGCCCTGGCCTGAGTCCCGGGACTCCTTGCCCCAGGATTTCCACCACCCCGCTCATTTCATGTCCCAAGACCGTGCCCTCGGGAAGCCCCCTTGAGCCGACGAGAAACAGGTCTGAGCCGCAGATGGAGGCATAGCTCACCTTGACCTTCACCTGCCCGACCCCGGGGACGGACTCGGGTATCTCCTCTATCTTGAGCCCTTTCGCCTCCTTTCTGTACACGGCAGCCAGCATAAAACAACCCCCTTTTTCAAACCCTGTAAACCCCCCACAAGGCACCCATTCCCAGTATCACGAGGCTCAAAGCCCCCACTGTCACCAGACTCATGAGGGTGCCAGCCCAGGCGAAATCCCTCATGCTGAAATATCCCGAGGCGTAAGGGATGACATGGGTTGGCGTCTGGGTCACAAGCACCAAACCCAGTGAGGAGCTGAAGGCCGCTGGAGCCACCAGCAACCAGGGGTCCATTCCCATGTCCTGGGCAAGTTCTATGAGCAGGGGTATCAGGATCACCCCGCTTACTGTGTTGCTGGCAAGAAAGAGCTTCATGGCCATGACCCCGGCCAGCACAACCGAGAGTTTCAACACAGGGCCCAATCCTTGAATCCAGCCCAAGAGCATCCAGGCCATCCACCTGGCTGCCCCAGTGTGATAGGTGAGCATGCCCAGAGAAAGGCTTGCCAGCACAAGCAGAAAGGCACCCCAGGGGACCAACCCCTCGGCTTCTTTCCAGGACAGGACCCGAAGCCCCGGAATGAACATGGCCAAGCCCCCAGCCATAGAGACCCATTCCATGGGAAGGTGAATGCCAGCAGCGTTTCTCATGGCATCCTCAAGAACCCATAGGGTACCTACCCCTAGAAAGACTCCCAGGATTTTCTTCTCTTGGCTGCTCATGGGCCCCAGGGCCTCCCTTTCAGCCCTGAGATCCTCTCGGGAAAAGGGAAGGCTTTTCATCTCAGGAGGGAAAAGCCACATCAAGACCGCCCAACCCAGCGGCACAAGGAAAAGGGCCCCGGGCACTCCCAGTTTCATCCAGTCCAGAAATCCTATGCGAATCTGGGCCAGATCCTGCAGGAAAGCTATGGCTATGGGATTCGGTCCGCAGCCTGCCGGAGTTCCTATTCCACCGAAGGTGGCACCCCAGGAGCAAGAGATCATGAGTGCCTTTCCAAAGGAGCTTTCCCCTGGCTTGAGCCCGGCTCTGTGAAGCAAGCCCAGCCCTATGGGAAAGAGCAGGGCGGATACGGCCATGTCAGTGATCCACATGGAGATGAGGCTGCCCCCCAGAAGGAAAGCCAGGAGCACAAGGGAGGTGGAAGTCCCGAGCCGTGCCAGGATGAAAACGGCCATTCTCTGACCCAGTCTGGATTTCTGGATGGCGGCTGTCATGAGGAAAACACCCAGGAAAAACAAAACAATTCTATTCCCAAAGGACCATCGCAGAAGTAGCTCCAAGCCCTCCAAAAGCCCATGGGCAGGAGGGCCGCCCTTGATGAGGGAGAGACCCTCTGTAACTCCCAACATGGGTGCCAGGATTAGGGCCAGCAAGGCTGTGACTGCAAATGGGATCACCTCTGTGATCCAAAGTAGAATGGCAGCCGAGAGAACCCCCACCGAACGCTGGGCCTGCAGGCTGAGGGAGATGGTCTCTCCTGTGGAGGTCTGAATGGGAGGGGGGCTCCAGAGGTACCCCACAAGCCAGTAAAGAGCGGCTGCCAGAAATAGAAACAGAAATTCCTTGGCTCCAGAAAAGCTATACCTCATTTTCCATTGCCCAGTCTGATTCACTGAGATCCGCCCCGTTGGGAAGCTGGGCTACACCAACCCCTGGCCCCATCAAGAGATCCTGTTCCAAAGCCCTTGCGTCTCATGTTCAGAAGCAATGCAGGCTAAAGGATCATGAGTTGACCGCCAGTTACGTTTATGGCCTGGCCGGTCATGTACGAGGCTCGATCAGAGACGAGAAACCGCACCACCTCGGCCACATCATTTGGGGTGCCAAGCCTTCCAACCGGGATCTGGGATACCTTCTCCTGACGCACCTGTTCCAGGTTCTTGCCCAGCACCCGCGCCTCAAGCTCCCAGCTCCACCGTTCCAAGGGGGTCTCAATCTGAGCCGGGCAAACGGCATTGACCCGTATGCCGTGAGGGGCAAGCTCCAAGGCTTGAACGCGGGTGAGCATTATGGCAGCGGCCTTGGCCACACAGTATGCTCCTGCAAAGGCCCTGGGCACTTTCCCAGCCTTGGAGGCCACATTCAGGATGGCTCCACCTGTGCCCTGAGAGAGCATCTGCCCCACCACAACACGGGACACAAGAAAGGTGCCGTGGAGGTTTATCTCCAAGGTCTTGTTCCAGGCTGACTCCTCCATGAGATGCAGGGGCCCGGGGCCCGGAGCCCCACCTGCGTTGTTCACCAAGATATGAACTGCACCCAGCTCCTGTACCACTGAGCTGACCATTTCCTCCACAGACTCCCGCCTGGTCACATCCACGCGCACGGGCATGGCCCTGGCTCCCAGAGCCCTGAGCTGGGATGCTGCAGCTTCCAGCTCTGCCCAAGTGGGAAGACGGTAGTATCCCGGGGCATCCAGATCCCGGCACAGATCAGCCAGGGCCACCGCCGCCCCCTCCTGTGCCAGGGCCCTGGCAATGGCAAACCCGATCCCTTCCAGGCTCCCGGCCCCGGTCACAAGCGCCACCTTGCCTGCCAGCTCCCCCATGTGCGGAACCCTTTCCCTGTGTCCAAGACACAGGCCATGGATTTGGCTTTGCCACGAGTAACCTCGCGGGGCTGGATTCTATCAGTCCAAGTGAGATCCTTCAAGGAAGCTGGCTCGTTCCATTGAGAACCAAGGGCTGGCCCATGCTATCATTGAGACAGAGCAGAGGAGGGCTGGGTCTTTATGAAGAGCTACGAGGTCATAGTCGTGGGGGCCGGGCATGCGGGCTGCGAGGCTGCCCTGGCCTGCGCCAGGAAAGGGCACAGAACACTTCTTCTGACCATCAACGTTGACCACATAGCCTGGATGTCCTGCAACCCCGCCATAGGAGGGCTGGCCAAGGGGCAGCTGGTCAAGGAGATAGACGCCTTGGGCGGAGAGATGGCCAGGAACATAGATGCCACTGGCATACAGTTCCGGCGTCTCAACACCAAGAAAGGGCCGGCTGTGTGGTCCTCCAGAGCCCAGGCGGACATGTACCGCTACGCGAGGCGCATGAGAAAGGTGCTGGAGGCGCAGCCCGGGCTCTCCATTCGCCAGGCTTTGGTGGAAAGGATTCTGCTCAGGCAAGGTCGTGTCCAAGCAATTGAGACTTCCCTGGGTGAGAAGGTAGGTGCAAGGGTGGTGATCCTGACCACTGGCACTTTCCTGCAAGGACTCGTTCACATAGGTCTCAAGAGTTTCCCTGCGGGACGGATGGGGGATCTACCTTCTGTGGGCCTTTCGGAATTCTTGCACTCCCTGGGCCTGCGCATGGGCAGACTCAAGACCGGCACGACCCCGAGGCTGGACGGAAAGACAGTGGACACCTCCCGGCTGCAGGTTCAATGGGGCGACGAGCCCCCCATCCCCTTCTCCTTCTCCACCAGGGAGATCCCCCTCCCACAGGTGCCTTGCCACATCACGTACACAACACCGCAGACCCACGAGATCATCCGGGAGGGTTTGGAGCGCTCCCCCCTCTATCAGGGCCTGATCCAGGGGACCGGAGCCAGGTACTGCCCCTCTGTGGAGGACAAGGTGGTCAGGTTTCCAGAAAAGGAGCGGCATCAGATATTCCTGGAACCTGAAGGTCTGGACACCCTGGAGATATATCCCAACGGGATTTCGACGAGTCTTCCCCTGGATATACAGCTCAGGATGGTCAGGTCCATACCAGGCCTCCAGAGGGCAGAGATTGTCAAGCCCGGATATGCCATAGAATACGACTTTGTGGAGCCCACCCATCTTTGGCCCACATTGGAGATGAAAGACATCCGGGGGCTTTACCTGGCCGGGCAGATAAACGGTACATCCGGTTACGAGGAAGCGGCCGCCCAAGGCCTTATGGCAGGCATAAATGCTGCCCTGGCCTTGGAGGAGAAAGAGCCTCTGGTTCTGGACCGCTCCGAGGCCTACATCGGGGTGCTGATAGACGACCTGATAACCAAATCCACCCAGGAGCCTTACCGCATGTTCACATCCCGCGCCGAGTACAGGCTGCTGCTCAGGGAGGACAATGCGGACTTGAGGCTTTGTGAGAAGGGGTTCAAGGTAGGGCTGCTCAGCCAGGAGGAGTACGAGAAGTTCTGCGGAAAAAGAGAGGCCATAGCTTTGGAGCTGCAAAGGCTTGAGAAAACCCGGGTGAGGCCCTGCCAAGAGGCAGAGGAGCTTATGGAGGAACTGGAATCAAGTCCTTTGGAAGAAGCCGTGAGCCTCAAGGCCTTGCTCCGCCGGCCGGGAATCAGGTACCGGGACCTGGCCCCTTTGGACCCTGCACGGCCCCAACTGCCCAAGGAGGTGGTGGAGGAAGTGGAAATCCAGGTCAAGTACGACGGTTATATAGAGAGGCAGCTCAAGGAGGTGGAGCGCTTCAGGTCTTTGGAAGGCCGCAGGATTCCCCCTGACCTGGATTATACACAGGTCCATGGACTGTCCAGGGAGGTGGTGGAAAAGCTGGCCAAGATCAGACCCTTGAGCATAGGCCAGGCTTCCCGCATCTCAGGGGTGACCCCTGCTGCCATCACTGCTTTGATGATCCACCTCAGGAAGCATCGGCTCTGGAGTGATTGAAAGGAACAAACCTCTTCAGGCTTGACCAAACTTTGAGCTCTCCTGATACGATCAAGCCCGATGCCATCATGAACAGGCCCAGGGCAAGAAGGGTCCCGCCCTGAAACCTGGTCAAGATAATTTCCTGGACAAGCACCATGCCCGCGGCCCCCAGAAGGGGGCCCCATGTGGATTTCGATCCCCCCAGGAGAACCGCAACCACAGGGCCCAAGAGAACCTCCATCCCAAAGGCCGAGTCAGGGCTCAGGTAGCAGCTTTGGAGAGGGTAAATCCCTCCGGCCAAAGAGGCCAGCCCAGAGCCGGCAACCAAGGCTTGGCTCCTCAAGGATTGGGCATTGACCCCCAAGTGAGAGGCGGCTAAAGGATCCATGCCCACGGCCCTCAGAGCCCTCCCCCAGCTGGAGGCAATGAGCCGGCTGTGGATCCTCACGGTTCCCGCCAGGAGCAAGACACTGCAAACGTAAGGTATCTCCATGGGGGTTGTGGGCAATGAGATACCCGCAACACCGCCTGTTAGTCCCTCCAGATTTTTCCCCAGGATACTGGCCGGAAGGGCCAGGCAGAGGGAGCATACAGCGAATTCCATGCCCCGGAGCCTAACCAGAAACCGGGCCAAACCCATTGACAGCATTACACCAGAGGTGCCGGCCGCCAACACACACCCCCAACAGGGACAGCCCGCTTGGAAGAAAATTGCGCTTGCGTAAGCGCCCAGGCCAAAGAAAACACCGTGGCCCAGGTGAACCTCCCCCCCCATTCCCCCCAGGAAGCTGTAGCTCAAGGCCAAAACAGACTGCTGGCACACACTCCAAAGTAGGAGGGATCCGTAAGGGGCCAGAAACAATAGCCCCCAGGCCAAGAGAGCCGTCCCGAAAATCCAAAGGGCGATTCCCCCAAGCTGCCTCATCCCAGGAGCTTCCTTCTGGAGCAAAGAACCACAAGAAGCAGGCCCGGAGCCAGGACAGGATGCCACTGGGCCCCCAGCCAATGGGAGACCGCTGCCTCTCCCACACCCATGGCCCATCCAAAGCCCATTGTCCTGAGGGGCCTCAGCCCTCCGCCCAGCACTGCCAGGCAAAGGGCCCTCATGGTATAGCCCAAAGCATCCTGTGGGCTGACCACCTGGGTTGCACCCAGCAAGACACCTCCCAGGCCAACAATTCCCAGCCCCACGGAGCTGACCCACCTGCCCAGGCTTTGGGGGTCAACCCCCACTAGCCTGAGCTCCTCGCAGCCCATGTTCCAGGCCCTCAGGGCCTTCCCCTTTCTGGTGAACCCGAGGAGCCCCAAGAGAGCCAAGGCAAGCGCAAGGCACAAGAGAAAGGCCAGAGCCTTGGTGTTTGAGAACAGAGGAATCCCGGCCACCTGGAACATCCTCGTGCGCCCTGAGAGAGCAGTCACAGGAAGGGGCCAGATCCACTGTGCCACAGCCTCCAGGCACAGGCTGCCCCCAAGGGTAAGAAGCAAGAAAACCCGCTCCCCCTGCTCTGAGCTGAGAAGCCTCCAAAGGCCAGGAGGATGGAGCAGATAGGAGAAAAACCCCGCAAGGAATCCTCCTCCCAATGCTGCCCATGGCAGAGCAAGCCCATGCCAGCCTGCCAAGCTCACGGATGTGAGGGCCGAGAGCACCGCAATCTGGCCCACTCCCAGGTGCACCTTCCCTGTGGAGCCAAGTATCAACTGCATGCCCAAGGCAACCACTCCATAGAGCGCCCCTGTGGCCAAGCCCTGGAGGAGCAGCTGGAGGTACACCAGCATCATTTGCCGGCTCCATGTGTGGCCGGGTATCTGTGCCGGGAAGTGGCCAGAGCCGGGGGCCAGAGGATCTGGTAAGAGCCCTCCTGTATCTGGGATGGATAGGTGTTGATGGAGCCCACTCCGTTTTCCCTGAAGAAGACCTTACCGCCTATGGTCTGGGTTTGGCTGGCTTTGAGAGCCTCCATGAGCTTCCAAGGCTCGAGGCTCTGAGTCCTTTGCAGGACATCTTCCACCACCTGGAGGGCCATCATGTACGCAGGAAGCCATGGATAGTCCTCCGGGCAGACATGGCTGAGGGACACCAGGTTCAGGAACCGTTCGCTCCCCAGGCCTCCCATGCTCGGGGTCCAGTAGGATTGCCCTGTGACACCCTCTGCTGCATTGCCCAGGGCCCTGCGAAAGGCTCCTCCATGGTGAATCACGTGGAACTCCCGGGGCTTTATGCCATGCTCCCGGGCCTGGCTCATGAACAAGGCCGCAAAGGGGATATTTGCCGAGACGAAAAGGATGTCGGGATCCTCTGCCTGGAGCTTGAACAGCAATGGGCTGAAATCCCTGGTCTCCCTTGGAGCTGTATGAACAGACAGGACTCTCAGCCCTGCCTCCCTTGCCAGGCCAAGCGCCCCTTCCAAGACCCCCTTGGGGTGCAAGGTGTCTTCCACCACAAAGGAGACGCTTCGGGCAAGGCCTTCGGCCCTTATCATGTCCCAGTAGCGGTAGGTATAATTGGGGGCCTCATCAATGAGGCAGGCTATCCACTTGTAACCCCTCTGGTAGATCTTGGGGGAATTGGCGCAGATGGCCAGAAAGGGGACCCTGTGGGTTTCCGCTGCAATAGAGGCTGCGAAGGTAAGGGGGCTGGAATATGGTCCCAACATGAAATGCACCTTGTCCACCGTGGCCATCTTCTCGTAAAGACGCCTGGCAGTGGCCTCCTCGCTTCTGTCATCGTAAAGGAACAGACGAACAGGCAGTTTTTCCCCGGCTAAGGAGATGCCTCCTTGAGCATTCAGCTCCTGGGCCCAAGCCTTGAGGAAATCCCCGAAGGGGCCCACCTCCGTGGAGAAATGGCCTGTCTGGGAAATGGTGGCCCCTATTCTTACCTCCTGGGCCCCACAAATCCCGGACAGACCCACCAGAACTCCAAGACTTGCCGAGATCATTCTCCATGGCCTCAAGCTCACGCGCGACTCCTTTCCCTGAAATGCAAGAAGGGCCACCTAGGCTCTAGCCTGGGTGGCCCCTTGAGGCCTGACATGGCCGAAGATTTTTTTACCTCCTTTGAGGGGGACAGGTCAAGTGCAGAAGCCCCAGGTCTCGGGCCCTCAGTGGTGCTGCACTCCCTCTTTTTTTGGGGGGACATGTTCTGGGTGGGTGACTGGGGACCAAGCCTGGGCAGGAGCGCAGTATCTATTGACCCATGGGCCTCTCCTCTCAATAATATGCAAAGACGCAGCACCCGTGGACGGGGTTGCATCAAACTCCTTTCAGAGGTGCAGGCATGCCCATTTATGAGTTTTACTGCCCGGACTGCAACACCATCTACAGCTTCTTTTCCCCCACTGTGAACACTCAGAAAAGGCCTGGGTGTCCCAAGTGCCCCAGGCCGGAACTTCAAAGGTGGCTCTCTCCTTTTTCCACCCCTCGCAAGAGCAAGGGGGGAGGGGATGAGGAGTTCTCCATGCCGGACATAGACGAGGACAAGATGGAAAGGGCCATGGCCGCCCTGGCCCAAGAGGCCGAATCCCTCGACGAGGAAGATCCCCGCCAGGCCGCCCAGCTAATGCGAAAGCTCTCTGACATGACCGGATTGAACTTGGGTCCTGCCATGGAGGAGGCCATCCAGCGCATGGAGGCAGGCCAGGATCCAGAGGAGATAGAGGCAGAGATGGGAGACCTCCTGGAAGAAGTGGATCCCTTTGCTCCCTCTGCCAGAAAGGGAGGAAAGCCCAGCAGGGCTGCCCCCAAGGTGGACGAAACCCTCTACAGCCTTTGATCCCAATGAAATCCGTTCTTGGCCCTTAAGCTCCACCAGGCCCACTTGCATTATAGGGCTGGGTAGCCTGGAGCCCGCTTTCTGCTGCGGCATGTGGGGGCTTGGGCGCCCGGATCCCACATGATCCCGGGATCCAGGGGCCTTTCTCAGGCACCCACCCAGCTGCAGTGGGTTTTCGATTCAAGTGCTGTTGGTGCTGGCAGGTCCTTCAGCCAGGGAGAATTACCCAGTTTTCTTGATTGATGTAGGTTCAGGGCGGGAATATGAGCTAAAAGGCAACAAGGGTTTTTTCAAAAATTTGTAAACCTATTGGGATTTTTTATGTTGACGATTGATTTGCTGTGGGGATAAAATTTTGCCGCCTCGTTTTGAGGGAGGTTTTACCACTTAATCCGATTACGGGAGGGAATGGCGTGGCTCTCAGACAGCAGGTTCTCAGGAAGTTGAGGGAGGCTTCCCCTTGTTTCCTCTCTGGGGAGGCATTGGCCCAGGGCGAGGGGGTCAGCAGGGCCGCTGTGTGGAAAGCGGTTACCAATCTGAGGAAGGCAGGATACAAGATCCCAGGCTCCCCCAGAAGAGGATACAGGCTGCTGGAACCTCCGGACCTTCTCACCCCCCAGGAGGTGGAGCCTCACTTGCGAACCAAGGTGATGGGAAGGCAGGGCCTTCATTATTGCAGGGAGCTCAGCTCCACCAACGACAGGGCCAAGGCCTTGGCCGCCGAGGGGTGTCCAGAGGGCACCTTGGTTGTGGCCGAGGCGCAAACAGCAGGTAGGGGGAGGCTGGGTAGATCTTGGCACTCTCCATTGGGAAGCGGGCTATACTTTTCCTTGGTCTTGAGGCCCGAGTTCGCCCCCCAACTGGCCCCCAGGATCACTCTCCTGGGAGGTGTGGCACTTTGCCGTGCCATCCGGGAACTCACCGCAGTGAAGGCTGGGATCAAGTGGCCCAACGATGTGCTGGTGAAGCAAAGGAAGGTGGGTGGCATCCTCACCGAGATGGAGGCCGAAGCCGATGCTATTCACTATCTCATCTTGGGATTCGGGGTGAACGTGAACATGGAGAGTTGCGACTTTCCTCCACCTCTGAAGGCCACCTCCTTGATGCTGGAGACAGGGATGCGCCAGCCAAGGGCTCAGCTCCTGGCCAGGATCCTCCTGGAGGTCGAGACTCTATGGAACAGGCTCCTCTCCAATGGCTTCGGCCCTGTTGCCGAGGCCTGGAGAGAAATGAGCGTCACCCTCGGCCGGCTGGTGGGTGTGGAGAAAGAAGAAGAAACAGTGGTGGGTAGGGCCCAGGACATAGACGAGCAAGGAGCCCTTTTGGTCACAGACCAAGGAGGCCATCTGCACAGGATCACATACGGGGAAGTCCTGCATGTGCGATAGATCAGAGACTGCCACGCCTGCACAACTTGGGGGAGGAAAGGCTGCTGCATACACCAGGAAAATGGTGCTGGCCTCCTTGCTTGCCTCCCTCACTGCTGCCAGCAGCCTCCTGTCCATACCCATAGGGCCTGTACCCATAACCCTTCAAAGCCTGTTCGTTTTGGCAGCAGGGGGCATCCTGGGGGCCCGCTGGGGAGCCCTGAGCATGCTGCTTTATCTTCTCATGGGAGTGGCCGGGCTACCGGTGTTTGCCGGGGGCACCTCGGGGATGGGTCGCCTCCTGGGGCCCAGCGGAGGTTACTTGTTGGGCTTTGTGCTCTCGGCGGCCCTGGTGGGCTTCATGGCCGAGAGGCTGAGTGGAAAACTTCAGCTGTTCCTGGCCACCCTGGCCGGGTTGGCTCTCATATACGGGCTGGGATCCGTATGGCTCTCCATGGTGGGCAGGATGCCCATGGAGAAGGCCCTGGTCCTGGGTGTGGTCCCCTTTCTGCCGGGGGATCTGATAAAAGCCTCTGCCGCGGCTTTGTTGATAGCCAGATGGAGGGCTAGGGTTGTATGATCCAGGTCCAGGGGCTTCGCTTCAAGTATGGGAAACAGGAGCCGTGGATCCTGGATGGGCTGGACCTAGAGATCCAGGCAGGGGAGTTCGCGGTGCTTCTGGGGCCCAATGGGTCTGGCAAGTCCACCTTGGCGGAGTTGCTTGCGGGGCTCCTCTCCCCCAGCTCTGGGCACGTAAAGGTGGACGGCCTGGACTCCAGGGATCACCCCGCACACCTCACCGGAAAGGTGGGGTTAGTGTTCCAGAACCAAGAACATCAGTTCTTCCACGAGACCGTGGAAGAGGATGTGGCCTTTGGTCCTGAGAACCTGGGGCTTTCAAAGGCCCGGGTCCAGGAGCGGGTGACCAGAGTTCTCCATGAGGTGGGCATAGAAGAACTGGCACGCCACTCCCCCCAACAGCTCTCTGGGGGCCAGAAGCAACTGGTGGCCATAGCCGGCATTCTGGCCATGGAGCCAGCCTATCTCATCCTGGACGAGCCCACGGCAATGCTGGACCCCCCCTCCAGGCGCAGGGTCAGGAAGCTGGTGAGAAGTCTCCACGGCTCAAGGGGTTGTGGGGTGTTGTGGATCACCCAGGACATGGAAGAACTCAGGGTGGCTTCAAGGGCCCTGGTGCTGGGGCAGGGGAGGCTGGCTATGGATGAAACCCCTGAAAAGGTTTTGGAGAGCCAGGAACTGCTAGCACGGCTGGGGCTCGAGCCCCCCCTGAGTATTGAGCTGGAGCGCATGTTGAGGGCCAAGGGCATGGAACAGGCAGCCCGGCTTGTGCGAACAAGGACCCTGGAGTTCCTGGGGGCCGGAGCCTGAGGTATGTCAAAGAGGCTCGCACAAGTGGCCCCCAGCCCTCTTGAGAAGGCGCCTGCCTGGTTAAAGTTGGGCTTGGGCCTGGCTCTGGGGATCCTCCTCACGGGTCTGTCCCATGCCATGGTTGCGCCGACGGCCACCTTGATTTGGCTGATTCTCCAGGGTCTGGCAAGGCAAAACCCCTGGAGGACCATACGAGCCTGCTTTCCCGCTCTTCCTTTGGTGGCAACAGTGGGGATCTTGAACTCCCTGGAAAAGGATTGGCCATCGGGCCTTTTCTTGGCCTGGAGGCTTTGCTTGCTACTTTGGGTGGCTCACCTGATGGTTGCCTGTACCCCTTACAGGGAGACGGTGGGTCTTCTGGAGCGGATCTTGAGGCCCCTTCCCCTGAGGTGGCTGGGGCTGTCCTCCAGAGACTTGGCTTTGATGCTTCTGCTCTCCATACGCTTCCTGCCCCTGCTGCAGCAGGAGATAAAGGGACTGCTGAAGGCTCAAAGGGCCAGGGCCTTCTCCCCCCGCAGAATTTCCTGGAAGGCCAGGATGAAATATCTTCTGCTTCTGGGCCCCCTTCTCCTGGAGCGGGTTTCCCGCCGAGCCGATCATGTTAGCCGCGCCCTCAGGGCCAGGGCATATGTGCCGGGAGGCCTCAGCGGATCATCTGGCTCGGAAGCCATGTGATTAGCTCAGGCCAGATGGAACACACCAGAATTCCCAAAGCCAGGCACACGGCAAAAGGCGCAGATCCGGCCAGAATCTTCTCCAGAGGGATGTTGGGAGCTATTCCCTTGACCACAAAGAGGTTCAGGCCAAAAGGAGGGGTGATCATCCCGACCTCCATGTTTATGGTTATTATTATCCCGAACCAGACCGGATCGAACCCGTAAGCCATGATCACAGGATGCAAGATGGGGCAGGCTATGAGCACTATGGCCACGGGCGGAAGTAGGCAACCCAGCACTAGGAAGAACACGTTGATGGTGCCCATGAGCACCCACTTGTTCAACCCCCAGCCCACCAGGGACTGGGTAATGGTCTGGGTGATGTAAAGCTTTGTAAGCAGCGTGGTGAAGAGAAAGGAGCTGGCGATGATGAGCATGATCATCACGCTTTCCCTCACGGTCATCTCCAGGATGTCTTTGTAGGCCTTGAAGGAGCGAAGCCTGTAGATCAGGATCACCATGAGGAAAGTGGCTATGGCGCAAACCCCGGCGGCCTCGCTGGGGGTTGCATAGCCGCCGTAGAGCACCACCAGCAGGAAGACCACCAGCAACATGAAAGGGCTCACCTTCAGAATCCCTGCCATGCGTTCCCTGAGGGTGTAGTGGACCTCTCCGTAGAACTCCCGGCCAGACGGCCCCCCCCCGGCCCCGAGCTGGGCCGCCACCGGCAATACCGCCCTCTTGCGAGCCCATCTGGAATAAATGACCACCCAGGCACACATCATTGCCGTGACCACTATGCCCGGAATGACGCTTCCTATGAAGAGTTTCCCGATGGAGGTCTGGGTGGCTATGCCGTAAACAATGGGCACCACCCCCGGTGGGATGAGGTTTCCCAGGGCCCCTCCACCCACTATGGAGCCGCAAGCCAGGCTTTCGGGGTACCCTCGCTTGCGCATCTCGGGTATGCCCATAGTACCTATGGCCGCGGCAGTTGCAGGGCTGGATCCGCACAAGGCAGAGAATATGGCGCAGGCCAGCACATTGCTGATGGCAAGTCCCCCAGGCAGCTTGTAGATCCACCTGTGGATCCCCTCGTACAGATCAGCTCCGCAAGGGGTCACAGCCACTATGGCTCCCATTAGTACGAAAAGCGGGATGGCCAGGAGTCCAAAGTCATTGACCCCATCGAACATCACCAGGGCAGTCATGTCGAACTGGGCGGGGTCCAAAAAAAGGTACATGAAAACCAAGGAAGGCACTCCCAAGCCGAAAGCTATGGGCATACCACTGAAAAGCGCCGCGAAAAGCACCCCTATTATTATGATCCCCAATGTTATGGGATCCTGGACCATGAATCCCTCCTAATCCGGACTATTAGCCAAGACGCGGCAGACTCGGGGTTTGCGCCCTCAAGCCCCCGGCCTTGTCAAAAACCTCATGATCCACTGCTCTTGAGGCATGCTGGCTGAGCTTCTATGGGCCATGCTGCACAGATGTTTTCTCTCCCAGGCCCAAGATCTGGATCACCAACTGCAGGGAGAGCATGGTCATGCCCAAGGGCAAGAAAAGATAGGGGATTGCCAAGGGAGGCCCCCAGAGAGACTCTGATCTCCAACCCTTGCTAAGAGCCTCCCAGAAAAGACCCCATCCCTTGTACCCCACGTATGCTGTAAAGAGAAAGGCCAAGCATGAGGTGACAATCTGCGTCCTCTCTCTGGCCTTGGGGCTCAGGGCCCTCAACACCACGTCGATGTTTATGTGGGCTCCGTCTTTGAGCCCATAGGCAGATCCCAGGAAGGTGGCCATGACCCCCAGGTATATTGCCGACTCGATCTCCCAGATGGTGGGGATCTTAAAGACATAGCGCATCAGCACCTCGTAGGTGAGTATGAGGGAGGAGACCAGTATGGCCAGGGCACTAATCCAGTAGAGCACCCGATTGAAACCTTCCACCCACCTAGCCAGCCTCAAGAACAGCTCCATTGATCTCCTCCCGCTCTTTCTGCATATTCTCAGGCGGAAACCTCCCCTACTTGACCGCCAGGGCCATTTCCAGAAGCTCCTTGCCTCCCTTTACTTTCTCCCCGAACTCCTTCCAGGCGGTCTTCTTGGAGACCTCCAACCAGACCTGGAAATCCTCGGGGGTCATATCATAGACCTTTACACCTTTTTCCTGAAAGAGCTGCGCCACCTCGGTGTCATCCTTTATGGCTTCCTCCAGGGCGAATCGCTCCAGCTCTTTGCCCACTTCGGCCATGACCTTCTGCTGCTCTGGAGAAAGCTTCTTCCAGGTGGCCATGGATATCACCAGGGGTTCCAGCATGTACCAGATGGTGGTCTTCCTGGGGGAGGTGTAATATTGAACCTGTTCATAGAGCCTGTAGGACTCGAAAGAGGAAGAGGAGGTGAGGCAAGTGTCCAGAACCCCTGTCTGAAGGGCGAAGTAGATCTCTGAGGAGGGCATGCTGGTAATGGCCGCACCAGCCCCCTCGTGAAGCATCTTCTCGAACATCTTGCCTGCGGCCCTGGCCTTGAGCCCCTTCATGTCTTCAGGGAGTCTAACGGGCTTACCCCGGCTGGCTATTCCTCCTCCGCACCACGCCCAGGTCAGGATCTTGATGCCGTTTTCCTCGCATATGGATTCGATCTTCTTGCCTATGGCCGAGTCCTTCCACTTCATGGCCTGCTGGTGATCTTTTACTATGCATGGCATGAGGGTTATGGAGAACTGGGGTACCTTCCCGGCCGCGTAATCCAAAGGGAACACGCTCATGTCCAAGGCCCCTTTGAGCATGGCGTCATACTGGGCCTGGGGTTTGAAGAGAACCGAGGCCGGGTACACCTCGAACTTGAGAGCTCCCGAGGTCTTCTGCTCCACTTTTTGGGCAAAGAGCCTGCAGAGCCTGTCCCTGAAATCCCCCTTCTCCAGGGTCCCCCCGGGCCATTGGTGAGAGATCTTGATTACCTGCGGCTGGCCAGCCTTGAGCTGAGCTTCACAGACCCATGTACTGCCCAAGACCAGACCTGCCAGCAGAAAGCCCATTGTCTTGGAACCTGTCCCGACACGTTTCATCTTGATTCCTCCTTTCAGGCTCTCTCCTCTCTTGGTGAAGTCGCCCCATCCAAAGCCAGAAGCTTTGGGGGGGAAAGCCCCTGCGCCCCAAAGAATCCGTTCCCGCCTTGTTCCTTTCCTCCCATCCCAGAATTCCCAAGCGCACTCGATTCCTGGAGGGCATGGGAGAAAGGCCCAGCCCCCCCCTTTCTCCCAAGGCCCACTGCTTGGAACACACTGGTTCCCAGGAGGACCATGGGAGATGCGCGGCTCACCCAGGAGCTGTGGAATCTGGGCCTGTATTGATTTCAGGCCCTTCCTGTAGCCCATCCAACGGGCAATGTCAAGGGGAAACAACACTCCCTTGATGTTTCCCATGCTGATATGCTATGGGGAAAGGAGTCAGATGGGGGAGACCCATGGAATGCCCCAGGTGTGGATTCCAGCAGCCCGAGGAACTCTACTGCGCCCGGTGCGGAGTCCACCTCCCCAGTGCCATTCAAACTCGAAGAAGAAAGACACTAGTGGCCCTGATGGCAAGTGCCTTGGCCTTCGTGCTCTTGGGGGCCACAGTAGCCATCTGGTGGTTCAAACAGCGCCCCGGTTCCGAACCTGCATCTGCTCTTCCTCCTGAGGAACGCCAGTCAATTCCGCGTATTCAGCCGCCTCCGCCCCTGCCCGGGCCTGCAACCAGAGCACACAAGACAAGCCGCCCCTCTCCCGGGCAAAAGAGCCCCTCGGCTTCCAGGAAAACCAAAGCACCAGAGCAGATCTCAGAATCCGAAGAAGCCTCCAAGTCCTCCCCCACCCCCCCGAGCCAGCCCTTCCCTTCCCAGCCCACGGAGTCCAACCCAGAGGCCCAGTTGAAGCGATGGGCCGCACAGGAGTGGCTGGATCGTGCAAGAGAGCTGGAGGAGGACCCGGAACAGGAGATGGAGATGTACAGGAGAGCCCTGGAGGTGGACCCTGGCTACGCTTTGGTCCATTACCACCTGGGGATGCTCCATTGGAGAAAAGGGGAAAAGGAGACTGCCTTGGAGGAGTTCCGGAAGTACTGGCAGGAGGCCTCCCCGGATGAGCGCAGAGACCTACCCCTCCCGGAGGGAATCCTTCCTGAGGAACTGGGGGTTCCCTCCGGGGAGTGAGAGAAATATTTGGCCATGCCTAGCCCAGGTCACACCTCTTTGGGCAAAGCTGCTCTTGGCTCCCCCTGATCCCTGGGTTTCACGGATTGCGCCTTGGAGTCTCTAGAAGCAGCCCTCAGGGCAAGACGCGCCACTTCCTCCATGCGTCTGACCAGGTGAAAACGCATTTCCTTTCTGACCTTTTGCGGAACCTCCTCCAGGTCCTTTCTGTTCTTCTCTGGCAGGATCACGCTCTGTATGCCAGCCCTGTGGGCAGCCAGCACCTTCTCCTTTATGCCGCCCACAGGAAGCACCAGGCCCCGCAAGGTTATCTCCCCTGTCATGGCCACGTCAGGACGCACCGGCCGCTCTGTCAGGAGGGAGATGAGGGCTGCCAGGATGGTCACACCTGCCGAGGGACCATCCTTGGGAATGGCTCCTGCGGGCACATGCACGTGGATGTCGTATTTCTCAAAGAACTCCGGGTCGATCTTGAGTTCCTGGGCATTGGCCCTGATGAAGCTCAAGGCCGCCTGGGCAGACTCCTTCATCACGTCCCCCAACTGGCCCGTGAGAGTCAGGGTCTTCTTCCCCGGCATCTTGGTGGCCTCCACAAAAAGAATGTCTCCCCCGGCAGGAGTCCAGGCTAGACCTGTGGCCACTCCTGCCTGGGAGGTCCTCTCAGCCACCTCGGAGTAGAATTTGGGCTGGCCCAGGTAGGAGACAAGGCTGCCTGGAGTCACAGAAACCTTCCTCGACCTGCCAGAGGCATGCTCGCTGGCCACTGCCCTGCAAATGGTTGCTATTTCCCTTTCCAGATTGCGCACCCCGGCTTCCCTGGTATATTCCTGGATGATCTTTCTTACAGCCCTCTTGTCAAAGGAAATGGCATCAGGGGCCAGGCCATGGGCCTCCAGCTGTCTGGGTATGAGATACTGGCGGGCTATCATGGCCTTTTCTTCCAGGGTGTAGCCTGGCAACTCCAGCACCTCCATCCGGTCCCTCAGGGGCGGGGGAATGGTCTCAAGCACGTTGGCGGTGGTTATGAACATTACCCTGGAGAGATCATAAGGCACTTCCAGATAATGGTCTGAGAAGGAGTGATTCTGCTCTGGGTCCAGCACCTCCAGAAGGGCGGAGGATGGATCCCCCCTGAAGTCCATGCCCAGCTTGTCCACCTCGTCCAGCATGAATATGGGGTTGGAGGAGCCGGCTTTGCGTATGCCCTGGATGATACGGCCAGGCAGAGCCCCCACGTAGGTCCTGCGGTGGCCCCTTATCTCGGCTTCGTCCCTCACCCCCCCCAGGGAGAGCCTCACAAACTTGCGGCCCAGGGCCTTGGCTATGGACTGCCCCAAGGAGGTCTTGCCAGTGCCAGGGGGCCCCACGAAGCAAAGTATGGGCCCTTTGGCATCGGGCTTGAGTTTTCGCACCGCAAGGTATTCGATGATGCGCTTCTTGACTTTTTCCAGGTCATAGTGGTCTTCATCCAAGACATCCCTGGCCCTCTCCATGTCCAGGTTGTCCTGGGTGAAAATGGACCAGGGCAGCTCCACTAGCCAGTCCAGATAGGTGCGAGAAACCGTGTACTCGGCAGCGGCAGGAGGCATCTTGGAGAGCCTGTCCAGCTCCTTGAGCGCTACCTCCTTGGCCTCCTGGGGCATGTTGGCTTTCTCTATTTTCTCCCTGAGCTCTTGAATCTCGGCTGTTTTCTCGTCCGTCTCCCCCAGCTCCCTCTGGATTGCCTTGAGTTGTTCCCTGAGGTAGAAATCCCTCTGGACCTTGTCCATCTGGCCCTTGATTTCGTTTTGAATCTTGCTTCCCAGCTCCAGGATCTGGACCTCCCGGTTAAGAAGCCTTAGCACCTTTTCAAGCCTATCCTTTACCTCAAGGGCCTCCAGGACTTCCTGCTTCTCCTGTGCTTTCACGTTGAGGTTGGCAGCCACCAGGTCTGCCAGGTTCCCGGGATGTTCCACGTTGAGGGCTATGATGCCCAGCTCCGAAGGCAGATGAGGAGACATCTCCAAGAGCCTCTTGAAAAGGCCCTTCACATTAGACATGAGGGCCTGGATCTCCAGATCCTCCACCAGCTGGTCCTCCAGGATCTGGATCCTGGCTTTCAAGTAAGGTTCCTGCTGGGTATAGTTCACAACGCGCATCCTGGAGAGAGCCTGGATCAGCAACCGGAGGCTTCCATCGGGCATTTTCAGCATTTTCTGTACGAGAACCAGCACTCCTGTTTGGTACAGGCTGGAGGGGTCTTTTTCCTCGCCACCTTCTTTGAGAGCCACCAGCCCCATAAAGCGATCCCGCACCACCGCCTCGTCCACGAGCCTCACCAGCCCTTCGTCTGCCACCATCATGGGAAGGATCATCCTGGGGAAAGCTACCATCTCCTTGAGTGGCATTATGGGAACCTCTTCCGGAAAAGTGCTTGGAGCCTCCTGTTCCGTGGGGTTCTCCACAATCTGTTCCTCGGTCATCCGTCTCCTCCTTCTTGCTGCAACCCCAGTGGCCTGCCTGCCTCAGGTACCCTCACTTCACCAGGATCTCCCGGCTCAACTCAGCTCCTTTGGGAACCCTGATGAGGAGGAAACCGTCCCGATACACAGCCTGGATTTTTTCCTCCTGCACCGGCACCCGGATGCGGATGCGTCTCTCAAAGGGCCCGAAATCAATTTCCATCTGGTGGACCCTTCTTTGGGGATCACAAATGGGATTTGTGCGCACCCCCGAGATCCTAAGTACCCCCGTGTCAATGAGGACCTGTATCTCCTCGCTCCTCATACCGGCCATTTCCACCAGGATAAGGATCTCCTCAGGTGTCTCGTAAAGATCCATGGGAGGGGCAAACCCAGAAGGAGACCCAGGGAGAAAAGAACGGGAGAGGTGCTGAACCACCTCCTCCATCATCCGTTCCATTTGATCTTGCATGTCTTCCAATCCTCTTTGGATCCCCACTTTTTTTATGACCTCCATGGGCCTTTCCTCCCTCCAGATAATAGGCGAAACTCAACGGTTCGGCTTCGCTTGGGCCAGATACACCCGATTGCGGCCCTGGCCCTTGGCCATGTACAGAGCCTTGTCCACCCTGCTGATGACCCTGTCCAGGTCTTCACAGGGCCCTATCTCCCCGACTCCCACGCTTATGCTGATGCGGATGCTTGGACAGGATTTCCCCTGGCTCAGCTGGGGCGAAATCCGAAGGCTCATGGAGGATACCTCTGCCCTTATGCGATCCCCTATCTCGGCTGCTGTCCTAGCATCAATGCCCGGCAAGGCTATCAGAAACTCTTCGCCTCCGAAGCGGGCCACCAGGTCCATCTCCCGCACCCCGTATCGCAGCAGTTGGGCCAGCTGTTTCAAGACCTCATCGCCCACCTGGTGACCCCATCTGTCGTTGACTTCCTTGAAATGATCTATGTCTATCAATAGCAGTGAGATGGGCCTGGACTCTCCACTGGCCGCTGCCAACAGGAGCTCCAGTTGCTGGAAAAGGCCTCTTCGGTTTGCCAGCCCTGTCATAGGATCTGTGCAAGACTGATTCTCCAATCGCCTGAAAGACTTGTAAACCAGATAAGAAGAGGCAATCCCTCCCACAAAGGCGGAAAAGAGTCCTGTGTCCTCTGGACAAAAAGCCTCGGCCTCCTGATGGAAAAGGCCTCCCACCCCGTGAACACCCCTGGCTCCGCTTATGGGGATGGGCAGAACAAGCCGGGATCCTATCCGCGGCTCCTTCACTCTGGGGATCCAGCCCACTTCCCTCACCGAGTGCAGAAGTTTCATGGGTTGGACCCGGACACCCAGATGCAGAAGGGATGCCAGTATGTCCTCCTGGGCCTGGCTGAGGAATTCCTCCAGAGGATCTTCCCCGGTGTAAATCGTAAGCCTGGCCAGCTCCCCGTCTTCTACCAGGCTCAGGGCAAAGGCTTGAAAAGGAACCGCCTTGGCAAACCGCTCCAGAATCCGGTCCAGGACCTGGTCGAAGTCGTGCAGGTAAGGGGCAATCTGCACCAGATCCCTGAAAAAGGCGGCTGCCTTCTCTGTGATCCCCGAGGAGTCCCCTGCGGCAGGTCTGATGGAGAACTCCACCGCCTGCCTCCCCTGGTACAAGACGGGTCTGGCCCTTACTTGACATCGCAGGAGATGGCCGCAGCGATGGGAAAACAATCCCTCCTCCAGCCAACCTCTGCCCAGCTCCAGGGCTTGCCTTGCGGTGGTTTCCAAAGCTGCCCAGGCCTCCCTTGGGAGCAGCTCCGAAACGGCAAGCCCCCTTGAAACATCCGCATCCAGGCCGAGGAGCTCCTTGAAGCTGGAGTTGACTCCTAGGACTTCCCAGTGGCTTGCATCCATCACAATGGTAGGCACACGGGATTCTTCAACAGCCTGCCACCACTGGGTGTGGAGGGTCTCCAGGCTCCAGACAGATGCGCCAGGGTCTTTACCCAGGTGGGCGGTGCCCGTTTCTTCCTGACCCCCCCTGGCCTGGGGCACCCTGCGGGGCCTCTTGGCTCCTTCCAGGCCTCCTGAGCCTGAAGCCCTGTGCCTTCTGGAGATCATTGCCCCATCCCCGCTGTTCCAAGGTCCCTCACAAGCGACCTATTGCTCTTAGGGCCTCCTTGAGCACCACCCGGTTGGCAGGCTTCATGGGAGTCAGGGGAAGGCGAAGTGGTCCGGCCGGGAGTCCCATCATGTTGAGGGCCTCTTTCACCGGCACGGGGTTGGTCTCTATGAAAAGGGCCCTTACCACCTCAAGAGTGCGGAAATGGATCTCCCTGGCCTCTTCCCAACGGCCTTGCAACATGAGGTGAACCATTTCCCTGTATTCTTTCCCGATAACGTTTCCCACAGCACATATCACCCCATGACCTCCCAAGGCCATCAAGGGAAAAGTGAGAGCATCCTCCCCGGACAGAACGTAGAAGGGCTTCTGCTGCTTGCGGGTGCCCTCCAGGATGCGCATGGTCTGGGTGAGATCTCCGCAGGCGTCCTTGATCCCAACTATCCTTTCCAGCTTGGAGAGCTCCACCACGGTCTCGGGCTCTATGTTCCGGCCGGTGCGGCCGGGGATGTTGTAAAGCACTATGGGAAGCCTGGTGCTTTCTGCCACTGCCCTGAAGTGGGCCAGCAATCCCTCCTGGGTGGGCTTGTTGTAGTAAGGGCAGACCTGGAGGGTGGCATCTGCCCCCACCTGCTCTGCGTGCCGAGTCATCTCTATTGCCTCGGCCGTGCTGTTGGAACCAGTCCCTGCTATGACAGGCACCCTGCCCTTGGCCTCCTGGACCACTATTTCTATGACTCTGCCGTGCTCCTCATGGGTGAGGGTGGGTGACTCCCCGGTGGTTCCGCAAGGCACCAGTCCATCCACCCCCTCCACTTCTATGAGGTGATTCACAAGCCTCCTCAAGCCAGGCTCATCTATGCTTCCGTCTTCCAGAAAAGGGGTCACCAGCGGTATATGACATCCCCTGAGATCCATCTCATTCCTCCCTCTTTTTTCTTTCAACGTTTACCGAATTTCATCTCCACAAGCAACTTCTCCACAGAAGACTTGCCGCCTCTTGCCTGCCCCTGAGGCTCGCGGCATGCCTGTGCTGCCTTGCCCCTTGTGAACAGCCTACTCACAAGCCTCCCCAGGAGGGATCTTTTCTCACTCAAGAGCTGGCCCCCTGCCTGGCAGTACGCCCCGTGCCATCCTTGTCCCTTCTGGGCAAGCCCAGATCCCTCAACCACTTCCCTGCTTGGCCAGGCACTTTCTTCCCAACCTCCTTGGTGACCTGAAACAGCATCGGGGCCAGCCTGGAGTCTGTCAAGACAGGAGTTCTGGAGGGGAGAAGGTTCACCAAGGCCACCAAGAGCCCCAGACATATGACCAGCCCCTTGAGAAATCCAAAGCAGAACCCGGCTGTCTTGTCCAGCCATCCCAACCTTAGGATCTTGAGGCTTCGCCCCAGCATCCTGCCCACCAGAGACACCGCCAGGAAGCTTGCCAAAAAAAGGATCCCGCAGGCCACCAAGGCCGCCACCCACTCTTTGCCCACCAATGGGCTCAGCCAACCCGCCACATGGGGGTAAAAGCGTGCTGCCAATAAGAATCCCCCCAAGATCCCCACCAGGGAGAAGACGTCCCGCACAAAACCCTTCCAAGTACTGTAAAGAAGACTCACACCCAAGATGCCCAAGAAGACCATATCAAGGGGGTTCATGTCTCTTATATACCCCGGGGCCTGGGAAAAGTCAAAAAGGGTCTATCCAGGCAAAAACAGGAGATTTTGAGAGAAAATCAGAGATTCGTAAGTGGAGGAGGATTTTTCATTGTTTGTTGAAGACTCACATATCTATTTCATATGGTTGTATTTTCATCCATCATCAGGTTTTCAAGGCTTTGCCGAAATCGTCTCTCATGCCCTTTGAGATATCAAAGCTTTCTAGTTTCCGGACTTGAAGTTTTTTCTCCCCGGACTGAATCCGCTTCATCGGGCCCAATCCGGGTTTGACTATCAAGGCAAGGAGGCCGCAACATACTGCCCGTCTCCGGTTTACTCCCTTCTTCCACAATAGCACAGGAAACCAAGGAGTCTTGGGTATGAAGGCCATTTGGGAGCAAGCCAAGAATGCGGTCAGGAACTCCATGGATCCCGAGGGCTTTCAGCGCTGGATAGCTCCTTTGCGACTGGTGGAAAGCGAGGAGAATGAGGTGATGCTGGAGTGCCCCAACGGGTTTTTCAAGGATTGGGTGGAAAGACATCACCGCAAGAGGCTGGAAAAGGCCCTCAGAGAGGTGGCAGGGCTGGAGCGGCCTTTGAAATTCCGGGTGCAGACAGGCCTGGACGAGCCCTCCTTGAGGGGCAAGAGAGCTGTACAGATACGCTTTTCAGACGTGAACCCTTCCCCTTTGTGGCACTCCGGGCTCAATGGGGACTACACCTTCGAGCGGTTCGTGGTGGGTCCTTGCAACGAGTTCGCTTACAGTGCGGCCTTGGAGGTGGCCAGGTCCCAGAGGACTCGCTACAATCCTCTCCTGGTGCTGGCCAATGTGGGCCTGGGGAAAAGCCATCTTTCCTGCGCCATAGGAAACCATGTGGTGGAGCACGGCCCTCAGCAAAAGGTTTTCTACACCACCGCAGAGGGTTTTGTAACAGAGATGGTAAGGGGGCTCAAGAACAAGCAGCTGGAGGGTTTCAAAGAGAAATACAGGCACCTGTGTGACGTCTTGGTCATAGACGGAATCGAGTTTCTAAGCGGCAAGGCGCACACCCAGGCGGAACTCTCCCACACCTTGGACGCCCTGACCAGTGCGCGCAAGCGGATAGTCTTGACCAGCAACCTGCCCCCAAGAGAAATCCCAGAGATGGAGGAGTCACTCAGGTCCAGGATCAGCAGCGGACTGGTGGTGGACATAAAGCCACCGGACCTGGATACCCGGTGCAGGATTCTTCAACAAAAATCCAGACAAGAGGGAGTCCAGATCCCGGAGGAAGTGACCGAGTACCTTGCCAGGCGTTTCACGGACAACGTGAGGCAACTGGAAAGCGGCCTCATCCAGCTGATTGCCAAGGCGTCCCTCCTGAGAAGGCCGGTGGACCTGGAGCTGGCCAGGGAGGTGACACGGGATCTTCTGAGGGACACCTCCTTGCCTGCAAAGCCCACCATAGAGCAAATAGTGGATTGTGTATGCCATTACTTCAAGATAGACAGGGAGACCCTGCTTTCCAGATCAAAGAAAAGGGCTGTTTACTATCCCAGGCAGGTGGCCATGTATCTTTGCCGTCAACACACGGATGCCACCTTGAGCCTGATAGGGAAGGCCTTCAATAGGGATCATGCCTCTGTGATTCATTCTTTGGCCATGATACAGAAAAGGTGCCTCGGGGACAGCACCATCAGACACCAGATGGCCTTTCTCTCCCAACAGATTCTTAAGGATTTCTGACTCCCGCACTCTCCCTTCTTGTCTGAGAGGTTGCTTGTGCAATGCTGGGGGCCGGGAGCTCAGCGTCAAAGCGGTTTCTGGCCGGGGAGAGCCCCCTGTCTTGACTCTGGCGCCTCGTGACAACAGGTTTCATTTAGGCGCCTTCTCAGAAGTTGAGCATTTTGGTGTCTCAAGCCAGGCTCCGGCAAGATCTTTTCTGATCTGGAGGTCACAGCCCACGGTTTGCTTTGCCTTTGCTAAAGATCCGGGTTCTTGCTGTTTTGATCTCCAGGGAAGTTCTGTTACAATAGCTGGACCCTGAATACGGCTGGAGGTCGCGGTATGTCAAAGCGTGTTGTGGTAACCGGCATTGGGATGCTCACACCCCTGGGCATAGGGCTGGAGGCCTCCTGGAAAGCCTGCCTAGAAGGGCGTTCCGGAATAAGCAGAATACACAAGTTCGATCCTTCCCCCTTCAAGACACAGGTGGCAGGCCAGCTGGAGGAATTCGACCGCTCCAAGTATTTGGACCCAAAGGAGGCCAGGCGGTACGATGATTTCTGCCAATTTGCCCTGGTGGCGGCCCAGATGGCACTGGCAGACTCAGGGCTTCAGGTAACAGAGGAGCTAAAGGATAAGGCAGGGGCCATAGTGGGGACAGGTTTTGGAGGGCTTGAGACTTTCGAGAAGAACTTCAAAAGCTTCCTGGAGGGAGGCCCAAGGAAGTTGTCGCCCTTTTTCATTCCCATGATGATAGCCAACATGGCCTCGGGGCTGGTGGCAATCCGTTACGGTATCCGGGGCCCCAACACTTGTACTGTCACGGCTTGCGCTGCCAGCAGCCACGCCATTGGAGACGCCTTCAAGGTCATCCAGCGGGGGCAGGCAAAGGTGATGTTCGCGGGAGGTACCGAGGCTTCCCTCACAGCGCTCATGCTGGGGGGGTTCGATGTCATGAAAGCCACTTCCACCCGCAACCATGACCCCCAGGGGGCCAGCCGACCCTTTGACAAGGACAGGGACGGTTTTGTGCCAGCCGAGGGGGCTACCATGTTGATTCTTGAGGAACTGGAGCATGCCAAGGCCAGAGGGGCCAAGCTCTACGCCGAGATCGTGGGCTACGGGCTCAGCAACGATGCCCACCATTTCACCGCCCCCGACCCAGAGGGGAAAGGTGCTGCTCTTTGCATGCGCATGGCTTTGGAGGATGCCGGAATTGCCCCCGAGAAGGTGGATTACATAAATGCCCACGGAACCTCCACACCCCTCAACGATGCCATAGAGACCCTGGCCATCAAGAAGGTTTTTGGTCAGCACGCCCGCAGGTTGGCTATTAGCTCCACCAAGTCCATGACCGGACACCTGCTGGGGGCAGCGGGGGCGGCAGAGGCGGCCTTCACCTGTCTGGCTATCAGGGATCAAGTGGCACCCCCCACAATCAATTACCAGAACCCTGATCCGGATTGCGACCTGGATTACGTGCCCAACAAGGCCAGACCCATGGGCATAGGCTATGCTCTTTCCAACTCCTTTGGGTTCGGGGGCACCAATGCCTGCCTGGTCTTCTCCCGGCTGGAAAAGGCCTGAGAGGCGAGCCATGAATGAGAAGAAAACCCCTCTACCCCCCTCATGTGCCTATTGTGAAGAGGACACATCCAGCCGAGCCTGCCGAGTGAAAGGAGGACCAGGGGCAAGGGGCTGCCCCACTTACTTGGACAAGCATGTGCTGGAGAAGGCCAACACCTGCTATGAAGAGCCAGCCACCAGGGAGTTCGCAAGACAGGCTTCCAGGCAAGAGGCAGAGTGTTATGCCAACAGAGAGCAAAGGCCTTACATAATGCAGCCCACAAAGCCTAGGATAATTGAGATTTGCGAGTTTGCAAAAAAGATGGGTTACAGCAAACTGGGGCTGGCCTTTTGCATAGGTCTTGCCAGGGAGGCCAGGGTCGTGGCCGAGATATTGGAGGCCCACGGCTTCCAGGTCATCTCGGTGGTCTGTAAGGCAGGAAGAACCCCCAAAGAAGCCATAGGAATCCAGGACGAGGAGAAGATCCACCGGGGCACGGATGAGTCCATGTGTAACCCGATCTACCAGGCAATGCTGCTCAACGAGGAGAAAACCCAGATGAACGTGCTTCTGGGACTCTGTGTTGGGCATGATTCGCTGTTCTTCAAACATGCCAAAGCTCCCACCACTGTGCTGGCCGTGAAGGACAGGGTCACGGGACATAACCCCTTGGCGGCCATTTACCTGGTGAACTCCTACTATCGGAAGCTGAAACACCCGGAGCTGTGAGTCGAAGAGGAATTGGAACAGGTTCAATTTTTTTGTTGCTAAAAAAAAGTATCCGGGATAGACTAAAAAAAGTTGGTGATATACGTTGGACGGTTGGAGCTCATTCCATTGTTTTTCTCCCTCTCCATTGGGAAGGCTCA
Source organism: Desulfarculaceae bacterium (assembly GCA_037443445.1). GTDB lineage: Bacteria > Desulfobacterota > Desulfocorpusculales > Desulfocorpusculum > Desulfocorpusculum > Desulfocorpusculum. The sequence continues at coordinate 21,141 of JBBIOJ010000010.1, read as the reverse complement.
CCCCAAGTCGAATCCCAACGAAATAAAAGAAGAAGAAAGGTAGAGATTAATGAAAGGTACCGTTAAGTGGTTCAATGAAAAGAAGGGATATGGTTTCGTGCAAAAAGACGATGGGGGGGACGCTTTTGTCCATTACACGGACATCGTCGGCGCGGGATTTCGTACCTTGACCGAGGGTCAGCGGGTGGAGTTCGACGTGGAGGAGGGCCGCAAAGGGCCACAGGCAAAAAACGTAAGGGCCATCTGATCTAGTTCTCGCGAGGCCGCAGGAGAGGGGCGGCCTCTTAGCTTTCAGATCCCAATCAGATCTTGTCAGCCAACACTCGTCCCAAGCACTGGGAGGCCGCTCTTTTTCTGCATTGTTCAGGAGCGGTGAAAGAGGCAGGCCGAAGGGCTCTTGGAACTCAGGGGGCCCAAGCCAGCTCCGCTGCTAGCCTTCAAGAATCCAGAGCCTGGGATCAGGCTCCCTTAAAAGGCTCCCCATATCTTTCCCTGTGCAGTCTTTCCCAAAGCAGCTTTTCAGCAGGATGGGGGAGCTTTACCTCGTCCGGATACCCCACTGCCACAATGGCCTCCACCTCCAGGTTCCCCGGAAGCCCCAGCAATTGAGCAGCCCTCTGGCCTGCGCTCATTTTCTCGTCGTACATGCGGCCCCGAAGCTGGATCCAACAGGCCCCCAGATCCAAAGACACTGCAGCCAGTAGGATGAAGGTGGCTGCTATGGAGGCATCCTCCACCCAAACGTCCGATTTGCTGGAATCCGCGCAGACCACTATTCCCAAAGGGGCCTCCTTGAGAAAGGCGGCTCCGTGGGGTTTGCACCTGGATAGCTCCTCCAGCAACCCCTGGTCTGTGACCACCACAAGCTCCCAAGGGTTGAGCCCCCTGGAGGAAGGTGCCCTCAGGGCTGCCTCGGCAAGTCGGAGTATTTTTTCAGGCTCCACCTCTTGGGGCTTGTACTTGCGGATGCTCCTCCTCTTTCTTATCAAGGACCAAAACGAGGCAGCATCCCAGGGCCCACTTGCAGCCTCTGTGTTTTCTCGTTCCATGGCGGCCTAGCCTCCGTCTGTCTGGGGAAATGCTGTGTTGGCGTACAGGTATTCCATTCTCTCTTTGTGGACAAGTTCCTCCCTGGCCAGCTTCAGCAACAGTTCCCGCACCGCGCCAATGGGATGCTTTGCAGCCAGCTCCCCGTAGAACTCGTGGGAGATTTGCTCTTTTCTGGCTGCAGCCAGGAATATTTCTTTTAGTCCCCAGGATGGATCCCACTGCGGAGTCCCAAAGGTCTCCACCAAGTGGGCATCCACGGGTTCCTTCATGCCCAGGCCCTGGGCCTCCAGTCGCCCTTCCCTGTACGCCACCAGCAAGTCCCTGTGGGCCAGCTCTTCCTGGGCCAGGAAAAGCAGAGTGTCTCTTGCAGCCTGGTCCGCCACCTTGGAGGCCAGTTCCTGGTAAAGCCCATGGGCTGCCATTTCCTCGGTGATTGCCAGGTCCAGAACTTTTTCCAGCTCCATCATACTCATCTTCGCCCCTCTTTGTGAGGTGTTCTCAACTGGATCTTCTGTCCTCAAGACGCACCACCGCTGTTTTCCCCTCTGAGCCGGTGGCCTTTTTGAGCCCTCCAGGTGGAAGCAGTTCCACCTCTTTGGGAAGTATGCCCGTTGCCTGGCGAACCGCTTCCTTCATGCGGCGAGCCAGGGCTTGACACAGGCTCTGGTCCTGCAAATAGGCCTTGTCCTTGAGCTCCACCATCACGCTGAGATAGTCTGAACCCCTCTTGTCCCTGTCCAGAACGATCCTGGTTTGAGAGCCGGCTTCCTCGAAAGCCAGAACCGTCTCCTCCACCTGGCTGGGATAGACTATGATGCCTTCGAGGCTCACAGCATCCTCTGCACGGCCTTTTATGGCTGCTATCCTGGGATGCGTGCGGCCACAGTCGCAACTGGCCCAGGTAATGGCAGAAAGATCCCTGCTTCGGTACCTTATCAAAGGAGTGCCTTCCCAAACCAGGGACGTCCAGACTAGCTCCCCCTCTTCGCCTTCTTCCATGACCCATCCGGTGCGAGGGTCTATGCACTCGCAAAGAAAAGCGTCTGCCCAAACATGCATTCCGAATTTGCGATCCCTTACCTCGCACTCGCACCCCATGGAGGGCCCCAGCAGCTCGCTCATTCCATAAAGATCGAACGCCCTCACCCCCAGGGCAGCCTCTATCCTTTCCCTTATGGCCCGGCTCCAGGGCTCTGCCCCTAGGAGTGCCACCCGGCACCTGGCCCCATCCCGTTGATCTTTTTTCTTCTTTTCCAGGAGCCTGGCCAGATTCAGGGCCTTGCTGGGTGTGGCGCTCAGGGCCGTTGCCTCGGCCTCCACGAGCAAATCCAGGAGTTGCTCAGGAGGGAGGTTTCCAGCCGGGACACTGGTCATACCCAGCTTGAGGGCCCCGTAGTGGAGCCCGAAGCCCCAGGTGGTTATTCCCGTGGGGAAAGCATTCAGCAACACGTCTCCAGGCCTCAGACCCACCATCCAAAGGGCTCTGGCATTCAGATCGGCCCAGTAGTCTATGTCATGCTGGGTCGCCGCCACCAGGAAGCTCTTCTTGCTCCTGCTTCCGGCAGTGGAGTGAATCTCCCGGACTCGGACCGGATCCGAACAGAGCCCCTGGAAAGGGGAAAAGGACTCTATCTGCTCCCTGTCCAGAAGAGGCACCTTTCTAATGTCCTCGAAGCTCCGGATCTCCTCGGGATCAACACCTGCCTTGGCATAAAGGTCTCTGTAGAACTGGCTGTGGGACATGACCCGAGCCACGGCGTGGCGGAACCTCTCCAGTTGAAGCTCCCGGAGCCTCTCAGTAGGCATGGTCTCGATCTCGGGCTGAAAATGCAGTCTACCTGTCATGACACCTGACCAGGATCCGCCCCAGGAGCGCAAGACATAATGAACCTCATAGGGGTTCCACCCTCACGGCGCAGACCTTGTAACCCGGGATTTTGGAGACCGGATCCAGGCTGGAATGGGTGAGCAGGTTGGCTGCGGCCTCAGCATAGTGGAATGGGACGAAAACCGTGCCCTCCACTGCTTTCTCGGTTATTCGGGCCAAGGCCTCTATCTGCCCCCTCCTGGAAAGCAGCTTCACCATGGAGCCTTCCTTCAAACCGAGTCTTTCAGCATCCTGGGGGGATATCTCCACCTCGCATCTGGGCGCCCTTTCGGACAGTCCCTTGGAGCGTCTGCTCATGCTGGCCCCGTGATACTGGTAAAGAATCCTCCCTGTGGAAAGATAAAAAGGATACTCTTGGTCAGGGAGCTCTGGCGGGCTCTTATGTTCTACCGGATGGAAAAGCCCCCTGCCCCTTGTAAAGCGATCCTTGTGCAGGAAACCAGTCCCGGGGTGATCCAGGGTGGGACAAGGCCACTGTAGCCCAGTTCTCTCTATCCTGGCATAGGTGATCCCAGCGTAACTGGGGGTGACATCCCTGATCTCATCCATCACTGCCTCGGGGTCCTTGTATTGCATGGAAAGACCCATGCGGCTTGAAAGATCGCACAGTATCTCCCAGTCCTGCCTTGCCATGCCTGGCGGGGAGACCGCCTTGCGCACCCGCTGCACCCGCCTTTCGGTATTGGTGAAAGTGCCATCCTTCTCGGCAAAACTTACCCCGGGCAGCACCACATGGGCCAGCTTTCCGGTCTCTGTTAGAAAGATGTCCTGCACCACCAGGAACTCCAGCTTTCTCAAGGCCTGCTCCACGTGCTGGAGATCAGGGTCCGAGAGCATGGGGTTTTCACCCATGATGAACATGCCCTTCATGGTCCCCTTCCCTGCCCCCTCCATCATCTCCATGAGGGTAAGGCCAGGTTTCTCAGAAAGAGAGTCCACCCCCCAGGCCTTGGCCATCTTTTCCCTTGCGGCCGGGTCAGAAACCGGTTGGTAACCGCTGAACACGTTGGGGAGCCCGCCCATGTCGCAGGCACCCTGGACATTGTTCTGACCTCTTAAGGGATTCACCCCTGCATTGGGAATCCCCACGTTTCCGCAGAGCAGGGCCAGGTTGGCCAGGGCTTTCACGTTGTCGGTGCCCGAGGTGTGCTGCGTGATTCCCATGGCATACAGGATGGAGGCAGCTCTGGCCTGGGCGTACATGCGGGCAGCTTTTTCCAGATGGGCTGCCGCGATCCCTGTTATCTGCTCCACCTTGGAAGGGCTGTAGGCCTCTACCACCTCCTTCATCTTTTCAAAGCCCTCTGTGCGCTCCTCCACGTAATCGCGGTCCTCCAGCCCCTCCCGGAGAATCACGTGGATCATCCCGTTGATCCAGGCTATGTCGGTCCCAGGCTTTGGGTTCAGCCAAAGATCCGCGTAAGAGACCAAGTCTATCCTTCTGGGGTCCACCACAATGAGCTTGGCACCCCTTTGGCGCACGGCCCTTTTAACATAGCTGGCTATTACAGGATGCATCTCTGTGGTGTTGGATCCTGTCACCAGGATGAGATCTGCTTTCTCGACCTCCGAGATGGAGTTGGTCATGGCCCCACTTCCAAACGCGGCGGCAAGACCTGCCACCGTGGAGCTGTGTCAGAGACGGGCGCAATGGTCCACGTTGTTGGTTCCCAAAGCCCCCCTGAAGAATTTCTGGAACAGATAGTTCTCCTCGTTGGTGCAGCGGGCAGAGGTCAGCCCAGCCAGGGCCTGGGGGCCATGTTTTGCCTTGATGTCTGAGAACTTCCTTGCCACCAGATCCAAGGCCTCGTCCCAACTCGCTTCTCTGAAGCTCCCATTCTCCTTGATGAGGGGCCGGGTGAGCCTGTCCGGGTGGTGAACAAAGTCGTAACCGAATCGGCCCTTGACACAGAGACTCCCGAAATTGGGTGGACCGTACCGGTAGTCTGAAGTCACCTTCACCACCTTTCCATCCACCACGTTGAGATCCAGCTGGCAGCCTACCCCGCAATAGGTGCATGTGGTACGCACCTTTTTTACCTTCCAGGGCCTTGCCTGGAACTTGGCCTGGCGCTCTGTGAGGGCCCCTGTAGGGCAAACAGATACGCACTCACCACAGAAAACGCAGTTCGAATCCCCATAGGGCAGGTCCCAAGCCGTGACTATCTTGGCCTTCCCTCCCCTGAAACCAAAGTCTATGACCTCATTGACCTGCACCTCGTTGCAGGCTCTCACGCACCTGCCACAGAGGATGCACTTGTTGAGGTCCCGCTCTATCATGGCATTGGAGGTATCTTTGGGATAGCCAGGGGAATCCACCGGAAACCTGAAGCTCTCTATCCCAAGCTCGTAGGCCAGTTCCTGAAGTTCACAGGAGCCGTTGGATTGACAAAGTAGACAGTTGTGATCCCCGCCAGCCAAGAGCAGGTCCACCACAAGCCTCCTGGCCCTCAAGACCCGCTCGCTCCTGGTGTGCACCACCATCCCATCCGCCACAGGCATGGCGCATGAGGCCACAAGCGCCGGCCTTCCCTCCACCTCCACCACGCACACCCGGCAGGCGCCGGAGATGGGTAGTTTGGGGTGGTAACAGAGGGTGGGGATGTGAATCTTGGCCTGTCTAGCCGCCATGAGAATTGTGTTTGCAGCAGCTGTGATCACTTCCTTGCCGTCGATGATGAGCCTGACCGTGTTCATGTAACTCTCCTCGAAGATCCGGACTTAGGGCGCCGCCACCTGGATTCAGACCTTATACACGGCCGAGAACTTGGTCGGACACACCTCGTAGCATGTCCCGCATTTGACGCATTTCTCTTGGATGATCCTGTGGATCGCCTTTGGAGCTCCTTCGATGGCCTCTGCCGGACACTTCTTACGGCAGATACCACAGGCCTTGCACTTCTGTGGATCTATTTCGTAACGAATTAGTTCCGGACACACCCCGGCCGGGCATCTTCTCTGGCTTATGTGAGCCTCGACTTCCTCGCGGAAATAACGCAAAACCGTCAGAACCGGGTTGGGAGCAGTCTGGCCCAGCCCGCACAAGGAAGAGTCCTTTATGGACCTGGCCAGCTCTTCGAGGTCGTCCACATCGCTTGGTGTTCCCTTTCCCTTGCAGATACGATCCAGTATCTGGTACATCCGCTGTAAGCCCTCCCGGCAGGGCGTGCACTTGCCACAGGACTCGCTTTGAGTGAAGGTCAAGAAGTAGCGAGCCACATCGGCCATGCAGGTTGTCTCGTCCATTACCACAACGCCGCCAGAGCCCATGATGGAGCCCGCCTTGGCCAGCTCTTGATAATCCACTGGAAGGTCCAGGAGACTCTCTGGCAAGACCCCGCCCGAGGGCCCTCCTGTCTGCACAGCTTTGAAGGCCCGGTCCTGAAGGATGCCACCTCCTATGTCGAAGATGACCTCCCGCAGCTTTATGCCCATTGGGACCTCTATGAGGCCGGAGTTCTTTACCTTCCCGGTGATGCAGAAGACCTTCGTGCCCTTACTGTTCTCGGTCCCAAATGAGCTGTACCATGAGGCCCCATTTAGGACAATGGCGGGAACATTGGAGTAGGTCTCCACGTTGTTGATGTTGGTGGGCTTGCCCCAGAGACCCGATTGGGCTGGGAAAGGAGGACGAGGACGAGGCATGCCACGCTTCCCCTCGATTGAGGCCAGAAGAGCCGTCTCCTCCCCGCAGACGAAAGCCCCTGCCCCCATCTTGATCTTGACGTCGAAGGAGAAATCAGTGCCCAGGATCCTCTCCCCTATCAGCCCGTACTCCTTGGCCTGGGCGATGGCTTGCTGGAGCCGTCTCACGGCCACAGGATATTCGGCCCTCACGTAGATGTAAGCCTCCTGTGCCCCGATGGCGTAGCCGGCTATGAGCATGCCCTCCAGGACCGAGTGGGGGTCCCCTTCCAAGACGCTTCTATCCATGAAAGCCCCCGGGTCCCCCTCATCGGCATTGCATACGATGTACTTGGGGCTGCCTGGAGCCTGGCGAGTCGCCCTCCACTTGAGCCCTGTTGGGAATCCGGCTCCACCTCGTCCCCGCAATCCCGATCCCAAGACCTCCTCGATGACCTGCTCTGGGGTCATCTGGCTGAGCGCCTTGGCCAGGGCAAAATAGCCATCGGTGGCTATGTACTGATCAATGCTCTCAGGATCAATGAACCCGCATTTCCTGAGCACTATCTTCTGCTGCTTGGAGTTGTACGGGAGCTCCCCGTATAGTGGAACCCCTTCCAGGGGGCTTGCCCCGTTGGGAAACTGGGCGAGCGCCCATTCCTCGACCAGGCCCCCGGCCTCGATGTGCTCCTCCAGGATACGTTCCACCTTGTCTGCATCCACGTGTCTGTAAGTGACCCTCGGCCTCCCAGGCTGGATTATGTCCACCAGCGGCTCCTCGAAGCACATCCCGATGCAGCCTGTCTGGAACACCTTGCCCGAGATCCCACGGCGCTTCATCCCATCCCTGAACGACTGAAGCGTTTCCCTCGCGCCCGATGCAATGCCGCAGGTGTTCATGCCCACAACCACATGCACCTGTCCCGCTTTCACCTCAGCGAAGGTGCGCGTCCGCTTCCTGATCTTCTCGAGGTCCGCAACCGTCATGGGTCAATCCCTCCTGGCCTTCCCTCCCAAACACTCCATTGTGGCCCTGTAACCGATTTCTTGCTGGGCGAGGTGCCCGGGCCCTGTTTAGTACTTTCCCAGGACCTCCTTCACCCTCTCTGGGGTCAGCTTCCCATAGGCCGTCTCATCGACGATGATGGCCGGGGCCAGGCTGCAACAACCTATGCAGTACACTTTCTCCAGGGTGAACCTACCGTCCTGGGTCGTGTCCCCGGCTTCGACCTTGAGCTCCCTTTTCATCTCCTCCAGGATCTTGGCTCCTCCGCGAACGTGGCAGGCCGTGCCCTGACAGGACAGTATTGTGTGTTTCCCCCTGGGTTTGAAGGAGAACTGAGCGTAGAATGTGGCCACCCCGAAAAGCCTCGAGGCCGGCACGCGAAGCTCCTTGGCGATGTGCTTCATTGCCTCCAAGGGAAGGTAACCGAAGATCTCCTGGGCCTTTTGCAAGATGGGGATGAGTGGTCCGGGCTGGTCTTTGTACGCCTGGATCGCCTCATCCAGCTCCCTCAACTGTTCCTTCCCCAAAGTGTTTCCCAGCTTCATCTCCTTCTGACCTCCCCATCGTAGCCTCTGCACAGCCCTTCCCAACTCAGGCCGTTAGCCCGTCCCCAGGAGCCGCTCTGCCACCTGCCCCATGGTCTCCACCAGCTCTGGCCATGCCTGATACGGCGGACGATTCCCCATGTCCGCCTCTATGATCTTCTCGGAATATGGGATCATCCCCAGTATGTCAAATCCCTCCATATGCCTTCTGAGAAAAGCCTCGTCCTCGGGGCCCCGCACCTTGTTGGCCAGGACCCCTATGCGCACAAGGCCTATGTCGGAAGCGAGTTTCCTCACGGTCTTCGCCGTCTCTATGCTCCTTCGGCCGGGCTCCACCACCACGATGAGCCTGTCCACGGCCTGGGCAGTGCCCCTGCCCAGATGCTCAATGCCGGCCTCCATGTCCATGATCACCACCTCTTTACGATCCAGGAGAAGGTGGGTCACAAGGGCCTTCAGCATGGCGTTTTCAGGACAGTAGCAGCCGCCTCCGCCAGCCTTGAAAGCCCCCATCACCATGAGGCGGATGCCCGGCTCCACCAGCTTGGAAAAACGCTCTGGAATGTCCTCCACACGAGGATTCAGATTGAACATACCTCCCATGGAGCCTGGTTTGGCCCCGGTGCGTTCCTGGATGAGTTCCTCCATTTTGACTATGGGGAGAATCTCGGAGGCATCTGGAAGACCGAAAGCACTGGCCAATGTGGCATTGGGATCTGCATCTATTGCCAGGACCTGAAAACCCTTCATTGCAAAAGCCTTGGCGAGGGAAGCGGTCACGGTGGTCTTGCCCACCCCGCCCTTGCCGCCTACGGCTATTTTCATTCCCTGTCCCCTCCGGGTAAAAAAAGCTCGTGGGTTAGCCCATTTCGGAAAGAGCTGGCCTCAGGGCCCGGGGGATTTCCGGGGCCAACAGGCCCCCCCCCTTGCTTCAGGCCTCACATTCCCGCAGCCGAGAGAATCTCTGGCACCAGGTGCTCCCTACCTATGGCCATTATGTGCACACCGTCGCACACTTTCTCTTCTCTTAGCTGACGGATCATGCGCCCTGCTATTTCTATGCCTTTTTCCAGGGCCTTGCCCTTGGGGGCTGCCACAAGCTCCTCTATCAGCTCTTGAGGCACGAAGATTCCGGGCACGTTGGCGTTCATGAACCTGGCCATACCTGCAGAGGCCAGAAGCACTATCCCGGCCAGGATCTTCACTTGGAACTTGCGGGCATAGCCCATGAACTTTTTGAAGTTATCCAGATCGTAGATGGCCTGGGTCTGGATGAACTCGGCCCCTGCCTTGATCTTTTTCTCGAATTTCAGAAGCTGTGGTTCTATTGGGTCTGCCTCGGGGGTCACAATTGCCCCCACACAGAACTTGGGTGATCCCTTGAGCTCGTTTCCCGCAAAGTCCTTTCCCTGCTCCATCTGGCGGATCAGCTTGACCAGCAAGACCGAGTCCAGATCGAACACAGGCTTAGCCTCGATGTGGTCCCCAACGGTGATGTAATCCCCGGTGAGGGCCAGCACGTTCCTGATGCCCAGGATATAGGCCCCCAAGAGCTCTGACTGGAGGGCCACCCGGTTCCTGTCCCTGCAGGTCATCTGCAATATGGGCTCTCCACCGGCCTCCTTGATGAGCTTGCACACCGGAAGGCTTCCTATGCGCATCACCGAGCTTTGGTTGTCTGTCACATTCAGGGCATCCACCTTGTCCTTGAGGAGCTCTATGTTGTGGAGCATCTCCTGGATGTCCACACCCTTGGGAGGACCCACTTCAGCCGTTACAACGAACTCCTTGCTCTTGAGCGCTTCCGCAAAGGGCACAGGCATGGCTACGCCTCCTCCTCTATGTAGGCTGCGTGGACAATGGTGGCCGGGGTGGTCTGGGCCTTGTAATTCTTGGCTGGGTGGATCTCCCGAATCTTCTCGAGTCGTCCTTGACCTTCCAGCCTCCTGTAGATCAGGGTCCAGGCACAGTCCTTCTCTTTGCTCACCTCGCACTTGCCGTGGTTGGTCCCCCCGCAAGGGCCGTTGACAAGCCCCTTGGGGCAGATGGTGATGGGGCAAATGCCTCCTGTCTCGGCAAGGAGGCAGTTGGCGCAGGCCCTGCATTTCTCGCTCCAGACCCCTTCTTTCTCAGCCACCCCTATGAAGGTTGTATTCAGACCAGGGAGCACCACACGCCTGGGGAAGAGCTCTGCGGCTAGCTGCACCCCGGCCCCGCAGGCCAAGGAGAGCACTGCATCGTAATTCTCCACTTTTTCCTTTATGGTGTCGAAATACTCCCTGTCGCATTGGCGTTGAATCGTCTCCTCCTCCACAAGGATCTCCTTGCCCTCCTCCTTGAAGGCCATCCTGAGTTGGGAGGCCAAAAGCTGAACTTCCTTTTCCCCCCCAGCCATGCATACCGCCACACATGTGCCGCAGCCCAGAACCAGGACCCTCTCGCAGCCGTCCAGGTAGGACTTTATCTCTTCCAGGGGTTTCCTATGTCCGACTATCATGGCCTTGTCTCCGTCTCGTGAATGAAAACCTAAAGCGCATGTTCTCCCAGGGGCCGCCTCTGTCCAAGACAAGGAGTTGAAGAACTCCAGGCCTTTGGCCCAGGGTGATTCTCAGGCCGCGTGCTTGGTTTTCCCCTTCAGTGGAGAAGGACCCAACTCCTCAGCCCTCTTGGTCATCTCCCTGACCGCCTCGGCAAAGGCCGGAGCCATGGAGGAGCTCATGTTGAACATCTCCAGGCGTTCAGGCTCTATCCCTATCTCCTTCAAGAGCTTCTTTGTGTAGCGTACCCACCTCTTGGCCCTGACATTTCCCTCCAGGAAATGGCACTCGCCTTCCAGTCACCCTGCCACGAAGACCGCATCGGCCCCTGCCTCGAAGGCCTTGAGCAGATGGATGGGCTCCACCTTGCCCGTGCAGAGCAGTTTCACCATGCGTACGCTGGGGGGATACTGGAGCCTCATGGAGCCCGCCAGATCAGCAGCCGAGTAAGCGCAGTAGGTACAGCAGAAAGCAGCTATCTTGGGTTCATATGACATCCTCGAGTCCTCCTCCTGGTTTGTGCACAGGGTCCCTGTTCCTCCCCTCTGATGTCTAGCTCACTGAAGCTCTCCCATTTCTACCCGAGCCCTGGGCTACTCTCTGGCCATGCCAGCCCACCCTAGCCTTCAAGGGCAGCCACCTTGGCCAGTATCTCCTGGTCCGTGTAACCCCCCAGCTGTATTGCCTTTCTGGGACAGGCCGAGGTGCAGATCCCGCATCCCTGGCAGGCCGCAGGGTTGATCTCCGCCACCCCCTTCTCCCCAACCTGGGGCACGTGATAAGGGCAGGCCCTCACACATGTGAGACAGGCCACACAGCGCGCCTCGTCCACCCAGGCCTTCTCCCCTGGGAGGTAGAGCCTCTCTTTGGCCAGCACGGTCACCGCCCGGGCCGCAGCAGCCTCGGCCTGGGCTATGGTGTCCCTGAGAAGCTTGGGTCCGTGGGCCAAGCCAGCCAGGAAGTTCCCCTCTGAAGCAAAATCAACCGGTCTCAGCTTCATATGTGCTTCCATGAAAAAGCCATCCGCGTTCACGGGAAGCTTGAACTGCAAGGCCACTGCTTGATCCTTTTCACCCTCTACGCCTATGGCCAGGCCCACCAGATCAGCGTGGATCTCAACTTCCTCGCCCAGCACATGGTCCTTGACTCTCACCACCAGACCCTGGGCATCACTTTCCACCACAGGGGGCTCTTCCTTCTTGAACCTGATGAAGCTCACCCCCCGTTTCCTGGCCTCCTGATAGTAGAGCTCCATGAGACCGTAGGTCCTGATGTCCCGATACAGGATGAACACCCTGGCCTCTGGCTTGAGCTCCTTTATCTTGAGGGCGCTCTTGACGGAGCCTTGGCAGCAGATGCGGCTGCAGTAAGGGTGCTCCTCGTTGCGGGAACCAACACACTGGATCATAACCACGGTGTCCACAGCTTCCAGAGCTTGAGCTCCCTTTGCCAAGAGGTCTGACATCTCAATGTAGGTCATGACCTTGGGGTTTTGTCCGTAAAGATATTCCTTTGGCTCGTACGGCCTGGCACCTGTGGCCATTACCGTTACCCCGTGGCGGATCTCTTCTGTGCCTTTGGAGTTGGAGATCTGGGTTTGGAAGTTCCCCACGAAACCCGTGTGGGACTTAACCTCGCTTTGAAGGTGGAGCCTTATCTTTGGGTGCTTTTTCACGCGCTCCACCAAGTCCTCCAGGTAAGCCTGTATATCGTCTCCCTCTATGGTGGTATGCAGCTTTCGCGCAATGCCCCCTAACTGGTCCGACTTCTCCACCAGGTGCACCACATAGCCCTGTTCCGCAATATTCAGGGCCGAGTTCATTCCGGCCACGCCCCCTCCCACCACAAGGGCAGTCTGCTCCACTGGCACTGTGAGTTGCTCCAAGGGCTTGGCGTTTCTCACCTTGGCCACAGCCATCCTCACCAAGTCTTTGGCTTTTTGAGTGGCCTTCTCGGGTTCCTGCTGGTGAACCCAGGAGCCTTGGTCTCTTATGTTGGCCATCTCGAAGAGGTACGGATTCAACCCTGCCTGGCGAATGGTCTCCCTGAAAAGCGGCTCATGGGTCCTGGGGCTGCAGGAGGCCACCACAACCCTATTCAGCTTCTGCTCGCGGATCACCTCCACCATGCGCTGGATATTGTCCTGGCTGCAACTGAAGAGGTTCTCGGCAGCATACACCACCCCGGGCAGGCCGGAGGCATAGTCCCTGACCTCGGGCACGCGCACCACGCTGGCTATGTTGATGCCGCAATCGCAAACGAACACCCCTATCCTGGGCTCGTCCTTGGATATGTCTATCTCTTCCGGGTAGGAGCGCTCCAGGATCTCGCTATACCTGGCATCTGCCAGCAGAGTCTCAGCTCTTCCAACCGCAGAGGAGGCTTGCATCACCGTCTCCGGGATGTCCTTGGGGCCCTCGAAGGCGCCACACACGAAGATGCCCTGTCTGGAGGTGGCCACAGCCTCCAGTCCCCCCAGGGAGGAAAACCCGTACGGGTCCAACTCTACCCCCACTTTCCTGGCCAGTTCCACCGCAGCGGCAGAGGGCTCCATGCCCACGGAGAGCACCACCATGTCAAAGAGCTCCTCGTGGACCTTCCCCTCCTCGTCCACATAGCGGATCAATGGGCTCCTGGTGTCAGGCTCCTCCACAACCGAGTGAATCCGTGAGCGCACGAAGCGCACCCCCATCTCCTCGCGGGCCCTGTCGTAGTAACGCTCGAAGTCCTTCCCGAAGGTGCGCATGTCCATGAAGAAAATAGTGGCATCCAGATCCCCCTTGGCATGCTCCTTGGCTATGACCGCCTGTTTTATGGCGTACATGCAGCACACAGAGGAACAGTACGGGTGATCCCCCTCGTTGATGTTCCTGGACCCGGCGCACTGGATCCAGGCGATGCGCTTGGGCTCTTGATGGTCTGAAAGCCTCACCATGTGGCCCTGAAAGGGCCCCGAGGCACTCAGAATCCTCTCGAATTCCTTGCTGGTGACAACGTTTCTTATGCGGCCGTACCCGTAGGTGCGAAGCTTCCTGGCATCCACCGTCTCGAAGCCAGGGGCCAGGATCACTGCCCCGACCTCCAGGGTCCTCTTTTCCTCATCCATGTGGTGCACCACGGCCCCTGCCTTGCAGGCAGCCACGCACTGGTAGCACTCGCAGCAAGCACCGCAGTCAAGGCAGCGGGCAGCTTCTGCGCTGGCGGCCTCCTCCTCCACCTGAAGCCGCACCTCCTGGAACCCACTGATTCTTTCTTGGGCTGGCACCACAGGCACCCTCATACGCTCCTTGCGCTCCACCTCCGAAGGTATCTCGGTCCAATTCTGCCCCATGGGGGGCTCTTCCACCCATTCCTTGGGAAGCTCCTCGCCTTTCAGGAACCGGGCTATATAATTGGCAGCCCTCTTGCCTGCTGCCACGGCCTCTATCACGGTGGCCGGACCGGTGACCACGTCTCCCCCCGCAAAGATCCACGGCACACTGGTTTGGAGTGTCTCAGGATTCACTACCAGGAGGTTCCATTTGGAAACATCCAGTTGAAGCCCATCCCCCAGGAAGCCCAGCTCAGGCTCCTGGCCTATGGCCGGTATGATGTGATCCGCCTCTATGAAGAACTCAGAGCCCTCAACAGGGATGGGCTTTCTTCTGCCCGTGCTGTCGGGCTCGGTGAGCCTGGTTCTTATGCACTCCAGTCCTTTCAGTCGGTCCCCCTCGTGCACGACTCTCAAGGGGGCAGCCAGGAAATTGATCTTGACTCCTTCGGCCTCTGCCTCCTCTATCTCCTCGGGCTCTGCGAGCATTTCGGCCCTGGAGCGCCTGTACAGGATGCTCACCTCGCTGGCCCCTAGACGAAGGGCTGTGCGCGCGCCGTCCAGAGCCGAGTGGCCTCCCCCTATGACCACGACCTTCCCTTGGATCTTCTTGAGTTGACCCAGATGAACCTCTCTCAGAAAACTGGTCACATCCTGAACCCCTGGGCCCTCCTTCTCCCCGGGAATGCCCAATTTGAGCCCCTTCCAGGCCCCTGTGGCCAAGAAAACGGCCTTGGCTCCGTGCTCCCTCAGTTCCTTCAGGGTCAGGTCCTTGCCTATGCGCACATTGGTCTGGATCTCCACCCCGAATCTTTTAAGGTTCCCTATTTCTGTATCCAGAACCGAACGTGGGAGTCTGTGCTCTGGTATGCCGTAGCGCATCATTCCCCCGGGTTCCGGCATGGACTCGTACACCGTCACCCTGTAGCCCTCCAGGGCCAGGAAATAGGCTGCGGTCAAGCCAGCCGGGCCAGAGCCCACTATGGCCACTGTGTCTTCCTTCAGGTCTATGGGGGGAACTGGAAGCTGGGTCACAGGGGCATGGTCGGCAGCCACCCTCTTGATCTCCCTTATGGATATCGGCTCGTCCACCTGCTTGCGCCTACAGCTCTCCTCACAGCGGTGGGGGCAAACCCTTCCCAGCACTCCTGGGAAGGGAAGATCCCGCATTATGACTTCCACGGCTTCCTTGTATTTCTTCTGTTTCACCATGGCCACGTAGGCCTGGACATTCAGGTTGGCCGGGCAAGCCATGCGGCAGGGGGCGGTGTCCAGCTTCTGAATGGCATAACCGCTTGGAATGGCTTGAGGATAACGCTTGTACGTGGCCTTGCGGCTGGAAAGCCCCAGATCGTACTCATTGGGCCTGTCCACAGGGCAGACTTTAGCGCACTCCCCGCAGGCTGTGCAGCTGGAGAGATCTATGTAACGGGGATGCTGGAGCACCTCCACTTTGAAATCCCCGGGCTTCCCATGGATGTCCAGCACTTCCGAGTTGGTGAGGAGCTCGATGTTCAGATTGCGGCCACATTCCACCACCTTGGGTGAAAGGATGCACATGGCGCAATCATTGGTGGGAAAGGTCTTGTCCAGTTGGCTCATGGTCCCGCCGATGGCCGGGGAACTCTCCACCAGGTAAACATGGAATCCGCTTTCTGCTAGATCCAGGGCCGCCTGAACTCCGCCTATCCCGCCGCCCACTACCAAAACAGATCCCTTAGCCATGTATTCCCTCTCCTGCAAGAAGTGATTGAGCTGTCCATTGGAAGGCCGACCGATGGATTGTCAGTTTGGGGGAGGCAAATGCGGTTCTCCAGAGGTCGTCAATTTATTATAGGCTTACGGGTTCAAATGTTCAAGGTTATGTACCTGAGAGGAAAGCAAAAGTCAAGCCCGGCTGTGGGCTCTGTGGGCTCCGCACCATGAACGGCGCAAAGGAGAAGACCCCTGGGGCTGGGGCTTTTTTTGGGGGGCCGACAGGCCGGCCCCGGTGGGTTTGTGCCTAGCTCCTGAGAAAGGTCTTCACTGCCTTTAACCAGCTTGCCTCCTCCAGCTCCTCGAAGAGATCCTCGGCTGCAACACCTCCGTCCGCAGCCAGAGGCACTTGACCGGCCAGGGAGAGAAGCTCTTCCCTTTCTGATTCAATGAATCGGTGGGCCTCCTGCCCGAAATGGAGGCTCTTCAAGTTCTTGCGGAGGGCCGTGGGTTCCACCACCACAAACCAACCTCTCTCATAGGGCGAGCTGTGTAGACTCAGAGGATCTGCGCTCAGCTGTGGATTCTGATGCACCACGATGCCGTCAACGGGTGAGAGCACGCAGACTGTATGGCCGTTTCTCCTCAAGGAGAAGGCTACCTGGCCCTGACGTATTTCCCCGCCCACTGGAGGAAGCCCCACCCCCTTTATTTTTCCTACAAGCCTTCTTGCAAAATCGTCTAGGCCCACCCGAACCCTTCCGCCGTATTCTGGTCTGGCCCATGAGTGCCCCTCATGATAGTAAAGATCTTCAGCCACAAGGAAACCTCCCACCTGGGTTTGGGCTCTCACGGGAAGGACCTGGGCTGTGAGCCGTTCCTGCATGGTCTGGTCAAAGGCGCAGTTGCCGCACTCATAGGCGTTGGGACATATCTTGCTCGAGACCTCCCCTGTGAGCATGTATCTGCACTTGCGGCGGGATGCTGGCAGCTGCATCATTTTTTGCACCCAGGTCTCTGTGAATCGCTCTCTTGGAGCCTCCACGGCCACCGGGGGTTGCTGGGCCCTGCTTTGCTCTGAGCGGGACTGCATGGCGTGGTCATAAGAGCAGGTGGGGCAGTCATAATTGTTGTCGCAGAGCTTGAAGGAGACCACGCCGGCCTCCATCCAGATGCACTTTCTCTTGCCTGCTGGAACTATCTTCATGGAGCTCTGGGGCCTGGGTGTCATGGCTATCCCTCCTTGCTGGTTTTCTTGGGTCACGCTTTTATAAAAAGCAAACAGGATGCCAGCACCCATTTCACATGTAACATGGTGATATCAAAGCTTATATCCTGCAGCCAAGCCAGGAGTAGGAACCCTGACTCGAAGGAATGCCGAAAATCTAGGCACCCAGGACACTCCGCGATGGGCGTACATATCCTAAGACTTTGAATCCCCTAGTTTTTGAGGCCTGTAGAAGAGTTCGGCCACTTGTCTATTTGTTCGGCACTGATGGGGAGGCCTGTCCAAGAGTCCTTTGCTTCAGCTCCCATCTCAGAAGCTCCATACACGTGGGGCACAGACTGGCCAGCTTTAGGTCCGTGTGTTCTATGATGGTGGAGGCATGCATGACGCAATGCTGGTCACGGCAGTGGGTGAGGCCCAGCAGATGCCCAACTTCATGAACTGCTGTCTTCTCCAACCTCTGCATCAAGAGCTCCTGGTCCTGGCCTTTCTCGTAAAACTCGGGACTTAGCCGGTACGTGGAAATCACTGCTGCCCGGCCCCCCAACTCAGAAAGTCCGAACACGTATTTCAACACGGGAAGGAACAGGTCCACCTGGGTCACCCCAAGGATGCCCAGTCCCTCTTGTGGGCAATAGGACTTGAGCCTTTCCAGCAAGGCCCTGCACTCGTACTGGGATCTTCTCTGGTCGTAAGCGTACCTGGGGTTTTCCAGGGGAGGCAGCACACGGGAAGGAATCCCCGTCTTGGAGCTGACGGACTCCTGCACCTTCTCCAGGATCCCTTCCTTGGGGCGGCCCAGGTGGGTGACATAGAGGTAAAGGATGGCTCTTACCTCCTGGGCTCTATCTGGTAGCGTTTCATCTTGTTGTAAAGGGTCTGCCTGTCTATTTCCAGGAGCCGGGCCGCCTGCCTTATGTTCCAGCCTGTCTCCTCCAGCACCCGCTCAATGTGGAGCTTCTCCATTCCCTTCAGGGATTTGGGGCTTGGTTCGCAGGGCTCTTCCTTTCTGGAGAAGGGTAGATCCTCGGGCAGGATCTGGCCGCCCTTTCCAATGACCAGGGCCCTCTCGATCACGTTTTCCAGCTCCCGGACGTTTCCTGGCCAGTCGTACTCCATGAGCAGCTTCAAGACCGCTGGTGAGACCCTCATGGGCTCCCTGTTCATGGCCAGGGAAAGTTTCCTCACAAAGCTCTCCACCAGCAGAGGGATGTCTTCCCTGCGCTCCCTCAAAGGAGGCACCTGGATGCAGATCACATTGAGGCGGTAATAGAGGTCCTCCCTGAAGCGGCCCTCTGCAATGGCTTTCTTGAGATCCCTGTTGGTGGCGGCCAAAATGCGCACATCCACCTTGATGGGCTGGTTGCCTCCCAGCCTGCAGAATTCTCTCTCCTGGAGAACCCTCAACAGGTCCACTTGGGTCTTGAGGCTTATCTCCCCCACCTCATCCAGGAAAAGGGTGCCTTGGTGGGCCAACTCGAAACGGCCCCTCTTAGTGTGCATGGCCCCTGTGAAAGCCCCCCTTTCGTACCCGAAAAGCTCGCTTTCCAGGATGGAATCGGGCAAGGCCCCGCAGCTCACTGCTATAAAGGGCCTGTAACATCTGGGGCTGTTAGCATGTATGGCCCTTGCTATGAGCTCCTTGCCGGTGCCGCTCTCCCCTGTTATGAGCACAGTGGAGTCGGTGGGAGCCGCCTTCCTGATGAGCTGGAAGATCCTCTGCATGGGCTCGCTTCTTCCGACTATCTCGTCGAATTCGGTTCTCTCCTCCAGCCTTTGTCTTAGCAGCAGGTTCTCCATGAGGAGTTCCCTGTGGGAGATGATGCGCTGGATCTCCATCTCCACCTGGTCAGGGTCAAAGGGTTTGAGAAGGTAGTCGAAAGCCCCCTCCTTCATGGCCTGAACCGCAGTGTCGATGGTTCCATATGCGGTCATGATTATGACCTGCGCATCTGTTCCCACATCCTCCCCCTTGAGTTTCCTGAGGGTTTCCAGCCCGTCCATTCCGGGCATTTTCAGATCCAGAAGGATCACGTCCCAATCCCGATCCCTTGCCATGGCAATGGCCTGCTCCCCTCCTGGGGCCAGGCCCACCTCGTAGCCGTCTTCTGTAAGCCAGTCCTTGAGGCTTTCCCGCATGGGGGCCTCGTCATCCACCACCAGTATCCTGGGCCTTCGAGTCATGGGATTTCCCCTTAGTGGTTCCCTTTCTTGGGAAAAGTTGCCTGTGACCCGCTCACACAGGGAAGATGGACCCGGAAACTGGTCCCCTCCCCCACTCGGCTCTCCACCTCTATACTGCCACCATGCCTGGTGATGATTCCGTACACCACTGCCAGTCCTAACCCGACTCCCTTGGCCTCCTCCTTTGTGGTGAAGAAGGGCTCGAATATCTGGGAGAGATTCTCCTCTGGGATCCCGCAGCCAGTGTCGCTAACCCTCAACTGCACGAATCCCTCCCGAGGGGACCGGCTGGCCTCCACAGTGAGCAGCCCACCCTTCCCCATGGCCTCCACCCCGTTCATCATGATATTCAAGATGGCCTGCTGGATCTGACGGAAGTCGCACTTCACAGAGGGAAGCCCCGGCTCCCAGGAACACTTGAGCCTCATCTCTTTCATCTCCAGGTCATGGGCTATCAGGGCCACCGTCCTCTGGATGATCTCCTCTACCCTGTGTTCGGCCATGTTGAGGGTGGAGTGCCTGGCAAAGGCCAGGAGGTTTCGAACTATCTCACCACAACGGGCCGTCTCAGACTCCATGGTGCTCAGAAACCTGGAGATGTCCGAGAGTCTCTTGGGGCTGAAGCTCCCCCGCTTCAACATGTTTTTCATGAGCTTGGTGTATGTCAAAACCACCGAGAGGGGGTTGTTGATCTCATGGGCTATGGTGGCGGCCAGCTTTCCCAGGGAGGCCAGTTTCTCTGTGCGAATGAGTTGCTCCTGGGTCTTTTGAAGCTCCTGGTACGCCTCCTTCAGTCCCTCGTACAGGTTGGCATTCTCCATGGCAACGCCTATCTGGTTGCCCACCGCGGTCAGAAACTCCACGAAATCTCCAGGGAAACGAAATTCACTGTAGCTGGAAACGCAAAGTGCCCCCACGGGCTTCTCCTTGGCCATCAGTGGGATGTAAACCGAGGAGACGAGCCCCTCCTCCACTATGTCCTCCACATAGGGATCCTCGGCTCTCAGGAAGTTGTCCACCACTATGGTCCTTCGGTGCAGCACAGTCTTGCCCAGCAGCCCGTCGCCAACCCTGCGGCGCTGGAAGTGGGGTCTGTCTATGAATCTGCTGGAGGCTCCCCTCCAGGCCACCAGGTTGAGCCATTCTCCCTTGCTGTCCAACATGTAGATCCTGATGCTGGCCCCGCTGAGGAGTTTCAGGATCTCGTCTATGGTGTGCTCCAGGACTTCTCTCAGCTCAAGGCTGCTTGTAAGGGTGGTGGCTATGGAGCTCAAGCTGGCCAGCCTGGCGCTTTGCTGGTCCAGCTCTTGCTTGGCCCTCATCTGTTCGGAGATGTCCCGCAGGATCAAGACGTGGCCCTGGACATCCCCACCACCCCCGCCGATGGCAGCCAGGGTAACCCTCGCCCCGATCACCCTTCCCTCCCTGCCTATCAAGGCAGTGTCGAACTCCCTCACAGATCCCGGAGGTTCAGCCCTCAAGCGCAGGGAAGCCACCTCCTGGGGACTCTGGAAGAGCTCTTCCATGGTCTTTCCCTGGGAAAGCTCCTCGGGAGTCTCATAGCCCAGGAGATCGGCTGCGGCAGGGTTGGCCATTGTTATCCGGCCGGATGGGTCACAGACCAGCACCCCGTCTCTGGACCACTGGAACAGGGACCTGGCCACTTTCTCCAGACTATTTTTGGGATGTGCTGATACCTTGGAGGCTCGCGGACTCATGGCCAGGATCTTACCCCCCAAAAGAGCACCATACCAGGGGTTCCCTCAGGCAGGCCCCCGGAGATGCCAAAGCCCCTCCGGGTAGGATAAGGGACTCCTTGTCCCGCTCCTGCTCCAAGAGGGGCTTCCTGCGCCGGCCCTCAAACGTGATCCACCCTGCATCGATCAAAAGAGCCGACGAGTATGGGGGCTCCTCTCTATCAGTTCCCCTCAGTCAAGCACAATGGCGTTGGCCAAGAGCGTCCAGAGATGCACCGATTCAAACTCGTAGGTGTCCTTGTACTCCCTGGCCAAGTTGTTTATCCCATCGAAGCAGTTCACACAGGGTGTGCAGACCTTCTGGGCCCCCGTGCGCT
>JBBIOJ010000009.1:88745-116523 GCA_037443445.1 Desulfarculaceae bacterium | reverse complement strand
TGGCCTGGTAGACCGCTTCGATCTGATGCGGCAGGGTGCGGATGCCCGAAAGGCTCACGGCAAACTGCGGATCATGGGCATAAGCCAGGCGGATTCGCGCCGACTCGATCAGGAGTCGAAGCTTTTCGGCATCCACGGGGGTCTCTGCTCTTGCCTCATCAGGCCCCTTTCCAAGGATAGCTAAGACCTCTTCGGCGGAAATGACGGTCTCCTCCAACGAGCCGTCGGGAAGACGAACGCGGCACTCATAGCCTGCCGAATCCTCAGAGCCGAGCGGCCGCGCGTCCTCCAAAGCCACAGGCACATCGAAGTGCCCTGGGAGGTATATCCGCTGCCCGATTCGAGATGTGAGCAGAGTGCTGCTCATTCCCGCCCCTCTTTTCGTAAACTTATCTTGGGTGTTGATCGATTTGTTTGAGGTTTCGAGGAGGCTCTCGGCCTTGGACGGAATTTGGAGCCTTCTCCCGCTCGTTGCCTTGACGCACCCACTCGTCTATTTCGGATAGCTTGAAACGAAAGAGTCGCCCCACCCGGTGATTAGGGAGCCCCCATTCATCGATCCACCTGCAAGCCGAGTGTTTGGCTACCCTGAGGTGGGCTGCCATGTCGTTGACGCCAACCCAGCTTTGTTCGGCGGCCATTTCTATCCTCTGACCATTTGTCAGAGTTACTTCCTATAGTTACACCAAACTAGAGGTGAGTATACGAAACCGGCTTATTCGAGTCAAAGACAAACTGAGTCATTTTCGTGTCTAGTGTTTCTGGAAGACTGGAGAAAGACAAAGGGAATTCCGGAGGTATCCCTTCCCCCTTGGAAGGTATTGAGACTTTCATATTAGGGAACCCCCCTAACCTACGGCAGACGGGATGGATGGTGGAGAGGAAGCCAGGTGTGGAGTTCTTGTGGGAGCTGGGTCCGGGGAGAAACGTAGAGAACCGGGTGACCTAGCTATGGTGCGTCCTGGTAGACCTAAGCATAGGAATGTGCCTGCCTCAGGCGGGCGGGGAGTCTCCCAGATGAGCCGGAAGACTTTTCGGGGAAAGCTTGTGTGAGGCAGTTGTGCAAGCCCTCTTGGTGTGTCGCCCCAGACCTACAAGCGCAGCAGGCAAAGACCCTGAAGGGGAAGAGCTCCTATCTGGGTGCCACTTATAGACAGGCACGCAAAGACGGCCCTGGCTTCCATAGTGCCGGTTTGAGGACTCAGGTAAACTGCCATGCTCTTGCCTCAAAAGTTAAGCCAGGGCGAGAAGACCCAGGCGGTATTTTTTTCAGCACAGAAATTGCTCAGGCCAGAGCTTGACATTCCTGGAGGGATCCCCCGTTTACCACAGCCAGGGCGGTATATGGGCAATGACGGCGAGAGGTTTTGCTCGCGATGGGGGCTTGAACACATGTTCATGCCTGTCGGGTGCGCCACTGGCAATGGGTTGCTCGGGCGGCTCATATAAACGGGCAAAGCGGAGACCGTCTGGACTCTGGATTGGGAGACCCCGGATGAGCGCAGGACCAAGAACTTTATCCGGAAAACAGAGCTTGCAGCCTAGTCCAAAGAGAAGAGGATTTCCATCACGCAAGAGTGTATGGATTAGGGGGCTGCAGTGCCCCCCCCCAAGAATGCCCTCTTACTCGGCCAAGATGCCCCCCTCCAGCACATACCTGTGGGTTCTCCTCCTTATCAGCTCTGGATCAACCTGCTTGCGGGCCACTTCTGTCTCCAGGGCTGCCCTGGCCACTGCTTCTGCCACCAAGGGGGGCACATGCAGGTTCATGGCTTCCGGAATTATGAACTCCTCCCCGAGGGCCGCCTCCGGGACTGCCTGGGCAAGGGCGTAGGCTGCAGCCAGCTTCATGGCATCGTTTATGGTTGTGGCCATGACATCCAGAGCTCCCCTGAATATGCCCGGAAAGCCAAGACAGTTGTTCACCTGGTTGGGAAAGTCGCTTCGGCCCGTGGCCACCACGCGGGCCCCTGCGGCCTTGGCTTCCTGAGGCATGATCTCAGGGATAGGGTTGGCCATGGCGAACACTATGGGATCTGGGGCCATAGTTCTTATCATGTCCTGGTTTATGACACCAGGGGCTGAGAGCCCCAGGAACACATCTGCGCCTTCCAAGGCCTGCCCCATTGAGCCCTTGATCTCCCTGGGGTTGGTGAGACGGGCCATCTCCTCCTTTACAGGGTTCATGCCCTTTTTTCTGCCTTTGTATATGGCCCCAAGCCTGTCGCACAGGATCACGTCATTCACACCCGCAGCCAGAAGTATCTTGGTGGTGGCTATGGCCGCGGCTCCAGCCCCGCTTACCACCACGCGGGAGTTTTCCATGGACTTTCCCACCACTTTGAGGGCATTTATCAGGGCAGCCAGAACCACCACTGCCGTGCCGTGCTGGTCGTCGTGAAAGACCGGTATGTCCAGGAGTTCCGAGAGCCTTTTTTCTATTTCGAAACAGCGAGGGGCCGAGATGTCCTCCAGGTTGATGCCGCCAAAGCTGGGGGCCAGAGCCTTGACCACGGACACGAACTCCTCCACATCCTGGGTGGCTATGCACACCGGATAGGCTTCCACTCCGCCAAAGGTCTGAAAGAGCACGCACTTCCCTTCCATCACGGGCAGAGCCGCTCTGGCTCCTATGTCCCCCAGGCCCAACACTGCGCTGCCGTCGGTTATCACAGCCACCAGGTTGGACTTGCAGGTCAGCTCATAGGCCTGGGAAGGCTCCTGGGCAATGAGCCTGGAGGCAGTGACCTCCCCAGAGGGAAGGTAAAGGAGCCTCAAGATGTGATGGTCTTTCACAGGGATCTTGGGTCTGACACCTATCACACCCTTGTAACGGCGGTGAAGGTCCAGGGATTCCTGCTGGAAATCCATGGGCCCCTGGGCCCTGGGAGGCACAGTGAAATGCCCCTCGTAGATGAAGCGCTCTGTTTCCTCGGCAACTTTTCTGGGATCCACCTCCTTGCGTGCCACCCCTGTTTCCATGGCAGCCCTGGCCACCGAGGCCGCAATGGCGGGAGCCACGCGGAACTCGGTGAGCCGCGGCACTATGTAAGCCTCGCAGAGCTCTTCCTCGGAAATGAGCTCCGCCAGGGTCTGGGCTGCTGCCAGGCGCATCCTGGGGTTTATCTCCTTGGCTCCCACGTCCAGGGCCCCGCGGAAAAGGCCTGGGAAGACCAGGGCAATGTTCAGCTCATTGAAATCCATGGCCGGGCTGTTGGAGACCCCCACTATCCTGGCTCCTGCATCCAGGGCCTCCTTGAGTCCTATTTCAGGCACGGGGTTGGCGAAGGCCAATACCACGGCATCCGAGGCCATGCGGGATATTGTCTCTGGCTTCAGAACCCCCCCGGTGGAAAAGCCTATGAAAACATCTGCACCTTCCAAGGCAGCGGCCAGGTCCCCCCGTACCCCCCTTGTATTGGTCCTCCAAGCCACTGCGCTCTTGGCCCAGTTCATGCCATAGGGCCTGAAGGTGTAAAGAGGGCCCTGGGAATCACACACCACCAGGTCCTTGATGCCCCACTCCAGGAGAAATCGGGCCGTGGCAATGCCCCCGGCCCCGGCTCCGTTTACGACCACCTTCAGGCTCTCCTTGCTCTTGCCCGTGATACGCAGGGAGTTGATCAAGCAGGCCACCGCCAGAATCGCTCCAGCATGCTGGTCATTGTGCATCACAGGCACATTCAGAGCCCTTCTGAGCTGGCCCTCTATGGTGAAACACCTGGGAGAGGTTATGTCCTCCAGGCAGACTGCTCCGAAGGTGGGGGCCATCATGGAGACCACCTGCACGATCTCCTCTGGATCCTGTGTGTCAAGGCATATGGGAAAGGCATCCACCCCGGCGAAGCTCTTGAAAAGCACGCTTCTTCCTTCCATCAAGGGGAGGGCTGGAAGGGGCCCCAGATCCCCACGGCCCAGCACCCTGGATCCATCGGTGACCAGGGCCACGGTGTTGGCCCTACAGGTATAATCAAAAGACGAATCCGGATCCCGGGCTATTTCCAGACAAGGGGCTGCCACCCCCGGGGTATAAACCACGCTCAGCACGTGGCGATCTTTGACCGGCACCTTCACCTCAACCCCGATCAATCCCCTGTGCTTTTGCCTGTACGAAATGCCCTTGTCTTCCATCCCGTCTCCTCCTTCAGGATGCTATTTCTGTCACATATGATGAGACATCGTCACGAATAATGCAACTATATCCTGATTCCCACTGCTCGTCAATAGAAAAGATAGGGGGTATTCTTCTCCAAGGCCCAGGGGGTCAGCCCCCAGACCCCTGGAGACTCTGGATCAATTAGAAGGGCTCTTGTTCTAAACAGGTTTGCATCCTAGATATTGCCTGCGGAAAGGGTTGGGGTCCCTAAGGTCCAAGGGCCTCCCGCGGGGTTTGGTGGCGCGAGTCCCCCAATCTCCTGGGCTCTGGCCAATGATCCGGGCTAAGGTGGTGATTTGCTCTCTGAGAGGGCATAATTAGATATGGGAAAAGCGCTTGCCTTGAGACCCCCAGCGCAGAGGCTTTCTTTGCTTGGGGGGGGTAATCGCAAATCAGGAGCCCAATGCCATGGAAGAGCGACCAAGGGCCAACGGAGAGATCTCTGGTGAGTACCCCTCCTGCGAGATCTTCATGAGGGACGAAGACGTGATGGAAGCCATGAGGGAAATACCCGGGTACTTGGATATCACGCCTTCGGACTTCCAGGAGGTGTACAAGCATGCCTGCCGCCATGCCATCAAGAGAATGATGCATGCGGTGAAAGCCCGGGACATAATGACAAGGCAGGTTCTGGCCGTGGCGCCAGATCTGCCCGCGGCAGAGGTGGCCAGAGCCATGGCCTCCAAGGGTATCTCAGGGGTCCCGGTGGTGGATGAAAGGAAAGACGTGCTGGGGGTCATTTCGGAAAAAGACTTCTTCCGGCTCATGGGGGCCACGGAGTTTCCCAATTTCATGGCCGTGGTGGCACGTTGTTTGACCGAGAAGGGTTGCGTGGCCTTTCCCCTGAGGGAGAAGAAGGCCAAGGACATCATGTCTTGTCCTGCCATCACGGTGGGGGAGGAAACCCCTGCCGTGGAGATAGCCAGGGCTTTCAAGCAAAGGAAGATAAACAGGGTCCCTGTGCTGGACAAGGATGGACACCTGGTGGGGATAGTCTCCAGGGCGGACATTTTGAAACTCCCTTTCCTCGGAGGGTGAGCTTTGGCTTTTGTGGAGAAGCTTAAAGGAACCACCAAGAGTCCTCCAGGGGTGGGTCCCCGGGAGATATTCTGGTCCTGGCTGGGAGGCTTCCTGGGAATAGGGATCCTGGGCTTGCTGGGAGCAGGCGGCCTTGGGCAGCAGGAAAAGCTCATGCTCATAGGTTCTTTCGGGGCCTCGGCCGTGCTTCTGTACGGCGCTCCAAAGAGCCCCCTGGCCCAGCCCAGGAATGTGATGGGAGGCCACGTTTTTTCTGCCTTGGTGGGGGTTGCCTGTTACAAACTCCTCCAGGGGGAGCCCTGGCTTGCAAGCGCCATGGCGGTGTCCTGCTCCATAGGCCTGATGCACCTGACCAGGACCCTTCACCCCCCGGGAGGCGCCACGGCCTTGATAGCAGTGATAGGAGGGGAAAAGGTTCATGCCTTGGGCTTCTGGTACTGCCTGAACCCGGTGGGGCTGGGGGCTTCCATAATGCTCCTGGTGGCCCTGGTGGTGAACAACATCCCGGCACATAGACGCTACCCGGAATTCTGGTTATGAGAGGGCTCACTTGGGAAGCCCGAGGTGCCCTGCTTCACAAGTAGGAGTTCTTACCTTAGGCGGGGAACATGGAACAAGAGTGCATCCAGAACCTCAAGTGGCTCCCTGAGGTCCCCCAAATCAAGACCCCAAGACAATGGGCGTTGGTTGGTGGTCCCAACGGGACTCGAACCCGTGTCTCCGGCGTGAGAGGCCGATATCCTAGGCCACTAGACGATGGGACCAGCAAGCAAGGTAAAACCATGCTAGTTCAAGACATGGCCCCAGTCAAGGCTTTCCAAGGCTTGGCCTGCAGGGTGAGAGATCTTCCATGGAGAGGGGTCCAGCCCGAGCGCCTCAAGCACCCAAGCCAGGTCTTGGGGTATTGGGGCATTGAAACACACCCTTTTGCCCAGCCCTGGGTGATCAACACAAATCCTCCAAGCATGTAGAAGCTGGCGCTCCACCTTTGCCAGCACCTCCCTTGTCTCGCCCGGGGAAAGGGCCTTCCACTTACCCCTCCCCCCGTAGAGCGGGTCACCCACTACCGGATGACCCATGGAAGCCAGGTGAACCCTTATCTGGTGGGTCCTTCCTGTCTCGGGCCTGGCCCTGAGCCAGGTGAGCTGCTCCAGCCGGGCCAGCACCTCCCATTGGGTACGGGCTTCCCTGGCTTTCCGCGAGCGGGCTGAGATCCTGAGCCTGTCCCTTTGATCCCTCCCCAGGGGGAGCTCCATCAACCCCTTCTCCTCCCGCACCCAGCCCCAGACCAGGGCCAGGTACTCCTTCATCACCTTTCTTTCCTTGAATTGAAGGCTCAGGAGCCTGTGAGCCCTTTCGGTCTTGGCCACCACCATGGCACCTGTGGTGTCCTTGTCCAGCCTGTGGACGAGTCCGGTCCTCTCAAGGCCTCCCACACCCCTTATCCCGGGACAATGGGCCAGCAGGCCGTTGACCAGGGTGCCCCTTGGGTGACCAGCCCCTGGGTGGACCACCAGGCCTGCTTGTTTGTTCAGGACCAAGAGTTCCTCGTCTTCATAGAGGATGGCCAGGTCCATGGGCTGTGGCTCGAGGTCCGTGGGTGAGGGTGGGGGGAGCTGGACCTGTACCAGGGCTCCCACTTCCACCCATGCCGAGGGCTTGGCAGCTCTTCCGTTCAAGAGCACATGCCCTTGCTGCACAAGTCTCTTCACCTGGGAACGGGGCATATCCAGTTCCCGGGCCAGAAACCTGTCCAGCCGGTCTTCCCGGCCTTCCACACACCTGTACTCCCCGAGACTCATGGGTGCTTCTAGAGAGCTTCAAAGAGGCAGGCTTGGCCCAGAGCCTTGGCCGCAAGCGGGATCTCAGCTTCCTGGATGGTCCTCAGGTCCAGGATCACCTCTTCCTGGGCCACCCTTGCCACAACAGGGGGCTCGGCCTCCCTTAGCCTGCGGCCCAGGCTCTGGGCCGGGATCCCTGGATGGCTCACTGCCACAACCCAGGTGGGAAGTCTCACCAGGGGCAAGGCCCCGCCACCCACCCTGGAGTGTGACTGGGCCAGGCGAACCTGCACCAAGGGGTTTTCCTTTCTTGTCAAGCGGGCCAACCTTCTGGCCCTGGGAAGCAGCTCTCGGGGCGAAGTGCTCATCATCTTCAAGGTAGGGATACGCTCCAAGGCTCTTTGGGGCTCCCAGTAAAGCTCCAAAGTGGCCTGGAGGGCCGCCAGGGTGAGCTTGTCTATTCTCACGGCCCTGGCAAGGGGATAGCGCTTTATGCGTTCCACTAGCTCCCGTGTTCCCAGGATTATGCCTGCCTGGGGACCTCCCAGGAGTTTATCCCCGCTGAAGGTCACCAGGTCCGCCCCTGCCGCCAGGGCCTCCTGCACCGTGGGCTCAGGCTCTTGAGACCACCGGCCAAACTCCACGAGGCAGCCGCTTCCCAGGTCGTACATCACCGGCAGGCCCTTGCTTCGGCCTATTTCCACCAGCTCCTCCAGGCTCACCTCACGGGTGAATCCCAAGATCCTGTAATTGCTGGTGTGCACCTTGAGCAGCAGGGCAGTGTCTTGACCAATGGCGGCTTCGTAGTCCCTGGGGTGGGTCTTGTTGGTGGTCCCCACCTCCACCAGGCGGGCCCCGCTTTGAGCCATGACTTCGGGCATCCGGAAGGAGCCTCCTATTTCCACCAATTCCCCTCTGGAGACCACCACCTCCCTTCCCCTGGCCAAGGCCCCGAGGGAGATGAGCACCGCCGCCGCATTGTTGTTGACAACTGCCGCTGCCTGGGCTCCGGTGAGCCTCTTGAGAAGGCCTTCCAGGTGAGACTGGCGTGAGCCCCTCTTGCCCTGCTCCAGCTCGAATTCCAGGTTGGAGTAATTGGAAGCCACCTGGGTCACGGCTCTCACCGCCTCCTCTGCCAGGAGAGATCTTCCCAAGTTGGTATGCACTATGACCCCTGTGGCGTTTATGAGCGGCCGCAGGCTCGGCCTCAGGCAAGCCCTGGCTTGGGCCATGGCCCACTGGAGCCACTCCTGTCTGCTCCTGAGGTAGACCTTGAGCTCCTGCTCAGAGCAGGCAAGAACCTCCTGCCTGGCCCTTGAGAGGACCGCTCGGACAGCCTCCAGCAGGGCTTTCCTGGGGGCTGCCTCCGGGGCCAGGCCCCTGAGCACCTCTTCCACAGAGGGAAGACACCTGAGGATCTGTTCCCTGGACGTGCTCAACTGTCTGACCTCCCCTGGGTCTCAGCCGGGTCCCCACCTGCCTTCGGGAAAGAGCCTTGCAGAGCCTGGAGCTCTTCCCAAACCAGCTCTGAGATGTGCTTGACTTGGATCTTCTCTGTTTTGTGCAGCATTTCCTTGAGACCCATCCAGCAGCCCATGCAGCTCGTGGCTACAGCATCCACCTGGGCTTTCTTCAGATTCTGGAGCTTCCTGCCAGAGATCCGGCTGGCCACCCCTGGATGGAAGATCCTGAAGGTCCCCCCCATGCCGCAGCACTCATCAGCCCCTTCCATCTCCTTGAAGATCCAGCTCCTAAGGCTTCCCAGAATCTTCCTGGGTTCAGCTCTGATGCCCAGGCCCACGGCAAGATGGCAGGGGTCATGGTAGGCCACCGAGCCCCCTGGGGAGCTTCCTCCAGCCCCCTGGGGCAAACCCAAACCCATCTCCTGCTCGGCCAGAAACAAGCTTAATTCCTTTACCTTCCCGGCCAGAAGCTCTGCTTGGGAGGCAAGGGGATCCCCCCAGAGGAGCTGCACAATCCCTCTGCTAAGATGAAAAGCGCAGGAGGCGCAAGGCACCACCAAGGCCTCCAGCTCCAAGACAGCGAACTCCTCCACCACCTTCCTGGCCAGGAAGGTGGCCTTTTCCTTGTCCCCCATGCCCATGGCCATGAGGCCGCAGCAGCCTTGCCCTTTGGGCATCAGCACCTGGAAGCCCATCCTGTTCAGGATTCCCAAGGCCGCCTCCCCTACCTGAGGAGCCAGATAGTGGATGGTGCAGCCCACAAAGAGCCCTACCCGCCTTTCTCCCCTTCCCACTGCTTGGGGGTGTTGCTCCAGGAAAAAGGGAGGCTTTATCCTCGGGGCCCAGAGCTCTCCAAGAGCCCTGCCCCCCAGCCTCAAAAGAAGCCCCCTTTCCCCGGGTAGCTCCTTCATGAGAAGCCTTTGGAGAACTGTAACTCCCTTGAGCCATGGATCCCTGGCCTCCCTTTCCAGGCAACTGAAGGAGCTCAAGAGCCTCTTGGGCCATGCCAGCCCCCTGTTCTGGGCCAGAAGGAACCGGGCCAACTCCACTGCTTCCCTGGCCCCGGCCCCGTTGGGGCAGGTGGCTGTGCAGCGGCCGCACAAAAGGCACAGGGACATGACCTCCCCGAGCCTTCTCCCCCCTAGGAGAACCCCCCCTCGCAGCAGGTCTTCCAAGATGGCCAGCTTGCCCCTGGCAGCCGCAGGCTCGGCCTCCACCGCCTGGAAAACAGGGCAAACCGCCCTGCACCTTCCACACTTCACACAAAGGTGGAGGATCTCTTGGAGTTGGCCCAGGGGTTGGCCCCCCTCCCCAAGACCTTGCCTCACGCCTCAGCCCCCTCAGCCTTCTCTGGGAAAATCTTCCCAGGGTTCAGGATGCCCCTGGGGTCCAGGAGTTTTTTCAGGCACTTCATGAGTTCCAAGGCCTGGGGATGCAGCTCCAGGCAGAGGAATCCTGCCTTGGTGGTGCCGATTCCGTGCTCCCCGGATAGGCTCCCCCCCAGCTCCACCGTGGCCCTCATGACTGCCTCGGCAGCTTTCTCAGCCCTTTGGACCTCACAGGGGTCCGAGCGGTCGTGAAGTACGTTCACGTGAATGTTTCCGTCTCCGGCATGCCCAAAGGCCGTCACAGGAACCTGCCATTCCTTCCCTATCTGACGGAAACGTTCCATGGCCTTTGGAAGCTGGCTCCTGGGCACCACCACGTCCTCGTTGAGTCTATGGGGGCGGATGCGGGCCAGGGCGGGTGAGATTGCCTTCCTCAGGCTCCAAAGCAACTCGGCCTGGGCCTCGTCCTGGCTGACTCTAAGTTCCAGGCTGCCCAGGGAGTAGCATACCTGTGCCACCTTGCGGGCTTCTTGCTCCACCGAGGCTCTGGGGCCGTCCACCTCCACAAGGAGCATGGCTCCGGTCTGGGCCGGAAACTCTACTGGCTTGCACTTGGCCACACAGTCCAAGCAGGCCCTGTCCACCAGCTCCATGGCACTGGGAAGTACCCCTTCTGAGAGGATCCTGGTGACTGCCCAACTGGCTTCCTCCACAGTGGGGAAGAAAACCAGAACCGTTTTCCGAGCCTCGGGATGGGGTATCAGCTTGAGGGTGATCTCGGTTATGATCCCGAGGGTGCCCTCGGAGCCCACCATCAGGCGGGTCAGGTCGTACCCCACCACGTTCTTTACCGTGCGGCCACCCGTGCGCAAGATGGGGCCGGTGGGTAGCACCACCTCCAAGCCCAACACGTAGTCCCTGGTCACTCCGTACTTCAGGGCTCGCATGCCTCCGGCACATTCTGCAACGTTTCCTCCCAGGGTGGAGAAGTCCTGACTGGCAGGATCCGGCGGGTAGAACAGACCCATGCGGGCTGCCTCCCTCTGAAACACCCCTGTCACCACCCCAGGCTGAACCACGGCCACGAGGTCCTCCCTGTTTATGGAAAGGATCCTGTTCATGCGCTCGGTGGAGAGCACCAGGCCTCCTTTTACTGGCACGGCCCCGCCTGTGAAACCCGATCCAGCCCCTCTGGGAACAACAGGGAAGCCCTCTGAATTGGCCAAGACCATGATCCGGCTAATCTGTGAAACATCCTCTGGAAAGGCCACGGCCTGGGGTAAACACATGCGGTTTGTGGCATCGTACCCGTAGCAGACCCTGCTTTCTCGATCCACCTTGAGCTGCCCTGGCCCCAGGATCTTCCTGAGTTCCTTCAAGAGCTTTCCATCCAGGGATCCGTGCTTTTTCCCCATTGATCGGCCCACCCTCAGAATGGCTTCATCTTAACCCATGGGAGGGGCTTATCAAAGAGGCCCTTGACACCCTTGCACACGGGCTGTATTCAAGGATCACCCGGGCTGGGTCGTGCACGGGCAGTGGATGATGCAGGCCAAAAGGTTCATGTTCTTGCAACAGGACAAGGGTAATCCCCAGCAGCCTGATTTCCCTGGCCCCACCCAGAAAGGGGCTCCCCACCTGGACACTTCAGAGATTCCGGGGGGGCCTAGGGGCTGGAGCCCCAGGAGTGCGCGGCCTGCAGGGGAGATCTTGGCTAGGAGGAGCAGATGAAGAGCATCCGCATCGCCCTGGCGCAAATAGAGACGGTGGTGGGTGACATCCCGGGGAACCTCCAGAAGATCCAGAGCTGGCTCAACAGGGCAAAAGAGATAGGGGCAGACCTGGTTTGCTTCCCGGAGCTAGCCCTTACTGGTTACCCACCGGAAGATCTTCTCTTGATGCCCCATTTCATAGAGAAAAACCTGCAAGCCTTGGGGGAGCTGGCCAGGGCAACCCGGGACATCTACGCAGTGGTGGGTTTTGTGGAAAGGCAAGACGACATCTTCAACGCAGCCGCTGTGCTTGGAGAGGGCAGGTTGTTGGCCACTTACCGCAAGCATTTCCTTCCCACGTACGGGGTCTTTGACGAAGACCGTTACTTCCAGGCAGGCCTCCAGGCCCTGGTCTTGGAAGTGCAAGGAGTTCGGGTGGGCCTCACCATCTGCGAGGACCTTTGGTATCCCTCGGGGCCTGGCAGGA
Source organism: Desulfarculaceae bacterium (assembly GCA_037443445.1). Taxonomy (GTDB): domain Bacteria; phylum Desulfobacterota; class Desulfocorpusculales; order Desulfocorpusculum; family Desulfocorpusculum; genus Desulfocorpusculum. Next base: position 104,558 of record JBBIOJ010000009.1, on the reverse strand, counting down.
TAGAGGCTCTCCAGGGCGGAGCCCAGGTGCTCTTGAACCTCTCCTCCAGCCCTTACCACATGGGCAAGGGTAGAGCCAGGGAACAGATGCTGGCCACCAGGGCAGCGGACAACGGGGTTTTTCTGGCTTATGTCAACAGGGTCGGGGGGCAAGACGAACTGGTCTTTGACGGGCAAAGCCTCATCATGAGCCCCCAAGGAGAGGTTCTGGCCAGGGCCAAAGCCTTCGAGGAGCAGGTGCTTTGCTTTGACCTGGAGGTCACCCCTGTGCTGAGGGCCAGACTGGCAGATCCCAGAAGGAGAAAGGAAAAGCTCTTCGAGGAGGGCCATGCCCACTGCCTGGAGGTAACAGAGCTCCAAGGCCTTGCCAGCAAGCACAGGCTGCCCCTGCTACCAGTGCTGCATGAACCCCTGGGGCTCGAGGAAGAGGTGCTGAAGGCCCTGGTGACAGGAACAAGGTCTTATGTGCGCAACAACGGGTTCCAGAAAGTGGTGGTGGGTTTGAGCGGCGGGGTGGACTCGGCCCTCACGGCAGCCATTGCTGCCCAAGCCTTGGGCCGTGAGGCTGTGGTGGGAGTGCTGATGCCCTCACAGTACACCTCGCTCAGGAGCCTGGAGGATGCCAGAGCCGTGGGGCAGAATCTGGGGATAAGGCTTTTGGAGGTCCCTATCCGGGAGATCCACGAGTCCTACCTTGGGGCACTGGCCCCACATTTCAAGGGCCTGGAGCCGGATGTCACAGAGGAGAATCTCCAGGCCAGGATCCGCGGTAACCTGCTCATGGCCCTTTCCAACAAGTTCGGATGGTTGGTTCTCACCACTGGAAACAAGAGCGAGACCTCCACGGGCTACTGTACCCTTTACGGGGACATGGCCGGGGGCTTCGGGATCATAAAGGATGTGCCCAAGACCTTGGTGTACAGGCTGGCCAGTTTCATGAACCAGAAGGCCGGACAGGAGCTGATTCCCCGAAGTGTGCTGGAAAGGCCACCCACCGCAGAGCTCAGAGAAGGCCAACTGGACACCGATACCCTGCCTCCCTACGAGGTGCTGGACCCAATCCTGCAGGCTTATGTGGAGGAGGAGATGGGACCAGAGGAAATACAGCGCAGGGGATTTGACCGGGAAACCGTGCTGAGGGTGATCCGCATGGTGGATCAAAGCGAGTACAAACGCAGGCAGTCTCCCCCTGGGATCAAGATCACCCCCAGGGCCTTTGGCAAGGATCGCAGGCTTCCCATTACCAACCGCTACAGGGTGGAGTGAAAAGGCCGCAGGCGGGCAGTTTCAAAGAAGCTTTGGAAGAGTGGCCCGCAAACCCCCTCAAGGCAGCCCCCAGGCTGTCCTTGGGGGGCGGGTGGGGCAACCGGCATGAGCAGAAAAGGGCTGGAGAAGAGAGGTTCTTACCACAACCCCATGGACCCCTCTGAGAAGGCCGGGCGTCAGGCTCTGGAGCTGGAGTGTCTGGGCCTCATAGGAGAGGCCCTGTCCTCTTCCTTGGACTTGCGCACCACTCTCCAGGAGATCTTCCAGATCCTGGCCGAGCGCATGGGCATGAGCCGCGGAACCCTCACTCTCTTGAATCCCAGGACAGGCGAGTTGGCCATAGAGATAGCCCATGGCCTGTCCTTTGAGGAACAGCAAAGGGGGCGCTACAGGCTGGGGGAAGGGATAACAGGAAGGGTGGTGGAGTCTGGTCAGCCCATGGTGGTGCCCAGGATAGGGGAGGAACCCCTTTTCCTGGATCGCACCCGCTCCCGCAGGAAAATACAGAAGGAGAATGTTTCCTTCCTGTGCGTCCCCATCAGGGTGGGGCAAAGCGTGCTGGGCGCCCTCAGCGTGGACCGGCTTTTCACACAAGAGGTTTCCCTTCAGGAGGACCTCCGTCTCCTGAGCATCATCTCCTCCATGGTAGGCCAGGCAGTCAAGCTCCATCAGGTTCTGCAGGAGGAGAAAGAAAGGCTCATAGACGAAAACATAAAGCTTCAGAGGGAGCTTCAGGAACGCTACAGGCTTCCCAACATAGTGGGCAACAGCAGAAAGATGCAGGAGGTGTTCCAGGCCATAACCCAGGTGGCCCCCAGCGAGGCCACGGTCTTGATAAGGGGGGAAAGCGGCACTGGGAAAGAGCTTGTGGCCCATGCCATCCATTACAACAGCCAGAGGGCATCAGGTCCCTTCGTGAGGGTGAGCTGTGCCGCCTTGCCCGAGAGCCTCATAGAGAGCGAGCTTTTCGGACACGAAAGAGGGGCTTTCACAGGAGCCCTAGTGGCCAAGACGGGCAGATTCGAGGCAGCCCACAAAGGCACCATATTCCTGGACGAGGTAGGGGATCTGAGCCCCACGGTGCAGGTCAAGTTGCTCAGGGTAATACAGGAAAGGGAGTTCCAAAGACTGGGCTCTTCGCGCACCATCCAGGTGGATGTGCGCATCATAGCAGCCACAAACCAGGACCTGGAGGAACTGATCCGCCAGGGCCGCTTCAGGGAGGATCTCTATTACAGGCTCAACGTGTTTCCCATTTATATGCCCCCCCTCAGGGAACGGAAAACCGACATCCTGCTTCTGGCAGAGCACTTCCTGGAAAAGTACACAAGGCAGTATCAAAAAGAGATAAGAAGAATCTCCACTCCTGCCATAGACATGCTCATGGCCTATCACTGGCCCGGAAACGTTAGGGAGCTGGAGAACTGGATGGAAAGGGCCGTGATAGTCTGCAACGAGGAGGTCATTTACAGCTATCATTTTCCTGCCACCTTGCAGACAGCAGAGGCCACCGGCACTCAGCTGAGGGCCCCCCTCAAGGCCATGGTGGCCGGCTTTGAGAAGGAGCTCATAATAGACGCTCTCAAGTCCACAAGAGGAAATCGTGCCAAGGCTGCAAGGCTTCTGCAAACCACCGAGCGTATCCTGAATTACCGCATCAGGTCCCTGGGCATAGATCCCCAGCGTTACAAGGGTTGAGCCCCGGGCCGAACATTGCACAGGCTGCGGCACACCGGGGGCTTGCCTGTTAGCATCAGGCTCGGATAATCTTGCCCTGTCCTGACCAGGATGGGGACTCGGGAGTGGGCCATGTGGCTATTTCTGGCCATGGGTTTTCATGCCCTGGCAGCCCAGGTGGTCTTGCTCAGAGAGATGTTAACCGTGGTGGCAGGCCACGAGCTGACCATAGGGATGATCATGGCATCCTGGCTCACGGGGATTTTTGCCGGAGCCTGGGGAGCCACCCGCATCAGGGGAGCCAGGGAAACATCCGGAGAGGTGCTGTGCTGGCTGCTTTTGATCTCGCCGGTTGTGTCCCTGGGTCTCCTTCTGGGCTTGCGTCACCTGCGGGCATGGATCTCCCTTCCGCCAGGGGCACCCATCCCGGCTCTGGGCTCTGTGATGGCCATGGTGGGATTCCTCTTGCCCCAGGCCGCCTTGGTGGGAGCCATGTTCCCTCTTGCCTCGGCCCAGGCCGCCTGGGCACGGGGCCGTGCTGCCCGTGCAATAGGTCAGGTCTATTTCTGGGAGGCAGCAGGGAGCCTTCTGGGGGGGCTTGCCCTGACCTTCCTGATGATCCCCCGGCTTCACGGCCCTGGAATCCTGGCCTGGAGCGGGATGCTCACAGGCTTTCTGGCTGCTTTGGGGATCTTCCGGCTCCAGAGGAGTTGGGGGGCGGGCTTGGGCCTTGCGGGGGCCTGCTGGGGCCTTGCCCTGGCCGGGGGGCTCATATCCTTGCTCCAGGAATGGTCGGCCCAAAAACGCTGGGATGCTCTTCATCCGGCAATGGAAAGGATTGCCACGGTGGAGTCCCCTTATCAGGTGGTGGAGCTGGGCCGGCTGGAAGGGCAGTTCACCCTGTTCGGAAACAACAGACCTCTTGCCAGCTTCCCGGACCCTGTGGGGGCAGCTGCCATGGTTCACATCCTAATGCACCAGGAACCCATGCCCAGGAAGCTCCTGCTTGTGGGAGGAGGCCCCTCCAGCAGCATAGCTCTATTGCTGGAATACCCGGTGGAATTGATCCAAGTGGTGGAGCTGGACCCGGTGAGCTTCCAGGTCTCCAGCCCTTTTCTGACCCCTGAGTTGAGAAGCGCTTTGGAAGATCCAAGGCTCAAAGTGCACCATCTGGATGCCCGTTTTCTCATGCCCAAGATTCCCCCTGGTAGTTTGGATGCGGTGGTTGTGCAAATGGGGGATCCCTCAACAGCTCTTTTGAACCGATTTCATACCCTGGAGTTCTTCAAGGCAGTGAGCCGGGCGTTGGGGCCGGGCGGGCTTCTAATCCACGGGGCCACGGGCTCTGTCCACTACATGGGGCCTGAGCTGGAGGGATTCCTGGGCATGATTTACCGAAGCCTCCAAGAGGTGTTTCAGGAAGTGCGGGTGATCCCGGGGGAGAGAACTCTCTTCCTGGCTGCAAAGAAAAAAGGGGGAGTCAGCCTGGATCCCGAAACCCTTGCAAACCGTCCCTCCTATGGGGAGAGGCTCTCCAAGGGTCTTTTCTACACCTGGATCCAGCCTCAGCAGGTGGAACTCTGGGAGGAGGCCCTGAGCAGAACCCAAGAGAAGCCCAACCTGGATGCTCATCCACGCAGCATAGTCCATTTCCTGGCGCTTTGGGAAAAACTTTCCGGGAGTGGTTTCGGGGCCCAGGCACTCAGGTCCCTGGAAAGCCTGCCTTGGGGCTGGAGCTTGGGCGGCCTGGTGGTTTTCTTCACTGCTTCCCTGTGGGGAAGGCGAGGATTCCAGAAAAACAGGATCCCTCTTGTGGCCCTTGGAGTCACGGGCCTGACCGCCATGGCCCAGGAAATGCTCTGCCTTTACTTGTATCAAATAGTATGGGGATATCTCTACTCCAGGGTGGGTTTTCTGGTAGGTGTGTTCATGGCAGGGCTGGCCGCGGGAGCAATGTGGGCAAGGGGAATGCTGGGGCCGGGAAAAGGAAGCTCTGTGGGGAGCCTCCTGGCAGTGCAGGGGGGGATGAGCTTGCTTTGTGCTTCCATACCCTTTTTCTGGGTGGGCAAACTCCTTTCCAGGAGCACATGGGAGGCCCCTGGCCTGGAGGCTCAGGCAGCAGTGTGCCTCTGGATGTTTCTGGCCGGGGTGGCCACCGGGGCTTCCTTTCCCCTGGCTTGTGCTGTTCTGGAAAAAGGTCCTGGGAGCGCCGTGGTCACGGCCGGGGTGGCAAGTGCCTGGGACCACCTGGGAGCAGCAGCCGGGGCTCTGCTGGGAGGCGTGCTGCTCCTGCCAACCCTGGGTCTGGCCCAAACCGGCCTGGTCCTGGCCGGGCTGCAGTGCACAGCGACTATCTTGTTGTGTGCATATTTTCTTGCAGGTCCATCCAGGCCGGGATAGGATTACCCCCGGGGGGTGCCCAAAGGCAATGGCATGACCCGGGAACAAAGGAGGATGGAAGGCATGCACAAGATCGTCCTACTCAGACACGGCGAGAGCATCTGGAACCTGGAGAACAGGTTCACAGGATGGACAGACGTGGATCTCTCGGACAAGGGCATCCAGGAGGCCCACCAAGCAGGCAGGTTGCTTAAGGCCGAGGGCTACCTGTTCGATGTGGCCTTTACCTCGGTGCTCAAGAGGGCAATCAGGACGCTGTGGATAGTGCTGGATGAGATGGATCTCATGTGGATTCCCGTGGAGATCTCCTGGAGGCTCAACGAGCGCCACTACGGGGCCCTTCAGGGTTTGAACAAGAAGGAGACAGCCGAGAAATACGGCCTAGAGCAGGTGCATGCATGGAGAAGAAGCTACGATGTGCCTCCTCCCCCCCTTGACCTGCAAGATCCTAGACATCCCCGCTTTGACCCCAGGTACCGGGGACTAGCCCCGGAGGAGATCCCCTGCTGCGAGTCTCTGAAAGACACCTTGGAGAGGGTCATGCCTTACTGGGAGAAGACGGTGTTGCCTTGCCTGGAAAAGGGACACCGTCCTATCCTTTCGGCGCATGGCAACAGCTTGAGGGCCCTGGTAAAGCACCTGGACGGGATCTCGGACCAGGAGATCGTGGAGCTGAACATCCCCACGGGTATCCCCCTGGTATACGAGCTGGACCAGGACTTCAGGGCACTTGACCGCTACTATCTAGGGGATCCTGAAGCAGTGGCCAAGGCTACCCAGGCCGTGGCCAGTCAGCTGCAAAAGGGCTGAGAAGCAGGTGGCAGCGCCCCCCATGGCTCAGGCCCCCTCCCCCAGAACCTCGGCCATGAATTTGGTGTGGCTCTTCCTGTTGGTCTCTTCGGTGTTGGTGGGTGCGGTAACTGGGAGACTGGAGGAGGTGGGCAAGACTTCCTTCCAGGCTGCCAAACAATCCGTGGAGCTGGCAATAGGGCTGGTGGGGGCCATGGCCCTGTGGCTGGGCCTGGTGAAGGTGGTAGAGGAAGCAGGCCTCATGGTCCTCATAGCTCGAAGGCTAAGGCCACTGCTGGCCTGGCTCTTCCCGGACGTGCCCAGGGATCATCCGGCCATGGGCGCCATGGTCCTGAACATGGCGGCCAACGTGATGGGCCTTGGGAATGCTGCCACCCCCCTGGGAATAAAGGCCATGCAGGAGCTGGAAAAACTGAACCCCAAGAAAGGGGAGGCCACGGATGCCATGTGTCTCTTCTTGGCCATAAACACCAGCTCCGTGACCCTTCTGCCCTTGGGGGTCATGGCAGTGAGGGCCTCTGCAGGGGCCAGAGACCCAGGGGGAATATTTCTCCCCACCTTGCTTTCTACTGCTTGCTCGACTCTGGTGGCTGTTTTGGCTGCCAAGCTTCTGGCACGGCTTTACAAGACCCGAGGCTTGCCGGAGGGGCAGCAGGAGGAGATCTGCCCTGACATGGAGGAGCACTTTTCCCAGAAGCAAGCCTCCCAGGATACACCCGGGGCAAGGGGGTGGCGCGGGTGGATCCTGCCCCTTTACCTGGCAGCCTTTTTGGGAGGTGCGGTGATACACGCCTTGAAGAGCCCCCAGCCTGAGTCGTGGCCTCAGCAGTTCTCCCATGCCTTGATTCCGTTCCTCATGGGGCTCATGGCCCTTTACGGGGCAAGCAGGGGCGTGCCTGTGTACGAGCGGATCTGCGATGGGGGGCGGGAGGGTTTTCAGGTGGCCTTGAGGATAATTCCCTTCCTGGTGGCGGTGCTTGTGGGGGTGGGCATGTTCAGGGCCTCAGGGGCCTTGGAAATCCTGACCGAAATTCTAAGCCCGGTGACCAGCCTCATAGGAATGCCCCCCGAGACCCTGCCCATGGCTTTGGTGAGGCCCCTTTCGGGATCGGGTGCCTTTGGAATAATGTCCGAGCTGGTGGTCAGAGCCCCTGACTCCTTGGAGGCTTTCATCGCATGTGTGATGCAGGGCTCCACAGATACAACTCTCTACATCCTGGCCGTTTACTTTGGAGCCGTGCAGATAAAGCGGGTACGCTATGCCCTCTGGGCAGGGCTTCTGGGGGACGCCTCCGGCATCCTTGCAGCGGTGGTTCTGGGCAGGCTCTTCTATTCTGCTTGAGAATCCCCTTTGTGAAGAATCAACCCTCTTCCTCCTCTTCTGACCAGACAGGCTGGCCGTTGTCCAATCTGAGTTTCAGGATGCGCTCCCCGCTGCGCAGCTCTGTGGCGATGATGGCAGGGCTTTCTTGAAACAGAATCCTGGAGCCGCGCACTGTCAATCTGTCCCCAGGGTTGATGGGGAAGTCCTGCTCGGCCACGAACCAGCCCGGCCCCACGTGCACATCTATGGTCTCCCCGGGAGTCTCCAGGACCACAAGCAGCCCATAGCCCATTTGCCTCAAAGGAGTGAAGCGTTCCACGCTTACCACCACCCCCCTGATAGTCTCCACTGTGGAGGGATCAAAGAGCTTTCCATAAGCTGTGTGGGCCCCCCAGCCCTGGCCTCCTGCCCTTCTTATGGCCACCTCCTGGCCATGGGCGATTGCCAGAAAAAGGCCCAGGCCCACCAACCAACAGGTAACAACTCTGGCCCAAAAGACCATACAGATCACCTCCCCTGTCTCCCAAAATCATTCTTGAGGCCCTCTATCCTGGGGCTAACCCAGATCTGCGATACCAGCCTCCTCCAGGACAATCCGGCCTGATCCAAAGCCCCCTTCTCCAGGACCCCGGAGCCTTGGCCTGGCTCCCCTAAGGTTTGCCTGGGAGGCCGGGCAGGGTCTCCCTGGAGCATGAAGCCGCCTTGCTGAAGTGTCAAGTGGCGCTGGACTTGGGGCTAATTCCTGGGCCGGCTCTGGGGCCAGAGCATGGGCTCTTGCTGGGCAACCCTTGGTGGGGCCTGGAGCGTTGATCAGAGCCTCGGGACATGGGATCATCATTGCAATGGTAATTCCTTGATTCCAGGCTCCCAGCCGGAGAAGAGAATTGGAACAGGATATGAAGAGGGCTTTCTCAATGGGGTTTGCCGCTTCCCAACAGGCCGAGACCCTTTGGGTGGAGCGCCCAAGACAGCTGGAGGAATTGGTGGGAAGATTGAGATCGGGGCCCAGGCTGGCAGTGGATCTGGAAGCGGATTCCCTGTATAGGTACCGCGAGAGAATATGCTTGATCCAGATCTGTTTCTCCCAGGGATCGGCCATCATAGACCCCCTGGTGCTCCAGGACTTGGAGCCCCTGAGGCCTATCTTGGAGGACCCCTCCCTGGAGAAGGTCTTCCACGGGGCAGATTATGACCTGCGGCTCCTCAAGACAGTGGGCTTCACTCCCCGCGGGGTCTTTGACACCATGGTGGCCGCTCAGTGCCTGGGGGCCCGGCGCCTGGGCCTTTCGGACCTTCTGGAGGAGAGACTGGGCATCAGGCTGGAGAAGAGGTTCCAGAGGGCCGACTGGAGCAAGAGGCCTCTTCCTCTCCCCATGTTGGAATACGCGCTCCTGGACACCTGCCATCTCCTGGCCTTGAGGGACTCCTTGGCAGGGGAGCTGGAGGCCCTGGGCCGCATGGAGTGGGCCAAAGCCCACTTCTTGGAGCTGGAGAGCATAGGGCCCCTTCGAAGGGAGCCCCCCAATGCTCTCAAGACCCGAGGGGCCAAAGATCTGGACAACAGGAGCCGTGCTGTGCTTCAAACCCTCCTGGAATGGAGGGAGGAGCAGGCCAAGGCCAAGGACGTGCCCGTTTTCAAGATCCTGCAGACCGAGACCCTGGTAAGCCTGGCCAGGGCAAGACCTCTGGATCAGAAAGCCATGCTGGGCATCCCAGGCATCACCCAGAAGGTCCTGAAAGCCTGGGGAGAGGGCCTTCTCAAGGCAGTTCAGGAAGGGCTTGAGAGGCCCCCCATTTGCTGCCTGGATGCCCCAAGGGCCTCACAACAGAATCCTCCCGGCTCGCGCAAACGCTTCTTGGCTTTAAAGCAGATAAGGGACCGCACAGCCCGGCAGGAGGGTGTCCATCCCGGGATTCTATGCCCCAACAGTCTGCTGCTCACCCTGGCCGCCTGCCCGCCCCAGGACCTGCATTGCCGCATGGGAGAGCTTCTCAGGCCATGGCAGAAGAAAATGCTCGGGGATCGGTTCCTGGAGGCCCTGGCAGGCTCTGGCAGCAAGGGGTCAGGCTAGAACCAGACCTACCTGGAGCTCTTTGTCTGGCCGCTCACCTCCAGCTGGCACTTGGTGAAATCAATTTCCTGCTTGCAGCCTGGGCAGAGGTGCCGCTTGTCGAACTCATCCGAGAAGATCTCCTTCTCCTCCCCACAGTTGGGGCAGCGGCAGGTAAAGGCCTGCAGGTTCTTGAAGGACTCGAAACCGGGACAGTGTCTAGGTGTGCTCATGATTCCACCTCCTCCAAGGAAACAGTTCCCCCCGGAAGCTCAAGCGCCTGTAGCCTGGGGGATCCTGGCTTTGGCCTTCCCCAGGAGCTCTTGCATCTTTCGGGGAGAGAACACGTAGGTGTTTCTGCAGAACTCGCAGGTGGCCTCAGCGTTTTCTCCGCTCCGGATCATCTCCTCCAGCTCCTTCACCCCCATGGCCACCAGTGCCTTGGATACCTTGGCCCTGGAACAGCGGCAGCCAAAGCCAAGGGGATTTCTTTTCAGCCATTTGATGTGGTAGCCCCAGAGCACCTCCTTCAACATGGCCCGAGGGGTTTTTCCGTTGCGGATGAGTTCCGTGGGTGGGGGCATGTTCCTGACGTTTTGCTCCACCATGTCTATCTCATCCTGGCTAGCCCCTGGCAGGGTCTGCACCAGATATCCACCAGAGGCTCCCACAGACAGATCCGGCTCCACGTATACCCCGACGGCCACGGCCGAGGGAATCTGTTCCGACACCCACAGATAGTTCGCCAGATCCTTGCCTATTTCCCCTGAGACCAAGGGTGCCACGCCCCGGTAGGGCTCCCTGAGGCCCAGGTCCTTGATCACGGTCACGGTCCCGGGAGGGGAAAGGGCCTGGCTAAGATGTATCTTGCCACCGTAAGCTGGAACCTCTGCCCTTGGATTGCGCACATAACCCCTGCCTTTACCATCGGGGGTGACTTCCGCCACGATCTCGCCCAGAGAGCCCTGTCCCAGGATCTGGAGCATGAGCTTCTCCTGGCCTTTGAGCTCGCTGGCCAGGAGAAACGCCCCTGTGAGGGCCCTGCCCAAAGCCACGCAGGCTCCTGGGGACAGGGAGTGCCTCACCCTGAGCTCCTCAAGAACCCCTGTGGTGACTGCAGCAACGGCCCTGAAATGGCCTTCGGCAGACACAGCCCTCTGCATGAGATCGGCCACGGTCCTCTTTTGCCCCCTTTGCTGAAATTCGGGTTCGAATTAAGTATACAGCAGCCTTCTTACCAAGTGTGCCCAGGAAAAGGGGCTGGGAAGGCTTATTGGCCCTGTGGGCATGAAAGTGCTAGGCTAAGGATCCGGGTTCCACGATAGGGATTCAAAGCAGCCAGGAGAGACACCAACGTGAAGGTGCTTTACCTGCAACTGCCTGTCTTGGACTTCGGCTACGATTACGCTGGAGCCGATCATCCCCTGGCAGGGGCGTACCTGGCCTCTTATTCCATGGCCCGCGGAATCGCCCACGAGCCCATTTTCCTGGATCCTGGGCTGAGCGGCTTTGCCTCCACCCCGGCTCTCCTGAGGGAGATCCTGGCCAGGGAGCCGCAGGTCATCGTGGCCACCCTCTACCTTTGGAACGTTCAGCGCACCGTGAACCTGGCCCTTGCCTTGAGGCGGGAGAGGCCCACCATCCGCATTCTGGCTGGTGGGCCTGAGACGGCGGGCAGCTTCGGCCGGAGGTTCCCCAGACATCCCTTCCATTGGGTTCACCGAGGGGAAGGGGAGGGGGCTTTGAGCCAGGTGCTGGGGGAGATCCAATCCAGGCCAGGGGTCAAACCAGAGGCATTGAGAAAAGCCGCTAAGAGGGCAACACCCATTGAGAGCCTCGGGGGGATTCCATCGCCTTACCTGGGCGGGTTGTTGGGTCCGGCCCCCGACGGCTCCATATGGGTCGAGACCATGAGAGGTTGTCCGTTCAGTTGCGCTTTCTGTTACTACGGGAAGTCCATGGACGGGGTGAGATGGTTCCCCAAGCATTGGCTGAAGCACCACATTCTCTGGGCCGGCAAGATGGGGGTCAAGGAGATATACCTCTTGGACCCCTCCTTTCAGGTGACCCCGGGCCTGAGAGATCGCCTGCGTGAAATAGCCCTATGGAACCAGGCCCAAATACCCCTTCACACCGAAGCGAGGGTCGAGGGCGTGGATCGGGAGCTGGCGAGGGCATTCTACCGGGCTGGCTTTCGCTCTCTGGAGACCGGGCTTCAGAGCCTCCACGACCCCGTGCTCAAAAAGCTTGGCAGGAAGGGAAATGCGCGCCAACTAGTGGAAGGAGCGCGCATTCTCCTGGAAGAGGGCATCAAGTTGGAGGTGGATCTGATCCTGGGACTTCCCGGGGACACTCCGGAGGGCTTCCTGGAGACCGTGGATTTCTTGGTAAGGGAGGGCCTTGGAAGCTCTGTCACAGTGTTCCCACTGTTGGTGCTTCCAGGCACCAAGCTGAGACAGAGGGCCCGAAGCTGGAAGGTGAGATACAGACCGAGCCCACCTTACCAGGTCGAGGCAGTGGGAGACACTGGCATCCAGGATTTTCAAAAGGCCATGGAGGAAGCCGAGAGAAGGCTGGGGGTAGGGCTTTACCCACAGCACCTGCCGGATTTGACCCCAGGGGAGGGGCCTTACGATCTCATAGGCCTAGTGGAAATAAGGCAGGGCAGCGGGGTGGGGCTTCCACCATCTCTGCTGGGGCGGCTGGCTCAGTGTCCTGTGTTCTTGTTCTGTTTCGGGCAGAAGGAACCTGATTGGCCCCGAGTCCTGGCCTGGGCGCAGTGGCAGAGAAAGGTAGTGCCGGATCTGCTTCCCTTTTGGGGATTCGAGGTGGATGCAGAATTTTCCATCAGCGGTCTGGAGAGCATACTGCGCCATCTCCATGACCAGGGATCCTACCAGGCTGGGCTTTGGTCTTTTTGCCCGGATCCCTACTTGAGGCTGTCGTGCCGGCCCTTTGTCCTGTCCCCTTGCAGGGGGGAGCCGGGCTTTTGGCTGGAACTGGACAGGCTGGTCCCGGTCATAAGGGTCACGGAGGGTCTGCCGGTTTTTCCAGAGGAGGATCCCCTCAAGAAGCTTCCCGTTTTCTGGAGGACCTCCCAGCTCCTGGATCCCAAGCTGCTTAGGATAGCGCTCGGGGGCTTCCTGGGCAGGGAGGAGGAGCTTCTGTTCTCCAGGTGGGAGAATGCTGTCTCCTGGGCCAGGGTAACCGGTCTTCCCTTGCCTCCAGGCAGGCCAAGGATGGGCAGGACCAGATTGCCTTGACATGGGCAGCTCGTGGCTGTTACAAACCCCTGGTGGAAGATCCCGGGAAAGGAGGAAGTGATGCCTGTTCCGAGTGATGAGGAACTTTCCAAGGAGGTGAAGGAGTCCTCCAAGAAGGGGAACCTTTGCAGTCAGATAGTCATGGATGTGGGATTGCGACATCTGGGCCTGGAGAAGCCAGAGGTAGTTCAGGCCATGGGAGGGCTGGTGGGTGCCCAAGGGCTCATGGGAGCCACTTGCGGAACCCTGACAGCGGCGGCCTGCCTCATAGCATCGGCCTCCCAGGGCAGAATAGAGCAAGGCAGGATGTACATGCTCATCCAAGAGCTGGAGGAGAGATTCCAGGAAGAGCTGGTCTCCCAGTATCCAGGTAACCATTGCGATGACATTCTTGAAGCCGAACCTGGAAAGCTACCCACCGAGATATGCCCCCCCATCATAGCGGGGGCAATAAGAATGGCCCTGGAGTTGCTCCAAGCAGAAGGGCTGGAGGTAAGATGAATCCCGGGGGAAAAGGTTCTCCCCCGGGTGGTATTCCACAGGATTTCAGAAAGCCACCTTATCCAAGCCCTTGAGCCCTAGAATCTGCCTGGCCTCATCAGGGGTGGCCGGCTCCAGGCTCATCTCCTTGGCTATTCGGGCCACCATGGCCACCTGCTCGGCACTGGAGGTGGCAAGCCTGCCTTTCCCGGCATAAAGGGAATCCTCCAGACCCACCCTCACGTTGGGGGCCCCCATTGCCATGGCCGTGGCTGCGAGAGGAATCTGGTGACGACCCGCACCTGCAACCGACCAGGTGAAATTCCCCTCCCCCAGGAGTGAGACAGCTTCCTCGTACATCATGACCAAATGCTTCACCGAAGGATGCATCCAGCCCACCATGGGGCCGAAGACAAACTGCAGGTGGGGGGGCTTCTTGACCAGACCCTCTTCCAGAAGCCAGGTCACGTAATTAAGGTGGCCCAGCTCATACATCTCGAATTCTGGCTTCACATCCAACTCCAGGAAGGTGCGGGCGTAATTGAGATCATCCTCGAAGGTGGGAGCAAATGTTATTCTCTTGCATTGCTCCAAGTAGCTCCTTTCCCAATCGAAGCGGAACTCCTTGAACCTTCCCGCCAACTGGAAGATCCCAAAATTGAAGGGAGCCGGGTCAAAGGAGCACATTTCAGGCCGCAGCTTCCCGATGGGAACCAGCTTCTCCTCCCAACTCTGGCCAATGGCCCCACCTGTGGTGGGAAGCAGGATCAGATCGCAGCGCTCCTTTATGCCCTGGCAGACCTTGTAGAACAGCTCTGGGTCCGAGCTGGGCTTCCCATTGTGTGGATCCCGCACATGGATGTGGGCTATGGCAGCCCCTGCCTCCCTGGCCCTCAGCGCATCCTGGATGATTTGTTCAGGGGTCAGGGGCAAGTGAGGGCTCATGGTGGGGATGTGCACAGAGCCTGTGATGGCAGCCGTTATAATGATCTTTCCCATTTCATTACCTCCCTTCTCTTGGCAATCTCACAAGCAGAGATCCTGCCATTTTTCCCAGGGGAATGTCCATAGGGTCACGTATGCCCCTGTAAATTGACCCAGAATTTGCTTGACAATGGGGCGGGCTTTTGGCTAAGTATGCGCTGATGCGTGAGGCCGGCGCTCTGTGCAGGCAAAACAGTTTCGGCCCCCCCTTTGGGGTTCACGGCCTGTGAGGGAAGGGTTCACCCATGAAAAGACCCACGGATCAGGGCCCCGTCTCCACCCAGCCCGAGACCTCTGGATCCCCCAAGAAAGGCTTCATCGGACTTTTTGCAGGACTGGAATTACCCAACCTGATCCAAATGATGGCCATGAACGGATTCACCGGCAAGGTGGAGCTGCGCTGCGGCTCCAGAGCGGGGGAGATCTACCTGAGGCGAGGGGACATAGTTCACGCCCAACTGGAAGACACCTTCGGGGTGGAGGCCTTCGAGGAGCTCCTGGGCTGGGTGGAAGGAGAGGTGCTTCTGGAGGCAGACCGCCAGCCCCCAGCACAGACCATTGATGTTCCATGGCACGCTCTTTTGATTCAGGCCATGGCTCGGATAGAGGACCGGGAGGCCAGCCCAGAGAAAACGCCAGAGCCTTCCCATGGCAAGAGCCCCACTCAGGCCTCGGAACTGCTCAGGTTGAGGAGTTTCCACAGGATGTTGCTGGATCGACCAGGTGTGACCAATTGCCTGGTGGGTAAGGCCGGGGAGGTTATCTGTCCTGCTCAACCCGTGCCAAAGCTACTTAGCTGGTTCAGGATCATGTGGGAGGTGCTGGAAACCTCCTCCAGGATAGCCCCGCCTGAGGCAGGAGGAGGGCCTTTGATGCTCTCCATGCTGATGGAAGGGCGGAACTGGCTCGTGGTTCCCCTGGGAGATTGTGTGACAGCGGTAGAGTTGGCAAAAGCAAGTGATCTTTCGGGAATCCACAGGGAAATAGTTCGTCTGTGGGAACAAAGGTGATGGCCATGGCCGAGAAGGAATCTCCCCTGGCAGAGCTTGCCGAAACAAGTGGAGTCAGACTGGTCTGTGTTTTCGGGCCGGACGGCAGCCTCCTGAGTTGTGTTCCCAGCGAAATGGAGGGCTCTTCCTGGATGGAGTTCCTCCAGGCATGGAGTGGGCATCCTTGCCTGAGCCAACCCCAGCTCAGGGAGATGGCTCTGTTTTACCCCAATTCCCTGGTCATATGGAGAAGGATCCAGCAGGAAAAGGAGCTTCCGGATGGGTCCTTGGGTTCGGGGCAGGCCTTGTATCGAAATCTCCTGCTGGTGGCAGAACCCTCTGCCAGCCTGTCGCTTCTCAGGGTCTCACTGGACGTGAAGGAGCACGGCTGGAGAGGGCTTGGAATCCAAAAGGTCTTTCCGAGTGCCAGCGGGAAAGGCTCCGGGGGCAGCATCCTGTCCAAGCTTTTTAGGAGGCCTGGTAATTAAAGCCTTGGCTTTGAAAGGGGCGTGATCTGATGGGAGGGCAACCTGGGACACAGGGTCTTTACGAGACCCTGAGCAAGCTTGT
>JBBIOJ010000009.1:35928-88735 GCA_037443445.1 Desulfarculaceae bacterium | reverse complement strand
GGGGCCGAGGCCCGCTCTGGGAGGCTTCAGATAAGCCACTGGCCTGGGCGGGAGGGAGTCATCGGGCTTAGCGAGGGACGCATCGTGCATTGCCAGGTAGGTAAGTTCAGGGGAAGGGAGGCCCTGGAGTTCTTGAGCAACTGGATGAGCATTTCCCTAAGTTTCTACGAGAACGTGGAGAGCTTGGTGGTGGACGTGGAGGAGGAGACCCAGCTATTGCTGTCTTTCTTGGAGCAGAAGGATCAGGAGTTTAGAAAGATCAGGAGCCTTGTGCCCGGCCCAGAGGCGATTTTTGCCCTCTGCCCAGAAGCCCAGGATGGAAGGGTTACGGTGAACGGAAAGCTGTGGAAGGTGCTGGCCCTGGTCAACGGGCGCAACTCCGTCAAGGAGATTTGCCTTTCCTTGAAGGCCAATGAATTCTCGGTGAGCAGGGTCCTGGCTTATCTTGCAAACCGCCAGATCATAAAGATGGTCTCTGCTCAGAAACCGCTGGAGCCGGCATTGACCAAAGAGTTCATGGGGCAAATGGACGAGCTTCTGGCAGCCCAAATCGGACCCATAGCCCCAGTGATAATCCAAGACACTTTGGGGGAGATGGGCAAGAATCTGGATTACCTGAATCGGGAAGATCTCCCTGTTGTTGTGGAGAGGATATCAGAGCTCATAGAAGAGGAGCCAGCCAGGATAGAATTCCAGAGGGTCATGCTCGGTGTGATACAAAGGGTCCTGAGCCAAGAAAAATCAGGCTGAAAGAAAATCATGGCGCGCGGAGAGCCGGGCTTAAGACTTCCCAGGTCTTGTGGAGAGATCTGGCCCACAGGGAACTCAGCCTGCACTTTCCCAAGCAGTGGATGATGCAGGGCAACCCAATTGTCCTGGTTTCAGGAACAAGAATTCGCCTGGAAACACTCTTGGTTCGGGAGAACGGCCAAGAAAGACTTTGAGTTCAGGAAACCTTTGGGAATCACAGGAGATTGGGGGCGTGGGCCCCCAATTCGGTCTAGCTCAGTGGGCAATCCTGGTCAGGTGACAACAAAGCCGATGATCGGCCTATTTCCCGCCTCAAGAAAAACCCTGGAATCGATAGGTGGAAAATTGCTTTATGGGAGGAACTCGGCGGCTCATCTGGAGGGCTGGCCTTTTGGGGCTCCCAGGCTTCTCCCACGGGCTGGACACCCAAGGGGTGCCAGGGCTGCATTCCGCCCCTCTGGAAAAGGCAGGCCAATCTGGATCCTCAGAGCTGGCCTAGGGTTGGGAATGGATTTCTTCTCTCGAGGAGTTGGAAAACCGCATATGTCTGGAATATAGGGGCCCTGAGCAAAGCCCCTGATCAACTTAACCCTGAAGGAAGTGAACAGGCCCGGGAGGAAAGCAATGGAGAAAAAGAGCGATGGGTTGGGTTGGAGGATTTTCCACAAGATTCTGCTGGCCATGTTGTTGGTAGCCTTGGCCCCGCTGGGAGCTGTTTGGTATGTGGGATATCGTTATTCCATGGAAGATCTCTCCGGGGTCATAGAGGAGCGCCTGGCTGCGGCGTCGGACAGGCTGGCTACCCGCGTGGAGGACTGGGTGGGCATGCACGTGAAAGCCCTTTATCAAAACGGTGCCCTGGAAGACATACAGTCCATGAGGAGGGAAAAGCAGGATCCTGTGCTGAAAAGCATTCTGCAGGAGTACAAATGGAGCTACCTGGTTTTCACCACCAACCTGGAAGGCATGAACGTGGGCAGGAGCGATGACGGCAAGCTCCTGGACTACAGGGACCGCAAGTATGTGAAGGACGTGGCCGGCGGAGCCCCCATGGCCACGCAGGTTCTAATTGGCAGGACCACCGGAAAACCCGCCCTGATCATAGCAGCCCCCATAATGGCTGCCGCGCCGGGCTCGGAAAAAAAGCTCCAAGGGGTCATAGCCATGGCCATGCATCTGAGCGACCTCACGGATCATATAGCCAACCTGCGCCTAGGGAAAACAGGCTTTGCCTTTCTGCTGGATGAGGGGGGGTTTGTGATCGCTCACCCGGACGAGGAGATGACCAAGTCCCGAAAGGATATGAGCAGCCACCCGGCCTTTGCAGCCAGAGCAAAGCAAGGCAGGAAGACCGTGATCTTCGACGAAGGCGGCAAGCAGGTGGTGGCCGTGGTGCAGAAGACCTCTCACGGCTGGACCCTGGTGACCCAGCAGGATCTCCAGGAAGCATATGCCCCGGTGAGGGAGGCCAACCAGCGGGCCCTGATAATGCTAGCAGTGACCGTTCTCATCGTGATTCTGATCGCTTATCTTTTCTCCCAGAGGCTGGCCAAACCAATTCGGGGTCTCACAGCAGTGGCAGAGCAGATGAGCCTGGGAAAATTCGGAACAGAGATCCCCGGCAGGTCGCGCAAGGACGAGATAGGGGATCTGGCCAGGGCCATTGAACGACTGGGCAAGAGCGTGCGTCTGGCCATTGATCGGCTTCGGGCCAAGAGCCAGGGCTCCCCCCCCCAAATGAACAGGCACAGGGCCTTGTGAGGGATTCTCTTCTATCCCAGGCAAGGCTGGGAGAGTAGTTCCCGAGGCAGGCCCACGCAGGGGGTGCTCCTGTCAGGATCCCCTGAGTCGGAATCCCTAGGGTAAGTCTTGAAGAAGCTCTTTAGCTTGGAGCAAGCTGGAAAAGGAGGCTAGAGCAAACATGGCCCAAGGCCTTGAAGGTTCGGGGGTTGGGGAAGGATGTGGGAGAGCCCAGGAAATAAGGTTTGATGGAAGGGTCGCGGTGATCACCGGGGCAGGGGGCGGCTTGGGGCGCATATATGCCCTGGAGTTGGCAAGGCGCGGGGCCAAGGTCTTGGTCAACGATCTGGGAGGCTCTAGAGACGGGGCAGGGCCGGGCTCTGAGTCCGCAGCTCAGCGGGTTGTGGAGGAGATAAGGGCCATGGGAGGCGAGGCCCAGGCCAGCTATGATACGGTGAGCACACCCCAGGGAGGTGAGGCCGTAGTGGAGAAGGCCTTGGGGGCCTTCGGGAAGGTGGACATCTTGATCAACAACGCCGGCATCCTGAGGGACAAGACCCTGGTAAACATGGAGCCGGATGGCTGGACCGCGGTATTGGAGGTTCACCTCAATGGAGCCTACAATGTGACCCGCCCGGCCTTCGCACAAATGAGGGAGCAGGGCTACGGCCGCATAATCATGACCACCTCCTCGGCCGGGCTGTACGGGAACTTCGGGCAGAGCAACTACGCAGCTGCCAAGATGGGGCTTGTGGGTTTCATGAACGCATTGAAGCTGGAAGGGGCCAAGTACAACGTGCTGGTCAATGCAGTGGCCCCCATGGCGGCAACACGCCTTACCCAGGACGTGCTTCCCCCCGAGCTTTTCCAGAGGCTGAAGCCCGAGTTCGTGGCGCCTCTGGTATTGTACCTTTGTTCTGACAGGTGCAAGGAGAGCGGCAGAATCTACAACGCCGGAGCGGGTCATTTCAACCGCGCGGCATTGCTGAGCGGAGCCGGCGTGCTCTTGGGGGGCGGCTCCAGGGTGCCTTCCCCAGAGGAGATATCAGAGAACTGGGAAGCCATAAACTCCCTGGAAGGGGCAAGGGAGTTCCCCAATGCCGCGGCCTCCATGGAACCCATGATCAGGGCACTGGCAGATGCGCAAAAGGGCAAGTGAGAAGCGGGAGAAATAGAACAGGAGCTCGCAGCCATGGAAATTCTGAATTACACGCAGGAGCACAGGATCTTCAGGGAGGCCTTCAGGAAATTCCTCCAGAAAGAGGTAGTGCCTTTCGTGGAGCAATGGGAGCAAGAGGGCATGGTGCCCCGCTCCGTCTGGCAAAAGATGGGGGAACAGGGCTTCTTGTGCATGTGGGTCCCTGAAGAGTACGGGGGGATGGGGGCCGATTTCCTCTACTCCGTGATAGTGGCGGAAGAGCTTCCCAAGGCCAATTTCTCAGGATTGGCAGCCCCGCTTCACAGCGACATAGTGGTCCCCTACATCTATTCCTACGGCTCCGAGGAGATCAAACGCCAGTATCTGCCCAAGTGCGTCTCTGGTGAGATCATAACGGCCGTGGCCATGACAGAGCCCAACACAGGAAGCGACCTGGCCGCCATACGAACCACTGCAGTGGAGGATGGGGACTGGGTGGTAATAAACGGCCAGAAGACCTTCATCAGCAATGGGCTCAACTGCGGGCTCTTGGTCCTGGCAGCCAGGGATCCCAAGGTGGAGGAGCCCCACAAGGCCGTGGACCTGTATCTGGTGGAAGAAGGCACTCCTGGCTTCGAGAAAGGGAAAAAAATAAGAAAGATAGGCTGGCACAGCCAGGACACTGCCGAGCTTTTCTTCAATGATTGCCGTGTGCCCAAGACTCAGAGGCTGGGTGAGAAAGGGCAGGGCTTCAAGATGCTCATGGAGAAGCTCCAGCAGGAAAGGCTCATGGTGGCCATAGGGGCAGTGGCCCTGGCCGAACACATACTGCCTCTGACCATTCAGTACTGCCAGCAAAGGTATGCTTTTGGCAAACCCATATCCAAGTTCCAGCACAACCAGTTCAAGCTTGTGGAGATGGCTACAGAGGTGAGGCTGGGCCGAACCTTTCTGGACAAGCTTATAGCGGATCATATGGAAGGCAGAAACGTGGTGCTGGAGGTCTCCATGGCCAAGTACTGGACCACGGACATGGTCATGAGGGTGGCTGACAGGTGCCTTCAGCTCTTTGGGGGGTACGGTTATTGTGAAGAGTATCCCATTGCCAGGGCCTGGAGGGATGCCCGCGTCATGTCCATCTTTGCGGGGACCAATGAGATAATGAAGACCATTGCCGCAAGGGTCATGGGCTTATGAGAACTGCCCTGGCCCCAGCCCGGAGCATGGGAGCCCGAGGGCCTGCCAGTGAATCCTTTGGGCCCAGCAGGCCCAAGAAGGCGGCCTGGAGAATCAAAGGGTAATTTCCTGAGCCTGGGGGAAATTCATGGAGGCTGGGACAGGTTCCATCCTGGTGGCTGTGGATCCCCTTTGCCCCTGGTGCTGGAGGGTGGCCCAGTGGCTCAGGGAGGTTCGAGCTGTCAGATCAGTGCAGGTGAAATGGGCACCCCTTTCCTTGGAATACCTGAACCGCCACCAGCCAGAGCATCCCATGATGCACAGATTCAAGACCAACCGTGCGGCCATGAGGCTCTTGCATATGACTCAGGCTATGGCCGGGGACTCCAAACAGGAGGAGCTGTACTGGGCCCTGGGAGAGGCTGTGCATGAAAGGGGGGAGCCCCTTGAGGAAAATGAGGTCTTACAAGAGGCTTTGGCCCGGGCCGGGCTCCCGGGGAAATGGCTAGGGGAGGTCCTTCAGAACCCAGAGCTGGATGGGGAACTCTGGAACAGGTACCAAGATCTCTGTTCCACAGGGGCTTTTGGAGTTCCAACCATCTTTTGGGGGCCCCCCAGGAGGCCCTATTACGGCCCTGTGATTTCCCGGGTCCCCAAGGGGGAGGAGGCCGGGGATCTTTGGGACCATGTGGCGGCTCTTACGCGTCACGATTATTTTTATGAGCTCAAGAGGCCCAGATGATTGAAACAGATGACTCCAGGCGTTACCGGGGGTGCCTCTCCAAGGAGATCTACACCATAGGGCATGGCAAGAGGAGCTGGGAGTCCTTCCTGGAGCTGCTTCTTTTTCACGGAATCCGCAAGCTGGTGGATGTGAGGGCTTATCCGGCCTCCAGGAAAAGCCCTCACTTCTCCAGGGAGCGCCTGGAGGTGGCCCTTGCTGAGGCCGGGATAGTGTACAGGTGGGAAGGCAGGGCCCTGGGAGGCTTCCGGGAGCCTCAAGAGGGCTCACGCAACTTATCCCTTGAGAACCCCGGCATGAGGGGATACGCGGACCACATGGCCGGAAAAGAGTTCCAAGCGGCCGTCTGCCGGTTGGAAGAAGAGGCCGCAGCTGTTCCCACTGCAGTGATGTGCGCCGAGGTGGAGCCTTTTCAGTGCCACAGGGGGCTACTGGCAGACTATTTGACAGCCCGCGGGGTCACGGTAAAGCACATTCGTTCCAAGGCCGATCCAAGGCTCCACAGAATCTCCCCGCTGGCCAGGTGGGAGGGGGGGGTGCTGATCTATGATGGGCCCAATTACATGACCACAGTCCGAGGGGAAACCGGAAGCCCAAGGGTTCAATCCCCATGGCTTTGGGCTGAAAAGCCCCAAGGCCAGAATAAGACCAGACAGGGAAGAGAGGAACCATGAATGGGATGAAGAAAACCTTAAGGATTGCTTTGGTGGTGCTGGCGGCCTTGATACCCCCTGCGTGGCTTCAGGCCAGTTCAACTCCCAAGAACGCGATTCTCTTCATTGGAGACGGTATGGGGCCCGAGGCGGTGGGGCTCCTGATCTATTACAACCGCTTCATGAAGGGGGAAAGCAACAGGCTTTACCTGGAGCAGCTCATGGGCTTGGGAAACACGGGTTACTGCCTTACTTACCAGTACGGGACCGTGGTGACTGACTCGGCTTCGGCAGCCACTGCATTGGCCTGCGGGGTCAAGACCCGCGATGGAATGATCGGCAAGGACCATGAAGGAAAGCCCATGAGGAGCATACTGGATGTGGCCCGGGCCAAAGGCAAGTCCACGGGTCTTGTGAGCAATACCCGCATCACCCATGCCACTCCTGCAGGCTTTTACGCCCAGGTGCTTCACAGGGACATGGAAGCCAAGATAGCTGTGCAACTCCTGGAAGGGGGCAAGGTGGATGTGGCCTTGTCCAGCGGAGCCCAGTTTTTCATTCCCAAGGGCACCAAGGTGGAGGAACATCAGGCTCTCAAGTCCACGCCCAAGGAGGCCGGCTGGGGAGCCTCCAAGAGAGAGGATGAAAGGGACCTGGTGGAAGAAGCCATGCGGGCGGGCTACTCGGTTGTGGCCAACTCCCAGGAGTTGCTGGGTCTGGAGCCTGGGAAGACCAGAAAGATACTGGGACTCTTCGGGGCCACGGCCTTCCCCCTGGCCATAGACAGGCAGCCCCACAGAGTGAAGGGAATCCCCAGGCTGGGGGAGATGACTGCCAAGGCCCTGGAAGTGCTTTCCAGGAACCCTGAAGGCTTCTTCCTCATGGTGGAGGCCGGCCAGATAGACTGGGCTGCCCATGCCAATGACGTGGCAGGGGTGCTCCATGAGATGCTGGAAATGGAGGAGGCCCTGGGGGTCATTTTGGAGTTTGCCAGGATTCATCCCGAGACCCTCGTGGTTCTGACAGCCGACCACGACACAGGAGGCCTGGCCATTGCGTACAACAGTTTCAACCCCCCTGCTCCGGTGCAACTGGCCAGCGGAGAGACTTGGAAATCCAAGAACAACTTCAACGAGAAAATCGTGTTTGAGCGCATGGCCAAGCAAGGCAAATCCTTGTTCAAGATGGTGATGGACAGCAAGGGGGACCCCCTTGCCCTGAAAAAAGAGCTGGAAGAGAACTCGGCTTTTCTCATTTCCGAAGAGCAGGCAAAGGCGGTCCTGGCCAAGGACCCCTCCCTGGGATACCCTGCTCCCAAGGAGTTCACTGAATTCTATGTGTACGGCTCCATGAATCCCGCTGCCCTCCTGGGCCGGATCCTGGGCCGGGAGACCGGGACAGCCTGGGCTGTGGGTACCCACACCCACACCCCTGTGATGATCATGGCCCAAGGACCTGGGGCCGAGAAATTCAGGGGTCTTCTGGACAACACAGATGTGGCCAAGATCCTGGCCAAGGCCTGGGGCTGGGAGCTTCCCTCCAGCCAGTGAGAAAGTGGCCTCGAAGCTTTGCAACTTTTACGAGCACGATTCACGAGCCGGGAACAGGGCGGATGTCTGGAAGCACTTCCTGCTGCTTTCCACCCTGGATCTGTTGGTAGGGCAGGGGGCATTGGGGGAAGCCCCTTTCCGCTACCTGGAGACTCACTGCGGCAAGGGCCTGTACCTGCTTGGGGAAGCCAGAGGGTGGAAGGAGGCAATAGGGAAAACCACTCCCCTTGCGGCTTCCCTGGCCAGGCACCCCTATTTCAGGATGCTGGGTCTGCCAAAGGGGCAAGGAGCTGTTTATCTTGGCTCTTGGCTTCTGGTGGCTCTCCACCTCCAGAGCCAGGGAATAGAGTTCCGCATGAGCTTGTATGATGTCTCCCCAGAGGTGGGAAAACATCTCTTGTATCTGGGGGCTTCGGAGAAGCCGGGGGCTCCCATCCGGTTCATACTAGGTGACGGCTTTGGGGCCTTGGGCTCCCAAGGGCTTTGGGACTTGGTCCTGGTGGATCCCCCTTTTTCCCCGGATTTCGAAAGGGACCGGATGGAGTGTACCAAGGCCCCCGGAGAGCTGGAGAAAAGATCCAAGGCCTTCTTGATCTGGTACCCTCTTCGCTCTGAAGAGGATCCAGGCTTGGATGCCGGGGGGACTTGCCAGGCCCTGGAGATCACCTGGGGGAACAAGGAGAAAGCCTCCTCCATGGTGGGCTGCGGGGTGCTGGTGGGTGGCCTGGCCAGGGGGCTTCCCTGGGATCTCTTCCCCACCCTAGAGCTCCTGGCAAAGAGACTGGAGGCCGAATTCAGGTGGAGGACAGCCTGATGAGATGGCCTGGAGCAGGCTTTGCTCCTGGAGAGTCAAAGCTGGCAGGTTGAAGAAAACAAGGGTGAGTCTCGGGGAGTTGAGATGGAAGGCTACCGGGTGGAAAGGGATTCCATGGGGGAGGTGAAGGTGCCGGCCTGGGCTTATTGGGGTGCCCAGACCCAAAGGGCCCTGGAGAATTTCTCGGTGGGCGGCAGGCCCATGCCCAGTGAGCTGATCCGAGCTTTGGGGCTCGTGAAGCGGGCCTGCGCCCAGGCCAACATGGAACTGGGGCTTCTGGATAGGCAGGTGGGGCACGCGGTGGTGCAGGCAGCCACAGAGGTGATGCAAGGCAGGCTGGATGGAGAGTTCCCGGTGGAGGTCTTCCAGACAGGCTCCGGCACCTCCACCAACATGAACGCCAATGAGGTCATAGCCAACAGGGCCGCAGAAATCCTGGGAGCCAAAAGAGGGGACAGGGGGGTTGTGCATCCCAACGACCACGTGAACATGAGCCAGTCCAGCAACGACGTGATACCCACTGCTATCCACGTGGCAGCGCTGGGGGCTCTGGAAGGAGAGCTCTTGCCGGCCATGGGGAGGCTCCAGGAGGCTTTGGAAATCAAGGGGCTGGAGCTGGACAGGGTATTGAAGCTGGGCCGCACTCACCTCCAGGACGCCCTCCCCGTGCGCCTGGGCCAGGAGTTCAAGGCTTATGCATCCCAAGTGGCCCACGCAGCGGCCCGCATCAGGGCCTCCATACCCTCCCTTCTGGAGCTGGCCCTGGGGGGCACGGCCGTGGGCACAGGGCTCAACGCGCCTGAAGGCTTTGCTCAGCTGGCCATCTCACACATAAGGGAGCTGAGCGGTCAGCCCTTTGTGCAGGCTTCCAACCTGTTCGAGGCCCTGGGGAGCAGAGACGCCCTGGTGGAGGCCAGCGGGCAGTTAAGAGCCTTTGCCACTGCCTTGATGAAGATAGCCAACGACCTGCGCCTAATGAATTCAGGCCCCCATGGAGGTCTGGGAGAGATAACCCTCCCAGAGCTTCAGCCAGGAAGTTCCATCATGCCGGGAAAGGTTAACCCTGTCATCCCGGAGTGTGTGATGATGGTGGCCGCAGCCGTGATGGGAAACGACCTCACCGTGTGCATCGGGGGCCAGCATGGCTCTCTGGAGCTGAACACCATGATGCCCGTCATGGCTGACAGGCTCCTGGACTCGGTGCGAATTCTGACAGGTGCCTGCCGTGTGCTTGCTTTGCGTTGCATTGAGGGAATAAGGGCCAATGAACAAAGGGCGCTTTCCTTTGTGGAATCGAGCATGGCCCTTGTCACCCCTCTTGCCAGGCTTATAGGCTACGATGCTGCCGCCCTCTTGGCCAGAGAGGCCCTCAAGGCTGGCAAGACCATAAGGGAATTGGCAACTGAAAAGGGTATATTACCCCGGGAGGAATTGGAGAGGCTCCTGGATATCAGGAGGCTCACAGGAGCGTGACAAAGGGGGCATTACAGGAAGAAGAACTTGAACAGGAAAGATGGCTCCATTTCTCATCTCCAGGCCGGGGAAGATTGGCTGGAGTTCCAGCTCCGGGTTCAACCCAGGGCATCCTCAAACCAGCTTTGCGGCTGGGTGGAAGGGGTGTTGAAGCTCAGGGTCAAGGCCCCTCCTGTGGAGGGAAAGGCCAACAAGGCCGCAATGGATTTCCTGGCAGGGATCCTGAGGATCCCCAAGAAACAGCTGGAGATCCTCTCGGGGAAAACCTCCCGGAACAAGAGGGTAAGGATTTGGGGGATCAAGCCCCAGGAGCTGCTCCTGAGGATCCAAGAGCTCTTGTGCGAACAGGGGAGGGACTCCCGGGGTGCCCGGCCCGAAGGAGGGCAAGAAGAGCCACCTGGGAGTTGACGCGGGAGGGGAGTTAAGCTATATTTCCTTCCACGTTGGGGGATCGTTCAACGGCAGGACAACGGACTCTGACTCCGTGAATCTTGGTTCGAATCCAGGTCCCCCAGCCACTTGTTCTCACAAGGGTCTGGAAGCTAAAGCCAGGCCCTTTTGTTTTTGGCTGGCTTGCCCCGAGCCCCAGGCCTTTGGGCAGGCCCTTGACTCCTGGGACTTGGCGGGCAAGAAGACTTCATGGGAGGTACAGCACCATGAAAAGGAATTTGCTCCCAGTGACCGTGTTCCTTTGCCTGTTATGCACAGCAGTGCAAGCCTCGGCCCAGAGCTCTGGTCGATACCAGGCCATGCTCATCCAGGTGGGGGATCCCACGGCGCGAGTGTTCCCTAAGATCTTCATATTCGACACCCAAAACGGGGACATGTGGCTGTGGTACCAGGAGGCGGCTTCTGAACAGGCAGGTCCCCCCAGGGGGGTGCACACAGGCCCTGTCAGAAGCAACCTCCTGTACCAGGGCAAGCTAAGGCAGGGCAAAGAGCCAGGGGACCTTCTCCATACCAACACCATCCCGGCTGCAAAGTGATCTGCCCTGATGCGGGCAGAACCCCCGGCCAGAGACTAGCCGGTCCTGGCGGGGCTTTTCCCGTGCCCAGAGAGCTTTTGTTCGTAAACCGAAAGCAGGAACAACGTGGCAAAGGGCTGGGTAAGAAGCACCCCCAGCATCACCGAGCTGCCCAGGGCGCAGATCACCACAAAGATGGCGGCCACTGCAACCTGCTCAG
Organism: Desulfarculaceae bacterium; assembly: GCA_037443445.1. Lineage (GTDB taxonomy): Bacteria > Desulfobacterota > Desulfocorpusculales > Desulfocorpusculum > Desulfocorpusculum > Desulfocorpusculum. The sequence continues at coordinate 77,514 of JBBIOJ010000009.1, read as the reverse complement.
GGATGTTCTCCATGGCCATGGAGTAGCTCTCCTTGAGGGCCTCCAGGAGTCCCAGCCTTTGGTCGATCATGATGGGCAGCATATAAAGACAGAAGAAGACAAGAGCCCCTGTGGCCAGGATCCCAGGGATCAGGAAGGCCGAGAAGCCTATGAAAAGCACCACAGCCGCCAGGATTGAAAAGCACAGAAGCGGCAAGAAAAGCCTCATCTCAGAGAACAGATCCCCTGGCTTGGGCTCCCGGCCCTCCCGCAGAGCCAGGAGCAGGGATCTGGTGTATCCGGCTGCGGTGACCGGAGCCAGGACCCCCAAGCTGGCAATTCCCACCAGCAGCATCACCAAGGTGCTGACCACCAGAGGCACGATGAATCTCCAACAGGTCTCCCAGGCTCTTTGCAGATGGCTCTTTAGGTCCATGTTTTTTTCCCTCCTCAGGCAGGGCATGGAAAAGGGGGTCTTCTCAGGTGCCAGTCCGTGACAAGCTGGAAGGCATGGCCGATCCTCAGAGCCACCTCCTCCTGCCAAGGTTTGGCATAGATCATGAGCCCTATGGGCAACCCCTCTGAAGTGAATCCGCACGGCACGCTAAGAGCGCAGAAGTTCAACACGTTTCCTATGGAAGTATTGCGCAGGTACGCCCAGTTGGCCTCTGCGTAGGCCTCTATGGAGCCTTGCAGCTCCTTGAGCCTCAGGGCCGGGAGCCTGGTGGAGGGGACCAAGAGGGCATCCACGCGATCCAGTCTCAGCTGGGCCTTGGCTCTTAGCTCCCTCATCTCGAGCAACGTGCTGATGTATTGGTAGGCTGGGATCTTCTTGCCTTTTACTATGCGGAAGGCCACCACAGGATCCAGTTCCCGCAGGTGTTCATCCACCCAGTTTTGGTTGGCACAGTATGCCTCAGAGGCGATTATCACCCCTTTCTTGGCTATCCGGCAGGCCTCTCGGGCCTCCGGGAACTCCAGCTCCTCCAGGGAAGCCCCCAAATCCTTGAAAACATCCCCGCAGCCCCTCACGGCTTTTTCCAGCTGGGGGTGAACATCCTCCCAGAACTCCTCCTGGGGGAAGGCCAATCTGAGGCCTTTCAGGTTGGGTTCCCTCGGGAGGCTCACCCTCACTGGGGTTCCAACCCAGGTAGACTCATCCTCTGGATCAGCTCCGGCCATGACCTCATAAAGCAGGGCCGCGTCTCTCGCGCTCCTGGCAAGGGGCCCAATTGAGTCCAGGGTCCAACTGAGGGGGTACACCCCGGCCCTTCCCACCCTTCCCACAGTTGTCTTGAGTCCGGTCACGCCACAAAGGGCTGCAGGGATCCTCACCGAGCCTCCGGTATCTGTGCCCAGGGCTGCCGGAGCCATACCTGATGCCACTGCCACTGCCGAGCCGCTGCTGGACCCCCCGGGCACGCAATGCTCCAAGCTCCAGGGATTCCTGGGGGTGGAGTAGTCGGCGTTCATACCGACCCCTCCATAAGCGAACTGAACCGTGTGGGTCTTTCCCAGAAGCACCATACCGGCCTGCAGGCACCTTCTCACAACAGAGGCGTGCTTCCCTGCCTGCCTGCCCTCCAAGAGGCGAGAGCCGGCTGTGGTGTCCATACCCGCCACGTCCATGAGATCCTTCACCGCAAAAGGGATCCCTTGAAGAAGGCCCAAGTCCTGTCCGGTCCTCAGCTGCTCCTGGACAGCCTTGGCCTGCCCCAAGGCTCTTTCCTCACAAACTATCCGGAAAGCCCCCAGAGCCGGATCCAGCTTCTGTATGCGCTCCAGAAAGGCCTCTGCCAGCTCTACGGGGGTGATCTCGCCTTTGCGCATGGCCAAGGCCAGGGCCTTTATATCAGGGTATCTGTGCAGTTCTATCGCCATGGCTTCTTGCTCAGGGCTCGAGGGGGCTCAAGGTCCTGTAAGGGGCCTGGCCCTGGCAACCCAGGCAGACAGGGCCGTCGTCGCAAGGGTAGCTCTCTTGGCAGCGGGAGCATACCGTGAACTGCCTGTGGCGCCTCAGTTTGAGAAATGCTGGCTGTATGCTCACCCGCTGCACTCCCAGGGGCCCTGAGCCCATTCGGGAGAGAAGATCCACCAACTCTGCCAGGTCCCTCTTTTCCTTGGGGCCTACCTTCAGGAACCAGTCCCTGGCCAAAGGCCAAGAGGCCAGCTTTTGGGGATCCACGAACACCCGAATTCCTTCTCCGGTCTCCTTCTCATAAAGGCTCAGGGCAAAGCGGCCCAGGTTTACTATCCTGAGCCAGCCATTGCCCACCGTGCAGGGGGTCAGCAGCTGTATGGCGTCCGGAAGGCACTTGGGTGTCTCACAGAGGGCGTCAAAAAGCCTTCCCTTTGGCATGTAGCCCACTGCCAGATCCACCATGAATCCCCCCAAGATCATGCCAGGTGCGGCGTAACCATGGAAGGCTTTTACCTTGAGGATGTAATCTTCCAGACTGGTGCCGCACAGGATGGTTTGATCGCCAGAAGGCCTAGCAGGATCACTATTCTTCATGGGAGGGTTTCTCCTTTGTGCCCTGCGGCATTTCCCGAAGCTGCCAGGGGCTCCAGCCTGCAGGGCACGAATCTGTGCAGAGGAGTCCCGGCCAGGGGGTCACGGTGCCTTGCACTGGTTAGCCGATTCACGTTGGCCCCATGCTCCTTGCCCTGGTACAGGAGCCCGAAGCCATGGGGGATTATCACAGTGCCCGGCCTTGAGCTTTGGTCCACCTCCAGCTCTATCTCCACCCAGCCGGCTTCTGTTACAACCCTGACCATTTGGCCGTCTTGAAGCCCCAGCTTGGCTGCATCATCCGGGTGCAGCGCCGCTGTGCAGGCCCTCTTGCCCTTGTTCCAGGCCGGATCCCGCATCAGGGTGTTGGCATTGGTGTCCATGTGGCGCCCTGCCATGAGGATGAAAGGCCAGCCCCTCCTCTCCGCCTCCAAAGCCAGGGACTCGGACTGGGGGGTGATGGAGAGGATCCAGTTTTCCATTTCCGGTATGTGGACATGGAGCTTCTGGTCTTCTGTGCACAACACAGAGAGGTTCTCCTCTGGATCGCATCGGCCTATCCAGAGCCCCTCCGGGTGATCCAGGATGGCCTGGAAGATCTGTTCCCCCATGGCAGGTCCGGGGTCAAAGCCAGCCCTTGCAGCCCACTGTCTGAAGCGGCCCGGGGCTCCTGCCAGAAGCCCCCACAGGGCAGCCAGGTTGGCCGAGCCCATCTGCTGGCCCAGGGTTTGGGCCAGCACAAAGGGCAGGTTATCCCTGATGGCCTGATTTGATCTGGCCAGGCCCAAGAGCATGGCCCCGAACCTTAGCCTGTCTGGGCTGCGGGCGGCTGCCACAAGCTCGTCTGGAATCTGAGGTATGAGCCCCAAGCGCCCGGCCAACCCCACCAGGATCTGACTCACCTCCAGCCTCTCTCCCTGCGGCTCCACCACCGGCCTTCTCATCTGGAAATAGATTTCCGGGAAGTTCCAGGCGAAAAAGGTCCCGTCCCAGGACTCATAGCCTGAGCGGGCGGGCAGTACGTAGTGGGAGAGAGCTGCTGTCTCGGTCATGGCCAGCTCGCAAGTGACCAGCAGATCCAGCCTGGAGAAGGCCTCCTCGTATGCGCTTGTGTCCGCATAGGAGCGAAGAGGGTTGGATTGGCTGCAGACAACAGCTCTCAGCCTCTCGGGATGCTCGCTCAAGATTTCCTCTGGCATCACATTGGGCGGGTACGTGCCCATTATGGCAGGATACCCTGTGGCAACTGTCCTCCAGTTCTCAGGATCCCTCTCGTCGGTGTGGGCCCCCATGGGCATCAGATATCCGCAAAACACATTTCCTCCTGGCACACCGATGCGGCCGCAAAAGGCCAGAAGGAGCATGGCCAGGTAGGTGGTGGCCGTGCTGTGCCTGTTCATGAACACGCCCAGATCCGGATGCAAGGAAGAACGCCTCGTGGCCATGAGCCGCACCACTTCCCTTACCTGCCCGTAATCCAGTTGGCAGACCCTGCAGGCTGCCTCCGGATCGAATCCCTCGAACCACTTGGCCACCTCCTCGTGGCCCACAACCCACCTGAAAAGGTAATCCCTGTTCGTCCAGCCCTCTTGGAGCAGGATCTTGATCATAGCCTTCAGCAATAGGGCGTCCGTGCCAGGCCTAACAGGCAGGTGGATGTCTGCGATGCGGGCCGTCTCGCTCAGGCGCGGGTCCACCACAACCAAGGTCCTCTTGGGATCCCTGGCCATTGCGCTCAGGAAGCTCCTGGCGCGGGGCATCTGGTGGCTCTGCATACCATTCCATCCCAGGGCCAGGAGCACCTCTGTACGCTCATGGTCCGGGATGGCGAACAGGTACTGCCTGCCTGTGAGCCTGCCCCAGGCCCAGAAATTCCCGGTGAGCTCCTGGGCCAGAGGACTGTAATGATACCTGGAGCCCAGACCCCTCAAGAGCCTAACCCCGAAGGCTGCCTCGAAATGGCAGCCCTGCCCTCCACCGCCCATGTAGGCCACCGCCCTTGGCCCATGGCGCTCCAGAACCGACTTTAGTCGGACAGCTATTTCCTCAAGGGCCTGGCTCCAAGAGATGCGCTCAAATCCCCCCTGAACCCTCTTGAGGGGGTAGAGGAGTCTCTCAGCATGGTGGTGATGGTAAATGACATTCAGCCCCTTGCGGCAGGCATACCCCTGGCTTCTAGGATTATCCTTGTCGGGTCTCACCCGGAGAAGCTTGTTTTCTTCCACCAGGGCTTCCAGGCCGCAGTTCTGGGCGCAAAGCACGCAGCCGGTCTTCTTCCACTCTCCCATCCAGCCCCTCCTGAGTCAGGATTCCGGATCTCTTGGAACTTACCACGTGCTCCTCCCTCATTCAATCGGTTCTAAAGGAAGGCTTGGATTCCTGCGGAATACCGGGGGCAAACCATCAGGGTGTTTCCCCATGTCCAAGCCGCTCAGGGGATTCTCGGTTCTCAAACCAGCCTTTTCCAGCCCTGCCGGGCGATGTGCTGGGGCGTTTTCAAGCCAGTGACCTGAAAAGCTGCAGGACCAACTGCTGGGCAGCACCTCCCAGGATCTGAAAGGCCAGGAGCGCTACCAGGGGTGAGAAGTCTATTCCTCCCAGGGTAGGCAGGAACCTCCTGAAAGGGGCCAGAAGAGGCTCTGATATAGAATAGATGGCATGAACCAAGGGGTTTCTGGGGTCAGGGCTCACCCAGGAGAGCAGGGCTCCTGCCACCAGCACCAAAGAGAAAAAGCCCGGGAAGGGGAAAAGCCCTATGAACAAGAGCAACCCCTCCAAGAGACCGGCCAGAAAGAGCTCTGCTGTGGGGAAATCCTGCAGTACGAAAAGGGCCCTTAGGCCTGTTGCAAAAATCACGAAAAGCACCCAAAGCAGCAAGAAAGAACCCAGGAGGATCTTTCGCCTGGGACAGCCCAAGTGCCCAAGCAGGGAATCCAGGGGGATGAAGGCCCTGGCCACCATTTGTCCCAGGGGGCTTGCATAGGTTCGGCTCCCGGAGACGGCCACCACCCACAGCACCATGTAAGCCTGGAAAACGAGGTGAAGCAGCTCTAACATACTCTGACCAATACCCCTGGAAAGCCCCATCTGGCCTGAGGCGGAATACAGAAAACCCTTGAGCACGGCCAGAGCAATGACCGTTAGCAGGACTCCCTGGGTTTGGGTCCTGGTCAGATACCTGGAGGGCAGAAGCACGGGATCTGTGATCCTGTAAAGCAGCCTGTACATGGGGTGGAAAAAGGCTTCCGAGGGTCTGACAAGGAGCCTCACCAAAAGGAGTATCACAAGCAGTTCCAGGATTCCGGCCACTATGCCCATGGGAAGCACTCCGATTCTTCAAAGCTCAGGGAGAACAACGGGAAGTTAGCCCAACCTCCACAGGATTGCAAGGCCTAAGCGGAATTTGCCAGCTCCCGGGTCCTGGGCCGAGTCCGTGGACTGGGACCTGCGGCTCTGGTAAGATGCCCGCTTAGGGAGCCTTTCTTCGGGGAAGAGCATCGTGTCAGACCACCCAAGAGTGCCCACGGGTTTTACCTTGCAGACCCGCAGCGGGCATTATGACCTTCATGCCAGGGTGAACCGTGTGGGGGAAAAGGACTGGCTGGTGTGTATCTGGGGAGGAGAAAGGCCCCACATAGGGGCTGTGGGAATGGCTTTGCCCAGGCCCAGCCTGAAGGACCCGGCCAAGACCAGCAGCACAGTCTCCGTGTTCACCTATCCGGGCCACAAGGAGGATGAAATAGTAAGGCAGGCTGCGGGGAGGCTTGCGGCTGCCCTGGGCGGGAACGTGGTGGTATGCGCAGGGGCCCACTGGGATGGTCTGGGCCCAGAGGGCATTCAAGAGGTGCTCAAGAACTGCCGCAGTTTGGTCTCCCTCATCCTGAAGCGCCTTGCACTTTTTCCAGGGAGCAAGGAATCCCTCTCAGATTGACACTTCCGAGCAAAGGGTCGAAGGGGGGCTCTTTGCTGGTGAGCAGGTTCAGGTTGGCTTCTTCCCATCCCAAGAAGCTCTCCATGCCTTTTTCCGGGAACCACCATCCATACGCCGCGCATACCACCCTGGGGTCAAGCCTTTCCACCAGGCGGACCCTCTGGCGCACTTTCCCCGAAGCGGTGCGCACCCAGACCCAGTCCCCTTGGGCCACTCCCAACAGGAGTGCGGTTTCTGGGGAGATTTCCACCTCGGGTTCTGGGGAGATCTTCCTGAGGGAGGCAAGCTGCCTGTAGGCCGAGTGGAAGAAAACCGGGTCCTTGGCGCTGGTCAGAACAAAGGGGAACTCCCTGGAGGGATGCTGCTCTGAATCCAAGGCTCCAGGGTGGCCCGGGAGAGGATCCAATCCCCTTTGGGCCAGCTGTTGGCAGTAAAGCTCGATTTTCCCACTGGGGGTGTTGAACCCCTTTTTCAGGTAGGTCCTGTATTCCCGAGGACCCCAAAGCACCAGGGACTCCTTGAATTGGCGGTACGTGAGGCCCGAAGGGGCCAGCACCTCCTCCAGGATCTGGCCTTCCTGTTCCCAGAAAAGCTCCCCAAGCCCCAGGCTCTTGGCCAGTTCATTGAGGATCTTGAGGTCTGGCCAGGCCTCCCCCGGGGGCTCCACCACCTTGGGCCTGGCCAGGATGAAGCTCTTGGGAAGCCCGTAGTTGCCTATGTCGTCGAACTCCAGGTGGGTGGCAGCCGGCAAGACCAGGTCAGCCATGGCAGCAGTGGGGGTCATGAATATGTCCGCCACTGCCAGGAAGTCCAGTTTTCCCAGGGCTTCCTTCACCCAGGCGGAGCCTGGATAGCTGAGCATGGGATTAGTGCCCTGGAAATAGGCCACCCTGACAGGGTAAGGCTCCCCGCTCAAGAGGGTTTCCGTTGCCATCTGGGCAGGCACTGTGGCCAGAAGAGGGTGGAGGTTCCAAGGGAAGCTGAGCATCTTTTTCCTTCGATCCTGGAGCTTCTGGGCCAGAACCAGATCCCTCGGGGGGATGCACCTGGGCGGGGAAGGACGGATGTTCCCCCCCGGCACCTCCAGGTTCCCTCCCAGGGCCATCAGGCAGGCAACAGCCCTGCAGCTTTGGTGAGCCCAGGCAGTGTGCTCCAGGGCGTTTCCCATCTGTATGGCAGCCGGCCTGGATGTGCCGTAAAACCTGGCCGCCTCCCTTATCCTGTCCGATTCCACCCAGGTAAGTTCCTCCACTTTCTGCAAACTGCACTCCTCTAACCTCTGTTTCAGTTCCTCCAGACCCACGCTCCAGCACCGGAGGAACTCCAGGTCTGCCAAGCCTTCCTGCAACATCACTTTCATGATGCCCATGGCCAGGGCAGCATCCGAGCCTGGTCTTAGCCTGAGCCAGATGTCCGCTCTCTTGGCCATGCGGGTGGGCCTGGGATCCACCACCATGAGGCGGCTGCCCCTTTCCAGGGCCCTTCTCAGCCTGGAGGAGATGGTGGCCTCCTCGTTGGTCTGGTCCAGGTTGCTCCCCCAAAGCACTATGCAGGCCGGGGGGTGGTCATAGTCCACCTCGGGCCAGAAGCCGAAGGTGATCACCGAGGAGATCTCCCTGGGCATGTGGCACATGTTTCCTATGCCTGCCACGTTGGGAGAGCCCAGGGCATTGGCAAGCCTCATCATGATCCAGAATTCCAGTCCCTTGGGTGCACCCTGGGCAAAAAGCACAGCCTGGGCTCCAAAAGATCTGATGGCTTCCTTTATCTTCCCGGAGAGAATCTCCAGGGCCTGGGGCCAGCCTATCTCCTCCCAGGCGCCCTCTCCCCTGGCACCCTTTCTCAAAAGTGGCATGCGAAGCCTGTCAGGGTGATGAACCCTTTCTGCTGCAGCCAGGCCCTTGGGGCAGACAAACCCAAGACTTATGGGCGAGTCAGGATCCCCCTGCACCTTCACCACCCGACCCTCCCTGACCGTGACTAGGAGGCCGCAACCTCCGTGGTCCATCCGCGCACAGTAAGTCCTGTGGATCTCTTCCATGAATGACACCCCCAGTGATTCTGCTCGGAGCCAGGCTCCCCATGGGCCCCAAGGCTCTACCTGATGCGGCGAAAACCCCTTCCGGAGGTTTGTCTCAGAGGTTCCCAGGCCGACTGAATGTTGACCATGTTGGCCACCAGGAAATCTATGTCCTGGGTTGGGGCTCCCCCATTCACCCTCACAGGGTCCGGGTAGTACCCGCAGGCCTCTCCAGTATCGCAGATCCAGCCGTCCTCGTCCCTGTCGGTCCCGGCGAAAAAGAGGTAATCCCCCTCGGGCAGGAAGGGAGTCAGGTAAGAATAATGGCCTTGGGAATCCGTCACGGCCTCGGCCACGGTGAAGTAGGTCTCAGGATCCACGGCCAGGACATAGAGGGTTCCCACATCCCCTTCCAAAGGGCCTGGGACGACCCTCAGGATGACTTCCACCGATTGGGTGGGATCCCCTCGCGTGGCGTCTGAGTTGACGGTTATCAGACCTGAGTATTCACCTTCCGCAAGCCCTGTTCTGTTCACGGACACCACAAGCCTAAGGGGCGCGGTGCCCGAGGTGGGAGTCACGTCTATCCAGGGCTGGTCCTTGCTCACTCCTGTGATGTTGAGGGTGCCGCTTCCTCGGTTGCTGACATCCAGGTAGAGGGTATCGAGAAAGCTGTCGAAGTTGATGCTCTCGGCCGACAAGGACAAGATGGAGCCGGACCCCCCTGATCCCCCGGCAATCGCCTGGGCCGCGGCCAAGGCCATGGGGGCATCTATGAGCCCGTGGCCGTAAAGAACGTCCTTCCCCTCGGCCCCTATGTCTCTAGTTATTCTAACGCCCGGGGCTGATTGGTGGTTTCCGGCAAGGAGGGAGTCCAGGTCCTCAGGGGTGAGGGCCGGGTTCACAGCCAGCATCAGGGCTGCCACCCCGGCCACGTGGGGGCTTGCCATGGAAGTGCCCTGGTAGAACCGGTAGTTGTAGTCTGTTATGGTCTTGTTGGCCTGGTCCGCCAAGGTGCTCAAGACCCCGTCGCCGTAACCGTCTCCTGTCAGGTCTACAGAGACGTTTCCACCCGGGGCCGCCACGTCTATCCAGGTGCCGTAGTTGGAATAGGGCGCTTTTTGACCTGAGGCATCCACCGCCGAGACCGCCACAACCCCTTCACAAGCAGCGGGGTAGAAAGGGGTGCTTGAGTTGTTGTTCCCGGCTGCAGCTATGACTATCACCCCGACCCCTCTGGCTGCGCTCACGGCGTCTTGAAGTGTCTGGGTGTACCCGGTCCCCCCCAGGCTCATATTGATTGTGTGGGCCCGCTGGGCTGGGATGGTGCCCGACACATTTGGGAGCCCGGCCGCGTACCTTACGCCCTGGGATATGTCCGCATCAGTGCCTCCCCCCACCCCCAGGACTCTCACGGGCATGATCTTCCCATGCCATGTCACTCCCGCCACTCCGGCCGAGTTGTTGGTTGCAGCCCCAATGGTGCCTGAAACATGGGTTCCGTGGAAGCTGCTGCTGTTGCCCCTGGGATCATCGCCTGGATCCTCTGGGTTTGGGTCTATTCCGTCTCCGTCATTGGAGAGGGAAGAGCTGCTCACAAAGTCATATCCTTCTGTGAGCCTCCCGGCCAGGTCAGGGTGCTCCTTGAGCACCCCGGTGTCCAGCACTGCCACTATTATTTCCTCTTGGCCCGTGCTCACATCCCAGGCCTGGGGAAGCCCTATGAGGTTGTAGTGCCACTGGTAACCGAAATAGGTGTCATTGGGCGTGATGCAGGGTCTCCTTATGTAGTTGGGCTCGGCGTACTCCACCTCAGGCTCCAGCCTGAGGCGCCTTATGGCATCCAGGGTCAATAGCTTGAGCAGATGTCGCTCATCCTGCACGGGCTTTCCCTTCTCCAGTCTCTTTCTTTTCTCCAGTTCCAACAAAGCCGTCTCCACCTGGTAGAGCTCCACATCAGGGGGGAGAGTTTTCTTCAAGCTAAGCCCGTGACGGTTACCCAGGGTTCCGGGGTCCACTTTCAGGCCCGACTTGGGTGCGGGCCTGCGCTTGAGCAGCACCTCTCCCGGCACGAACTCGGCATCAGGGGGGATGCTCCCCCCGGCTCTAGCTCCTCCTGCCGGGGCCGACTCCACTGAGAGCACATAAGGGCTGGATCCTCTGTAAGCCGAGACTCCCAGGAGGTATTCCCCTGCTGCCGTGATTTCCACCATCTCTGTGGAGAGCACCCCCTCCGAGCGGGCCAGCACATGCTCACCCGTGGGATCCAAGAGGAAAAGATCCAGGTCGTTCTTATCCAGGTCGTCGGCCACCATGGTCAAGGTAACCCTGGAAGGCTCCGTCACAGAAACTTTGAAAAGGTCCTGAAGAAAGATCTTGTAGCCTGGATAATCCGGATCCGGTATGTCGTAGGAGGAATCCCAGGAACCCGCATTCCCGGCCAAGCTGTACCCCCCGCCCGGCAGGATCTGGGCTTGGGCTACGGAATCATTGGGCTCCTGCTCCAAGAGGTTGTTGGGGGGCACCGAAAGGGTCCCTGAGACCTTTGCGCAAGCGTTGCTCTGGGTGTCTCCGCGGGCTGCCTTGAATGTCCACTTGCCGTGGCTTTGGACCAGGTTGTACAAGACAGTGCATTGCTGGTCCTCTCCCACAGAGGCCGCCACCACGAAGGGGTTCAAAAGGTCCCAAAGGTATAGTCCCTTGGCCACAAGCTTGAAGCTATTGGAAACCGTGTCGATCTTGAGCTTGCGGATGCCCGGGCCTTGGGTTTTCTTGTACATGAGCCTGGAGCCCTTTTGGGAGAAACTCCCGGCAGAAAGGGTTTCTTGGTAAGGACCCAGCTGTACGCTCAAGCCGGAGCTGGCCGAGGGAAGAAGAGTCCAGTCAGACCCAGCCAGCGTGATGGAGTCATGAAAAGGCGCTTTCCAATTGAAAAGCACCTTGCCTGTCTCCACGGTAAATGCGAGGGCCGGCCCCGGCAAGAAAGACCAAAGCAGGATTCCTGCTGCCAGGGCCCATTTTGAGATCCTTGCCTGGATTTCCTTCAAACCGCACCTCCTGCAAAGGAAACTCGTGTGGCCTAAGCATGCCCCAGGCAAACCAGGGGGTCAAGCAATTTCCGGGGAGGGAGCTCGGCTTTCACCCTTGTTAAGGGAAAAGACGAGGCAGGATCACAATTCCGTATGCTCTGGCTCATCCCACAAGACTATAGAACACTCTTGTTTTCTTAATCTTCCCTAAGAAGAGCTTGCAAGCTCCAGCAAGGATCATTCGTTTGGGCCCTGCACATCCGGGGCCCGGACAAAGACACCCCCAGGGGGCTTTAGAAGGTCAGAATCTCAATCCGAGAAAATTCTCTCAATGAGTCAACCAGGACCAGCACAAATTGATTGACTTGGGCTTCTCCATCCTGTAAGAGTGTGCCCAAAGAGATCCAACCTTCGGGGTGAGCTGGACCTGGCAGCCTGTGGCGCCGGGAAAAATTTTGGAGGGGGGCGTCATGGAAAGGACGATTAAGAAGATAAGGTTACTTGGGAAAACCGCCGTGGCAGCTTTGCTCTTTTTGGGCTTTGCCTTGGGGCCTGCCTGGGCCGGAAGTATCGTGGTGTACGGGATCAAGGTGACTTACCCCTATGCTTTTGACGCCTACTATAATTCCAATGATGGTACCTTGACCATTGCAATCTATGAAGAGGGGGGGGCGCTCAGCGTAAAGGCCCTGAGATGGGCATCTACTTACTGGCCTTATGTGGATGTGTTCTTGTACGCGAATTGTGCGTACGTGCCCTCCATCACCTTCAAGGGGAGATGGGATGTCTGGTTCTACATAACAGGCCAGGTGGGTAACACCTACAAGCTGAGCATCAAAAACGGTTTTGTGGGAGGGACCGATTCTTATGGCAATCTAGGCCTGGGAATTGGCTATCCTGTTAATATACCTTCCAGCATAAGCATAAAGAACGGCTCGGCTATTGGCTCGGTTTTGGGAGAGGCTTTCTGGGCTTGCCCGTGAGGTTTTCGTTTCCTTGGGGAGTTTTCCTGATCCATTGGGCTGAGTCAAATGGAGGGGGACTCCTGCCCCTTTTTTGAACTTGGGCCCCTGCCTGAGAAATCCGCAAGAATTGGATGGTTGAGCCTGGCTGTGGGCCCCGGCTCCACGGCCAGGATCCGCTTTGCAGCTCAGAGGGGTCCTGGCTCATTGGGTCAGGGGCGAGAGCCAGGCTCATTTCCCCAAGAAGAGCCTTCCACAAGCCTTCTTGACCCCGATACCCCGGGCAGGGATACTGTTTTCAAGTCCGGTTCCTAAAGAGGAATCCTTAATGGAGAGGCATCACGACGCTCTCATCATAGGCTCTGGAATGGCAGGCCTGAGGGCAGCGGTGGAGCTCGCCCCAGGGGCGGATGTGGCTGTTGTGAGCAAGGTTTTTCCCACCCGCTCCCACTCGGGGGCGGCCCAGGGAGGGATCACCGCTGCCCTGGGAAACGAGGAGGAGGACCGCCCCGAATGGCACATGTTCGACACCGTGAAGGGAAGCGACTACCTGGCAGACCAGGACGCGGTGGAGATCATGGTGCAGGACGCCCCCAGGGCGGTCTTGGAGCTGGAGCACATGGGGGTGCCCTTCAGCCGCAACTCCAGGGGTCTCATAGCCCAGAGGGCCTTTGGGGGCCACACAAGAGAGATGGGAAAGGCCCCGGTGAAAAGGGCCTGCTACGCCTCGGACAGGACCGGCAGGGTCATAGTGGACACCCTCTACGAGCAGTGTCTGAAAACAGGGGTGCGATTCTACCCTGAGTTCCTGCTCCTGGATCTCATCCTCCGGGATGGCAGGTGTGTGGGAGCCTGGCTCCTGGATTTGTGCAAGGGCCAGGCCTTGAAGGTGTGGGCCAAGGCCGTGTTGCTTGCCACAGGGGGGGCAGGCAGGCTCTTTCGCACCACCTCCAACTGCAGCGGGAACACGGGAGACGGCCCGGCCGTGTGCTTCTCCCATGGGATACCCCTCCAGGACATGGAGTTCGTGCAGTTCCACCCCACGGGCCTGAGAGGCGTGGGCATCCTGCTGAGCGAGGCGGCCAGGGGAGAGGGGGGTGTTCTCAGAAACGGCCTGGGGGAGCGCTTCATGGCCCGCTACGCCCCAAGGATCCTGGACCTGGCTCCCAGGGACATAGTCAGCCGGGCAATTCTCAAGGAGATACGGGAGGGAAGGGGTGTGGCAGGCGAGCCATACGTCCACCTGGACCTGACAGGCCTCGGGGAGGAGCGCATCCGGGAGAAGCTCTGGGAGGTGGCCTCCTTTGCCAGGATCTATGCCGGGGTGAACCCGGCAGAAGAGCCCATCCCGGTGGAGCCCACCTGCCACTACTTCATGGGAGGCATCCCCACGGATGTGGACGGCAGGGTCCTGGGGGACGGGAGGGAAAGGCCCGTGGAGGGGCTCTTTGCCGCCGGGGAATGCGCCTGTGTCTCTGTGCACGGGGCCAACAGGCTGGGGTGCAATTCCCTCTTGGACCTGGTGGTTTTCGGAAGAAGAGCAGGAAAGGCCATGGCCCAATGGATCCGGGGGGTGCCCGGGCCTGTGCCAAAGCCGGCTCATGACCCTGATGAGCCCCAGAGGCTGAGCAGAATGCGGCAGGCCCGGGGAAAGGAACGGGTTCCCCTGATCAGGGCTGAACTGCAAAGTCTCCTCATGGAGAACTGCTCGGTCTTCAGGGATGAGAAGGGGCTCTGCAGGGCCCTTCAAGGTATCCAGGAGCTTCAAGAACGCATGGCTCTGGTGGGCCTTCGGGGAGGAGGCGGGGCTTTCGACCTGGAGCTGCTGGAAGCCCTGGAGCTGGAGCACATGCTTTCCTTGGCCAGGGTGGTGGTGGAAAGCGCCATGGCCAGAAAAGAGAGCCGGGGAGCACACTTCCGGGAGGATTTCCCCCAAAGGGATGACTCCCTTTTCCTCAAGCATACCCTGGCCTTTGGGGAAGGGGAAAAGGTTCGGGTAGAGTGGAAGCCCGTGAAGCTCACCCTGTTTGCTCCCCAGGAGCGTTCTTACTGAGGGGTGCAAAGGCATGCTTGTCACATTTCGGGTGTTCAGGCTGGATCCCACCCGGGAATCGCAGGCCCGTTACCAGGAGTTCAGGCTGGAGGCCAGGCCCTGGGAGCGGATCCTGGACTGCCTGAACAGGATCAGGTGGGAGCAAGACCCCAGCCTTGCGTTTCGTTCCTCCTGCGGCCACGGCATATGCGGCTCGGACGGGATGCGCATAAACGGCGTGTGCGCCCTGGCCTGCCAGAGGCTGGTCAAGGACTATCCCGAGGGGCTCATAATCTTGGAGCCCCTGCCCAATTTCCAGGTGCTCAGGGATCTCGTGGTGGACATGGATCCCTTTTTCCAGAAGTATGAGGCTGTCAAGCCCTACCTTATAAACCTGGAACCCGAGCCTGAAAAGGAAAGGCTCCAGAGCCCCAGGGAGAGGGAGGCTTTCGAGGAGGCCATCCGCTGCATTCTCTGCGGGTGCTGCACTGCAGCCTGTCCCATAATGCCCAAGGACAGCCGGTTCCTGGGGCCTGCAGCCCTTCTCAGGGCCTTCAGGTATCTTTTGGACTCCAGGGACCGGGCCTCAAAAGAGAGAATGAAACTCCTGGACGGGGAGCACGGGATCTGGGGCTGCAAGGGCCACGGCCTCTGCACCCAGGTCTGCCCCAAGGCGATAGACGTGCGCAAGTGGCTGGGCCGCATCAAGAAGCTGGTACATGACGAGAGAGGGGGGCGGGCTCACCCAGACCAGATTCCAAAGTGAGATGGGACCCGGGGGCCTGTCTGGAGAACGAAGCGGGCCTTGGGCTTGCGGGGGAAGATAAGGAAATTCAGGGAGGTACAAATGCAGGACAGCGGGCTTGGAAAGGGCTGCTTCCTGGTGGAGAGGCCCAGGGAGATGGACCGCATAGGGGTCTGGGGTTTCGGGAACGTCTCCAGGGACGTGGTGGTCTTTCTCGTGGATGAGGGCTTGGGCAAGGAGATAGTCTTCTATGGCCGCCCCCAACCAGACTATCCCAACCGGGCCGCAGCCTGGATAGAGGATCTCAAGGCCAACGCCACCCGAAGACCTCGCCTGGTTGGAACCAACAAGGTGGAGGACATGGCTGGTCTGGATGTGATCTTTGTTGGAGTGGGACTCCCCAGGAAAGAGGGGCAGAGCAGGAGGGATCTCCTGCAGGTGAACACCGAGATCATCGCCCAGACCTCCTTGGAGATAAGGAGGCTTTACGGGGATTGCGACCCTGGGCAGCTTCCGGTTCTGGTTTTCATGGGGAACCCGGTCACCACCATGACCTGGGTTGGGTACAAGGTAAGCGGTTTTCCCCGCCAGAAGGTAATGGGACAGGCCGGGAACCTGGATGCCAGGCGCATATGTTACGCAGTGGCCAAGGAGCTGGGCATCTCCGGAAACGAGATGAGGGGCATTGTCTTCGGAGACCACGGGGACTCCATGGTGGTGAGCCCCCGGTTTTTCTCCGTGGGGGGCATCCCCCTGGACCTTCTCCTCAAGGCAAAAGGAGTGGATCCTGCAAGAATAAACAGTATACTGGAGCAGGCCAAGAAGGGGGGGACCCATTTCGTGGAGGCCACGGGGCACAGCGCTTCGGTGGGCCCTGCCAAGGCAGTGGGCCAGATGCTCAGGGCCATCATAAACGGTGAGTCAGAGGTGCAGCCCGTGGTGGCCATCCTGGAGAAAGAGTACGGCCTCATAGAAGAACAAGACGGGATCGAATCCATGGGTTTCGGAGTCCCGGCCAGGATAGGCCCGGCCGGGGTGGAGGAAATCTACGAGCTGGAGGTTCAGGATATCCGGGAAGCCCTCAGAGCCTCGGCTGCCCCCATAAAGGAGGATACCCGCAGCGCAGCCAGGATCCTGAGGGAGAAGTTCTCAATCCCGTGAGCCCCGGAGAGAAGGGTGCTGAGTCAAGCGGAGGAGGTGGGAACATGGAGATTCCAGTGTACGTGACCCCCGGGGAGGTGCAAAGGGTCTGCAAGGCCCTGGGCATCAGAGACTGGAGCCGGCTCAAGAACCCCAAGGTGACGGACAAGGAGGCCCGCATCATCCTCAAGGAGTTAAACACAGAGGGCATGCGCATCCCCCTGGAGGATTTCAGGGTGGGCCTGGAGGTGGAGCTGGAGCACGGCACCCGTTTCCCGGATGCCAATGTGACCAACAACCATCCCCTTCTCACCGGTAAGATAGTGCTGGCCCATCTCAAGGAGTCCATGGACTATTACCAGAGGCTGGAGGTGGCTGAGCTGGAAGGGGATCTCCTCAAGGCGGCCCTGGCCAAGGATGCCTCCAAGGTGGAGTCCTATTACCGAAGGCTTCTCAAGGCCAGAGCCCTCTTGGCCCAGAGCGAGGCCAAGGCTCTCAAGTAGAGCGGTCGGCCAGCTTGGCCCAGGTGTCCCTGAGGGGCACGGTGCGGTTGAAGACCAGTCTTCCCCTGGCCCCTTCCACGGGGTCCAGGTTGAAATAACCCAACCGCTCGAACTGGAAGTGGTCCCCAGGGGAGGCCCCGGCCAGGCTGGGCTCAACACGGGCTGCCTGGATAACCTCCAGGGAGCCTGGGTTGAGGTGAGCCAGGAAGTCCGCGCCCTGGCTGGGATCCTCCACCAGGAAAAGCCTGTCATAGAGACGCACCTGGGCCTCCAGGGAATGCTCTTGCGGGACCCAGTGGATCGTGCCCATAACCTTTCTGCCGTCAGGGGCGAAGCCGCTTCTTGTCTCTGGGTCGTAAGTGCAGCGAAGCTCCAGGATCTCCCCGCTGGAGGCATCCTTGAGCACATCCACGCACTTTATGAAATAGCCGTAACGCAGCCTGACCTCTCTTCCAGGGGCCAGCCTGTGGTAGTTGCGGGGGGGGGCTTCCATGAAATCATCCCTCTCGATGAAGATCCTCCTGGAAAAGGGTATCTTCCTGGAGCCCATGGAAGGATCCTCGGGGTGGTAAGATCCCTCCAGCTCCTCCTGGCTCTCCTCGGGGTAGTTCTCTATGACCACTTTGAGGGGTCTGAGCACGGCCATAACCCTCCTGGCCCTTCGGTTCAGGTCCTCTCTTGCACAGTGCTCCAGGAGCCCTATGTCCACCAGGCTGTCCTTGCGGGAAACCCCTATCCTGTCGCAGAAATCCCTTATGGCCTCAGGGGTGTAGCCCCTTCGCCTCAGCCCGGCGATGGTGGGCATGCGGGGGTCGTCCCAGCCCTCCACAACACCGTTTTCCACCAGCTGGATGAGTCTTCTCTTGCTCAGAACCGTGTAGCTGAGGTTGAGCCTTGCGAACTCTATCTGCTGAGGGTGGCAGGGAGCGCTCACGTTCTCCAGCACCCAGTCGTAAAGGGGTCTGTTCACCTCGAACTCCAGGGTGCAGATGGAGTGGGTTATGCCCTCTATGGCATCCGACAGGCAGTGGGTGAAATCGTACATGGGATAGATACACCATCTGTTCCCGGTGCGATGGTGCTCCACCTTGCGGATACGGTATAGCACCGGGTCTCTCATGAGCAGATTGGGGGAGGCCATGTCTATCTTGGCCCTCAAGACATGCTGCCCGTCTGCAAACTCCCCTTTTCTCATGCGCTCGAAAAGCTCCAAGTTTTCTTCCACAGAGCGGTTCCTGTAAGGGCTTTCCTTCCCGGGCTGGGTGAGGGTGCCTCTCATCTCACGGATCTCTTCCTGGGTGGAGCTGTCCACGTAAGCCTTGCCGGAACGTATCAGCTCCAAGGCGTAACCATAAAGCTGCTCGAAGTAGTCGGAAGCGAAGTAGAGCCTATCCCCCCAATCAAAGCCCAGCCAGCGCACGTCCTCCATGATGGATTCCACATACCTGGTCTCTTCCTTGGAGGGATTGGTATCGTCGAAGCGCAGGTTGCAGGTGCCCCCGAACTCCTCTGCTATCCCGAAGTTGAGGCATATGGACTTGGCATGCCCGATATGAAGAAAACCATTGGGCTCAGGCGGGAAGCGGGTGGCAACCCTGCCGCTGTTCTTCCCCCTTTGGATATCCTCCAGTATGATCTGCCTGATGAAATCCTTTGGCTCGGGATCTCTTTCCTTCTCCATGGGCCTTGTTCCATTCTAATAACAAGGGCTCAGGCTGCGCTTTGACCACGACCCTTTTGGCGCCATGATATGGTCTGGCATGGCCATGGTCAAGCCAATAGGCCAAAACCGCTTGAATGCCCCCGGCCCTCCAGTGGGAGCCTGACCCCCGGGGTTCGGGTGGCAGAGAAGTCCTGCCGGGCCCGGGCTCATACGGGTTAGCGTAAAGGGGCAACTCATGATATCATATCTCGGTATCTCGGCGGCCCTTATCAGATCCGGTTGTGCCCGGCTGCCAAATGCAGGCAGCATCCCACCGGGTCCAATACCATGCAAATCCGGGTTCTTTTTCCAGCAAGAGGAGGCCCAAGAGAGCTGGTCCATGGCCGGGTTAAAACCTGCCCTTTATTTCCCTTACATAGACCTGGAGGCAAAGCCCCTCTGGGGGCTGCTTCTTTGGTTTCGCCATCTGGTGGTGCTTCAACCCTCTTTTTCGTGCCTGTCACATTGCGCTGAAGAGGCTCAAAGGTTGGGCTGGCTCGAAGTGAAACAGCCCCTGGCCCTGAGCCTTGACAACACAAGCGTAAGGGCCCTCTTGAGGGAATGGGAGAGGCTTGGCCAACTGTACCAGGACAGCGGGTACCTGCGTTATCTTCAGCACGGAGGTCTGGACTCAGGGGAGGAGCCAGGCTGGAGCCTGGTCAAGAAGATCCGGGAATATGGAACAGACTCGAAGGATCATTCCCCCGAGGAGGAGACCTTGAGGGGCCAGCTGCTTCTGCAGATGGCCCAAGAGCTGGACCGCCAGAGAAGAGAAATCCAGGAGGAGCTCCTAGCTCTGGAGAAAACCCAGGCCCGCATGCTGGTGCATCTGGGCGTAGAGGAGGTGGATCTGCCCGAGGGGATTGCCGAGCCCGTGCCCGCCTTGGAGCAGGACGATTTTCTGATCCCCCAGAGGGTAAGAGCCTGGGCCGAGATGCTGGCTGCCCTGGAAGAAGGCCCCCAACTGCCCCTTCTGACACCCAACAGGTTGGTCCTGGAGCATCTTGTGGAAAAGGCCATGGAGGACTCCCCTGGGGAGCCCGGGAGCCTTCCCTTGGCTCTAATGCAACTGGAGCTTCCCATGTTCTCGCCTTTGGATGGAAGGGAAGTAGCCAAGATACGCAGGGCTCTGGAAGGCTTGCTTGCCTGGGAGACTTTCTGCGAGAAAATGGACAGCCTCCTGGAGGAGCTCCCGGACATGGAGGCCCGGGAAATAGACTCCGGTCTTCCCAGGGCCAGGGCCTTGGCTGCTTATTTTCAGCAGGAGGTGCGAGAGGCGCTCCTGGAGAGGGTGACGGCCATGGAGCCCAGGTGGAAGGAAGGCTGGCGAAATGCCAGCCTGCAGGTGGTGGTGATTCCTGGTTGGGAGGCCAGAGGCCTGGCCAGTTCTCCTGGCAGAGGAAAGGAAAACCTTGTGATAATGCACCTGGAGGAGAGCCCGGAGAAAGGCAGGGCAATCCAGCGGTCATGAACCTTGGGGAAACTGGGTAGGGCCAGGATCCTTTCCTGGCCCCCTTGGCAGAGGATGTCCTAGATGAAGAGAACAACAGGCATATTGGCCCTGGAAGATGGCCTTTGGTTCAAAGGTTTCTCTTTCGGGGCAGAGGGTGAAGCTTACGGGGAGGTGGTTTTCAACACCTCCATGTGCGGATACCAGGAGATTCTCACGGATCCCTCCTACAAGGGCCAGATAGTGGCCATGACCTATCCTCTCATTGGCAACTACGGGGTGAACCAGCAGGACGTGGAGTCCTGGAAGCCCCACGTGGAAGGCTTCGTGGTGCGGGAATACTCTCCGACTTACAGCAATTGGAGGGCCACCGGCTCCCTTGGGGATTACCTCAAGCAGAACAATATAGTGGCTGTGGAAGGCATAGACACCAGGGCCCTCACCAAGCACATAAGGCAGGCCGGGGCCATGAGAGCGGTTCTATCCACAGAGGATTCCAGTGTGGAGAGCCTGGTGGAGAAAGCCCGTTCTTCCCCGGGCTTGATAGGACGAGACCTGGTCAAAGAGGTGACCTGCAGGGAGCCCTTCGAGTGGGAGGAGATGGAGGCCAGAGTGGGCAGCAGCAGGGAAGGGCTGGGAGAGCCGTGGAAGGATCCGGCCCTGCCCAAACCTCCATATCGGGTCGTGGCCGTGGATGGAGGAGTCAAATACAATATCTTGAGGCTCCTGGGCTCTGTGGGGTGCAGGGTCCGCGTGGTTCCGGCCCATGCCACTGCAGAAGAGATTCTGGGTTTGGAGCCAGAGGGCATATTCCTTTCAAACGGTCCGGGAGACCCTGAAGGTGTACCTTACCTGGTAAACACCGTGAGGAATCTCTTGGGGAAGAGACCCATATTCGGGATCTGCCTGGGTCACCAGATACTGGGCCTGGCCCTGGGGGGCCGCACCTTCAAGCTGAAGTTCGGGCACAGGGGAGGGAACCAACCCGTGAAAGACCTGTGCACAGGCAAGGTCGAGATCACTGCCCAGAATCACGGCTTCTGCGTGGACATGGGCAGCCTTGACTCCCGGGAGGTGGAGCTCACCCACGTGAACCTCAACGACCAAACCCTGGAAGGGTTACGGCACAAGGAACTGCCCGTTCTCTCGGTGCAGTACCATCCCGAGGCAGCCCCTGGGCCCCATGACGCCAGGTATCTCTTCCGGCACTTCGTGGCCATGATGGAGAGGAACCGCAGATGAAATGAGGCCGGTCCCAGGCCCAAGGCTCGGAGCAGGGGCAGCCTTGGGGTTGGGCTCAAGGGCTTGCAGAATCCCCCGGGAGGTCCAGCAGGAATAGGCACATGCCCAAAAGAACGGACATCCACAAGATCCTGATCATCGGCTCAGGTCCCATAGTCATAGGGCAGGCCTGCGAGTTTGATTACTCGGGAAGCCAGGCTTGCAAGGCTTTGAGGGAAGAGGGCTATGAGGTGGTCCTTATCAACAGCAACCCTGCCACCATCATGACAGACCCTGAGATGGCGGACCGGACTTACATAGAGCCCATAGTCCCCGAGGCCGTGGAGCGAATCATAGAGAGGGAGAAGCCCGACGCCCTGTTGCCCACCCTGGGAGGACAAACAGGCCTCAATGTGGCGGTGCAGGTGGCTGAACGCGGGGTCCTGGAGCGCTTTGGGGTGGAGATGATAGGGGCCAAGCTGGAGGCTATTCACAAGGCCGAGAACCGCGAGCTGTTCCGGGAGGCCATGGCCCGTATCGGGCTGGATCTGCCCCGCAGCGGCCTGGCCCACTCCCTGCAAGAGGCCAGAGCCGTGGCACAGGAGCTGGGTTTCCCGGTGATCATAAGGCCGGCTTTCACCCTGGGGGGAATCGGGGGGGGGGTGGCCTACAATTTGGAAGAGCTGGAGGAGAAGGCTGCCAGGGGCTTGGAGGCGAGCATGATCCGCCAGGTTCTGCTGGAAGAGTCGGTCATAGGCTGGAAGGAATTTGAGCTGGAGGTGATGCGGGACCTCAAGGACAACGTGGTGATCATCTGTTCCATCGAGAACCTGGACCCCATGGGGGTGCACACCGGCGACAGCATCACCGTGGCCCCGGCGCAGACCCTTACAGACCGGGAATACCAGAGGATGAGGGATGCGGCCATAGCCTGCATTCGGGAGATCGGGGTGGAGACCGGGGGGTCCAATATCCAGTTTGCCATAAATCCCAGAGACGGCCGCATGGTGATCATAGAGATGAATCCCAGGGTCTCCAGGAGCTCGGCACTGGCTTCCAAGGCCACGGGCTTCCCCATAGCCAAGATAGCCGCCAAGTTGGCCGTGGGTTACACCCTGGATGAGATAGCCAATGACATTACCAGAGAGACCCCTGCCTCTTTCGAGCCCACAATAGATTACTGCGTGGTGAAGATCCCAAGGTTCACCTTCGAGAAGTTTCCGGGCTCGGATCCCACCCTCACCACCTCCATGAAATCCGTGGGGGAGACCATGGCCATAGGCCGTACCTTCAAGGAAGCACTCCAAAAGGGGCTTCGCTCGCTGGAGATAGGCCGCTACGGGCTGGGCAACGACGGCAGAGACCAAATGGTCTGGACTTCCGAGAGTCCGCCGGAGAATTCAAAAACAGAGTCCCCGGTTCAATTAAGGCTGCTCCAGAGAAGGCCCGATCCCAAGGCCATGAGCCCCGAGGAGAGATGGGAGAGGATCAGGGAGAAGCTCAGGATCCCCAATCCCATGAGGATATTCTTTGTACGCCTCGCCTTGCTGGAAGGGATGGACCTGGAGGAGATCCACAGGCTGAGCGGAATAGACCCCTGGTTCCTCCATCATATCCGCCAGCTTGTGGAGATGGAGGGGGAGCTTCTGGCAGCCAAGCCCCGGGGACTGGGGCAAAGGGAAGGGGAGCCGGCGGACCTGGAAACCCTAAAGCGTTTTGTGGACAGGGAACTTCTCTGGATGGCCAAGTCCTACGGCTTCTCGGACGTGCAGCTGGCCCACATGTGGGGCACCGAAGAGGAGACCGTTCGGCAGCTCAGGCTCTCTCTGGGCGTGGTTCCCGCCTTCAAGCTTGTGGACACATGTGCTGCGGAGTTCGAGGCTTACACCCCTTACTACTATTCCACGTACGAACCGGTGGATGAGAGCCGTTCCTCGGATCTGGGCAAGGTCATGATCCTGGGAGGTGGACCCAACCGCATAGGCCAGGGCATAGAGTTCGATTATTGCTGCTGCCACGCCTCCTTTGCCCTGAGGGAAATGGGCTATGAGAGCATCATGGTGAATTCCAATCCAGAGACCGTGAGCACTGACTACGACACCTCCGACAGGCTCTACTTCGAGCCCCTCACCAGGGAGGACGTGCTGGCCATAGTGGAAAGGGAAAAACCCTTAGGGGTGATAGTCCAGTTCGGGGGGCAGACGCCGTTGAACTTGGCAGTCTCCCTTCAAAAGGCAGGGGTCAGACTCCTGGGCACCTCTTCGGACAGCATAGACAGGGCAGAGGACAGGGAAAGGTTCCAGGAACTGCTCAGAAAGCTGGGGTTGGTGCAGCCAGAAAACGGCACGGCCACATCCATTGCCCAAGCCAAGGAGGTAGCCTCCGAGATCGGGTACCCAGTGGTGGTAAGACCTTCTTTTGTGCTGGGCGGGAGGGCCATGGAGATCGTTTACCACGAAAGGGACCTGGAGGCCTACGTGGCCATGGCTGTGGAGGCATCCCCGGAGAGGCCGATTCTCATAGACAAGTACCTGGAAGACGCCATAGAGGTGGATGTGGATGCAGTGGCCGACGGGCAGGATGTGGTAATTGCCGGGATAATGGAGCACGTGGAGGAGGCAGGCATCCATTCAGGGGACAGTGCCTGCGTGCTTCCGCCCATAACTCTCAACGAGCCCGTGCTGGAGGAGATCAGGCGAAACACCTATGCCCTGGCCAGGGAACTCCAGGTGGTGGGGCTCATGAACATTCAGTACGCGGTGAAAAACGACGTGGTCTATGTCCTGGAGGTAAACCCCCGGGCCTCCCGTACCGTGCCATTTGTGAGCAAGGCCACGGGAATTCCATGGGCCAAGGTGGCCACCCGGGTGATGATGGGCCAGAGGCTGAGGCAAATGGGCATCAGCCGGGAGGTCATACCCCCATACCTGGCCGTTAAGGAGTCGGTTTTCCCCTTCAAGCGCTTCCCGGGTGTGGATACAATCCTGGGGCCCGAGATGCGATCCACCGGGGAGGTAATGGGAATAGACGGAGCCTTCGGCATGGCCTTTGCGAAGAGCCAGATGGCTGCGGACCTGCACCTTCCCCTGGAGGGCACGGTTTTTGTGAGCGTGAGGAACAAGGACAAGCGAAATGTCCTCTACATTGTGAAGAGACTGGTGGATCTGGGCTTCGACATAGTGGCCACCGAGGGCACGGCCAATGCCCTTATTCGAAACGACATAGAGGTGACCAGGATCCGCAAGGTCTCTGAGGGAAGGCCCAACGTGGTGGATCTCATCAAGAACGGGCAGATTCATCTGATCATCAACATCCCCACCCCGGGCAGAAGCCCCAGGCAGGACGAGGTGGCCATCCGCTGCACGGCCACGGCCTTCAACATTCCCATAGTCACCACCCTGAGCGGTGCCGCAGCAACCGTAAACGGGATAGAGGCCCTAAGAAGAAAGCGGCTGGAGGTGCGCTCCCTCCAGGAATATCACGGCTGGTGCCAGCCGCCCCGCCCCCTGCCAGCGCAAGGCCCCCTTTGCCTCCAAAGGCAGGGAGAAAAGTGAGCTCTCCTCTATGTGCGTGGCCCTGCGGCCCTCCGGGGCCTCCCGGCCCCCTCCGGGGTTCGCTCAGCGCCCCTGTTAGGCAGGTTTGAACTCAACCATCCTCCATTGTAAGATGAAGAATATCCCCTTTGAGGCTATCTCCTATGAATGCGACTACAGTGAATGAGGCAAAAAAAGATTTGGATCGTTTGATTGAGCAAGTCACGGCTGATGCTGAGCCGATCATCATTTGCGGAGATCAAGGCCAGAAAGCCGTGCTTCTCTCCCTGGAAGAGTTTAACTCCTGGCAGGAGACCCTGTATCTGCTTGCCAATCCGGCCAATGCGGCTCATTTACGCCAGTCGATTGCTGAGGCGAAGGCTGGGAAAACGGTGGAGCGGGAGTTGATCGAACCGTGAAATTGACTTTTACCGAGTCGGCGTGGCAGGACTATCTCTGGTTCCAGGAGCAGAACCGGCCACTGCTGAAGCGGCTCAATGACCTTATTCGCGATACCGTGCGGAGTCCGTTTCGTGGGATCGGTAAGCCGGAGCCATTAAAGGGGGAGTTGTCGGGGTATTGGTCAAGGCGCATCAATGCCGAGCACCGCTTGGTCTATGAGGTGTCAGGAACAACCCTGACGATCATTTCCTGTCGATATCATTACGAAAAGTAGCCATAGCTCTTGAGATCGTCCTCAGTCGGTCTGCCCAACAAGCGCCCTGCAGCGGCCGCGGCCGAATCCCGCCTTTGGCGGGAGAGTGCAACTGCTTCGCAATTTCTCTTGGCACTTCATGAACAGATGGTAAGAAGGCGTCGGTGAGTTTTTCGCGAGAGACTTGACTGAAAGGGATTCATATCGTACGCTTTATCGTACGATCAGGAGGTCCGCGATGGCAACCATAACGGCCAGCGAGGCAAGGAAACGCCTGTACAAGCTCGTAGACGATGTAGCGGAATCCCATGACCCCATTCAGATCGTGGGGAAGCGCAACTCTGCCGTTCTGGTCTGCGAGGAGGACTGGCGTGCCATTCAGGAGACCCTCTATCTCACATCCCTCCCTGGTATGCGGGAGTCCATTCGCGAGGGGCTTGGGACACCCGTGGAGCAATGCGATGCGGAGCTTGATTGGTGAGCTGGCGACTGGTGTTTACCAAGCAGGCCCAGAAAGATGCAAGGAAGCTTGCCCAATCCGGCCTTAAGCCCCAGGCAGAAAGACTCCTCAAGATCCTCAGAGAGGATCCTTATCGATCCCCTCCAACATACGAGAAGTTGGTGGGAGACCTCTCTGGCGCCTGCTCGAGGAGGATCAATATCCAACATCGGCTGGTCTACCAGATTCTGGATGACATCCAAACTGTAAAGGTCATCCGAATGTGGACGCATTACGAATAGGCAACACCCGTCCGGCGAGCCCCACACTCTGCGGGATCGCCGATAACCCCCCGGTGAGCCGCATCGTTCTGGTAGCGGCCGTGTCCGAATCCCGCCCTTGGCCGGAGAGTGCCACTCCTGCGGAAGGCCCTGAGGCCCTCAGGGGCCTCCCGGCCCCCCTCCGGAGTTCTTCCAGTGTCCCTCTTCAGGGGACGTTGACAACTTCCCTCGGGCAATTTATTGTCGAAGGAATCGGGAATTGGGGGAGACTCTTTCCCGGGCCAGGCCCGAGGGGAAGGCTTTCCCTTCGGGGACACAGAGGAAAGGAGGTCATGGGAAGACATGGATCGCATGCGTGGGTGGAAGGCTTGGACAATGGTGGGGCTTCTTTCCCTAGGGATCTTTGGGTTGGCCTTGGCAGGGCAGTTGATGGCCCAGCCCAAGCCGCCGGCTGATTTCACATTCGACCAGGGCAAGGAGAGCCCTGGGAAGGTCACCTTCAGCCACGAGAAGCACGCTGGCAAGAACCCCAAGTGTACTGACTGCCACACCAAGATCTTCAAGATGAAAAGAGGCACTACCCCGGATTTCACAAAAGCCAACATGAAGCAAGGTCAGAACTGCGGGACCTGTCACAACGGCCAGGCGGCCTTCGGTGTGAACGACCAGGCCTCCTGCGTGAAATGCCACAAGAAGTGAGCCAGTGCAGGCAAGGGGACCCGGGGGCACAAGGGCGAGCCTGCCTCCGGGCCCGAGTCCCTGGGATCTTCTTTCAAACCGGAGGATAAGGTTTCATGGCGGAGCAAAAGAGAACCCTCCCCGAGACCAAGGCACCTTCTTTGATGGCCAACCCCTTGAGCATGCTGGGCACCATTTTGGCCCTGTGCTCCTTCTTGAGCGTGTTGGCCCTCATGTACATAGATTTCTCGAGGGGATTTGCCAACCCCTACATGGCCGTGGTCACCTACCAGATAGTTCCCGGGGGGATAATAACAGGGCTTCTGCTTATCGTAGTGGGTGTTTGGCGAGAGCACAGGAGAAGGCACCGGGAAGTTCTGGGGGCCCCTCCCCCCCTTCCCCACATAGACCTGAACAAGGCCCGCCACCGAAGGACATTCATCACAGTGGTGGTGGTATCCTTCTTTTTCCTGGTGTTTTCGGCCATAGGCATGTACAGGACCTACCACTTCACCGAGTCGGTTCAGTTCTGCGGGCTCATATGCCACTCCGTGATGAAACCGGAATACACCCTTTACCAGAGATCCCCCCATGCCAGGGTGGCCTGCACAGAGTGCCATGTGGGCCCAGGGGCCAGCTGGTTCGTGAAATCCAAGATCTCGGGGGTTTACCAGATTTACTCCACGGCCTTTGAAAAGCACTCCAGGCCCATTCCCACCCCTGTGGAGAACCTGAGGCCGGCCAGGGAGACCTGCGAGCAGTGCCACTGGCCCCAGAAGTTCTCAGGCTCAGTGGAGAGGGTCAGAACCCATTTCCTGGCTGACGAACAGAACAGCCCCTGGACCATCCGGCTGCTGCTCAAGGTGGGGGGCGGGGACCCGAGCCTGGGGCCCGTGCATGGCATCCACTGGCACATGAGCACCAATCACAAGGTGGAATACCTGGCCACGGACAAGGCCCGCCAGGAGATTCCCTGGGTGAGGGTGACCGATGACAGGGGAAGGGTGACTGTGTACCAGGCCAAGGGAAAAGAGCTGGATCCCAAGCAGGTCTCCCCTGAGAGGGTGAGGCTCATGGACTGCATCGACTGCCACAACAGGCCCACCCACATCTATGCTCCTCCAGTGCGCTCAGTGAACCAATCCATGTCCCTGGGGCGACTGGATCGCAATCTGCCCTACATCAAGAAAAACGCAGTGGAGGTCCTGACCCTGGCTGCCAAGGAAAGCCGCACAGAGGCAGAGGGTTTGGCCCTGGTGGAGAAAAAGCTGAAGGAAACCTATGCCCAACATCCGGACCAGAAGAAGATCCAGGAAGCCATTTCGGAAGTGCAGAGAATATTGAGGGAGACCATTTTCCCGGAGATGAAAGCCAACTGGCAGTCCTACCCGGACAACATTGGTCACTCCATCTGGCCGGGCTGCATCCGATGCCATGATGGGGAGCACATGAGCCCGGACGGCCGGGTCATCTCCCACGAATGCAACACCTGCCATCTCATCATAGCTCAGGGCCCGGGCCTGGAACCCAAGGAGGTGAATGCCATGGGCCTGGAATTCCACCACCCAGGAGGGGATATCGGAAAGGAGCTGCTCTGCGGGAACTGCCACGGAGGAACCCTCGTGCAATGAACAAGGAGGGGGCAGCCGCTTCCCGATTCTTTCCACCCGAGGCAGGGGGGCCCTTGGGGGCAAGGTTCATGAACCCCTGGCGCAAAGGGCATTGTTGGTTTCCTGATACGGGCGGGGATTGCCCCCGCCCTCAAGCTCCAGTGACTCGGAGCAGCTCTCTCCTGGCATGACCAGCCATCCTACTTTTTGGGTGAGCCAAGACATTCTCCTGTGGTCATTCACCTGGGAGCGAGCTTCCAGAAGAAAAGCTTTCTCTTCCTGCTCCTCAAAGGACTTGACAGCCCCAACCACGATGTGGTCATAATTTGCTGTACAATTCATGGGAGAATCCTAGAGGGGAAACCCGGGGGGTGTAGCATGGCAGGGTGGGCATTCTTGCTTGTGGCAGGCATCTGGGTGCTTTTGAGCCCCCAAACATGGGCCCAGAGCATAGAGGCCAATAGTTGCGTGAACTGTCACCAGGAGGCCACAGGGAATCAGAAAGTGGACAAGAATTACCACCAGTGGAAAGATTCCTGGCACGCGGCCAGGAAAGTCACTTGCGACAAGTGCCACGGCGGGAAACCCTCGGAGGCCAAGGCAGCAGCAGCCCACTCGGGCATGTTGGAGGGGGAGGGGAAGAAGACCCCATCCTATTACCTCAAGATGGACGAGCGCTGCGGACAGTGCCACGGCGGTGAGTACTCGGATTTTTCCACCAGCTCCCATTACAAGTTCCTTCAGCAGGGAAAGGGCCCCAGCTGCATAAGTTGCCATCACCCCAAGACAGGCCACACCTTCACGGTGAAGGAGATAGTGGCCTCCTGTGTGGATTGCCACAACGAGTCCCTCAAGGGCTACGAGCATGTGCCCCAGGTGGCCAGGCTCCTTCTGGAGTCTCTGAACCAGGCCGAATTCACTCTGGGGTGCATGAGGGAGTTTGTCACCATCAAGGAGGATGTGAAGCAAAAGGCCTGGGTCAGAAGCAAGCTTGTGGCAGCTGAGATGGAGCTTTCCAATGCCAAGAAGCAGTGGCACAGGTTCAACCTGCAGAACACAGAGGCACATGTTCTTCAGGCCTTTAGCCTGGCCCGGGAGGCCAAGGCCCTTTGCATTGCCAAGTGAAAGGGCGGGCGGCCAGGGCCATGGCAAGACAGAGGGCTTGGGGGGAAGCGCTTGACATGGGGGTAGCGGGCCTTTTGGCTTTCTTGATCTTAGTGGGCTGGCCGTGGCCTTGCCCTGCCCAGGTCCCCTCCAACGAGGAGTGCTTCATGTGCCATGGGGATCCCGAGCTTTCCAAGACAGCCCCGGACGGTCGAAAGCTTTCTCTTTTTGTGGATCAGCAAAGCTTTGAGACCTCGGTGCACCAGAGGCTTTCCTGCGTGCTTTGCCACTCGGACATAAGGGAGGTGCCCCACAAGGAGGGGGAGCTCCAAAGGGTGAATTGTGGGAAGTGCCACTCGGAGCAGGCCACGGAGTTCCTGGACAGCATCCACTTTCGTTCCATAAGGAGAGGGGATGTGTTTGCCCCTGGCTGCAGGGACTGTCACGGCAAGCACGATGTTCGCTCCCACGAGGATCCTGAGTCCAGAAGCGCCAAGGCCAATGTGCCAAACCTCTGCGGGACCTGCCACGAGGGGATCAAGACCGAGTACCAAAAGAGCTATCACGGGCAGCTCCTGGCCCAAGGGGATGGAAGGGCCCCGGGTTGCCAGGATTGCCATTACTCCCACAGGATCACCCAGGCCGAGGGCAGGATCCACAGGCTGGCCCAGGCCAATCTTTGCGGGAGCTGTCACAAGGATTACTACAGGACCTTCAGGGACACCTTCCACGGGAAGCTCACCTCCTTGGGGGAGGTGACTGGCGCCAAGTGCCACGACTGCCACAGCGCCCACAGCATCTTTCCAGAGAGGGACATACGCTCCACTGTGCACAGGCAGAACCTGCTCCATACCTGCAGACGTTGCCACTCGGACGCCCCGGAGAACTTTGTGAGCTACATCCCCCATGCCGAC
Source organism: Desulfarculaceae bacterium (assembly GCA_037443445.1). Classification (GTDB taxonomy): domain Bacteria; phylum Desulfobacterota; class Desulfocorpusculales; order Desulfocorpusculum; family Desulfocorpusculum; genus Desulfocorpusculum. The sequence continues at coordinate 47,074 of JBBIOJ010000009.1, read as the reverse complement.
ATCCACGACCCGGGAAGGCCTCTTCTCTATTACGCCAACCTGTTCATGGTGGGAATATTGGTCTTGACCTTCGGCTTCTTCGGACTCCACAGCCTGCTTTGGCTCCAGAGGCTCACGGTGGAGTGGCTGGCAAGAACAAGGAGATCTAAGGGTGAGCGAGGAGACGGGGAAACAGAATGAGGGGACCCTTCAGGATGTGAAGGAAGGGCAGGAGCTCCAGCAGCAAGCAGAAGGCACCGAAGGGGAAGAGACTTGCAAGGGGACCGGCTTCCCGAAGTCTCCCACTGCTTGGCCCAGGAGGAAGCCCCAGTTTGTGAGGTTCACCCGTGCCCAGAGGCTCATGCACCTGGCTGTGATGGGGAGCTTCCTGGGCCTGGCCTTGACAGGGCTTCCCATAAAATTCAGCGACAGCGAAATAGTCCTGGCCTTTGCCCAATACGTGCCCATCCGTGCCCTGGGCCTGATCCACAGGATTTGCGCCCTTATAACCTTCGGCTACTTCCTGGGGCATCTTTTCTATCTGGCCTGGCGCGTGCTCACGGGCCGCAGCCGGGGCATGTTCTGGGGGCCGGACTCCATGGTGCCCCAGCCCAAGGATCTGAGGGACCTGAGGGATCAGATAAGGTGGTTTTTCTTCAAGGGCCCCGGGCCGCGCTTCGGCAGGTGGACCTACTGGGAGAAGTTCGACTACTGGGCGGTCTTCTGGGGGGTGACCATGATAGGGAGCTCCGGGCTTCTGCTTTGGTTCCCCTCTTTTTTCGCCAGATGGCTTCCCGGCTGGGTCTTCAACCTGGCCACAATAATCCACAGCGAGGAAGCCCTCCTGGCCATGGGCTTCATATTTACCATCCATTTCTTCAACACCCACATGAGGCCCAACAAGTTTCCCCTGGACCTGGTCATCTTCACGGGCAGGATGACAGAACACTACTTCAGGGAAGAGCATCCGGAAGAGTACGAGCGGGTGGTCCTCTCTGCACAGGCGCCTGCAAGAGTGGCCCCTGAGGTGACCCCGGACATGCTCCTTGTGTACAGGCTTGTGGCCTGGACAGGCTTTCTTCTGGGAACAGGGGCCATAGCCTTGATTGCGGCTGCCTGGATTTCCAGGTGAGCTCTGGGTGTGCTTTGCGCCTTGTTTCGGGCCCTTCCGACCGGTCCCTTCCAGGAGCTTGCCATGCCTGTGAAATGTGCTAGGATAGCATCCTCCCTGAGGAGGTGGAACGAGATGGACAGGCGGCTCTTGGCGGAGATCAGACATTACCTGGGGAAGACACAGGCCGAGATGGCTCATCTTCTGGGCACTTCCTTGAAAGCGGTGCAGAGCTTCGAGCAGGGATGGAGAAAGATCCCCCCTCATGCGGAACGTCAGGCCCTTTTCTTTCTTTCCAGAAAGAACGGGAAGCAGAACCAGCCCTGCTGGGAGATCCAGGCCTGCCCCCAGGATCGGATGGCCCGATGCCCTGCATGGGAGTTCCAATCCGGGGATCTGTGTTGGTTCATAAACGGGACCATGTGCCAGGGCAAGGCCAACAGGACCTGGGAGGAGAAGATGGAGCGTTGCCGCACATGCAAGGTCTTTGCATCCATCTTCCCGGAGGGCTTCAAGTTCGCGCCGACAGCACAGATTGCCCAGGCTCCCTGCCCCTGAGAAAACTCTCAGTAAGATCGCCCATCCTTGGTTGATCAGGAAACCACTTGACAAGTCTTTCTCGTCTTGGTAAACACTTTCCCCACAACGTGGGATAGACAGCTCTGGTTGAAGCGCATTTCCAGTGCAAAGGAACCTCTCAGGAGCAGGCTCAGGTGATCAGGAGACTGGGCAAGGCTTGCGGCTTTCAAGCTCAAGGCCCCAAAGTGCTTGAGCCGGCTTTGGATACCCGCAGCGGAGAGCCTTTCGTTTGGCAATGACTGCATGGGGACAACCAGGGCTCATAAAGCAGGCGGGTGGTACGGAAAGCCTTTTACAAGAGGGAAGGGGTCTTGATCTAAGGCTCTAGGTGGGGGAGGGAAGGCCATGGGGAGGAATATTGAGAAACACAAAGGTAAGGGCAAGCCCTGTCTGGGGGCAGCACAGGGGGTGAAATGGGTCCTGGTCCTGGGGGCGGTTCTAGGGTGTCTTTTCCTGGAAGGCGGGGCATTGGCCCAGGAGGTCTCAAGCCAAGTCTGCCTTAGATGTCACTCCTCCTGGCTGGACAACGATCCCAGCAGGGCGGACGTGAGCGGGGGGAATGCCGCTTTGGATTATCTCCCCTTGAATCTGGAGCCCAGATCAAATCCCTTCTATACCATAAAGGAGGGGTATGAGGGTTCCATCCACTCCACACCGGCCTTCAATCCCACGGTCACGGACTTTGTGAGCTGCGTGGGCTGCCATGAGGGGATCAGCCAGGCCCATGGAGGGGCAGGGGGCATTCCCACTGCCCAGAGCTGCGTGGGTTGCCACACAGAGCCCTTCTTTGATTCGGCTTCCTTCTTGTTGACAGCTCACGCCAACCCCAATGCACTTCCCGGAAGGTTTTTCGATCAGCTGGGCAAGGGCAGGAAGAGAGCCACAGGGGTTCTTCCCACGGGCCAGGCAGTGACTTTTCTGAGGAGTAACGGAAGACCTGTGAACATGAACCAGCGCATCGAGGAGTGCAGCGTCTGCCACAACTACGCCTTACAGCATCCCAGGCTGGCCAAGAGGATTCGTCTGGGCAGGATGCCGGATCCGGAGGTGGGCTGCGCAGCGTGCCATCAGGCGCACATTCCAGCCCCGGACGGAAACACTCTGGCTCAGGTCTCCAGCACTGTCCAGGTGAGCAGGGTCTCAGGCAGCACGGTCCTGGAGGTAAGTCCAGTGGAGGGCCGCTCGGTCCTGTACGCAAACCACAGGCCGTACAAGGTGGATGAGACCGGCGCCCAGAACCTGGCCTCAGGCACCTGGAGCCGGGGTTCTGCCATTGCCAGACCCAGCAGATCCATAGTGGAGGGCACAGGAACCCTTGAGAGCGAGCATTCGGTCTCTGACAAGCTCACCTTCCCCTCTGGTGGGTTCCTGGGGAAGGTGAGGCAGGGCGACACTCTCTTGCTTTCAGGCCAGGCCACTGGCTCGGCCACTCTTCCGGCAGATGCTCTGAATGCCGGGGCAGTGGTGGAGGTGCAGGCCACATTCGACAAGGCCGGCTTCGAGGTGGAAGAGGTGCTTGACGACCAGACCCTCATCATCAAGCCCCGCACTGACTCCCAGGCCGAAGGGCCCCTGGGTTCGAACCAGATAGGGGCTGTTGCCAAGACCTCGGTAACCTACAGGAAGGCAGCCGGGGGCACAGGCACGGTTCCGGTGTTCGCGGCCTTTGAGGGGCCTGTCCAGTTCCAGGTGCGGGACATGCGTACCAATACTGAGGGGCTTTGTGCCAGCTGCCACACCAGGGGCTCTTACAAATACACGGCCTGGGGGCGCAAGGCAGATGGCACCCTGGTGGAGCTGGGATCCACACATAACCAGGACGTAATGGGGCAGTACAGGAACAGCGGTCATGCCAACAAGGCTGCCCCGCCTTTCGAGGAGTTCAGTGCAGGCACATACGGCTCGACCCACCAGCCCACTTACCCCTTTGACATGAGTATCCCCGGCTCGGGTGGGGTGGGGAGCCTTCGCAACAAGGGCAACACCACATTCCAGCTTACCCAGACCCCTGACGTTAACAACGCTTACCTCCTGGCTGCGGGCAACACCACCCAGCCCGTGCTCATAAACAATTACCAATGCAACCAGTGCCACCACGGTCTCGGGTCCATAGATTACCAGAAGGACCGCCAAGGCACAGAGGAGGCCCAGGTGCTCTGGGGTGATGCCACGGTCACCTGCGTAACATGTCATGATCCGCACAAGGACGCAGGCGGCACAGGCATGTCCATCAGGGAGCCGGTGAAGCTCTCTTACAACTCCAGGTTTGTGGATGCAGTGTCCAATCCCAGGGGGGGTATAAACAAGTTCATGGACGGCACAGACATCCCCGACGCAGTCGGGGACGGCCGCATCTGTCTTTTCTGCCACCAGGGAAGGGAGAGCGGGTTTACGGTTTTCAAGGCCATCAAGGCGGCCAACCCGGCGCTGGATCCTTACTCCCAGCCAGACCAGACCATAAGTGCCGGCGGGGTGAGCTTCGTGAACCCCCATTACCTGGACGGAGGGGCCATTCTCTGGAGCCGCAACGCCTGGGAATACTTCTTCGGCGGTGTGGCACAGACTTACAGCGAGGGGAACATAGCCCATCAGGCTTTGAATTGCATGGGCTGCCACATGGACACTCCTAAAGAGGACAACAGCGCAGGGGGGCACACCTGGAAGGCTCAGGTGGAAACCTGCCAGCGCTGCCACGGCCCTGTGGAAGACTTCACAGAGATACGGGCCTCGGCCGACTATGATGGGGACGGTAACACAGGCACCGTATTCCAGGAGCTCGGAACCATAAACCCCGACACCGGCTTGTTCGGCCAGCTCAAGGCAGCTCTCCAGGACAGGGGTATTTACTATAACCCAGACTCTTATCCCTACTTTTTCACTGCCACAGGCGGTCAGTTCCGTAACTGGAGCACCAACACCCTATCGGCCGCATTCAACCTGGCCTATGCTTACAAGGCCGGAAACGCCGTTTATGCCCACAACGCCAAGTACGTAGTGCAGATCCTGCAGGACTCCCTGCAAGCCCTGGGGGTCCCGCCCACGGGGGTCAGGCCCTTGGGGGAGAGGCCGGCCACTGATTACAGGACCATTGTCGTAAACCCGTAGCAACGCTGGGCATGGAAGAGGGGGCTCTTTCTCTTCCATGCCCCAAGGATCTCCTCAATAGCCTTGCCAGGGCTTTAGGAGCAGCTAAAATGGGGGGCCGGAGCACAGGTTCAGGGCAGGCCGATGACCTGAGCTGAGCTATCAGACCTGGCAGGGAGGAGAAGCATGGAGAGGATTGGGTTCATAGGACTCGGGATCATGGGCAAACCCATGGCCCGTAACCTGATCAAGGCTGGCTACAGGCTTGTGGTGCATAACAGGAGCCGGGCCTCGGTGGAAGAACTCAGCAGGGAAGGAGCCAAGGCCGCAGGTTCTGCGCAGGAGGTGGCCCAAAGCTCCGAGGTGGTGATAACCATGCTACCGGACTCACCTGACGTGGAGCAGGTGGTGCTGGGGCCTGGGGGAGTGTTGGAGGGGGCCAGGCCCGGGATGCTCCTGGTGGATATGTCCACGGTGGCTCCCTCCACGTCTTTGAAAGTTCACGAGGCCCTCGAAGGGATCGGGGTGCAAGCCCTGGATGCCCCTGTCTCAGGAGGGGAAATAGGAGCCAAGGAAGGCACCCTTTCCATCATGGTTGGGGGGGAGGAGCAGGCCTTCCAGAGGGCGCTGCCAATCCTCAGGGCCATGGGGAAGAACATCGTGAGGGTGGGAGGCCCGGGGGCAGGGCAGGTGGCCAAGGCCTGCAACCAGGTCATAGTGGCCCTGAGCATCCAGGCTGTGGCCGAGGCCCTGACCCTGGCCCGCAAGTGCGGGGTGGATCCCTCCAAGGTCAGGGAGGCCCTCCTGGGTGGATTCGCCCAGAGCCGGATCCTAGAGGTGCACGGAAAGCGAATGATAGAGAGGACTTTCCAGCCCGGATTCAAGATGAGACTTCACAGAAAGGACCTGGCCATAGCTCTCCAGACAGGAAAGGAGCAGGGAGTGGCGCTCCTGGCCACGGCCCAGGCGGCAGAGCTCATGGATGCCCTCCTGGCCCAGGGAAAGGGGGAGATGGACCACTCCAGCCTGGCCCTTCTGGTGGAGCAGATGGCCGGTCTGGCCTTGGGGGAGGCCTGAGGCTGCATGGGGTTTGAGAGAATTTTTTCTTGACATTACAGAGCGGTTAGCCCACCATGGGGGCCAAAGAAAGGTGGTTTTTCAAGGCAGAAAAGCTCGTTCAGAACAGGGGAGAGGCCCAGATGAACCGAAAGGCTTGGTGGATGGGGAGCGCGGGGGTGCTGGGTTTGGCCCTGGCGGCCGGGGTGCTCATGGCGGCGCGCCTCACGGCGGCCGCAGCAGGAGAGGGGCAGGGGTACGTGGGCTCCGAGGTGTGCCAGGGGTGCCATCAGGAGCTGTTCTCCGGCTTCCAGAAGCATGATCCCCACTGGAAGGCCGTGGGAGATCCCAAGGTGCCTTCTCAGATGCAAGGCTGCGAGTCCTGCCACGGCCCAGGCCAGAAACACGTGGACACAGGAGATCCCACCTCCCTGGTGTCCTTCAAGGGGGCCAGCGGGCTGGATCGCTCTGAGGCCTGTCTCAAGTGCCACTCGGGCCAGAGAGAGCTCTTCCAGTTCAGGAGAAGCCCCCACAAATTGACCAGCGTGGCCTGCAATGACTGCCACCAGATCCACTCCCCGCCCCAGGCGGCCCACCGGCTGAAGGCCAAGGAAACAGAGCTCTGCCTTTCCTGCCACCAGGAGCTCAGAGGGAAGCTCCAGATGCCCAGCCGGCACAAGGTGCTGGAGGGGGCCATCAAGTGCACCGATTGTCACACACCACACGGCACCCGCACCAGGGCCAGCCTGCGCAAGTGGAACAAATTCAATGACGATGTCTGCTTCGAGTGCCATGCAGAGAAACGCGGCCCCTGGGTTTTCGAACACCTGGCCGTGAAGGTGGAGGGCTGCATGGTGTGCCATGAGCCCCACGGCTCTCCCAACAGGTTCATGTTGATCAGGAGGGATGTGAGGCGACTCTGTGTGGAATGCCACGGGGTGGTTCACTTTGCTCCTACCTCCTGCATCAACTGCCACACCCAGATTCACGGCTCCAATTTCAGCCGACGCTTCTTCCAGTGAGAGGGGGTGCAGGGATGAGAAGATGGACCTTATTCATGACCCTGATGGCCCTGGTGGCATGTTTCTGGGGCATCTGGCTGGAGAGGGGCGCGGCCGAGGAGCAAGGGAGCCTGTCAGTGGCGGGCTTCCAGGTAGGGGGTAGCGTGGAGGCCGGCTGGCGCCTGGTGGACATAGACGGCTCCCGGGACAGGTACAAGGAAGTGGTGAACCTCTTCGAAGGCCCCAGGCTCTTTGACCTGAATCTCTGGGGCCGGTCTTCTGGCGGGGGGCCTGTGGATTACTTCAGCCTGACGGCCAACGGGATAGGGGACCCCTTTCCCTTTGCCAGGCTTCAAATAAAGAAGGACAAGGCCTATGACCTAAGCGGCACATACAGGGAATACCGCTGGTCTTTCAACAGGGAGGAGGAGGGGCTTCTCACGGACAACCACGACTTCCACAGCATAAGGCGCTCCGGCAGCGTCAACCTGGCCGTGCTCCCGAGCGATGACCTGAGAGTCACCATGGGTTACCGCCACGCGGACAGGGAGGGAGACGCAAGGGTGCCGCGCCCGTTTCTGGTGGTGGACTCCCAGATCCAGGATTTCCACGAACGGCTGGACGAGGTCTTCGCAGCAGCCGACCTGAGGGCTGGCGACTGGAGCTTCCACCTGAAGCAATCCTACTGGACCTACAAGAACACCGATGACATAGACGGTCCGGCCCAGATAGAGGGCATGGACCAGAGGGTGGACACTTACGTGACCACGCTGAAGGCCCACACCAAGCTGGGGGAGAGGCTGGATCTGGATGCGGGCTACATCTATGCCCACTCGGAGACCAATGCTAGCCTCTTCACCAAGCCGGTGATCCTGGTGAACCCCGGGGATGCACACCTTCTGTTCAACACCCACGTGGGGGAGATGGGTCTGAGCTTTCTCTTGATACCGAAGTTGATCCTGCACTTGGACTATCGTTTCCATACCCTTTCCCAGGCAGGCAGGAGCAACACCGACGAGCCTCCCTTTACCAACAACGTGGATGTGGACTTCCGCCAGTTCGCCCACACGGGTACCTTCCAGGTGGAGTATCTCCCGCTGGAGAACCTGACCCTGAGGGCCGGTTACAGGGCCCAGTACAGGAATGTGGACACCGACGGACAAGAGCCCACCGATCCCAAGGCCGGGGAAGACACCCTGGGCAACCAGCAGTGGGTGCACGGCTGGATCGGCTCGGCCGAGTGGAAGCCTGTGAAGAGCTTGAGCATCCTGGGTGAGTATCAGGGTGCTGATTTCAGCAACCCTTACACCTGGATCTCGCCTGAGAGCGAAAACATCGCCAAGGCCAGGATACGCTGGAAGACACCTCTGGAGAGCCTGTCCCTTTACGGGACTTTCCTCTGGAGGCGCAGGTCCAACCCGGACCAGGATTTCAGGGTGGACACCAAGGATTACATCTTCGGGGCGGCCTACCAGCCCAAGTTCGCCCCTGGGCTCTCCCTGGACGCATCCATCACCTACGAAAAGCTCCAGGACAAGAAGGACTTCCTGCTGACCCCGCCCACCCCATTCACTCGCTTCAGCTTTGATTCCGATGCCATCATATACACGGGCTCCATCGGCTATGAGGGAATCTTCAAGGGGTTGGGGGCCAGGCTCTACGGAAGCTATGCCCAAAGCCGCGGGGAGAACGACGAGAGGCTGGCTGACCTGGCCTTGAGGATCTGGTACAAGAACCCCTACGTGACACCCGTGGTCACTCTGGAGCGCACCTACCTGGTGGACCACACAAGCCCCAAGGATGGTTTCGACGCCAACATGGTGACCTTTTCCCTGAGAAAGGAGTTCTGAGTTGCAAGAGCCATGAGGCAAGCCTCTTCCAAGGCCCCGGGGGAGATGCAGAAGTGATACCCCCCGGGTTTTTTTTGTACTGTTCTTGTGCCCCAAGTTCAAACTTGTAACCAGACATACCTGCCTTCCATGCATGTCCACAAGAAAAACATCTTTTGATTCCAACAAGTTATCTAGACTACCACGCTGTGGCATTATTTTCGCGTAATGTTCAACAAACATTCTGGCCAGACCCTCCAAGGTGCTATTTCCCAACCTTGAAAGACACCCAAGAGGCGGGTCTGGGAATCCATTGAGGAAAGAGAAAGGAGGAAATCATGAGAAAAGCTGGAATCATCACGGTCTTGACACTGGCCTCGGCCCTGGGGTGGGTTTTCCAGGCTCATGCTTTAGGATCCTATCTGAGCGATCTCAATAGCAGATACAGCTCTTCATACAGCTGCACGGTGTGCCACACAAGCACCTCAGGCACGGCCCCGAGGAACCCTTACGGCCAGGCCTTTGGCTCAGCAGGTCACAATTTCGCGGCCATTGAGGGACAGGACTCTGACGGGGATGGGTTCACCAATCTGGAGGAGCTCCAGGCCGGCACCCTCCCTGGTGATCCCAGCAGCAAGCCTTCGGGGCCCGGGCCTGGGCCCGTGGATCTTTCCAGCTACGAGAACCAGTGGTTCCAGCTCAAGTTGATCTCCAAAGGGCGCTTGGCCGGGGGGAGCAGGTTGTCCTTGGAAAGGGGAACACGTCAGGCCTATCTGCATTTGGGGACTCTCACCGACCCGGACCCTGGCCTGGAAGGTGACGAGTTCTTTGCCGGGAGCCAGCTGTGGGTGCTCAACTCGGCCACAGGCTCCTGGGAGCAGTGGGCCCAAGGGGACCTGCATGTGAGCCCTGGCAATTCTCTGGCCTTTTTGGTCTGGATGCATTCTGACACAGGAGCCGTGGATTCAGGAGACGGTCTCAGGGTAAGCTTTAGCGGGCAGGTCCTGGCCAGGGAGGCCAGAGGGGGCGGACTGGGGCTTGTGAAAATGAGCAGCCTGGGCGGCTACCTGGTGGATGTGACCCCTGGCGGGGAGCACAGGGCCGCAGGCATCAAGCTTTTGGGCAAGATGGTTGCTGAATCAAGTGTCCCCAGCCCACCCAGGTGAGAGTTGCACTCCAGGGGGAGGGCTCATGCCCTCCCCTTTTTTCCTTGTGACCGGCAGTTTGTTCCCATTGCTTTTTTCCAAACCGTCATCTCTAAGCTCAGCCTTAGGAGCCCAAAAATACCTCCTACCAGAATAGTGCACCATTTTGAACTCGTGGTTACGATTTTAGGGGACCTAGTGATGCCTTCTAGAAGCACTTCTGTTAAGGCAAGCCCAATGAAAACAAGAAATTGAAGCGCTACCACATAGTGGTACAGAAATTGCTAACAAGAAAATGCGTCTTTGGGTGGCCTGGCCTGATCCCGGGAAAAAAAACACAAAAGGAGGAAGAACCCACCATGAGGAGAAAGACGGCTTTTTTTCTAATGATGGGATTGATGGCGGCTCTAGGTTGGACTCCACAAGTCATGGCGAAAAGTGGATACCTGACCCAGTTCAACACCAAGTACGGATCCTCTTCCATCAGCACCTGCACGCTCTGCCATCCAAGTTCCCCACCGGCAGTAAACCCCTTCGGGTCCGATTTTGCCAGCGCTTCAATTGGCAATCATACCTTTAACTCGGCCCTAGAGGCCAGGGACTCAGACGGGGATGGCTTTTCCAACCTGTCAGAGATCAATGCCCGCACCTTCCCCGGGGATCCCTCCAGCAAGCCTGCTGGGACTGACACCACACCCCCCAGCGTGACCAGTTTCAGCCTACCCTCCACATCCAATTCCCTGACTGTGCCTATCAACTCCTTTGTAGCCACGGACAATGTGGGGGTGACGGGCTATGCCTTGAGCGAGTCTGGCTCGGCCCCGGGCTCTGGCTGGAGCGGCTCTGCGCCATCCAGCTACACCTTCTCCTCTGCCGGGAACAAGACCCTTTATGCCTGGGCCAGGGACGCGGCCGGGAACATCTCTTCCCCCAAGAGCGCCCAGGTGAGCATAACGCTCCCGCCTCCTCCTCCACCTTCCGACACCACCCCGCCGGTTGTGAGCAGCTTTAGCATTCCTTCTACTTCCAGCTCTCTCACGGTCCCCATCAATTCTTTTGCGGCCAGTGACAATGTGGGTGTGACGGGCTATGCCTTGAGCGAGTCTGGCTCGGCCCCGGGCTCTGGCTGGAGCGGCTCTGCCCCATCCAGCTACACCTTTTCTTCTGCCGGGAACAAGACCCTTTATGCCTGGGCCAGGGACGCAGCCGGGAACATCTCTTCACCCAAGAGCGCCCAGGTGAGCATAAACTTGAACCCCACCCCCCCTCCAGAGCCGCCGCCCACCCCGGGCCCGGCACAAGGAATGGAGGCCTGGGTGGGCCGTTGGATTCGCCTTAGCATATTCCTCAAGAAGGGGCACG
>JBBIOJ010000009.1:0-35828 GCA_037443445.1 Desulfarculaceae bacterium | reverse complement strand
GAGGCCTGGGTGGGCCGTTGGATTCGCCTTAGCATATTCCTCAAGAAGGGGCACGACTGGAGCGAGCTGGGCCTACTGGGGGAGGAGAAGAAGCTCACCACTTATCTCCACCTTGAGAGCTGGGACCCGGAAGGGCAGGTCCTGAGCGGCCTCCTTTACCTGGAGCCCCAAAGCAGTGAGGAAAATCTGGAGAAAGACGCTCCCATGGTGCTGCCCTTGGACTTCCTGGTTCTCTCCTCCGGAGAGAAGGAGTTTTGGGCTACATCCGGGTTCACGGGGGATCCATCCACAGCCTTCACCGCCAGGTTCAAGGGCAAGCTTGTAAAGGGGGAACTCAAGCCGGGAATACTGCAGAGCAAACACAAGGAGCAAGAGGGGCAGGGGACTGAGCGCTGGTTCTGGATCAAGGGAAAGCTGATCCAGGAAAGCCAGGTTCCTGAGGACATTTTGACCCTTTCCATGGAAGAGAGAAGTTCTTTGGTTTCTGAGGAGAAAACTTTACCCATGAACCAGGGAGGCAACTTCGACTGAGTGGGCGGGCGTGGAGGCACTCTCTTTCCAGGGTCTCCACGCCCGAAACAAATTCATCCCTCGTTTCTCACCACCAGGGCCACCCCCTGCCCCCCACCCAGGCACATGGTGGCCAAACCCAGCTCCACGCCCCTTCGGCGCATCTCGTAGATCAGTTTGGTCAGGATGACCCCTCCTGTGGCGCTTATGGGATGCCCCAGAGCGATGGCGCCTCCGTTCACGTTCACCTTCCCGGGATCCAGCCCCAGTTGGCGGATGCAGGCGATGCTTTGGGAGGCAAAGGCCTCGTTCAATTCTATGAGATCTATGTCCCCCAGGGATAGGCCGGTCTTGTCCAAGACCTTCCGGGTGGCGGCCACAGGGCCTATCCCCATGATGGCCGGCTCTACCCCCACCGAGGCATATCCCACAATGGACACCAGGGGCTTCAAGCCCAGGGCCCTGGCCTTTTCCCTTGAGGCCACCACCAGAGCAGCAGCCCCGTCATTCATGCCGCTGGAGTTGCCTGGAGTGACCGTACCCCCTTCCCTGAAAACCGGCTTAAGCTTGGCAAGCCCCTCCAAGGTGGTCTCAGGTCTTGGATGCTCGTCCTGGCTGAAAAGCACCGGCTCACCTTTTGCCCGAGGAATGGGCACCGCAACTATCTGCTCCTTGAAAAGCCCCTGGCTAAGGGCGGTCCCGGCCCGCTTCTGGCTCTCAAGGGCGAAGAGGTCTTGGTCCTCCCTGCTTATCTTGAACCTCTCGGCCACGTTCTCGGCCGTCTCCCCCATGGTGTTTCTGCTTATGGGATCGTAAAGGACCAGCTGGTCCATGAGCTGGCCATGTCCCAGACGGTAACCCCACCTGGCTTTTGTCAGGAGATAGGCTGCGTTGGACATGGACTCCACGCCCCCTGCCACAAGTAGCTGGGCGTCTCCTGCCTTTATGGCCTGGGCAGCCAGAAATACTGTCTTGAGGGATCCGCCGCAAGCCTTGGCCACGGTGTACTGGGGAACCTCGATGGGGATGCCTGCATCTATGGCCACCGGCCGGGCCATGTTGGCCGGGAGCTCCCCTGTGCGGTACTGCTGGGAGAAGACCACCTCCTCCACCTCCTTGGGCTCCACCCCGCCGCGGGCCATGGCTTCCCTTATCACCAAGGAGGCCATGGCCCGGTCAGTGACGTCCTTCAGAGTGCCTCCAAACCTCCCCACCGGGGTTCTAACAGCGCTCAGTATCACGGGCTCACTCATGGAAGAGTCCTCCTTCCCTCTGGGATAGAATGCACGGATTCATTCTGGGAAACGGCCTCGAATTATACCCAGTGGCCTTCCCCTTAGCAAGGGTGGTGACAGGCTGCTGTGAGGCACAGTACAAGGGCGCTGTTGCCTTGGGAGGGAGCTTAGTGGATCATAAGGCAGATAGCGTGGAGGAAGAAAAATGTGGGGGGATCCCCGTTATGATTTCTTCATAGTGGGGGCAGGTCCGGCCGGGACACAATTCGTGGTGGGGGAGGCCCGCGCGGTGAAGCTTCTGCCGAGGGGGGTCTCCCGGGTGAGGGGTTACCTTTACCTGGAAAGAGGCGGGGAGCGGGAGCTGGTGCTTCCCACTGCCATGCTATGGCGAAAGCTGACCATAGATCCTTGGACCGAGGCCGTGCAAGGGGATTGATGGGATTTGACTCGGGATCAAAACTAGGTTTATCATAGAACTCTGTTTGTGCCCCCCAGGCGCCCGGGGCACCTTGAGGATTCACAGGCAAAGCAGAACAGAACGGTCAGCCTTTTAAAGGGATCTGGATCCCATCCTGTAACACGTCACCAGGTCGGTTCAAACCTGGACCGGCGGCTGACCCTTCCCCACACCGGGAAGCCCTTTTTAGGGAAGGGTTCCTGATGGAAAGGAGTGGGCCATGTTGGGCCGGGCAGCAAGATTTTTTTTCCGCAGCACCCCTTTCAGGGTTCTCTGGCTGGGCAGTCTTACCATCCTGATCTGTGTGGTTGTGGGACTGGGCTTCGCGGTTTGGATTGCCGGGGTCCCAGAGTCCTTGCCTGGGTTGTCAACCTCCAAGCCCGTCTCCTCCCCCTGGGGCCGGGAAATCAAGCTGGCCCAGAAGGCCTTTCAAAGCTCCGGAGCTCAGGAACCCTGGGGGAGAGAAGAGATAGCACTGTACGTTTCGGCAACCTTCCACAGCTTGAGCCCCTCGGAGAAGCAAGACCTGGTCAGAGCCATCTACGAGGTCTCCAGGGATTACGGCTTGGCCCCGCAGCTCATCATCTCGGTGATCCTGGTGGAAAGCGACGGGAATCCAAAACTGGAGTCCTCCAGGGGAGCCCTGGGCCTCATGCAGATAATGCCCGAGGTGGGCCAGGAGGTGGCCTCTCAGGTCTCGGTTCCATGGAAGAACAGGGAAACCCTCGTGCATCCGGCAACCAATGTGCGGCTTGGGGCCCACTATCTGTTCCAGATGCTTCAGAGATACAGAGACCTGCCTTTGGCCTTGTGTGCTTACTGGCTGGGCCCCAACCGCCTGGACCGGATCCTGGAGCGGGCAGGAGAACCCCCCTGGGATTATGCCCAGAGGGTGCTGGAGCTTTTCGAGAACCTTTGATCAGGCTCCAGCTGACTTGATCTTCTGTACTTTCTCCTCCATCTCCTGCTCCAGGCGAGCCAGCTCTCTGGGGAGGTTCTCGTCATCCTTGAGTAGGATCCTGGCCTCGGCCATCCTGGCCTGGTAGATCCTTCGGATCTCTGCGATTTGTTTTTTCTGCTCCTCGCTGAGGGAGACAGGTTCCTCCTTCCCCCCGAAACGCTCCATGATGATATCAAGGGTGCTCTTGAGTTCCCCAGCCACTCTCCAACCTCCCGCCTTTGTTAGGACCCCAGAGAATGGGCCCTTTTCTCTTGAGGCCGAAAACAGTTCTGGAAAAAGATCTAGGGTGGCCAATTCTGTTTCCAGCCAAGGGGTTATCCCGAAATCAAGTATCTCTCATGCCAACCACAGCCTGTCAATAGAGACCCCATTGGGCTCCACCGTCACCCTGGGAAAGTTGCGCCCAAGGTCCCAAGGCACAAAAAAGGTAAGTTCTTCCACCTCTGCCTTCAAATTGAGGGGGGCCACCTTCCCCAGCCACTGCCTGGTCGAGCGAACCACTCCCAGGATGGCCCTGTCTATTGCGGCCATCCTGTTCAACTGCATCAGGTTTTCATCCCCCCTTAGCTGGTCAAGGGCCTCTTCCAGGTGGATTCCTTCCAGTTTCTTCCTGAGAATGTAAAGGTTCCCCTTGTGGCAAAGGAGAGCCAAGGGCGGATTCACCCTCAGCTCGGCTCCCCCAAAGCGCCAAGGGGAAGCCTCCAGGCCGAGCTGGTTCAACCACTTTGCCTTTTGTCTCAGGTGAGCCTCAAACCTGGGCCAAGAGCGCTCGAAAACAAAGGTGCCTTTCCCGCTGTCCCATTCCCTAAGACGGGTGGGATCAAAACCCAAAAGCAGCAGGTCCCGTATCCTGATGATCTCGTGTGAGCCCTGTGCAAGGGAGTTTGCCCCCTTGCCAAGGTAGGGCCTTCTGTAGACCGGAAGCCCTTCTATGAATCCGGTGGGGTCATTCTTCAGGGCTTCCGGCAGATCGGGCGCCGAGGGATGCAGGATTTCCACCCGGCTCTCCTGGGGGCCCCAGAGGGACCAGGGCTGGGCTGGCAGCTCCCCCACAGCCTCTGCCATGCGGATCTGCTCCAGGGATTCCCCCCCTGTGTATCCAAGAAGGGAGGAGATGCGCCTCTTGAAGCCCAGGAGCTTGGTGGTGAACTTGGTGAACATGAACCTCATGAGGGGGCTGGAGCTTCCCTGAGCCAGCTCTGTCCGAAACATGGATGTCAGGGCTGTGTAGATGCCCTGGAATTCCTCTATGGTGCGTCGCACCATGGTTTCATTGTCCTTCATGTCTATCACCGCCCGCTTGCGCTGCAGGTTGAAAAGCAGCTTCAGGAGCCCCTCGCGGATCTCTGTTTCCCTCAGAGAGGGGGGGATCCAGACCATGTAGCGGTTGTCCCGCAACATGGCCTGCATGCCGATTATCTCTTCCACAGGTCTGTATCCCAGGCGGGTGTAAATGTGAAAGGTGGGGTCCCCCGGAGGTATGATGTTGTCAAGCAGACCCAGGCAACCCTTTTGTTCCAGAAAAAGCCTGTAGGCCTCCAGGATTCTGCTTCCCAGCCCCTGACGCCTGAAGGGTGCCAGCACCTCCACGTAGACCAGATAATAGCAGGGCAGGGGCTTTCTCAGGTACATCATGTTGAGATAACCCAAGGGCTGCCCTTCGGTGGCCTGGATCTCGAACACGTGGAAGGAGGAGCCCTCTCCTGAAGGTCTGAATCTCTCTATTCTTGCCCCCCGCACTGTTCTGTCCATCAGGGAATGAAGCCCCTGGAACATCCCCTCGGGCAAGGGACCTGTGAACTCCTCCTGGTCCCCCAGGGTCATGTGGAGCAAGGCCATGGCGTCTTTTGCGCCCAGGCCTGCCTTTATCATCCTCTCCCTGATGTGTTGCACCTCAAAGATCATGGTATGCCCCCAAACCCGTATTAACTCCCCAAGGCCGTGGCTCTGGGATTCAAACCCCTGGAACACCTCAAGCCTTGAAATCAAAAAAGGGCCATGGGTTTGGCCCATGACCCTTTTTTGATTAGCCATGGGCGGCCCCTTTGTCCGCCCATGGCATCCGGTTCATCTCACCCGGAGCAGAGGGCAGACCCCTCCTGGGAATTAAAATAAAAATCCCCTATTCGACTATCGCTCATGACCTCAACCGCCCGAACCCGTATCATCCCGACTTTGCTTCCCACAACTTAAGGACTTCTTGAATAAATAATCAATTCCCGGCCGGATGTCAACAAGAATGAGCTGCCTCTGGGCCAATGGCCTTTTCCCCCCGCCACAAGACAAAAAAAGGCGGCCTTGGGCCGCCTCGGGATGGCCTGACCCGGAGAAGATCACTTCAGAATTGTGAGATCCACTCTTCGGTTCTTTGCGCGCCCCTGTTCTGTGTTGTTGGGCGCCACCGGCTTGGATTCCCCGTAGCTTACCACCTTCAGGCGATTAGCTGCCACCCCCTTGGCCTTCAGGTAATCAAAGACGGCCTTGGCCCGCCTCTCGCCCAGGGCCTTGTTGTAAGCATCGGTTCCCACCGCGTCCGTGTGTCCCTGCAGCTCCAGGGTCAGATCCTTGTTCTCCAGAAGGATCTTGGCTGCCCTGTCCAGCTCGGCCTTGGCCTCGGGTTTCAGGGTGGCCTTGTCGAAGTCAAAGTAAATCGAATGGAAGCTTACAGGCTCTTTCTTGGGCGGCGGTGGTGGCGGAGTGGGAGCCGGTTTTGGGGCGGGCGGCGGTGGTGGTGGCTGGCAACCTTCCGCCTCCTTTGCAAGGGCACGAGCATCGGCCAGAAGCTTCATGGCCTCTGCGGTCCTGCAGGCCCAGTATGTCTCCACTCCCTTCTTGGCCAGCTCTTTGGCCTTGGCCAGCTTGTCTGGGCAATGCTTGGCACCGGGGGATCTCTCGGCCGCGGCTATGGCAGCCTCGGTCTGAGCGAACTCCGCAGGCACTATCATGGCCCTGTCAGGAACTCCCATGTGAGACGGTGCGCAGCCCGCAACCAGAAAGAGTGCCGCAACACCAAACCAAACCCATCTTTTCATCTCCCGCACCTCCTTTCCAACCAAGCTCCTGTGAAAGGCCATCCCTTCTCCATCCATATACTGGCACAGGGATCCCCCCTTGCCAAGCAAAAAATTCATTTTGGACCTGCAGGCCATGAGCTTTTCTGGAGAGGCCCCAGCTCACCTTCCCCCTCCCTTGTCTTCTTCAGGCGGCCTGTAACGGATGTGCACGTCCCTTTGGGGGAAGGGGATCTCCACCCCGGCCTGGGCCAGGAGCCTTTGGATCTCAAGGCCTATCTCGCTTTGGGCCAGAAGCCTCTCTCTCACGTCGGCCACCCAGGCATGCAGCTCCAACTCCACTGCACTTTCCCCGAATCTACTGAAAAGGGCCGTTGGAGCCGGATCCTTGAGGACCCTGGGGTTACTCCCGGCAGCCTGCCGCAGAAGCTCAAGGGCAGAGGGAATGTCAGTCCCATAGGCCACTCCCACCTGTATCTTGAGCCTGGCCATGGGGTTGCTAAGCGTCCAGTTGGTTACCGTGTTGGAAACCAGATGGGAGTTGGGCACTATGAGTTCCGAGCGGTCGAAGGTCTCTACTATGGTGGAGCGAAGCCCTATGCGCTTGACCCTGCCCCATTCCTTGTCCACCACAACCGTGTCTCCCACCTTCACAGGACGCTCGAACAGAAGGATCAGGCCGCTTATGAAGTTGTTGGCAACATGCTGAAGCCCGAAGCCGATTCCCACCCCAAGGGCTCCGCCCAGGACCAGGAAACTCTCCAGCTTGATGCCCACCAGATTCATGGCCACCAGAAAGCCCACCAACACCAAGAAGTAATGGATCAACCTGCCCACGGCATGGCGGGCGCCGGGATCCACCTCCTGGCTCGGGAAAACCCGGGCCTCCATCAAGGCGTTGAGAAACCAGGAGAGTCCGAAGGAGGCGTAAAGGGCCACCAAGGCCAGAAAAAGTAGCCCCAGGCTGATGCGAATCTCTCCAAAGCCCATCTCCAGGCCCCAAAGGGCGCTCCAGGTCTCAGATGCCGAGGCATAGATGCCCCAGACCGGGAAAAGCCTCGCCAAGATGGCAACCCACACCAAGGCCGCCATCACCCTACAGAGCCGGCTCTGCAAAGAGCTTCCAAGCCTCTCCACCAAGAGCTGTGCTTTCACTTGGGGGAGAGCCATGAATCCCACAACCCCAGCGCAGGCCATTCTCACGAGGAGAAAGCCGCTCAAAACCAGAATCACGCTCCAACAAGAGGCAAAGAAGAGCCTGTCGGAGAGATTGGCATACCCACCCGCCTGTGCCAGAAAAACCACACACAGTACAGTGCCGCCCAGCCGGGCGGTCTTGGCCGGGAGGCGCCCCCTGTGCCTTCCCGAGGCAATCCAGAAGAGCCCTGCCAGGCAGACGAGCCCAAGACAAAACCTGTACCACCCTATTGGGAATCCCACTGTCTTGAGAATATCCAGCCAGGTCACTGCCCCTGCCAGGGCCAAGAGGACTCCCCTGGCTGCCATGGCCTTGTCTTGGGCTGCCCACAGGAGCACCACGGAGAATGCAAAGGCGCCCCTGGAAAGCACCCGGAAAGGACCTGTTGTGTCTCGCAGAAACAGTGAGGAGAAGACCCCCACCAGGAACAGGGCCATTTCCCATGGGTGGCTCCAAAGAACAGAGAAGCCCTCTTGGCTCTTTCCCCTGGCCTTCTGCCAAGTTCCAAGGCCACCCAGCACCAGGAAAAGCATGACTTGGAGCAGAATAACCCCTTCCTCCCTCTTGAGGGAGTCTCCCAATCCCAGCACTGCTGCCCTGAGCCCGGCTTCCAGAGCTGACCAAGGGGAACTTCGCAGGTGTTCCAGAAATCCCCTGCTGGGAAAGGCAGGTTCGGTGCGCCTGAAAGTCTCGCCCCGCATGCGGTTGAAGGTGGCTTCTATGGGGGCCCCGATGCGTCTGTTTTCCTCCTGGAGGCGGCTGATCCTCTCTTGCAGGGAGAGCAGTGAGGAGGCTCCTTTTGAAATATCCTGGACAACCCCCTTGGCTATCTGCTCTGTCTTGGAGAAGACCTCTGCAGGCAGTTCAGTCTTGGTGGCCAAGAGGCTTTTTCGCCACTCGGTCCAGAAAGAAAGCTGTTCTTCCCAATCGCGGCGCAGGGCTTCCAGTTCCTGGAGCCGTCCGGATATGGAGCCCAGCTGAGCATCCAGGGCCCTGCGTTCACCCTCCAGGGCTGTGCGGGCATCTTGAAGCCTCTGGAAATCCCACTGGAGCGGATCTCCCATTCCCCGAAGCCTTGCAGCCAGCTCCTTGAGCCTAGCCTCGGCCTCGCCGATGGATTTTTCGAACTCCTTGATCTTCAGCTTTGCCTCCAACTGCTCCTTTGTCTCCTGGGCTTTCCTGGCCAGTTCCTCTGCCTTGGGCACCAATTCGGCCATTCCTGGGAAAGCCTGGGGCCTGCTCTCCTGAAGAGCTTGGGTGGTCTCCTTGGCAGGTGCCTGGGCAATGGGCCGGGGCTGGGCCCAGAGGGGCTGGAAGCTCCAAAGGGAGAACCAAAGCACCCCAAGAAGGACCCTGCAGAATCCCCTGAGCCCTTCTTGCCGTGGGCATTGCTTTTTCATGTTTCTCTCACCCCCCAGTTCGTTTGTTCGCCCGGATCCAAAAGAGGCAGCCGATCTTGAGGCCTTGTAGAGCACCACTGCCCGGGCCTCTCACCGCTCAACGTACAGCCGGGGCCTTGCGGGCTTTGCTGGAAGGCCCTGTCTTGGTCTTTGGAGCTTTGGGCTTGTGGATTTTTTCGAGCAAGGCCTGGGGTGTTTTCCCGGCTTGCAGCCTGGAAACCCTGGGCTTTTCAAAAGATCCCTCCAGACTCAAGGCTTCAAGCGGCCAAGCCCCCTTGGGCTTGGAACCCTTTGGCTTGACCCCTTTGGGCTCAAGAAGTACGGTCATTTGCAGCCCCCCGGAGAAGAGATCCAGGTCCCCCTGGGCCACCACTTGCATGAGCTTCCCCTCCAGCCAAAGCTCTCTGATCCTGAGATCCCCTCGGTGGAGCTCCAAGTTCGCCCGGCCCTTTGAGACATGGATGCCTCGGGCTGGGGTTTTCCCAGGCCATTCTGCAAGCTCTGGAAGCCCTCTTAGAGCCTCCAGGATCCCTGCCCAGAGATTGCCTGCCTGGAGCTCTCCCTCGTGGAGCAACAACTCCAGGGAGCCGCTTGCACCTTGCGGGAAGAAAAGTTCAAATCCCTCCCCATGAATTTCCCCATCCAGGTCTGCCTTGCCTGTGAAACCCAAGGCATTCACTCCCAGGCAGCCCAACAGCTCCTTTGAGTCAATCTGCCTGGCCACAGGGTGAAGAGCCCAGCTCCCCCCTGGAGTCACCTGAAGCCTGCCTGAGAGGCTCACTCCGCAAAAAAGGGCATACCTGAGATCCAGGCTGAAGTCCGAAGGATCCAGGTTCAGCTCCGCGTGGAAGGGTCTCAGAAGAGCCTCTCCCAGCCTGAGCTCTCCCACCCTCATACCCAGGCTCCCTCTGAGGTATCCCTCCAAACCACCTGCCAGAAGACCCAGCAACTCCGAAAGCTCTTCCCATCCAATTTCCACAGCCTGCAAAGTGGCTTTCACCTCCAGTTCATTTTTCAGGAAAAAGCCTTCTCCCCTCAGGAAAACCTCCCTTTCCGACCAGTTCAGCCTGGCTTCCTCCAGGGAAACCTGGCGGCCCTTTCCCAGGAGCTTGCCCTGGATCAACCACCAAGGCCCACCCCCCAGGTAACGGGCCAGGGGAATTGCCCCGGCCCAAAGCTCCCCTGTGAGTTCAAGGCCTTGTTCGGGGCTCGTCTCTTTTCTAAGCCTCACGTCTCCTTTTAACCAGCCATTCCCCAGGGGATTTTCCTCTGTGAATAGATCCAGGGTGCTTCCGGAGATGGAGCCTTGCATGGTGAGCTCCCATGCATGTGGGCCTGCAGTCAGGGAAAAACGGGCTTGGGTTTCAGCCCCTTCCACTTTGAGCTCCCGGATTTTGAAGCTGCCCTCTGTTCTGGAGAGGTCCAAGAAGACCCTGATTCCCTCCCCCCAGGAAAGCTCCCCCCTGAAAGCTACTCCCTCTGGGCCCCAGCTTGTTCTTGAATAGATGAGCTTTGCCCCGGCAGGCTCCTTCCAGCTCACCCCAGTGGCCCTGGTCAGGAGCTGGCTCAAGACCCCCCCAATCTGAGGGCCTATTTCCCCTGAAACAAGAGCTTCCCCCATGGAGTCATCCCCCTGCCAATGGAGCAGGTCTGCCTCCAGATGGAGTTTTTCCCCTCCTACCTCCAGCATTGCTTTTTTCAGGGAAAGGCTTTCCTGGGTGAGCTCCAGCTCTGCATCCCATAGGTCCACCCGCAGGCCCAGAACCTGGGCTGCCACCCGGCCCTCCAGGTGGGCGGAGCCCCGCCCCTGCCAAGCTGCGGGCTCCAGCAGGGGGCCGTTCATCTCCAATTCCCCGAGCCAGAGTCGCCCCTCCAGGGAATTCAGGTTTTCCAGGATATTCCAGGAAGCCCTGCTTTTCCGGAGCAAGGCCCAGATCTCTTCCAGTTCCAATACACAGGGCCCTGCTCGAAGATCCAACCAGGGCTCGGCCGAGAGATCCAGGCTTCCGCTCAGCCCCGAGAAACTGGAGCTTCCCAGCATGCCTGTCAACCCATGGAAGGCAAGGCCCTCTGGTCCTGCCAGGAGGCTTCCCCCCCTCATTTCCAAGGCATAAGGGAAGGCCTTGTGACGTGCAAGGAAGGCGAGTTCCTGCACCTCCACCCTTACAACGGGTGAGAGAAGCGGTCCTTGAGCTGAGATCCTCCCCCGGGCTTTGCCTCCCACCCTGTAAAGAGCATGGATCTGTTCCCTCCAGGGCTCCTCTTGGACCCATTTCTCCAGGAGCTGGTGGAGCTGTCTCATGTCAGCCTCAAACCCCAATTCCGCGGAGAAGACCAGGTGTGGACTTGGAAGCTCCAGCCTGAGAGTTCCTCCGGTGAGGCTTCCGGCCTCTGCCCTAGCCCTCAAGGAAGAAAGTTCCAAGGTGCCCCCAGAGATGAGCAATCCGGCCTCCAGGTCTCTGAGAAGCCCCCAGGGGCCAGGCAGCAGAAGCTGGGCCCCTTGGAGCCGGCCTCGCACCTGCACCCCCAGGCCTTCCTGGAAAAGCCCTTGACCAGAGATTCTCAGCTCCAGCCCCAGGAGCCTTCCTGCCCCGAGAAGGTTCTGAAGCTCCATGGGAATTGGAGTCAGCTTATGGAGGAGTTGAAGAAGAATCCTGGCCGTTTCCAGATCCAGGGATTGGCTCCTGAGAAGAAGCTCATCAAAGCCCTGCTCTGAAAGGCCTCTTAGCTCTCCGCTAAGCCCAAGCCTCGGCTCCTCCACAGAGAGTCTCCCCAGCTGGGCAGAGCTTCCATCTCCTGCGGCTGAAACCTCCAAGACCACTCCCCTCAGAAGCGCGCCTTTCCCTGGCATCTCCAAATCAAAGCTGAGCTCTGTTTTCACCCTGGAGAGCAAGCGGCTGATCCGGCCCCCAAGGTTGGAGAACTCCACAGGATCTTCCCCCCTAATTCCGGCCAGGACTCTTGCATTGCTCAAGCGCAGCTCAAAAAATGGGACTCCCAGGTTCCTGGGAAGGGATTCCCGCAGGGCTTGCAAGAGCTCCTTCCAGGAGTTCCCTGGAACAACCAGCCCGGCCAACTCCAGGGAGGAAATGCGAACCCTCCCCACAGCCAGGGAAAAAACATCAGGAGCTGCCCTCAGGGTCTCGGCAAGGCCCTGGCCACCCTTTTCCCAGGAAAGAGCGCTTCCGTGCCAAGCCACACTGGGGAAGGGAAACCTCTTGAGCTCTGTTCTTTGCACTTGCACCTTGCAACCCAGAATCCTTGAGGCCTCCAGGAGAAGCTCCTGGGAAAGCTTGGGAGGCTCCCAGGTCCAGATCCTCAAGAAAAAAAACACCAGCCCCAAGAAGACCCCGATAGCCCCCAGGCATGCCAGGACACGAAGGACTCCAAAGGACCTTCTTTTACGGGCCTCGGGCATAAGGGGGACCTCTTTTACTCGGGTAGCAATCCCGTGGCTTTGTTGGGCCGCAAGCTCATTTTACCCCATGGTGGGTGGTGGGTGTGAAGAGCTCCGGCCTCCAGGGAATGAAGGCCCTGGCCAAAGGTCACGGATCCGGCAGAGAACAAGCTTTCTCGGGAAGAGCCCCATTTTTGGCCTGGCACCATCTATACAAGGCTGCCAAGGTTCTGATGGCTCTTTCCGGGGAGGGGAATACGGGAATGCCCCTGTCCTCCAGCCACTTGAGGGAGGATTGCTCTCCCCCGTGCATTCCCGGGACCCATACCACCACGGGTTTTTGCCCCTGGCTCACCTGTTCGAAAGGGCGCAGGAATTCCTGGGGCAGCCTGGCTGCCCACCTGGGAAGCATCACAGCCACAGCGTCGACCCGCGGATCGCTCAACATGGCCTCCAGATAGGTGTGGTAGACCTTGGCTGGTTGGTGGAACTGCACGCACACCCCCAGGTCAAAGGGATTGCCCCCTACCTCCCACCCTGGGAAAACGGGTCTCAGCTTTTCAAGGCTGGAGGGAGAGACCTGGGCCGAACAGAGCCCCATCATCTCGCACAGGTCCGTGACTATCACACCCTCCCCCCCTGGGAGAGTGGCCAGGGCAATCCGCGGTCCTTTCATGTGAAAACCGCTTAAGCGCTCCAGCCCCTTGCAGAGCTCAAAGAACTCCTCTATGCCCTGGGCCCTGATGGCCCCTGCCTGCCTTATGGCAGCATCGAAAAGGGCGTCGTTCCCTCCTGCCATGACCCCTGTGTGGGAGGCAGCAGCCCTAACCCCCGCCTCTGTCCGGCCGCTCTTGAGCACCACCACCGGGAGCTTCCTGGCAGCCTCTTTCAAGGCGGAGAAGAACTGCCTTGCTCCTCCCTCTGCGCTCTCCAGGTGGATCCCTATGACGCGGGTCTCAGGATCCAGGGCCATGTAGGTGAGGGCCTCCACCTCGTTTACATCCATCTTGTTGCCCAGATCCAGGAGCTTGTGGAGCCTCAGCCCAAAAGCTCCCAGGAGAAACTCCAGCCTGGGCTCGTAAAGACCGGACTGGAAGATGAGGCAAAGCCCCCCTGGGAGTATGCTCTCTATGGGGTGGAAACTCACGGCCAGGCCATTTCTGGAGTTGATGGGGCTCAGGGCATTGGGCCCCACGGCCCGCATCCCGAAGCTGTGAAGAAGGTTCTTCATGTCCGCCTGTATTCTTTTTCCTTCCTGGCCGGTCTCGGAAAAGCCGCCTGCCACAAGCACAGCCCTCTTTACCCCTTTTCTGGCGCACTCTTGGAGCAGCCCGGGGGTCAGCTCGTGGGAAACCCCGATGACAGCCAGGTCCACCACCTCCGGCAGCTGGCCCATGGTGGGATAGCTCCTGAGTCCCAGCATCTCCCCGGGCTCGGGGTGAATAGGGTAAATGCGGCCCTGGAAGCCCAGGCGCAAGAGGTTGGCCAGCAGGTGGTGCCCTATGCGAGTGGGATTCCTGGAGGCCCCCACCACGGCCACGCTCTCCGGATAAAAAAAACCGTGAAGGAAGTGCTTCTCATGCTGCATGAGCCAGATCTCCTCCCCAAAGGAAATTAGCAGATATTCTGGATCAAGGTTCCAGGCCCAGCAAGGCCCGATCCTTGAGGCGCACGTAGCCTCTGTGCGTTATCCTCAAGTGAGGGATGGCCGCGGTGGTGAGGGTGTCTATTGTAAGCAGGCTCTTGTCCCAGGAAACCCCATTGCAGGCCATGGCTTCCTGTATTCCCCTCAGACGGTTCCTCAAACAGGGCATGGGCTCCTGGGATATGATCCCGCAGACCTCAGCAGGGTACTCAGCCACAATCTCCCGGTCTATGGCATACACTGCCCCTCCCCCCAGCTCCCTGAGGCGGCCCAGAGCAGTTTCCATGGATTCTTGGTCGCACCCCACCACCACGAGGTCTCCTGTGTCCCAGCACATGGTGGAGCCGCAGGCCCCCCTTTTCAGCCCGAAGCCCTTCAAGAGGCCCAGGAAAGCCCCTTCTCCCTCCAGACGATCCACGGCCGCAACCCAGTTGAGATCCTCCCACGCCCCTGCTGCTTCCAACTCCAGGATCAGCTCCCGGGTCACCAGACGGCTCACCAGCTCCATGACCCGGACCCTTCCTCTGGGCTGTGGGAAGGCTGTGGGGGTCCAGGAAGGTTTCACAGTGTTGTAAAAGGCTTGAGGGAAATCCACCTTGCGAGGCTCGACCAGGAGCCTCCCTTCCTGAAACACCGGCCTCCCGGCAACCCCCACAATGACCGGGCGATATTCCTTTGGAGAGGGGATGAGCACCCAGTCTGCCCATCTTCCTGGAGCCAGGGATCCCACTTGAGCCTCCAGGCCCAGGTGCTCTGCTGGGTTCAGGGTCACCATCTGGTACAGGAGTCCGGGATCCACACCCATTCCCAGGGCCCTCCTCACAGAGCCGTCCAGGGAGCCTTCAGCCAGGAAATCCTCGGGATCCACGCTGTCGGTGCAAAGCACCAGGCGTCTGAGATCCAGGGCCTCTGCGAAGAGATCCTTGAGACCTTCCAGCTCTCTTCTTATGCCCCCCTCCCGGATCATGACCCAGTAGCCCAGCCGCAACCTCTCAAGGGCCTCTGGGGCAGAGATGGGCTCGTGACAGGAGGAAACCCCAAAGGAGGTGTAGGCCTGCAGTTTGATGCCTCCGGCCCCGGCAGTATGGCCTTCCACCCTCTTGCCTTTGCCCAGGGTCAGCTCCAGGAGTCTTCTGACCCGTGCCCCCTGGGGACTCTCCAGAAGAAGGTTTCCCCAGTAGATCTCCCCCAGCCCAAGGCACATGGGATCCTCCAGCAGTGGAACCATCTCCTCAGGCTCAGGGGCTCTCATCTCCTCCACCTGGGTGAGGCCGCAAAGGGCCGGCACTGTGTAGAAAAATCTTAGGGGCTGATTCCTGAGAGCCTCCACCAAGGCGAATATGCCCTCCAGACCTGCCACACCGGCCAGCTCTATGGTCTCTGTCACAACGGTGGTGACCCCGCCGGGGAGGCTGTACCTGACAAACTCCTCCACCCCGCACCTGTTTGCCAGGTGGGTGTGGGATTCTATGAGGCCTGGGAGCAGCACCATGCCCTGGGCCTCTATCACTTGAGTGGTCTCTCCCAGGGGAGGCTCCTGATCGGGCCCTGAATAGGCTACCTTTCCGTCTTTGACCCAAAGAGCATGATCTGGAAGGAACTCCCTGGTAAAGGGATTGAAGAGCACGGCATCCCGGATCACCAGTTGGGCCGGCTCCTTTCCCATGGCCACCTGCCAAAGCACCCTTCTGCCCCTCCTAGGCCTGATCTTTCATCGAGTCTGCCACGGGGGTGGCACGCCCCATGATCTCCAGGTACCCCACCCAGGTTTCTAGATGGCACAAACAGGTGGGAATCCGATCCAGGTCTCTTACCAAAGAGGGCAGAATATGTCAACCGCAACCAAGACGCACAAAAGCCTTGACACGCCTCCGAGCCCGTGTTCTAATCTTGAAACAATTCTGGGAGTGAGCCGATGAAAGGCAGAAAGTATTTTGGGGGCTTTTACTTTTATTATTGGTTTGGGCCCTGGTCTGCCCGTCGGCTGGAGGTTGAGACGCTAGAATAGGGACAAAGCGAATCGATCTGAGCCATGGGTGGACCGGACGAGGTCCTCCATGGCTTTCTTATTTTTGAGGGCCATGGGGGAGGCAAGCAAACCCCATGGCCCTTCTTGCTTTTCCCTGGGAAGGAGGCCCCCATGCTCATAGTGATGTCCAGGCAGGCTACAGGCACCCAGATCCAGCAAGTGGCCAATTGGGTGGAGTCAGTGGGTTACGAGGCCCGCGTGGCCAGGGATGCTGATCGCACAGTGATCGGGGTGGTGGGAGAGGAACAGGCTGTGACACCCCTTGGGGAGACCGCCAGGGAGAGGTTCCAGGGGGTTGAAAGGGTCTTGTCCCAGGCCAAACCCTATCTCCTGGCCAGCTTGGAGGCGAGGCAAAGCAGGACCGTGGTGCAGGTAAACGGTCTTGGAATCGGCGGAGGAAATCTGGTGGTCATGGCCGGCCCCTGCTCGGTGGAGAGCGAGGAGCAGCTAATGGAGGCAGCCTACCTGGTGAAGAAGGCTGGCGCCCAGGTGCTCAGGGGAGGGGCCTTCAAGCCGAGGAGCTCACCCTACAGCTTCCAGGGGTTGGGGGAGGAAGGCTTGAGGCTCCTGCGCAGGGCAGCGGACGGGGTGGGTCTTCCTGTGGTTACGGAAGTCATGAACACCGAGGAGGTGCCCATGGTGGAGGAGTATGCCGATATCCTCCAGATAGGGGCTCGAAACGTGCAGAACTTTCCCCTGCTCAAGAGAGTTGGGCGGAGCTCCAAGCCGGTACTCCTGAAAAGGGGCATGATGCTCACGGTGGAGGAGCTCCTCATGTCCGCTGAGTATATCCTCTCAGCCGGGAACGATCAGGTGATCCTGTGCGAGCGGGGTATCCGCACCTTCGAGACCGCCACCCGCTCCACCCTGGACCTGAGCGCTGTGCCTGTGCTCAGAGAACTCACCCACCTGCCCGTGATAGTGGATCCAAGTCATGCGGCCGGTACCTGGAAATACGTTTTGCCCCTGGCCAGGGCAGCCGTGGCTGTGGGGGCGGACGGGCTTCTGGTGGAGGTCCACCCGCGTCCAGAGGAGGCCCTGTGCGATGGGGGCCAATCCCTCAAGCCCGAAAACTTCTACCGCCTCATGGACCAGGTCAGGACCCTGGAGAGAAGCAGGTGGGAACTATTATGAAGAGCATTGATGTGAAGCTGGGACCCACTGGGGAGAGCTCCCACCAGATATACATAGGGAGGGACATACTGGATCGCATGGCTCTCGTGATCCTCCGGTCTCGTTGGGCCTGCAGGTACGTGGTGGTGAGCGACCAACAGGTGGCAGCTCTCCATGGGCCTGGGGTTCTTGGGGCCATGCGTGGGGCAGGCCTGGTGGTGGACTTCCTGGAGATACCCCCGGGGGAGAGCTCCAAGGACGTGCCAACGTGTCTGGATCTGGCCAAGAGGCTCGTGCGGCTAGGTGCTGACCGAAGCTCCTGTCTTGTGGCCCTGGGCGGCGGGGTCGTGGGAGACCTCACCGGGTTCTTGGCCTCAATCTACATGAGGGGGATTGCCTACATTCAGGTGCCAACGACCCTCCTGGCCCAGGTGGACAGCTCTATCGGCGGGAAGACAGGGGTGGATCTTGAGGAGGGCAAGAACCTCTTAGGGACCTTCTATCAACCCAGGGCTGTTTTCGTGGACCTGGGCTTCCTGGAGACGCTCCCAGAGGCCCAGATCAAAGAAGGACTCTCAGAGGTGGTCAAGTATGGGCTCATCGAGGAGCCGGAGCTCCTGGCCGAGCTGGCCCCCGGATTCAACCCCCCCGGGAGCCCTGACCCTGCCTGGATGGAGGCTCTGGTGGAACGCTGCTGCCTTATCAAGAAACGCTTCGTGGAGATGGACCAGAGAGACCGTGGGATTCGCCGGATCCTGAATTTCGGCCACACCGTGGGCCACGCCCTGGAGGCGGCCTCGGGTTACAGCCTTTCCCATGGGGAAGGGGTGGCTCTGGGGATGGTGGCTGCCGCCAGGCTCTCTGCCAGGCTGGCAGGCCTCCCAGGCGAGGAGGTCTCCCGCCTGGAGGGTCTTCTGGGGCGCTTGGGCCTGCCCAGGCGGATCCCACAGCGAATCCCGACCTCGGGAGTCCTGGAGTGCATGGAGAGAGACAAGAAGAGAGAGGGCAGGGGAGTCCCCCTGGTTCTACTGAAGAGGCCGGGGTTGCCTTTCATCCAAGACTTGGTGCCGGTGGATTGCGTGAGGGAGGTCCTGGAGGAGCTCAAGACATGACAGGGCCGTCTTTGGAAATGTTCAGGCTAGAGCTGCGAGAGGTGGACGAGGCCATAGTTGCTCTGCTTAACCAGAGGGCGAGTCTGGCCCTATCCATAGGGGAGCTAAAGCGATCTTTGGGCAGCGAGGTGTACGACCCGGCCCAAGAGGCCCGGGTTCTGAGGCGGCTGGGGGATTTCAACCATGGCCCCCTGCCTGTCCAGGCCCTCGGGGAGATCTTCAGAGAGATCCTCTCCTGCTGCAGGGCCATCCAGGAAAGAGTGCGGGTAAGTTTCCTGGGGCCCCCAGGGTCCTTCAGCCACTGGGCAGCACTGTGCGGTTTCGGCCGATCAGCCGAATTGCTGCCCCTGGCCACGATCCCGGAAGTAATTAGAGCAGCCGAGAGGGGCCAGGCACAATGGGCTGTGGTGCCCATAGAGAACTCGGCCGAGGGTTCGGTCAAGGCCACCCTGGACGGGTTGGTCTCAACCAGGTTGAGCGTCAGGGGGGAGGTCTTGGTGCCCATAGTTCACTGCCTTCTCTCCAAGGCATCCTCTTTGGACAAGATCCAACGCGTATACTCTCACCCGCAGGGGCTGGCCCAGTGCCAAAGCTGGCTGATGGAACATCTCCCTGGAAGGGAGCTGGTGGAAGTATCGAGCACTTCCCAGGGGGCTGCGCGGGCGGCAGGAGATGCGGAGGGAGCTGCCGTTGCAAGTCGCCTTAGCGCTGAGCTTCATGGCCTCCAGGTCTTGGCCGAGGCAATCCAGGGCTCTTCAGCAAATGTGACGCGTTTTCTCATCCTGGGAAGGGGCCAGAGCTGTCCCACGGGCAATGACAAGACCTCCATCCTCTTTGCAACCAGGCATGTCCCAGGGGCGTTGTGCAAGGCCCTTTCACCACTGGCCCGGCAGGGCTTGAATCTTCTGCGCATAGAGTCCTACCCCATGAGGGATCGAGCGTGGGAGTATCTCTTTTTCGCAGACATCCAGGGACACAGGGCCGATGTCCCCTTATCTGCCGCCCTGGATAGGATGCAGCAAGAGGTGACATTGCTTCGAGTCCTTGGGTCTTACCCCAAGGGATTGGAGCCGCAATGATATGTGCTTCCATAAGAGCCGGTGACACAAGGGAGGCCCTCAGCGAAATGGAGCTTGCCTTTGGCCTGGCCGACCTGGTGGAGCTCAGGCTGGATCTGATGGAGGAGTGGGACCTCAAGCTTCTCCTTGCTCGAAGGAAGGGGCCGGTCGTGGTCACGGCCAGAAGCGGCCGAGAGGGCGGGTGCTTCAGAGGTAGCGAGGAGCAGAGACTTGGGCTTCTTGGGGAGGCGGTCAAGTTAGGAGCGGATTTCGTGGATGTGGAATTGAGCACAGAGGGCCGGCTCCTTGAGGCCTTGCGGGAGCTTCTCAAAGGCAAGGGGTGTGCCACCCGACTGATCCTCTCATGGCACAACTGGGAGAGCACGCCCCCGGGCCGTACCCTCAGGGCTGTTGCCAAGAGGTGTATGAGGGCAGGAGCGGATATAGCCAAGATCGTCACAACGGCCTTGAGACCAGAGCACAACTTGACAGCACTCCAGCTCGTGTGTTGGGGCAAGACCCACGGCATACCCGTCATTTGCTTCTGTATGGGGGAGCTTGGCAAACCGAGCAGGCTCATGGCTCCGCTTCTGGGGGCCCCATTCACCTACGGTTGCTTGTCCCCAGAGAAAGAAGTGGCACCGGGCCAGGTGACACTGCAGGAGCTTGGAAAGGCCTTGCGAATCCTGGGAGGAGGCCTTGGACAAGAAGGCTAGGAGCAGGTGGCAGGGACCCCCGCAAGTTTTCGGGCTTCTTGGAAACCCCGTGGCCCACAGCCTCTCTCCGGCCATGCATCGGGCAGCCTTCAGGGCCATGGGGCTCGAGGCCGAGTACGTGGCCTTCCAGGTGGTGGATCTGCCATGTGCAATGGCAGGGCTGCGGGGCCTGTACTTGCGCGGGGCCAGCGTCACCATCCCCTTCAAGGAACAGGTTATTCCCTTGCTGGACCAAGTGGATGAGGTGGCTCTAAGGATCGGGGCCGTCAACACGATCCTCAACAGCGGCGGAAGGCTAACCGGGCACAATACGGACTGGGCAGGGTTCCTAAAGGCTCTTTCCAGCCACGTGGAGATTCGGGGGGAATCCTTCGCCATACTGGGTGGAGGAGGCGCGGCCCGAGCGGCTGCTTATGCGATCATGAGCTCAGGGGGCCGGGCCATAATCCTCAACAGGGACCCACAGAGGGCCAGAAAGGCGGCCCGGGAGCTTGGGTGTCTGTGCCATCCTCTGGAGAGGCTTGGAAAGGTTCAGGCCCAGGCCCTGATCAACACGACTCCTGTGGGCATGAGCCCCAGGCAGGACGAGAGCCCTGTTTCTCGAGAAATGCTCAGAAAATTCAAACTGGTGATGGACGTGGTGTACAACCCTGTCCGCACCAGGTTGCTTCGGGAGGCCCAGGAAGAGGGGGCCGTCACCATAACAGGGGTTGAGATGTTCGTGCAGCAGGGGGCTGACCAGATCCGTCTCTGGACCCACATGGAGCCCCCTTTGGAGGTCATGAGGCAGGTGGTGCTTGGACACTTGGAACAAGGCCTTGGAGATTGAACCTTGCGGTCCCGCAGAGGCAGTGGTGCGGGTCCCGGGTTCCAAAAGCCTCACCCAGAGGGCCCTGCTTGTTGCGGCCCTGGCCCAGGGAGAGAGCCAGCTTAGGGGTGCCCTGCTTTGCGAGGACACAATGCTCCTGATGCGCGCTCTGAGGGAGCTGGGAGCCCCCATCCGGGAAGAAGGGCATGCCCTTAGGGTTCAGGGAACAGGTGGAAGGCTCCGCAACCCGGGCAGAGAACTCTTCCTTGGCAACAACGGGACTGCCTTGAGGTTTCTCACCTCGGCGGTCTGCCTGGGTCAAGGGACATACAGGCTCACGGGGTTACCGAGGTTGTGCGAGCGACCCATGGGCCCCTTGCTTGGGACCCTGGGGCAGCTGGGGGCGCAGGTGCTGAGCGAGAATGGGAACGGCTCCGCGCCTATTCTCGTGCATGCCGCCGGCGGCCTTGCAGGGGGGCTTGTCAGGCTTCCCGCCTCCGAGAGCAGCCAGTACGGCTCCTCGCTGCTCATATGTGGGGGCTTGATGCGAGGGGGTCTGGTGCTGGAGCTGGAGGGGAAGGTGGTTTCCAGACCCTACCTCGGGATGACCATCCAGACCATGAGGGCCTTCGGGGTAAATGTGATAGAGGAGTCCCCCAGCAGGTTCCGCGTGCCAGGAGCCGGGACTTACACGGGTTGCTCCCTGGAGATAGAGGGAGACCTCTCGAGCGGCTCCTACTTTCTGGCTGCGGCCGTGCTCTGCGGGGGGCGGGTGCGAATTGAAGGGGTGGGGGCAGGCACACTCCAGGCCGACATAAGGATCTGCCAGGTGCTGGAGGAGATGGGCTCCAGGGTCAGCGTCGGGGAGTCCTGGGTCCAGGTGGAAGGCAGACCCTTGGCCGAAGGTGACCTGGTGGTGGATCTTGGGGACGCTCCTGATCTGGTCCCCACAGTTGCAGTGATGGCGGCGGCTCGTCCTGGCCGGACAAGAATTGCGCGGGTGGCTCACCTGAGGTTCAAGGAGAGCGACAGGCTTGCAGTTCTGGCCCGGGAGCTCGCGAAGCTTGAGGTGCCGGTGGAGCAGCTCGAGGATGGGCTGGTCATTCAAGGGGGAAAGCCCCACGGCGGCCAGATAGATCCTCATGGAGACCACAGGATCGCCATGAGCTTTGCGCTCCTGGGGCTCAGGGTGGGAGGGATCAGGATCCAAGACCCCGGGTGCGTGGCCAAGTCATACCCGGGTTTCTGGGAGGAGCTTGGGAGGCTCACAGGATCATGCAGGTCAGGCTCATAGGCTACAGATGCAGCGGGAAGTCTTCTGTGGGAAGGGCCCTTGCCCTGGAGCTCGGCGTGCCTTTCTGGGACACGGACCGTGTGCTTGAATCGCGGGCAGGAAAGAGCATTCAGGATGTGGTGGCATATGAGGGGTGGGGATCTTTCCGTGCCATGGAGCGAGAGGTACTGATGGGGCTTCTGGAGATGGACCCGGCGGTGCTGGCCTTGGGGGGAGGAGCCGTCCTGGATCCCCTCAACCGGGTGGCCCTTTCCCGACAAGGGCTGAACGTGTGGCTCGTGGCCGGTGCTCAGACCATCCTGGAAAGGATGGCCCAAGATCCGGAAAGCACCCTTCGACGGCCAGCTCTCACTTGCTTGGGGCCTGAGCAGGAGGTGCGAAGGCTCCTGCGAGAGAGAGAGCCGCTGTACAGGGAGGTGGCCCATGTTCGGGTTTACACGGACCATCGGCCTGTGGACAAGCTGGTGAGGGAGATTCTGGAGCTCCTGGGGCGGGCCGTGGCAGAGACCGCCTCTGCCAGGGGGGCTTAGAGATGGCGGGCAACACCACTGGAGTGGTTTTTCGGGTCACCACCTGGGGGGAGTCTCACGGACCTGCAACGGGTGCAGTCATAGACGGCTGTCCGCCGGGAATGGAGCTGAGCGAGGAGGAGATCCAGAGGGAGTTGGATCGCCGAAAGCCCTCTGAGCTTCCGTGGAGCACCCCTCGAAGGGAATCGGACCGGGTGGAGATCCTCTCGGGGCTCCTCGAGGGGAGGACCCTGGGAACCCCCATATCGCTTCTGGTGAGAAACGCGGATCCCCGGGGCTCGGACTACGAAGCCCTCAGAGATGTTTTCCGGCCAGGTCACGGGGATTACACATACTTTCGCAAGTATGGCATCAGGGAGCATAGAGGTGGAGGCAGGGCCTCTGCCCGAGAGACCGTGGCCAGGGTGGCGGCCGGGGCCGTGGCCCGAAAGGTGATAGGAAGTGCTGGGATCCGGGTCCTGGCCCTTACCCGGGAGTTGGGGGGGATTCTTGCCAGGGGGGAGATCTGGGAGGAACTGGAGCGCAACCCCTTGAGGTGCCCGGATCCTGAGGCCGCATCCCAAATGCTAAAGCTTCTGGAGCAGGCCATGGCAGAGGGAGACACCCTCGGGGGCATAGTGGAGATAAGGGTGCAGGGCTGTGAGGCGGGTCTGGGGGAGCCCGTGTTCGACAAGATGGATGCGGATCTGGCCGGGGCTCTCATGAGCATAGGCTCGGTCAAGGGGGTGGAGATAGGGGCGGGCTTCCAGGCCGCCCGCATGAGGGGATCCCAGTGCAATGATCCAATGGCTCCCGGAGGGTTCTTGAGCAACCATGCCGGGGGCATCCTGGCCGGGATCACAAGCGGGGAAGAGATAGTGATCAGGGCGGCATGCAAGCCGGTTCCCTCCATCCGAAGGGAGCAGAGGAGTGTGGACAAGGAGGGGAATCCCGTGACATTGACCCTCGCAGGCAGGCACGATGTGTGCGTGATCCCGCGCATTCTGCCTGTGTGCGAGGCCATGGTCTGCATGGTCCTGGCAGACCATCTTCTCAGGCAGAGGGCTCTCACCTCATGAAAAGCCTCCAGATAGGGATAGTCGGTGGCACGAGGGGCATGGGGCTTTGGCTGGCAAGGCTCCTTGCCGGGGAGGGCCACAGGGTGTACGCCTGGGGACAGGCCTCTGCCTCCCAGATGCAGAGGCTCATCCCTGGCTGCCAGGTCGTATTCGTGAGCGTGCCGCTGGGCGTGACCCGGGAGGTCATCCAGAGGGTGGGGCCCCTGGTTGGGCCGGAGGCCGGGCTCATGGACCTGAGCTCCCTGAAGGCAGAGCCCCTCAAGGAGATGCTCTCATGCAGCTTTTCGGAAGTGGTGGGGCTCCACCCTCTTTTCGGCCCAAGGGTTCGCTCCCTGAAGGGCAAAGGGGTGGTGGTTTGCAGGGGGAGGGGGAGCAAGTGGTTGTCTTGGGTCATGGGGCTGCTGCAGAGCCAGGGGGCCAGGCTGGTGGAGATGGACCCGCAGGAGCATGACAGGGCCATGGCGGTGGTGCAGGTTCTGACCCATCTGAACACCATGAGCATGGGTCTGGTGATGAAAAGCCGGGACATGGGCCATGAGGAACTCTCCCGGCTGGCCACCCCAGTTTTCAGAAAAAAAATGGCCATGGTACGAAAGGTGTTTCATGAAAACCCTGATCTTTACTGCAGCATAGTTGCCCTAAACCCCTATTCCGCAGAGATCCTGGAGAATTACTCAAGGGTCTTGGCCGCACTTGGTCCCCTTGTGGAGGCCCGGGATCAGGAGGGGCTCAAAAACCTGTTAAAAGATAGGGGATCACCCCCGTGACAACCACGTTTGAAGAGAGGGTGTGAAAGGGAAGAGGTCATGGAAGGTGTGATACTGCCCCGTGTTGCCAAGAGCAGGTCTAGTGGGGTTTCCCCACCTGTGCATTCCGCTGTGGGCGGTTCACACTTCTCACTTCCTCACTGCCACCGGGAAATCTGGCACATTGGGGGGTTTGACCGTGGTCGGGGTCTGCTGGCCTTCGGTGAGCTCCTTCACCCTCTCAGAAACATAAAGGTCCAGCATGTTCACTGTGATCCTTCCGGTTCCCCTGAAGTCCGCTTTTCCTCCTATGCCCTCCACCAGGGCCCGGGTAAAGGCCCCGTTACCCCACTGCGGGTTCTCCAAGGAGTACTGCCTCCCTGTTGCAGAAGAGAAGACTATTGCCCCGTTTTCGGCGCTGGCCAGCTCGTTGACCACTGTGCCCACATCCAGTGCCGCCCTCCTTTTCAGCTTGCCCATAATGTTGCCTGAATGACAGGCATCAATGAAGACCAAGACCTTCCCGGCTATGGCCGCCACCGTGGAGATTATGTCCGCCTGGGAAACGCCTGTGCGTTTGAGTTTTTCCAGATCCGCATCCACAGGGAGAAAGTAGAACATGCCGTTGGGATCATTGATGCCGTGGCCCGCAAGAAAGAGAATGGCCACGTCCTTCTGGGTGACCTCTCTTTGGAGCCATTCCAGGCCGTCCAGTATGTTCCCTTTGGTGGCCTGGGCGTCCGTGAGGATCCTGGCCTGAACGCCTTCATAGAGGGAGCTTTGCTGCCTTTTCCAGATCTCCCCAAAATCCAGGGCGTCCTTTGCCGAGAGGCCCAGTCGCAAGCCCTGGTCCTGGTAATTGGACACACCCACAGCCAGCACGTAAAGCTTTGGTCTTATGCGGAACTCCTCCTTGGCAGCAGCCCCCCGCCATTTGAGTCTCAAAGTGGCAGGCTCACTTGCCGCATGGCGGTTTTCCGCCACAAGGGAGATCTCACAGTCCCTAGGCGGGATGGTGAGGGAGAGCTCCCCTTTTTCCCCAAATTTGGAGCGGTCTTCCAGCTTCAAGACAGGCCTGCCGTCTATTAGGGCCCTCAGACCGGTCAGGGGATCTCGGCTCCTGACAGAATAGCGGACAGTAACCGAGGAGGTGGAAACCTCCGTGTTCTCCACAGGAGAGAGTATGCGCACAACGGGTGGGAGTTTTTCCTCTACGGAGACTTGCTCCGTGAGCTTTCTGTCAGATTCCCTGTTGGCTGCCAGCAAAGCTTCTTTTTCATCCAAGGAAACCATCAGCCTGTCAACAACGTCCGGCCGGGCGTAAACAGACCTGAAACGAGACGCAGGGAAAAAATCCCCTTCCCTGTCCCGGCCGCGATTCACATGCCAACCTATCAAGTCCTCTCCGCCCGGGGAGGCGTGGTAGTAACCCGAAGGGGTCCAGAGAATCCATCTCTTGCGATCCTTGTGGGGGAACAGGGCCAGAAGCTCTTTGCCGTCGGAGCCTCTGAACCAGCGGATTGTCCCGTCGCCCATGGCAGCCACAACCAATTTGCCGTTTGTGTTCACCCCAAAGGCCGCCTGGGTGGGAACTGTCCAGATCATCCGGCCCTGTTTGTCAAATAGGGATACGGCCCAGTCGGATCCAAGAACGAACCCTGAGCTATCCGGGAGCACGGCCAGGGATCTGCAAAGCCCACCTCCAGGGACTGGGAGCGGTTTTTCACCGAATTTGGGAGAGTGGGAGTTCTTCCAGTCCTTCACCTCCATTCCCTCTGTGGAGGGGGGCGTAAGGCTAAAGGAAGTCTTCATGCTCCTAAAGCTGCTCTCGGCAGGATCAAAGAGGCTTCTTTGGCTTACCGAGAAGAGGGCGGGTTCCCTTCCCAGGCTCTCCAAGCAGAACCCCACGGTCCACCCGTCATCCGAGATCAGGAGCCTTTCTGCATTGAACCTGTGGTTGGGGGTGGGGGCCTCTTTCAGAAATCTGATCTTGCCTCCTGCATCCAGGATGCCGAAAGAGGCAGGCTCCGTTGAGGAGAAGGCGATCCCACCGGATCTCATGGGAAGCATATGCGATACGGGGGCTTTTGCAGCAGGTATGTCCTCGTAAGAGCCTTTGCCCGCCTTCTCCCATTTTCTAATCTTCCAGACCCCCTTGGCCCCGAACCCTCCGGCGGCGTACAGGCGAGTTCCGTCCCAGGACCATGCCACCAGCTGCAATTTATGATTCCTGGGCACTCCGGAGGTATCCGGGGAAAAGGAGTGGGACAAGACATGCCCCTTGAGTTCCAGGACCTCCACCCTGGGATCCTCTTTGAAGCCAACGGCGAGCTTGGTTCCATCAGGGGAGAAGGCTATGCCCATAGGATGGCTGCCTCCCTGGGGCCGCAAAGTGCTCACAGGCGTCAGCCTCAAGTGCTTTTCCCGGGCCTTTTCCATGTCCGAGAGATCGTAGAGCCTCACCAAGCCGTCCACGCACGTCGTGGCCAGAAGCTTGCTGCCTCTATGGAAGTCTGCCCCCAGGGCTGCCGCGCCGTATTGCTCATCCAAGCCGGTTGCTTCTTTTTCCCCTGCACGGAAAAGCCTGATGCCTCCCTTGTAAAGCATTGCCGCCAGCCACTTCCCGTCTGGAGAATAGGCCAGGTGATGCATGCTGGCGGGCTGCCCCTCGGTGCGTGATACGAGCTCCCCGGTAGAGGTATCGAACAGGTAAACGAAGGACTCCCCCTCCCAGCTCTTGCCCGTCTGTCCTGCACAGGCCACGGTTTTCCCGTCCGGAGAAATGGCCAGGGCGTAAAGCTTTCCCTCATGACCCGCAGCTATGGGCGGGCGAAGAGTTCTCAGAAGAAGTGGTTCTCCACCCGAGGAGATGTCCCACACCCTGGCTGTCTTATCAGTGCCTGCCGTCACAAGCAGGCGGTCAAGCGAATCTATTGCAATTCTGGTTATCCGGCCGGGATGGTGGCCTATTTCAAGAGCCAGTAGCGGCTCTGTGGATTGGGCCCATGAGGAGCCGTCATCCCAAAGCCACGGGTGGCAAGCTACCCACACAGCCGCTCCAGTCAAGAGTATGGCAAGCCGATTCATGGAGGCCTCCTTATGTTTAGAGGCGCTGGAAAGGAGGGACATTTTGCTTCTTGGTGGGACAAAATGACTCTATGCCAAAAAGACTGCCAGGGTCAAGGGGTGGGTCCTGACCCCAATCATTCCCCAAAGCCTGCCATATCGGGGGCTCAACCCCTCAAACCCCGCTCAGGCCATGGAATATTCCGACTCAAACCAGGGCTGGATCCGAAACCGAACCCTCGGTGTTTCTGAGCGAGGACCGGTTTGTCCCAACATCTCCTCAAGATAGCCTGTCTTATCCACTCATCATGAATAATGCTGGTTTAGGGCACTCCAAAGCCTGTGGGCGCCCCATATGAGAACAAGGCTCCCCAAAAGCATTTCCCCGGCAATCCCCTCTTTCAGAAGCCCCACCAGGGAGAAGGGAAAAAAGCGCTTGACAAGAATGGATCAAATTAAGTACATTTTCTCCATTGGAGGAGGCAGTGAGAATGAAGCCCGTTTTCTCGGACCAAAACTGGTGCTGGTGGGGCTGGAAGGAGGGGCTCGCCCGCCGCCTTTAGGCTTGCCAGTGTTTTTTTGGGGGCAGAGAAGGGCCGCGGAGAGCCCCGGATGGCTCCCGCGGCCTTGATGTTTCTGGATTCTTTCTGTTGGGCCGTGGGATCTTCCTACGGCTTTTTGTTCTTTGGGAAATGGAGGAGACAGGCATGGTGCAGCCCGATTTCCAGAGTTTCAGAAGACTTGCCAAGGGTGCAAGGCTTATCCCGGTTCATACCCAGATCCTGGCCGATACCGAGACCCCTGTGCGGAGCCTCATGCGGTTCTCGGGGAGCCCCCATGTTTTCCTCTTGGAGAGCGCAGAAGGGGGAGAGAGATGGGGTCGCTATAGTTTCTTGGGATTCGATCCGGTCCAGGTCTGGGAGCTGAGGGGAGAGAATGTCTGGGTGCACCAGGGAGGCCGAAGCAGCATCATTCCCCACGGGGGTGATCCCCTGGGGATGCTCAGAGGGATCCTCAGGAAACATCAAGGCGTCAAGGTACAGGGACTTCCCAGGTTTTGGGGAGGGGCTGTGGGCTACCTGGGATACGATCTGGTGCGTTTCATGGAAAGGGTTGGCAGGACACCCAAGCCTTCCCTGGATGTCCCAGATGGCATCCTTTTGTTCACGGACCCGCTTTTGATCTTCGACAATGTGCGTCATACCATTCAAGTGGTGCTCACAGCTGATGTGGGAGAACAGCCGCGAGACCTGGAGCTGGTCTACCAGCAGGCCCGGGAGAGGCTAGAGGGAGTTTGCTCCAGATTGAGGGAGCCTCTTGAAGTCTCCTGTGGGCAGAACGGATCTGCCGGAGAGACTGTTTTTCTGCCTGAATCAAACATGGAAAAACAGGCTTTTCTTGATGCGGTTCGAAAGGCCAAGGAGGAGATTTTATCCGGGGAACTCATCCAGGTGGTGCTTTCCCAGCGCTTCCAGGTGCAGGCCAGGGTGGATCCCATTTCTCTTTATAGGGCCCTGCGTTTCATAAACCCCTCCCCCTATCTCTTTTTTTTCAAGAGCGGGGATGTGACTCTGGTGGGCTCCTCCCCCGAGCTTCTGGTAAGGCTTGAAGATGGAGCTTTGGATCTGAGGCCCATAGCAGGCACCAGGCCCAGGGGGCGCACAGAGCAGGAGGACCGCCTGCTGGCCCACGAACTATTGAGCGATCCCAAGGAAAGATCAGAGCACGTCATGTTGGTGGACCTGGGTCGGAATGACCTGGGCAGGGTGGCCCGCACAGGTAGTGTCCAGATAAGGGAGCTCATGGGCTTGGAGAGGTACTCCCACGTGATGCACCTGGTCTCTCACATCCAGGCAGAGCTGGCAGAGCAAAAGGATTGCCTGGATGTGCTTCAGGCCGCCTTCCCTGCAGGCACCCTCACGGGGGCTCCTAAGGTTCGTGCCATGCAGCTCATAGAGGAGCTGGAGCCCACCAGGAGAGGGCCTTACGGGGGGGCTGTGGGTTACTTCAGCTACACAGGGAACATGGATTTCTGTATTGCCATCCGGACCCTCCTGCTTCAGGCAGACCGCGTGTACGTGCAGGCAGGGGCCGGGATAGTGGCAGAGTCAGATCCAGAGGCGGAATACACAGAGACCTGCAACAAGGCCAAGGGGATGTGGGAGGCGGTGCGCATGGCTGCATCAGGATTGGAAATCCCGACTTGCGCGTCTACCGAGACTGACCTCTCTGGAAGATTACTTCCATGACTCGAGCAGGAGGAAGCCGATGCTACTTCTGATAGACAACTACGACTCCTTCACCTACAACCTTGTCCAGGCTTTTGGCCAGTTGGGCACAGAGGTCATGGTGTTTCGAAACGATGCCCTCTGTCCGGATGAGGTGATGAGGCTGCGGCCTCAGGCCATAGTGCTTTCCCCCGGCCCCTCCAGGCCTCAAAAGGCTGGGATTACCCTGGAGCTGGTCAGGCGATACCATGGCTTGTTCCCAATTTTGGGGGTCTGCCTGGGGCACCAAGCCATTGGTGAAGCCTTTGGTGGCAAGCTGGTGAGAGCAGCCAAGGTCATGCACGGCAAGACCTCCAGGATCCTCCACGATGGGCGCGGCCTTTTCAAGGGGCTTTCCAATCCCTTCGAGGCAGGCAGATACCATTCACTCATCCTGGAAAGGGAATCCCTTCCCTCCTGTCTGGAGCTGAGCGCACAGACCCAGGAGGGGGAGGTAATGGGAATCCGTCACAAGAGGTTTCCTACCGAGGGGGTACAGTTTCACCCGGAGTCCATCCTGACCCCGGCCGGGAAGAGGATTCTACGGAATTTCCTTGAGTTGGCCCAAAAGGAGGTCCGGGCATGATAAGGGAAGCCATAGCCAAGCTGAGCCAGAGGGAAGATCTCACCCGGCAGGAGATCATGGAGGTTATGGAGGAGGTAATGGAAGGTCGAGCCACCCCGGCCCAGATAGCCTCCTTTGCCACAGCCCTCAGCATGAAGGGAGAGACTGTGGCCGAAATTTGCGGGGCCGCCCATGTGATGCGGCGAAGGGCCACAAGGGTGGATGCCCGTTCCCCCCTGGTAGTGGATACCTGTGGCACCGGGGGGGACGGAGCTGAAACCTTCAACATATCCACGGCCTCGGCCTTTGTGGTGGCAGGGGCGGGGATCACGGTGGCAAAGCACGGTAACAGGGCGGTTTCCAGCAAGTGCGGAAGCGCCGACGTGCTGGAAGCTCTGGGGGTGAAAGTGGATGTGGGAGTGGAAGTGGTAGAGGAGTGCCTTCAGGAAATAGGCATGGGATTCCTCTTCGCCCCAGTGCTTCATCCTGCCATGAAACACGCTGCAGGTCCCAGAAAGGAGATGGGAATCAGGACCATATTCAATCTGCTGGGCCCCCTCACAAACCCCGCAGGGGCCAACTGTCAACTCCTGGGGGTGAACGATCCAAGGCTCACCGAAACATTTGCCCATGTACTTCGTGAGCTGGGCACCCGCAGGGCTTTGGTGGTGCACGGCCTGGACGGTTTGGACGAGGCCAGTATAAGCGCTGAGAGCAGGGTCTCAGAGCTGCGAGACGGAGTCATCTCCACGTACAACCTGGATCCCAGCCGTGTCCTGGGCGGGTTCTACCCCCTGAAGGCACTCAAGGGTGGGGACCCACCCACCAATGCCAAGATCCTCAAGGAGGTCCTGGAAGGAAGGCAAGGGGCTCCCCGCAAGGCAGTGGAACTCAACGCGGCGCTGGGGATCCTGGCCTCGGGTCGGGCCGGGAGTCTCCAGGAAGCCGTGGAGGCGGCCCAGAGGTCCATGGACACAGGGGCTGCCCTGGCCAAGCTGGAAGCCCTTGTGGAGAAGACCAATGCATAGAGGGAGCAAGAAAATAACGCTCCAGAAGATCCTCCTGGAGAAAAACAGGGATCTGGCCCTGAGAAGAAGCTCCCTTGCCAAAGAGATCCTGGAGAAAAACTTCGAGGGCCTACCTCCCACGCGGGATTTCAAGCAAGCCCTTGGAGCTGCGCCTCCTGTCATCATAGGGGAGATCAAGAGGCGTTCTCCCTCCCGCGGCTGGATCAGGCCCCAAGTTGATCCAGCACAGAGAGCAGCCCTTTACCAAAGAGGAGGCGCCGCGGCCGTGTCTGTACTGACCGAGGAGCGGTTTTTCGCAGGTCGCCCGGAGTTCATAGGGATGGTTAGGGAGAGGGTGAGCCTGCCCGTTCTCAGGAAAGATTTCATCCTGGATCCCCGCCAGCTCTACGAGACCAGGTTGCTAGGGGCCGATGCAGTTCTTCTCATTGCCCGTGTCCTGGGAAAGGGGAACCTGCCCGGGATGATAAAGGTTGCCTCAAAGCTGGGCCTGGAGGCCCTGGTGGAGGTGCACAGCAGGGAGGAGCTGGAGCTGGCCCTGGATGCAGGGGCCCGCATCATAGGCATCAACAACAGGAACCTGGAAGACTTCTCCGTTGATATCAGGAGAACCCTGGAGATGGCCCCCCTTGTTCCGCCCTGGGTGACCCTGGTGAGTGAAAGCGGCATACGTTCCAGAGGGGATCTGGAGCTGCTCACAGGGGCGGGGGTCAGAGCCTTCCTGGTGGGAGAGGCTCTCATGGAAGCCGCGGATCCGGAAGAGAAGCTGGCTGAACTTTTGGGCTGCACGGAGAAAGGTTGAAGGGAAAGCAAGACAGTGGAGGTCAAGATCTGCGGCATAACCCGGCTGCAAGACGCTCTTTGCGCCCTGGAATGCGGGGTGGAGGCTCTGGGGTTCGTGTTTTACCGACCCAGTCCCAGGTACATCCCACCCAGAAGGGCCCTCAAGATCATAGAGAAAGTGCCCCCAGTGGCCACCATGGTGGGGGTCTTTGTGAATGAGAGCCCCCAAGAGGTGCGAGCCATAGCTTTGGATCTGGGGCTTCACCTCTTGCAGCTCCACGGAAGGGAGGATCCCGAATACTGCCAGGCCTTGCAGGAGTTCAGGATTCTCAAGGCCTTCAGGTTTCGCGGGGAGGAAAATCTGGAGCTTCTGGGGAGATACAAAGGCCTTTGGGCAGTGCTCCTGGATGGATTTGATCCGGCCAGACATTCCTCCACTGGGAGGAAAGCCCACTGGGATGCGGGTCCCATCATAGGCAGAAGGCATGCGCTGGTTCTGGCAGGGGGACTTGGTAAGGAAAATCTGGCCCTGGCAGTGAAAAGGTCGCTTCCGGATGCAGTGGACGTAAGCAGTGCGGTGGAGCAAAGCCCGGGGAAAAAAGACCCCCGGAAACTCCGGGAATTTGTGAGGCTTGCCAAGAGCCTTCCACAGCCTCGTGCCCTGAGGAGAGTTTTCTCGGCTCCGGAGCTCAGGACTCTGACACCAACCCAGGAAGGTGCATAGGACAAATGGGCAAAGCACAGCCAGACCCGCGGGGACATTTCGGTATTTATGGGGGCAGGTACACTGCCGAGACCCTGGTGACGGCCTTGCAAGAGGTGGAAAGGGCCTACAGGGCTGCCAGAAGGGACAGGAGATTCCGGGAAGAATTCAGGGGGCTTCTCGCAGATTACTGCGGGAGGCCCACCCCCCTTTACCTGGCCGAAAGGCTCTCGGAGCACCTAGGTGGCGCAAGGATCTATCTCAAGAGGGAGGACTTGAATCATACGGGCTCCCACAAGATCACCAATGCCTTGGGCCAGTGTCTCCTGGCCCGTTGGATGGGGAAAAGACAGGTCTTGGCCGAGACAGGGGCAGGCCAACACGGGGTGGCCACAGCCACTGCCTCGGCGCTTCTGGGGCTTAGCTGCAGGATCTTCATGGGTACGCGTGACATGGAAAGACAGGCCCCCAACCTTCTGAGAATGAAGCTCCTGGGGGCAGATGTGGTCCCTGTGGAGACGGGCGCAGCCACCCTGAAGGAGGCCATGAGTCAGGCCATGCGGGAGTGGGTGGCCCGGCTGAGGGATACCTACTACGTTCTGGGAAGCGCTGCAGGTCCCCATCCCTATCCCGCAATGGTGAGGGATTTCCAAAGCATCATAGGGAAGGAGGCCAAGAGGCAGATCCTGAAAAAGCAGGGGCGGCTGCCTGATGCCCTCTTGGCCTGTGTGGGAGGTGGTAGCAACTCCCTGGGGCTCTTTTATCCTTTTCTGTGTTGCCCGCAGGTGGCCATGTACGGGGTGGAAGCGGGCGGCCGGGGCCTTGTTACGGGCCTGCATGGGGCCAGTCTGTGCGCCGGATCCGTGGGGGTTCTCCACGGGGCCAAGACCTACCTCCTCCAAGACGCGTTC
Organism: Desulfarculaceae bacterium; assembly: GCA_037443445.1. GTDB lineage: Bacteria > Desulfobacterota > Desulfocorpusculales > Desulfocorpusculum > Desulfocorpusculum > Desulfocorpusculum. The sequence goes on along the minus strand of JBBIOJ010000009.1, from coordinate 2,230 downwards.
GGTCAGATCCAGGAGGCCCATTCCATTGCCCCGGGTCTGGACTACCCGGGGGTCGGCCCGGAGCACAGTTACCTCAAGAGCCTGGGTCGGGTGCAGTACGTGTGTGTCAGGGATGAGGAGGCTTTGGAGGCTTTCCACGCGCTTACCAAGCTGGAGGGCATAGTCCCGGCCCTGGAAAGCGCCCACGCCCTGGCATGGGCTGCCAGGATGGCCCCTGAAATGGGGAAAGCAAAGACGCTCATAGTGAATCTCTCAGGCAGGGGAGACAAGGACATCCAGACCGTATGGGGCCTAAAAGGGGGTTCTGGTACATGGGAAGGATCGGCACCAGGTTTGAAAAACTGAGGTCAAGGGGGGAGAAGGCCCTCATCACCTACATCACCGCAGGCGACCCAAGCCCGGAGGAAACCGCCAGGATCCTCTTGGAGTTACAAGCTTGCGGCTCTGATCTGGTGGAGATAGGAATGCCTTTTTCAGATCCCACGGCTGACGGTCCGGTCATACAAGGGGCCTCCCTCAGGGCCATTGCCGCCGGTGTGACCCTCCCAGGACTCCTGGAGAGGATCTCCGGGATAAGGAGCAGCCTGGAGATTCCCCTTGTGCTTTTCACTTATTACAACCCGATCTTGGCATACGGCACGCAAGCCTTTGCCAAAGACGCCAGGGAGGCCGGTCTGGACGGCATCCTGGTGGTGGATCTTCCCATGGAGGAATGGGGGGAGCTCAGGCAGCACACTGACAGAGCCGGCCTGGATTTCATTACTCTGGTGGCTCCAACCACCAAGAGGGATCGAATGAAGCGGATGCTGGCTGCAGCCAGTGGGTTCGTGTACTGCATATCTGGCACAGCGGTCACGGGAACCAGGAGACCTCTGCTGGAGGAGGTGCGCAGCATCGTAGGGCAGATCAAGCTGCTGACTTCCTTGCCAGTGGCCGTGGGCTTTGGAATCTCCTGCCCCGAGGAGGCCAAGGCCGTGGCTGCACTTGCTGACGGGGTAGTGGTGGGCAGCGCCCTGGTGGAGGTGATCCACGGGGAATGCCGCACGGCCCGAAGCCTGGGACCGCTCAAGAGAAGAACTGCAGAGTTGAAAAAGGCTCTTCTCTCTTTGCGGACCCAGGCCCGGGAGGTTTAGACTCTGACCATCCGGATGGGGTCACAAGGGGGGGAGGAGAAAGTCCTCCCCAGTCTTCTCCTTAGTGGGATCCCAGCCCGGGGTCAAAGGGGAGATCCCTTTCCCGCACCCTGGAGCCGGTTAATTTGGCTCCTGCGTAAAAACGGTTTTTTCCATCCAGGGATCCACTGTAAACCTCAGCGCCCAGACTCTTGATGGATGCCTGGACCACCTTGTCACTGGCATTGGTCTCTATGGTGAAGAGGCATGTGGCGTAAAGGGACACGAAGATTCCGTCCGGTTTCCTAAAAGTCATGTTCATATCCGGCCAAAAGCGCTCTTTTTTCCCGTCGGGGACTATTTCATCCGAGAAATAAGTGGGCTCCCATTGCCCTGCCGCCACCTTGTTCCACATTTCGTACGTGTAGCCGTTTCCGGTCCAGTGGAACTGAATGAAAGCACGACCTTCGAAAACAGCCTTTTCCGAAATCAGGTTGCTGGCCTTGACCTCGTAGCCCTTGGCCTTGACTGTGAGCTCGAACCACTCCCCGTCCAGCAGCTGGGCATGAACCTGCGTAACACCCAGGAGCAACGAAACAAAAAGAGCAGACACTACAAGAGGCTTGAGACCTGATCTTCGCATGAGCTTCCTCCCTCCAGGCGATCTTGGTGGAAAAGAATACAGTAATGGGCCCCGTCAGGTCAATGATCGGGCAGGATTCCCTGGATCTGGTCTTTCCTTTCTGGAGGATCCGGGAAAATCTTGATTTGTCAGGTTGACAGCCGGGGCTTGGATCCGTATAATCGGCGCAACTTGTCTTGGGCCCGGGGAGGACTATGGCCAAGCTCAGGACAACCTATGTGTGCCAGGCTTGCGCGTACCGTTCCCCCAAATGGATGGGCCGCTGTCCAGACTGCGGGGAATGGAACAGCCTCCTGGAGGAGGCTGTTCCCACAGAACGTCCTCAGCGCAGGGCTTGGTTCGGTTCCAGCGAGCAGGCTTCCCCTGTTCCCATCTCCCAGATTCCGGCGGAGAGCACCAGGAGGCTCAGCACAGGCTGGCCTGAGGTGGACAGGGTCTTGGGAGGGGGGCTGGTGGACGGCTCTGTGGTGCTGTT
>JBBIOJ010000008.1:0-135701 GCA_037443445.1 Desulfarculaceae bacterium | reverse complement strand
CCCCATGGGACAGGCCCAGGTGCACCTCTGGCAATTGGTGCACTGCCAGATCCAGTTGGACTTGATGATTTCGTCCTCCAGCCCCAGCTGTATCATTCGTATGAGCTTTCTGGGGTCCATCCCCTCCCAGTCCGCCACAGGACACCCCCCAGCGCAGGTGCCGCAGGTCAAACATGCGTCCAATTTGCTGGCTGGCGCCACCATCTCCTTGAAACGGCGTTTTCGTTCCTTGGCAAGTCTTAAGTTTTCCACTGCTTCTCCTCCCCTCCCATCCTGCGCCTCACCTGCAGGCTTCCTCAATACTCCGCCGGGATCTGATTCAGTTCAGCCATTGTAAAGACAGGGCCGTCCTTGCACACGTACTTGGGCCCGGTGTTGCACTTACCACATATTCCTATGCCGCACTTCATCCTGTTTTCCAAAGACATGATGATCTGCTCTGGGGTGAAGCCAAGCTTGGTTAGCACCGGCATCGTGAACTTGATCATGATGGGCGGACCGCAGACAATAGCAAAGGCTTCCTTGGAACTGGGAGCCACCTCCTCGGTCACGGCTGGCACAAAACCCACCCTTCCTTTCCAGCCTTCCTCGCCCGCATCCACGGTGAAATGAGTCTGTATGTCCTGCTTGGATTCCCACTCCTTAAGCGTCTCTTTGTAAAGGAGCAACCCTGGACGCCGGGCCCCGTAAATCACTGTTATCTCACCAAAGCGGGAACGGTTCTGCGGGTCCAACATATACTGAATAGTGGAGCGCAGGGTGGTGAAGGCAAAACCTCCGCCTATGAACACCACGTTCTTGCCCTCGAAACGATCCAGGGGGAAGCCCTTCCCCAGGGGTCCCCGCACCCCCATGATCTCCCCTTCATCCATCTCGTGGAGGGCCTGGGTCACCACCCCTGCTTTGTTTACGGTGAACAGCAGATGCCCCCTCTCTGTGGGAGAAGAAGCTATGCCTATGGGAATCTCCCCCTTGCCGGCCAAAGAGAGCTCGGCAAACTGTCCAGGGGTGTATTGGAAGGCCTCCTCGTCCTCTTTCCTCAGGAAAGTGAGTTTAAAACTCTTCAGGTTTCGGTCGTCGGTCTCCACCGTTATCTTCTCTATGCGTACCGGATAAGGAAGGTATGGGTTCTTCCCGTTCATTTCCATCTCTCCTGTGGGGCTCACGCGCTCAGTTCCCTGATGATCTCCCGGATGTCTATGTTGACCGGGCAATATTGCACACACCTGCCACAGCCCACGCACATTATGGTGTCAAAGTCATCCTGGAAATACCTAAGCTTGTGCATGAAACGCTGCCGAAACCTCTCCTTCCCGGTGGGCCTTGGATTGTGCCCAGAGGCATGAAGAGTGGTCAGGGGGAACATGCAGCTGTCCCAGTTCCTTCCCCTGAGCCCGCAGGGGCCTCTCACCTCGTCCTGTATATCGAAGCAACTGCAGGTTGGGCAAAGAAACGTGCAGGTGCCGCACTTGATGCATGGCTCGTGGACTCTTTCCCAGTAGGCATCTCCAAAGACCCCAAGAAGGGGCTTCTTGCGAATGGGGCTCGGATCCAGCCCTGGTCCCATCATCTGGAGGGCCTTCTGGGCAAGCTCTCGGCCCTCCTCCAGATCCTTCGGACTAGCCTGGCCCAGATCCCATGTTTCCAGCAGGCCCTTTCCTCCCTCCGAAACCGCCTCCATGAGAAACCTGTCCCCCAGGTCTGTCATGAGCAGATCCAGGCCCTCCCTGGAAAAAGGCCTCCCCCCTGTCCAATGACAGAAGCAGGTGGAGCACGGCCAATTACAGCCCAGGCCCACCAGCAACATCCTCTGGCGCTTTCTCTTGTAGTAAGGGTCCTCCATGGCACCTTGGACCAGGAACACTTTGTCCAGGATCAAGAAGGCCCTGGCATCACAAGGTCTGATGCCGAAGGCCAAGCTGGCACTCCCCTCCTCTCCCACCTCTTTCAGGATGAAAGAGTCCTCTTTCCCGCGCTCAGCTTTGAACACAAACATTCTTTCTGACTGGGGAAAGACCATGGCCTTGGGCGAGACCCTCGGGTTGCCGCAATTCAGCTCCGGCTCCACTCCAGGGCCCAGAAGCCCAAACTCCACCTCCCCTTCTGCCCTTGCGGGCCCCCACAGCTGAAAACCCTTTCCCCTCAAGCCATCCAGAAATCCGGAAAGGTCCTTTTTTGCAAGAATCTTGGCTTCCATCACCATGTACCCTCGCCTTCCTGTCTTGCCCCTGGAGGGCAGCACTCAAACCCCCTCTACCCACCCGGCTTCAAATCCTCTGCCAGCTTGTCCCACGCTTCGGCCACCAGCCGGCAAAACACCTGAGGTTGCCCCACTGTTGAAGCTTGCCTCACCAGCCCGCCTCACAGTATGAAATCCTGCGGGTCGTCGGGTTGGTAGGTTGCCATTGGAGGCACCCCGTCCAATGCTAGGCCTGCCTCGTAGCCCCATCGTTCCCTTATCTCCTTCTCCAGCTTCCTGGTCAGGAGCCTCACTGGGATGCCCATTGGGCAGGCCCTCTCACAGGAGCCGCAATCCGTGCAGCGGCCTGCCATGTGAAAAGCCCTAAACAGGTGGAATGTGAAAACATCCTCAGGGTCCTGAGACTTGCCTACCCACTGGGGCCTGGAGCAGTCCACAAAACACTCCGGGCAGTAGCAATGGGGACAGGCGTTGCGGCAGGCATAACACCGGATGCAGCTGCTCAGCACCTGCCGGAAAATCCCCCAGCGTTCCTGGGCTGCCTTGGCCTCTATCTGAAGCACGTCCTGGAACCTCTGGGCCTCTTGCTCAGCCACCTCCTGTGCCACCAGCAGGTCTTTGATCACCGGATTTCGATGCTCGCAGATGGAGCAACACTGCTGGAGAGCTTCCTGCCTTGGAAGGCTTTTCTCCAGATCTCTGCCGCGAATTTGCACAGAGCCGTCAAGTTCCTGCACCTCCAGGATCTCCCTGCCAGGGCCGGCAGCCTGCTGCAGCTTCCTGCGGTCCAACATCCCTTGACACGGCACCCCCAGGATCACCACCTGGTCCCTTGTGATCTGGTGTTCCTGAATGTGGAGCACCAGGGAACGGGTGTCACATCCCTTTGCCACCACCGCCGTCTTTCCCTTTCGCTTGGTCAGGTAGTTGGCCAGGTTCAGGTTACAAAAACCGTCCCAGTGAAGCTCCGCAGCCTCTTGTGGGGTTCGGGCCAGCCAGGGTCGGCTTACCATGGGGATGCTCCCCTTGCGGAAACCTACCACCAGCTCCACCTCGCCCTTCTCCAGCAGCTGGCTCGCCTCCAGTCGGATCCGCTCCGCTATGTTCTCCATCTCTAGCACACCTCTATCTTCTCTCTCACGTAGTTTCTGGCTGGCCCCAGGGCCTTGACCTTCTCGGTTACTTCCCCCACCACCTGGGAGAATTTCTCCCCCTCAGCAGCCGATACCCAGGAAAAATGCACCCTGCCTTCCTCTATGCCCATGTATTCCAGCAGGCTTTTGAAAACCGTGAATTTCCGCCTGGCGAAATAGTTTCCGCTAAGGTAGTGGCAATCCCCAGGGTGACAGCCCGAGACCAGGACCCCATCCACCCCATTTCTCAAGGCGGCTACTATGAAGGCAGGATTCATGCGCCCCGAACACGGTATCCGGATAACCCTGATGTTGGGCGGGTATTGCAAACGGCTTACCCCGGCCAAATCGGCCCCCGCGTAGCTGCACCAGTTGCAAAGAAACGCCAGAATTTTGGGCTCCCATGTTTCGCTTTGCTGCATTGCCTGTTCCATGAGAAATATCCTCCCGGAAAAAAAGCGCTCACAGCCTTCTTCCGCCGCATCCTTAGCTGCTCAGGGCCTCGATCATGGCGAATATCTGAGGATCGTTGAATCCTTTTAGGGAGAGCGCCCCGGATCTGCAGGAAGAAACGCAGGTGCCGCAACCCTTGCACAGGGCCTCATTTACCTCAGAGGTCAGGGTGTCTGGCTTGAGGCTCACTGCCTTGTATGCGCACACCAGTTCGCAAACACCGCAGCCCGTGCATTTCTTGGGGTCCGCATAGGCCACTTTCCCGCCCACCTGCATCTTCTGGGTGGCCAAAACAGTCACTGCCCGGGCTGCGGCTGCCTTGGCCTGAGCTATGGACTCATCCAGGGGTTTTGGATAATGGGCCAGCCCGGCCAGGAACACCCCGTCAGTGGCAAAATCCACTGGTCTGAGCTTCATGTGGGCTTCCAGGAAGAAGCCGTCATCATTGAGAGGCACCTTGTAGAGCTGGGCCAGTTCCTGGTTCTGGTTGGGCTCTATGGCTGCTGCCAGGACTACCAGGTCCGGCTCCAGGGTGACCGGGAGGCCCAACACATGATCCATGCCATGCAATTCAAGCCCCCCCGAGGAATTCTTCCTGAGCTCTGGCTTGTGCTCAAGGTCGAAACGGAAGAAGAGCACACCTTCTTCCCTGGCCGCCTTGTAATGGTCCTCATTGAAGCCGTAGGTCCGCACGTCTCTATAAAAGACCATCACGTCCCGTTCAGGATCCTCTTGCTTTAGCTTCACTGCGCTTTGGCAGGTGTGGGTGCAGCAGACCTTGCTGCAATAGGGCCTGTGGGGCTCTCTAGAGCCGACACATTGGATAAAGGCTATGCTCTTGGCCTTCTTGACCTTCGGATCCCCCTGGGCCCAGAGCCTGTCAAACTCTTGGGCGGTCAATACTCTCGAGTCCTCCCCGTACATGTATTCCGTGGGCTTTGACTCCCTGGCTCCCGTGGCAATAACCACGGCCCCATGGCGCACCTGGACGGGCTCTCCGGAGCCGTTTCCCACACGCACGGTGGAGGTGAAATTCCCCATGAATCCCTCTACTGCACTCACCTGGGCATTGAGGTAAACAGTTATCCTGGGGTCTTGCTTCACCTGCTCTATGAGTTCCTGCAAGAAAGCCTGGGAGTCCTCTCCCCGCCAGGTGTGGCGTATGTTGCGGGCATTTCCCCCCAACACCCCTTCCTTTTCCACCAAGGTGACCTGAAAACCTTGCGCTGAAAGCTCCCTGGCAGCCACCATCCCGGCCACCCCGCCTCCCACCACCAGGGCGGACTGGGTTAGCCCCAACTCAACCTCCTTCAGGGGCTCCAACATGGCCGCCTTGGCCACGGCCATACGCACCAGGTCCTTTGCCTTCTCAGTTGCCTCCCTGGGGGAGTTCTGATGCACCCAGGAGCACTGATCCCTGATATTGGCCATCTCGAAGAGATACTTGTTGATACCCGCCTCCTGGCAGGTCTCCTGGAAAAGAGGCTCGTGGGTGCGCGGACTGCAGGAAGCCACCACCACCCTGTTGAGCTTCTTTTCCTGGATGATGGCCTTCATGCGGTCCTGGGTGTCCTGGGAGCAAGAGAACAGGTTCTGGTCCACATGAACTACATAGGGCAGGCTGGCCGCAAATTCAGCCACCTCCGGAACGCTGACCACAGAGCCTATGTTTATGCCGCAATTGCAAACAAACACTCCTATCCTGGGAGGCTCCCCCAGCACACTTCTCTCTTCCGGATAGGTCTTTTCCTTGACAAGGCTACCACGCACCTCCCAGAGGGAAGAGGCGGCGCTGGCAGCTGCCGCGCTGGCCTCCATTACGGCCTGCGGTATGTCTTTGGGGCCTTGGAAAGCCCCGCACACATACACCCCAGCCCTGGAGGTAGCCACTGGCTGAAAACTGCTTGTGGAGCAAAAACGGTGCTCATTGAGCTCTATACCCAGCCTCCTGGCCTTCTCCACCAGCTCCTGGGAGGTCTGCAAGCCCACGGAGAGCACCACCATGTCGAAGAGCTCCTCGGTGACCTTCCCGTCCTCTCCTATGTATCGTATGAGAAGATCCCTGGTGTCAGGCTCCTCTATTACGGTGTGCACTCTGGATCTGATGAATCTGACTCCCATCTCCTCCTGGGCCCTGTTGTAATAGCGCTCAAAGCCCTTCCCATAAGTCCTCATATCCATGAAGAAAATGGCTGTATCCAAAGGATAATGGCTGTGCTCCTTGGCGATGACCGCTTCCTTTATGGCGTACATGCAACACACCGCAGAGCAGTAGCTGTGATCGCACTGATTTATGTTTCTGGATCCCACGCACTGAATCCAGGCGATTCTCTTGGGTTCTTTCTGGTCCGATGGCCTCACTAGGTGACCCTGGTAAGGTCCTGAGGCACTGAGAATTCTCTCGAACTCCTTGGCAGTGACCACGTTGGGAAAACGTGAGTAACCATAGTGCGAGATGAGATCCGCATCAAAGATCTCGAAGCCGGGGGCCAGGATCACAGAGCCTACCCGGAGGGAAAGCCGTTGTTCCTTCTGCTCGAAGTCTATGGCTTTGTTCTCACAGAACTTTTCGCAGGCCCTGCACTTGCCCTTCTCGAAGTAAATACAGTGCGCTCTGTCAATGGAATACTTGAGGGGCACAGCCTGAGGGTACAGCACGTAAATGGCTTTTCTCTGGCCCAATCCCTCGTCAAAGGGGTTGTCCACTTTCCTGGGGCACTTCTGTGCACAGATGCCGCAGGCCACACACTTGCTTTCGTCCACATACCTGGGGTGCTTTAGTACTGTGACCTCGAAATTTCCCTCTTCCCCCCTGATGTCTTCCACTTCGCTCAGGGTCAGTATCTGGATGTTCAAGTGCCTGCCGCACTCTACCAGCTTGGGAGAGAGGATACACATGGAACAGTCATTGGTGGGAAACGTCTTGTCCAGCTGGGACATGACCCCCCCGATGGCTGCCGATTGCTCCACCAGGTAAACGTAATAGCCCGAATCCGCCAGATCCAGCGCCGCCTGCACGCCAGCGATGCCACCGCCCGCCACCAACACCGCGCCGACCTTCTCCATCGAACGGAAACCTCCTCCGCAGGTACTAACGATATAGCCGACCCTCAGGGCCGAAACACTAAAGTCCCCACCCGGGAGGGCAGGGACAAGGATCACAATTCCGGGAACCTAGCCTGGATGAGAAATTCAACTGCGCTCAGGAACATCCCCAAATTTCCATTCCTTGCGGGGTCTCTCTTGGACCCTTTGCATCTTCCCGACCTCCAGGAGACTTGGTGTCCAAACCCCAAGTGGCATATCCCGGAATTTGATCCGGGCTAGAATACACAAGAAGCGTCAAATATGTCAATGGCCTCTTGCCCCCTCGAGCTTCACTGCCCCATCTTCACCACAAAGAGAGTTCCCACTCCCCTTCGAGGCCCCGATGTATTGGGCACCAAGTGGTGAAGCCTCTCATTGTACCCGTAGAGCCAGACCTCCTGGTAATCCGTTCCCTGCCGGAGCTCCATGAATCTGTCCCAGTCCCCCCCAGAGGCAAAAAGTAACACATCCACCAACAGAGCCCCCAGATTGCTTCCCCTGGGGTCTGAGCCAAAGATTGCTCCGCAAGCGCACACACCCCCCTCGAACTGGCTTGTTTTTCCTATTCCCCCAGGCTGGCATCTTGGGAGCTGTGCCTTACAGAACGGACAGGAGGGACTCTTTATGGGAGAACGGAATTCCAATGGTGTCATCCAACGGGCCCGTACAGTTGGCCTGCGCCCTCTTGTTAGTCTAAACTATTATAACTTGCTGGATGTAACAAGGCCACTGGCTCGCCCTGGAGGAGACATGCAAAGCACTGATCAGCCAAAGACGGATCTAATTCGCAGGCACCTGGAGTACCTTCGCTTTTATCCAAATTCCGTCGAGGCTCACTACAATCTGGGCTTGGCCTATGTGCAAAGCTCTCAGATTGAAGAAGCCTTGAGAGAGTTCCAAAAAGCCTTGGAACTGAGGCCCAACATGGTGGAAGCCTTGATCAATATTGGAGGCATCTTCTTCCGCCAGGGAAAGATAGAGGAGTGCATTGAAATCAACCAGAGGGCCCTGGAGATCTCTCCCCAATCCTTTCAGGCCCTCTGCAACCTGGCTTTCTCCCATATCCAGAAAGAAATGTGGGAGGAGGCCGTAAGCTATGCCAGACGCGCCCTGGAAACCAACCCTGAATCAGCCCTGGTGCACCACCATCTGGCCATAGGGCTACACAAGCTGGGGAGGGATCCAGAAGCCCTCCATCACCTGGACAGGGCAGAGCAACTGGGCTTCCGGGTCGACCCCCAGCTGCGCTCGGCAATACAGGGCAATTTGTCCCCTTGAGGGATCCCATGGGGTAGTCCACTCGGGCTTGCGAACCCCTGGGCCGTAACCCCCCCGCCTGCTCAGCCTTTGTGAATCATCCGGATTGAGATGTTCTGCTTTCTCGGGTCTTCAAGGCCAGGGCACGGATGCCCCTTTGAATTTCCCCGTAGACCGGTATCCCCATGGCCTCCACCTTTTCTCTCACTTGTCTGAAACACCTCGAGTCACCTATGAGCCAAAGAGTTGCCCTGCCCCGCCAGGAAGCCAGGGGCTCCAGGAGCTTCCAGGCGCCTTCCATTAGGGGCCGATCCACGTACATGTGGACATCAATGGCCTCAACCCCTGGGTCATCCACCAGAGCCCGAAGCGTCTCCAGATAGGCCCTTTCTCTGCCGCTTTTTTCTATCGCCGGCCAAATATCCACCGGATTGGAGGGCTCCATCCAAGGAGGGAACACCTCTTTGAGCCTCCTGCAGGTTGTCCTGGAAAGTTGGGCCAAGGCCATACCATGGCTTTCCAAGTGATCCGATGCCACTATTCCAGCTGCACCGCTGAAGGTCACCACTGCAACCTTTTTCCCACCACCTTTTCCCTTCCAGGCAGAAAGAGCCTTTGTGAGGTCCATGAGCTCCAGGAAATCGTAAGCCCGCTCTATGCTCAGCTGCCTGAAGAAGCCCTCGGCCACCCCTGCATTGCCTGCCAGAGTACCAGTGTGACTCCAGGCCGCCTTGGCACCTCCCTGGCTGACCCCACCCCTCAAAAGCAAGAGCGGTTTGCCCAGTTTTTCCACAGCCTTTCTGAATCTGGGCGGATCAGACACAGACTCCAGGTACATGGCCACCACTGCGGTGTGCTGATCCCCGGCAAAGTACTCCAGGAGATCGCACTCGTTTATGTCACTTCGGTTTCCTATGGAGCAGGCCTTGCTGAGCCCGAAGTAACCCTCGCTCATGACCTGCATTAGAAAGCCTGCCGAAGCCATGCCGCTTTGCACCACTACCGAGACATCCCCGGGTCTCAAAATATCCTCCCACACGTGAGGTCTCATGAAAGAGGCCACCATGCGGGTGTGACCGTTCAGCACCCCCATGCAATTAGGACCCCAGAGCCGAATGCCGAAGGAGCGAGCCTCTGCCAAGCATCTTTCCTGGAGCATCCTGCCTGGCTCCCCTGTCTCGGCAAATCCAGCGCTCTGGATCATGACCCTGGAGACACCCCTCTTACCACATTGGGCTATGGTATTGGGCACTTCCTTTGCAGGCACGAACAGGATGGCGAGGTCCACTGCCTCTGGAAGCTCATGCACCGAAGCATAGCAAGGTCTTCCACAGATTTCCCGGTACTTGGGATTCACGGGGTACAGCCTCTCCCCGCAATAACTCAGAAGGTTGGCCACCAGGGCATATCCTCCCTTTTGGGAGTCTGCCGTGGCCCCCACAACCGCCACACTCCTTGGCTTAAGAAAGCCCTCCAGCGTCTGAAATAGTCGCTGTTTCTTTGCCAGTTCCCCCATGCGCCTCCTTTCCTCCCTAGCCAACATTGTTCCCCGAGTGGGGCATTGGTACAGGTCAAAGCACACCAAAGGGATTGGAACCCGGGGCTCCCATGTCCTGAGCCCAATGGGATGGTCCAGGGCAAACAGCTTGCCCGTCCCCGGGATAGCACACCCCTTTTCACATCAGGGACCTGCTCACCTGCCTCATTCCCCATTGCGCGGGGGCTGCCTGTGTCCAGGCCCTGAGGTGTCCTCACATCCGGCCTGTTCCAGAGCTTCCTTGGCCTTCTGGGAGGCGTACCAATCTATCTGTCTGCAAAGCCCCCGGATCATCTTCACCTCATGGGGCTTCAAGCCGACCCTGGAGAGGAACTTTCGGACTTTCCTCATCCCCAACGCAGGATTCTGGGCCTGGATCACGCACAGCTTCAAGAGAGTCTCTTCCAGATGCTTGTACATCCCCTCAAGTTCAGAAACGGTTGCCAGGCGTTCCCTGGGGACTGGAGGAATCTCTCCTTTCAGCATGAAAGCCTTGTACAGCTCATAGCAGACCACCAGAACGGCCTGTGCCAGGTTCAAGGAGGCGAATCCGGCTGTGGGGATGCGCACCACCATTTGGCACAGCTTTAACTCCTCGTTGGAAAGCCCCCTGTCCTCTGGCCCGAAGACAACCGCCACCCGGTCCTGGGGGCCCAGGGCCAAGATGCGCTCGGCCGCCTTCCAGGGGTTCCAGAGAGGTCCCCTGAGCCCCCCTTCTCTGGCCGTGGTACCCACCACCACATGGAAAGAACTCAGGGCTGCTTCCAGGGAATCGTGGATCTGCATCCCTCTTATCAGGTGGACGGCCTCCCTTGTGGCCATTCTCTGCATGGTTGTCTGGTCCCACCTGAGAGGCCCCACCACGAGCAATCTGGAAAGGCCCATATTCCACATAGCCCTGGCCGAGGCCCCTATGTTCTCAGGGGAGCGAGGACGGTGAAGCACTACACCCACCCGCTCCAGGAGGTTACCCTTGTGAGGACCCAGGCTTTTCACACTGCCCCCTCCTGCTGATCAAACGGGGGTCTTGGAACCCTTGGGCTGACCCCTGCAAACAGGATGTTCCCAAGGCCCCACCAACATCTCAAAAGCAGCCTTCCTGCAGGATACTCCCGTAGCGCTTCATGTACGCACACTGCTCGCAAGTTGTGCGGCAGGGTTCTTCCGCAGTGGCCAAATACCCCCTTAACAAATAGCACCTGAGGGCTCTCACCTGTTTGACCAAGCAGTTTTCACAGTCGTGGTTGGACCAACGGCTGGTAAATCCTGTCACAAAATACTCCCAGCAATAGGGGACCTCTTTGCGTCTTTCCTCCTCAAAGCTCAAGACAGCTTCCGGATCCAAGTTCTTTCCACGGAAGAATTCCAAAAGGTCCTCCCGGGACACCCTTCTGTGCCCGCCCGGGGTGAGGACAGCCTTCAGTTTCCCGCCTTTGATCCAGTTGATGACTGTCTGGCGGGTAACACAACACATCCTGGCAATGTCGTTGGTTGTGAAATATTTCCTGGCCATATAATTTGCTCTCTCGCCTGGCCCGGACTATGCGCCAAGGCCGAGAAGGTTGGGGGGTTGCGCCCCCAAGCCCCCAGGATGCTTCAAGATGTCATAAACAAGGCCGCTTGTGGAGCATTACCGAAAAAGTACATTGTTTTCAAACACAGCGTCTCTACTCCAAGCTCCTCTTTCCCTTGGCCGGCATTCTCCACTTCTCCTGAACAATGCATTTTAGGGGCCCCAGCTTGCAAAAAAGGGGGGGACATGTCACCACGTCCCCCCCAAAAAGTTCATGTTGCGCGGATACAAGGCCCCTTCAAGGAGCCCGGCTCTGTTCAGATCTCCTCCACGGTTATGGAATCCGTGGGGCAGACCTCTATACAGCTTTCGCAACCGATGCACTCATCCATGTTCACCGGCTCCGCCTTCCCGTTGGCGTCCAGTTCATACACGTCCACCGGGCAGATCTCCACGCATTCTCCATCACCGTCACAGGTTTCCTTGTTCACAGTTACACGATACGGCATCTCCCTTTCCTCCTCGCGTCATTTCAGTCCGAAGTCCGACTCCAAACCATTCTCCGCCGGGCTTCGAGGCCTGTGGCCTTGCCTTTCAAAGCACTTTAGAGAACCATCCAATACCTGTCAAGGATCTTCTGGATGCCCCCTTAGGTTTTTTATCTGGCCTTGGGAGGCGTCACTGTCAAGACCGGCACAGAGGAATTTTTCACTACCTCCTCGCTGACACTCCCGAACACAGCCTGCCCAGGGCGGTGTTCATGGCTGGAGGAGCCATGGCCGTGGGTGGCCATGACCACCAGATCAATTCCCTGCTGTTCCACGTAGTTGAGGATCTCCTGGGCCGGATCCCCCACAAGAATCCGCTTCTGATAAAGAGGGCACCCCCCCAGTTCTGCCTGGCAGATCTGCTCCATGCGCTGAGTGGCCTTTTTCACTACCCAATCCCTGAACTCCTTTACTGGGCCTGGGTGATCCTGCCCATAAAAGTTGACCACTTGCTCGATGTCCTCGGCCACAAAAACCAAATGCACCTCTGCCCCGTACTTTTGGGAAAGGGAGGTGACAAGGGGCAATGCCGCAGCCGAGTTATCAGACAGATCCGTAGGCCACAATATCTTCTTGATTTCCTTCATACCAACTTCCCCCTCATCTCCCAGAGCTCCTCTGCCTGTCCAGAGGCTTCTGTGCTGTGCTCACTACATCCTGCTGTACCCTCGAGCCTTAATCATCCACCGAGGTAGCTACATTGGGAACCCACGCCCCAGAGCCTGCAGGATTTCTGGACTCAAACCCATTTCTAAGGCCCTGTGGCACACCCAGAGGCCTCTCAAACACAGTCCTTCAGTGCAAGTAAGTTTATCACCCAGCCTGCACTATCAAGTCTTACGGCAGAATGCAGGCTAAACTCCTTTTTCCTCCTTGATAGAGACGGCGATCTTGTAAAGCACTGTAAGGATAAGGAAACCCATGGCCCATATCCCCAGGGTAATGAAAACCTCAGGCCATGTGGGCGAGTACTCGAAAACCTTGTCCAAGGGGTTGGGTATAAAGCCCGTCACCACCAGTCCCAGCCCCTTCTCAATCCACAGGGAGATGAAGACCATGGCACAGGCCACAGCCAAGAGCCGCTCGTCATTTCGGGTGCGGGGGTTCACAAGCAGGTACGCGGCTACAACCGCCATTATCATGAAAGCCCACCACCAGGGAACCAGGGTGGTATGGCCATGGAGCCCCACAAAAAGATATTGGAAGTGGTGCATGTGCTCTGGAATCTGGCTGTAAAAAGCCGTGAAGAGCTCCATGAGCACGAAGAATATGCTCACCAGCATGGCATAAGTGACGATCTTGGCAAGTGTCTGAATGGCTTCCTTCCCTGGGTCAAACTTGGTGAGCTTCCTGATTATGAGGCAGAAAAGGATCAGGAGAGCAGGGCCAGAGGCAAAAGCCGATGAGAGGAAGCGCGGGGCCATGATGGCCGTCAGCCAAAAGCCTCTGCCTGGCAATCCTGCGTAGATGAAGGCTGTCACAGTGTGGATGCTTATGGCCCAAGGTATTGATATGTAGATGAAGGGCTTGATCCACCCAGGGGGTGCCAATCCTTTTTTCTCCGCACTGAGCACGGTCCAGCCCACCAGGACATTCAGCAGGAGGTATCCGTTGAGCACCACCATGTCCCAGAACAGAATGGAATTGGGGGTTGGATACAATAGCACATTGAAGGCCCTGGCTGGTTGACCAAGATCCACTATTATGAAGGTCAGACACATGGTGACCGCCGAGACCGCCAGGAATTCCCCTAGGATGGTTATCTTGCCGAAGGTCTTGTAATGGTGAAGGTAGTAAGGCAAGACCAGCATCACGGCCGAGGCAGCCACACCCACCAGAAAGGTGAATTGGGCTATGTAAAGACCCCAGGAGACGTCTCTGCTCATCCCAGTGATGCCCAACCCTTCCCTCAGCTGGAGCAGATAGCAAAGAAAACCCACTCCTATAAAGAAGAGCAGAAAGCTCACCCAGCCGTAATATTTTCTGCTTCCGACTAGCGCCTTCTCCAGCATGGTCACCTCACACTAGATAATACACTTGCGGCATAGTGCCCAGTTGGGGTTTGCGGCGGATGGCAGTGCGCAACCTGAGGATTTTTCTCACTTCGCTTTCGGCGTCCTCCAAGTCCCCAAAAAAGAGAACCTTTTCCTTGCATGCCTCCACGCAGGCCGGCCTCAGCCCCTTGGCCAGCCTCTCCTCGCAGAAGTTACATTTCTCCACAACACCTCTGGTGCGGGTCGGGAACTCCTTGTTCAATTCCTTGATAAAGGGCCTTGGATCCCTCCAATTCAGGCTTCTGGCTCCGAAGGGGCATCCTGCCATGCAAAAGCGGCAGCCTATACAGCGGTGGTAGTCCATCATTACCACGCCGTCTTCCCTCTTGAAGGTAGCCTTGGTGGGGCACACCCTCACGCAAGGAGGATTATCGCAGTGATTGCAAAGCACTATGACTGGGTGCTTTTTGAGAGCCTCATCCAGGAAATCGTGCTCCTGGCCGGGAAAGGCATGGGGAAAGCTCTCGCTCCAGATCCACTTCACCTCGTCTTTTGGGTTGGGCATGGAAGGCACGTTGTGGGTCTTGTGACAAGCCTCGAAGCAGTCCCGGCAATTCTCCGGGCATGGCTTCTTGAGGTCCACGACCATGGCCCAACGCTTTCCCTCAAGCGCCCTGGGATCCGGGCTTGTCTTGGAGCCCTGACCTGCTGCCAGAGCATCGGTCAAGGGCTTGGCCCCCACCCCCAGGACCGAGATCCCAGCGATCTTTAGGAAGCTGCGTCGGCTCCGCTCCATCACCTCATCTCCTTGGGCTCTAGGTGGCAGGACCAGCAGTTGGGTGACACCGCCACGTAGGTGTGACAACGATCGCAGAACTTCTCCTTCTCATTGTGGCAGCTCATGCAAGTATTCTGGAGGCTCATGTCGAATTTCTTGCCTCCAAGGCCCACATACACCCTCTGGCCCTGTCTCACCACTGCATGGCGCCAATCATCTATCAGCTCCATGTGCTTGGCCCGCATGAAAGGGGTGGACTCCACACACTCTTTCTCCTTGGTGGGCAATACCAGCTCAGGGGCCACCGCCGCCCTCCCAGCGTTGTACCAGAAAGGGAAAGTCATGAGAGCCACGAACACCACCAGTCCGATTATGATCTTTCCCGCGTTATACATCCCCTCCACCCTCCGTTCCCATCAGAGGCTCGCCCCGCAAATCCAACTCGCGGGGTTTCTCCCCTTTCATCACCAGGGCATTGCCCACAAGCTCGTGAATACCGGTCACCTGGACCTCGGGGACCCAGTAATCCATGAGAGAGTGGAGTGTGGCCCTGTCTATGGCACATATGCAGGCCAGGCGGTTCACCCCGTGCTTCTCATGCACGTGCTGAACTGCATTGGCCCTAGGGAAGCCCCCCCGCATCCTCATCTCCAGGTTCTCGTCCGTGCCCAGCCCGGCCCCTCCTCCGCAGCAGAAGGTCTTTTCCCTTATGGTTTCCTCGGGCATCTCGAAGAAATTGTTGCAAACATGCTTTAGCACGTATCTGGGCTCCTCGAAAAAGCCCATGGCCCTGGCCGGGTTGCAAGAATCGTGGAAGGTCACCCTCAGGTGGTCATTTCTGCTGGGATCCAACTTCAGCTTGTTGTTGCGAATGAGATCTGCCGTGAACTCCACTATGTGCACCATCTTTGTGGACTTGGCGTTTTCGAACTTGGTGCCTGTTATCGGGGAGACTGGCTCTTCCAGGAAATCGGCTGGGCCATTCATGGTGTCCATGTATTGGTTTATGACCCGCCACATGTGGCCGCACTCCCCTCCCAGGATCCACTTTACCCCCAGCCGTTTGGCCTCGGCATACATCTTGGCGTTGAGCCTCTTCATGAGCTCGTGGGAAGAGAACAGCCCGAAGTTGCCTCCCTCCGAGGCGTAAGTGCTCCAGGTGTAGTCCAAGCCTATCTCGTGGAAAAGCATGAGGTAGCCCATTAGGGTGTAGGTGCCTGGGTCAGCAAAAACATCCCCCGAGGGGGTCACAAACAGTATTTCCGCCCCTTTTCTGTTGAAGGTGGGTTCTATCCTTATGCCTGTCACGTTTTCTATGTCATCCAGGAAAAACTCTATCATGTCCTTGAAGGTATGGGGCTGGATCCCCAGGTGGTTCCCGGTTCTGTAACAGTTGGCTGCTGGCTCCAGTATCCAGTTGATGTTGCAACCCACCAGGTTCAAAAGCTCCCTACCCATCATGGTGATCTCTGCCTGGTCTATGCCATAAGGGCAGAATACGGAGCAGCGCCTGCACTCTGTGCACTGGTAAAAGTAGTAGAACCATTCCTTCAGGATTTCCTCTGTCAGGTCGCGGGCACCGCAGAGCTCCCCCAGTATCCTGCCAGCAGCCGTGAAGTAGCGCCTGTACACAGACCTTATTAGCTCCGCCCTCAACACAGGCATGTTCTTGGGATCCCCTGAGCCGATGTAGAAGTGACACTTGTCCGCGCATGCCCCGCAACGCACGCAGATATCCAGGAACAGCTTGAAGGATCTGAAACGATCCAGCCTCTCTTTGAATCCCCTTATTATGGTCTCTTCCCAGTTGGGCGGCAGCTTCCAGTCCTCGTCGGAGGGCTGCCAATCCCTGGGGTTGGGAAGCCCCAGCACCCTCAGGTTCTTGGGCAAGGCACTGTAACACCAAGTCCCGGGTCTGAAATCCACTGGAGTCTTCATCCACCCGGTCTTGGGAGGCTTGTAGTCGATCTTCAGAAGCTCTTGAGGCTTGGTCTTCAACATGGCTACTCCCTCTTCTCCACTGGCAATCCCGCCTGGATCATCTTGTCCCTGAAATCATTCTCGTATTCCTCGTAGGTGTGTACTTTCACCGGGTAGTTCCAGGGATTCACATGACGCCTCCTGCGGCTGTCGCCTGTGAGATTCCTTGTGGGACTGAGGAAGACCCCACCCATGTGCATCAGCTTGCTGAAAGGGAAATAGACTATGAGAGCACAGACCAGAAACAGATGCACGTAGAAGGAAAGGCCCACGCCTTCAGGCACCACCGGCCTGAAGGTGAAAAGCCCCAGTGCCAGGCTCTTGACTCCCAAGAGATCCACCTTGGCTATGTGGCGGGTGATAATGCCGGATACGGCTATACCCAAGATCAAGAACAGAGGGAAGTAGTCGGCCGGCAAAGATATGTAGCGCACCTGGGGGATGACCACCCTTCGAAGGAAAAGAAAAGTTACCGCCCCCACCAAAGCCAGATCGGTCAGGTACACCGTAGGCACTGCTATGGCAAAGAGCCCGTCCAGCTCCTCTATCCAGCGCACGAAAAAGGGTATGGGCTCCGTAAAAAAGCGACTGTGGCGAACCAATATGGTGAGGAAGGCGTAGTGAAACGTAAGGCCGGCCAACCAAAGCCATTTGGCACTGGCATAACCTGCCTTCTGACCCTGCAGTTGGGTCTTGGTGTTACGGAAAAGACTTCTGAACAGCAATACCTCCAAGGCCATCCTCAGCACAACTCCGAGGGTGTCGGCAGGGTTCTCTATCCGACTGGCCTTTATCCATGGCAGGGATTTCTGTTGTCCGCAGGTGGTTGTTATCCGGAAGGGAACCGGTGAGGCCCCCCAACGCACAACCCTGAAAATGAAACCAGCTATGAACAGTGCCATGGACACGTAGGGCACTATGACTCCGAAGAAGTAATGAAAACCGGCTGCCCCGACCCCTGCCAAAGCAACACACGTCAGGATCACTACGGCGAAAAGCGAAAACCCCATTCCCATGGATCCTCACCTCGCTTGGACTCGAATTGCATCACTCACACCTGTCATCCACAGCGCCCAGTTGACTTCCCTCTTCCCCTTACAGACCCGCAGGCCCCTGGGGCGGCTCCTGGGCTTCTTCCCCTGACCAATCGAAAGCCAAGTTTGCCATATTGAGAAGCCGCTCAGTGCGGGTTCGGATTTCCTCCACCCGGATCCTGTAAAGCCTCTCCTTGCAGGAGCTGTAAACGTCAAAGGCCAAGAGAGCCAGCCTGTCTATCCTATCCTCCAACTCTCTGAGTGCCTCGGGATCCTTCTCCAGGAGCTCCTCCAACTCCTCCCTGAGAATGGGCTTGAGGGCAGGGATGAATCCCAGGGCTTGGGAGGGTCTCATGTCCTGGACTGCCCTTACACGCACCAGCCTATCCATTGCCTGAGCGGCCGCCTGCGGGTCCTCCTCTCCCAGGAGTTGGTTGTACAGGGAAGCCACGCCCTCAGAGATGGTGTGACCAACTGGATTGATGAACTGATTCTTGGGAGACCTCAGAAACTTGCGGGTATCAGCCGGATATGCATCCAAAACCAAATCCAGCCACCGCCTCAGTATCAGCTCTCTTTTCTCAGCCAACAGCCTCTGCAACATGGAACTGTTCCGCTCTCCGCCAGGATCAAGGCCTTCGGGATTGCCGTCCCCACGGCCTCCCGGCCATTCCCTTCCGCAGCCTCACCAGTGCTGTTGGAGCAGGATCAGACTGCACCATGTAGTCTATCCTGTCTCCTTTGTCAAGGGAAAAAATGCGCTCGGGTAGGCCTGGGAAGGACTGGGTCCGGGTACTGCAACCCCAGTGGGCCCGAACAAAAGCGGAGCACCCCGGCAAACGCTAGTTCGGGTTCCGGAGGCTCCGCTTCCCCTCTTTCTCAGACGCACCCTGTGGGCTTGGCCAGTCCTGCCAGCTTGCAGGCCCCCTTGGCCGGGCCCGTGGGGAAGAGTTCGTAGATTTTCTTGAGGTTGAAGCCTGTGTCCTTGCAGAGCTTGCGGATCATGGGGGCAATCCCGTACTCCTTGTAATAATCCCTAAGGTAGTTGATCACCTTCCAGTGCTCGTCCGTGAGGGAACCCTCGATACCCTCTGCCGGAGCCAATGCCTGGGCAAACTCTGGGCTCCACTTGTCCAACTCCTGAAGAAAACCATCCTCATCCACCTCGTAAGCCTTGCCCGCCAACTCAATCGTGGCCATCTTCCTTCCTCCTTACCCCTTTTGTTTTCCAGACTCTCTTGATCTGGTGATTGTCCCTCCAGGGACTTGCAACTCCTTGGCATCCCCGCAATCAGGGAAGAGCTTTCAGGGCCGAGGGCCCGGCTTCCCCCTTCCGGGCCACCGCGCACTCAGCCACGCGCCATGCCCAGTCCTCACGGCTCACCGCGTGAAGATGAGAGTAAGTGGCCAAGACATTCTTTTTCAAAATCCCGTCTCTGCCCCCGTCCAGACCTTTGCCTCTTTTGACCGCAAAGGCGAATCCCACCTCAGACTCCTCCAGGCTGAGCACCCTGGAGTAGTGAAACTCGTGCCCTTTGAGCAGATCCCCTTTCTGCACGAAGGGGTTTTCCGCAACCGCTTCCAGCAAAGTATAGCCATGCCCTTGGGGCCTTTCTGTAAACTCGGTCCAAAGGGGAAGCGCCCCCACCATGGGGTAGGCTTTCCCTCCAGCCCTAATACCTTCCCCCAGGTACATGAGCCCCCCGCACTCTGCATAAACTGGAAGCCCATCAAAGGCCAAGGACCTTATTTCCCTCCTGAGCCCCTGATTGTCTGCCAGGGCCGAGGCAAACATCTCCGGGAATCCTCCCCCAATGTAAAGGCCTTGCAGGTCCGGGAGCCCTGAATCCCTGATGGCGTCTATTTCCACCAATTCGAGCCCTGCCTCAGCCAGAGCCTCCAGGTTCTCAGGGTAGTAAAAATGGAAAGCCGCATCTCTCACCACACCCAGCCTGGCCCTGCGCCTCGAGGTCTGCCTCCGTGCCCTGTAAAGGTGCACCTGTGGAATCCCTCTGGTGTGTTTCTCAGCCAGCTCCCACAAGCCTTCCACATCCACATGTCTGGATACAGCCTCTGCCGCTCTTTCCAGGATTCCCTTTACGTCCCTGCTCTCAGGCGGTGGTACCAGGCCCAAGTGTCTCTCGGGGAGCCCCAGGTCCCCAAACCTGGGCAGGGCTCCCAAGACCTCCACACCCCCGTACTGCTCCACGCTTCTCCTCAAGACCGACTCATGGCGAGCATTGCCCACCTGGTTCAAGACCACCCCGGCTATGGGCAACTCTGGATCCAAGGCCCTGAGCCCAAGCACCATGGCAGCCGCAGTGCGTGTGGTCTTGGTGACATCCAGGACTACCACCACCGGCAACCCCAGCAGTTTAGCCAGCTCGGCAGTTGAGTAAGTACCGTGCTCGTCCACCCCGTCGAAAAGCCCTCTGTTCCCCTCCACCACCGCACCTGCGGCGGTCTCGGTGCGCCTGGCATAGCTTGCCAAAATCTGCTCTGGGCCCATGAGGTATGGATCCAGATTGTAGCAGGGCCTGCCCGAGGCCATGGCCAGCCAGGCAGCGTCAATGTAATCAGGGCCTTTCTTGAATGGGACCACCCCCCTGCCCCTCCCTCTCCAACAAGAAAGGAGGGACATGGTAAGGAAGGTCTTCCCGGAGCCCCCTCTGAGGCCTGCCACTATGAGCCCTGGGCATGTGCCAGCCACAACCCCACCTCGAAACACAGCCCCCTCTCCTTTGGGCAGGGACCCACCTTCGGAGCTGGGGCTCGCCAATCAGGTATGGGGGCCGGGCCTCAGGCCCGGCCCTGTTGAATTTCACTCGTCTTTCTTGGCTCCTGGAAGCATCAGGTAGGTGGTGCTCCCGCTTGACCAGTACTCCAGAGTCTTCTCGTCGATCATCTCCTTGACGGCCTTCTTGATCTCCGACTTGGGGATATCAGAAAGACCCTTCTCCACGTCCTTGATGTAGAACCGACTCTTTTTCTGGCTCTGGAACCAAGCCAGAATCTTCTGCTTCACTTCCTGGTTGCTCATGTCTAACCCCACTTGAATTGAGTGCTGTTACGGAAGGTGGTGGTCGACAGCTTGTAGTCATCTATGTGAAGCGGCGTAAACTCGATGCCTGTCAGCTTGAAGAACCGCTCCCACCCCACTCTCTCTATCCACTCCCCTATGCGCTCGTACTTGTTGGCGTGTTTGGCGTACACTTCCACAATGTTCTTGATGGCCGCCGTCACCTCTGGCCACCTAGGCGGGTTATTGGGAAGGTAGGGAATTGCCAGCCTCGAGAACATAGGGGTGTGTCGGGCATTGGAAACCTTGCCGCCCACCCAGATGGAAATACCGTCCCCCTCTCCGTCGGCCAAAGGCATGGCCGGGCACATGGTGTAGCAATTGCCGCAGTACATGCACCTCTCGGGATTCACGATTACGCTCTTCTTCTCCTTGTCCGGATGGGGCCTGATGGCACCGGTCGGACACGCGGCTATGGTCGTGGGAATCTCACAGACGTTTTTCAGGGTTTCGTGATCTATCTTTGGGATCTTGGTGTGCACGCCAAGGATGGCAATGTCAGAGCAGTGAACAGCCCCGCACATGTTCAGGCAGCATGCCAAGGCGATCCTAACCTGGGCCGGAAGATTGTGAGACCCGAAGTACTCGAAAAGCCCGTCCATCACCGCTTTGACCACCCCAGAGGCATCTGTTGCCGGGGTGTGGCAATGCACCCAGCCCTGGGTATGAACGATGCTGGTGACCGAGTGACCGGTGCCGCCAATGGGCCGCCCCATGGCAGCGATCTCCTTCTTGAGTGGAGCCAGTTTCTTCTTATCTGTTACCAGGAACTCCACGTTGTGGCGGCTCGTGAACCTGAGGTACCCGTCACAGTACTTGTCGGCCAGGTCGCACACCTCTCGAATGAAATCCACGCTCACAAGCCTGCCAGAGCCCATTCTAACCGTGTAGACCTCGTCGCCTCTCTCTGACACGTGAACCAGCACCCCAGGCTCAAGGATGCGGTGGTATTTCCACTTGCCGTAATTCTTCTTGATAACTGGCGGAAGGAACTTACGGAAATCCGGAGGACCAATGTCCGTCTTGCCCATTTGCGCTTACCTCCTCCATTTCTCCCTTTCCAGGCCTCGGACCTGGAGGGGTCTCATCAATCTCCCAGCTCTCTCAGCCCAACTCCAGCAGCAGTCTCCTCCCCTTCCCATCAGAAGAAGATGTAAGGATTGTACCTCGGTGTCTTGACCATCTGGGGCACTGCCGGAAGCCCCATGGCCTCCAGGAACTTTCTCATACTCATGCGCTCGATGAGCTCCCCAAGCCTCTCCCTCATCTTCCCGTTCTCGTCCCACCATTCCCAGATCTTCTCGGCCAGATCCTTGAACTCCTGGTATGGACTTTCGAACTTCATGAAGGGAATCAGCACCCAGCTCATGAGGGCGCCTTCCAGAATGGGGGCCTTGCCGCCAACCAGGATGGTAACCCCCGTGTCCTTTCCAGGCCTCAGGGCCTCGGGCATGACATTGATGCAGTGCATGCAACGGGTGCAGTCATCGTTGTAAATGGTGAGCTTCTTGCCGTTCCACTCCATGCAACGGGTGGGGCAAAGCTCGATCACGTCCTTCTGGATGTCGAATTTTGCCCTTTTGCCGCCGCCACCGGCAGCAGGGGCGATCTCCCCGCCCACGTAAGCCTGAACAGCCGCTTGGTCTACCCGGATCTTGTCCCTCCAGGTCCCTATCACAGCCAGGTCGGACCTGGCTATGGAGGCCACGCAATCATTGGGGCAGCCTGAGAACTTGAACTTGAACTTGTAAGGCCACATGGGCCTGTGAAGGTAGTCCTGGAACTCGTGGGTAACATCGTTGCAGGCATCAAGGGTGTCATAGCAGGCCCACTCGCATCTGGCCGGGCCCACGCATGCGCTTGGGGTCCTCAGGGCTGAACCGGAGCCTCCCAAATCGAAACCAGCTTCCGAAAGCTCGTCGAAGCAGGGCTGTAGATGCTCGGTGAAGGTGCCCAGCAAGATGATGTCTCCTGTGGAGCCGTGCATGTTGGTGAGGCCGCTTCCGTGCCTGTCCCAGATGTCGCATAGGGTTCTAAGGGCTTTGGTGGTGTAAAACCAGCCAGAGGGTTGATTGACACGCATGGTGTGAAAGTGGGCCACGTTGGGGAAAAGATCGGGACGGTCAGAGTAACGGCCGATCACCCCTCCGCCGTATCCGGTCACACCCACTATGCCACCGTGTTTCCAGTGGCCTATCTTTTCTTTGTACGAGAGCTCCAGCTGCCGCAACAGGTCCTTGGCCATGGGCTTTCGTGCAGCCACCCGCTTGATGTCCTTCACGAAGCTAGGCCACGGACCCTTCTCCAGTTCATCCAACAACGGGGTCTCGGATTTCGCCATCCTCATTCACCTCCCATACTTTGTGCTCCATTTCTCAGATTCAGCCTGGGCACCATCACCACATCCAGGTGCTCGCCGCCTTCCGCCCTAGCCCAAGGATCGTCCCCCCCTTCCTTTTGATTTTCCTTAGATAACGCGAAGATATCTTTCTGCGTCCAGTGGGAATCCGGTGCCAAGAGGGCCCAAAGGACATCAATTTATAAATTGTTTTGCCCTCAGTGTCAAGATATAATCCCCTCACTCAGGTGGAGAAAGGCCAAACAGACTCAGAGCATGGAAAGGGACTTGAAGGCGGCAGCCGTATCCATGAACTGCCCCGGGGGAAACCCGGAGGCTGTTTGGTCCCGCATAAGGAGGCTGACCCATTTTCTGGCGGATGAGGGTGTGGAGCTACTTTGCTTTCCTGAGGCCTGTCTCACGGGTTATTCGGTCCGGCTTGAACAGGCAAGGGCCTGGGCCATGCCCCTGCAAAGCCCCTGGGTAGAGAGCTTGAGGGAGATGTCTTCAGATGAGGGAGTCACCCTCCTGGTGGGAATGATGGAAAAGGCCTCAGAGCAAGAGCTTTTCCTGACACACCTGGCCATCTCTCCTGAGGGCCGCCTGACCCCTTACAGAAAGGCCCACTTGAGTCCACAGGAGGCTTTGATCTTCGCCCCAGGGGGAAGGCCGGCCGTTTTTCAGGCAGGTCCTGTCCTGGGGGCCGTGGCTCTTTGTTACGAGGCTCACTTCCCGGAGTGGTCCCTCAAGTTGACCATGGACGGAGCAGAGGTGCTTTGCTTTCCGAGCGCCTCCCCAGGGGAGTCCCCCCAAGAGAAGATGGAACGATGGCTTCGCTTCATGCCAGCGCGCGCCTATGACAACGGGGTCTTTGTGATGGCCTGCAACCAGGCCGGAGGCAACGGGGCAGGCCTTAGATTCCCCGGAGTCTCCCTGATCCTGGACCCCAAGGGCAGACTCCTGGCCTCACAGACCGGGGAGGAAGAAGCTGTGGCCGTGGCCTTCCTGAGAGCCGAGGAGCTCCAAAGGGTAAGAAGCCACCCCCTGGCCCATTTCTTGAGGCACAGGAGGCCCGAGCTGTACAAAAGAGCAAGGCCTAGGGTTAGAAATTCCAGGTGAAAGAGACCTCAGTTTTTTTTCTGCCTCTCGGATTCCTGCTCCAGTTTTTTCAGGTTCTCAGCTGCAAAGCCAAGGGTGGGCTCCAGAAGCAATGCTCTCCTGTACCAGGTAATGGCCCCCTCCCTGTCCCCCAATTCTCTCAAGTTGCTCCCTATGTTGGCCAGGTCTATGGCAGAGGCGGGGTTTATCTCCAGGGCCTTCAGAAAGGCCTCTATGGCCTCATGATAAAGCCCCAGCTTGAAGCGGCAAAACCCAAGCAGGTTCCAGGCCTCGTAGCTGCGGGGGTCCGCCTCCAGGGCCTTCTGCAGCCATTTCGTGGCACGCCCAAAATCCCCCATTTCCTTCAAGCAATGCGCCAGGTAAAAGAACACCGAGGCCAAGTCTTCCTTTTCCGGGCCCTTTTCCAAGGCCTGGTGGAACCATCCCAAGGCCTCCTGGAGCTTGCCCTGACCCAGAAGTGCCATGCCGCGGTAAAAACAGAGTGGGGCCGTACCCTCACCTGTCCGCCCGAGCACCTCCCAGGCCTCCTGGAACTCTTCCAGGTTGATATGGCAAACAGCCAGCTGAAGCAAGAGCTCCTCCCGGATGCCCTGCTCCACCCCGGCAGCCAGGGCTCTCTGAAACAGCTCCGAGGCCTCTATGTAGTCCTTCCAGGCCAACTGGCACCTGCCCAAGTGATAAAGGATGGATCCAGACCCTGGCCTGAGGCCCAGGGCCTCTTCCAAGAGCTCTTGGGCTTCCTCGGGCCTGCCCTGCTGCAATCTCATGATGCCGAGGTACATGAGGCTTTCAAACCTGAGCTGAGCAGCCCTGCCCATCTCCAGCCCTGCCCGCAGATGCAGCTCTGCTCTGTTCTCATCTCCCCGGCTCATGGCAAATACACCCAACTGGTGGTGTATTCTTCCACCTTCTTCCTGGCGGTTGTTCCAGCGCAGCACATCTTCCATGCGATGAGGCAGCTCCTCCCAGCAATCCAGACAGCTTTTAGAGCCTTGGAACTTTAGGAAGAAGGAATCCGAGTCTTGCCATTCTCTCCATTCATCCCAGGGGCATACACGGGCCAGAGCCCTTCCACGGTCCAGGATCAGGGAGCTGCATGGCTCCACGCAGAAACCTCCCTCTGGAGAAACAGACCAAGAGACCATCTCGTCCAGTAAGTCGTGGAGAAAGACGTTCTCCAGCGCCCCCCCCTGATCCTCCAGCAGGAGTCGGCTTCTTCCAGGATCGAGCCTTCCGGCCCACTCTCCCAGCCTGGGGGAAGGCGGAAGGCTGAGGCTGGGCAGTATCATCCTTTCCCTCAGGAAAGGAACAAGCTCCAGGGCTGCCTCCACCTCCGCCTCTGACCTGGCCCGAAGAACGGGCAGAAGCATCCATCTGGAGGCCACCTGGTGGGCCATGGCCTCTTGGTGAAAAGGCCTCCCAAGGGAAGAGATCAGAAGATAAAGATCCCTCAACTCCCTTCCCTTGTGAGCCCTCACCGGGTGTACCGGTCTGATCTGGAGCCTCAGGATGCTGTGTTCTCTCAAAAGCCTGGCCGCCCCCTCCAAGACCCTGTGGAACTCCTGGAATTCGGACAATGGATCCTCTGTAAGCAGGTACAGGTCGGCCTTGTGATTCAACAGGGGGAAGGCCATCTCCATGGCCCCGAGGAGCCATTGTCCTGTCCGCGGAAGCCCCCCGAGGCTCAAGTACAACCTGCGCACTGGTCTTGGAGGGGAATTCAAGACACCATCCTTTTTCCTCCGTCCAGGGAGGCTGCCTGCCAGAGATCTCTCACGCGATGTATCTGCTCTGCGTCCATCCAGTCGGTTTGGTATCTGGCTCCCACCGAAATGTAAGCAGGTCGGGTTCCGTCCAGGGGGCGTATCCCGTAGTGAGCCGGGTTCTCACAAAAGGGGGTCCCGAAGTAGAGCCTCATCTGCTGGGCATTGGTATTCCCCCTTATGGGCACGAGGGAGCGCACAAACTCCAGAGTCTGAAGGGCGTCTTCCTGGGTCTCTCCCGGAAGCCCGTACTGGCTGAACAACTCCACCTCCAGCCCATGGGCCAGGCTCATGCCCACGGCCCTGCGGAGAGCCTCCAAGGAGATGCTCTTTCCAAGCCTGGCCAATACCCTTTCAGAAGCAGACTCCAGCCCGTAGGCCACAAGCCTGACCCCGGCTTTGGCCATGAGCTTCAACAGCTCCTCATCCACAAGGTCCGCCCTGGTCTCAAGCCAGAGGCTTGCACGAATGCCCCTTGCCAAAATCCCCTCCAAGAGTTCCTGGGTGCGCCCCCGGTGGAAGGAAAAGCTGGGGTCGGCCAGCCAGAAGCGACTTAGCCCTCTTGCGTTGAGCCAGGACATCTCCTCCAAGACCCGCTCTATGGAGTGGTATCGGATACGTCTTCTGGAAGCCCTTGGGGTGTAACAGAAAAGACAACCGTAGGGGCAACCCCTGGAGGTCAAGAGAATGGCCTCTTCCAATCCCTCCAGATCCAGCACCTGATCCAGAAAAGGGGAGGGATAGCCGTCCAGGTCCTCGGGTGGCTCCACCTCTTCACCATCCTCCCAGTAGTCCCGGCTGAGTCTGGTGGTGGTTCCAGGCACCGGAGCATCGAGAGAGCCCGACTCAAGGGCTTGCACCACCTCCCGGATCACAAGCTCCCCTTCCCCGCGGCAGATGAAGTCCACATCCAGCAGTTCTCCAAGGCCTGCCGAGGGCATGAATGTGGCCTGGGGGCCTCCAAGTATGATGCGGGCATGAGGCTCTGTTTCCTTTACCAGTTTGCAAAACCCCTTGAGCAGTATCATGTTTCTTTGGTAAGCGGCCATGCCCACCAACTGAGGTCTGAACTCACTGAGCAGGTTTCTCATACCTCTCGGGGAAAGCTGGGTGGATTCCCCAATATTCAGAATCCTCACCCTGTGCCCCTCTCTCCCCAGCACCGCAGCCAGATATCCCAGGGATATGGGCAAAGAGGGCGGGACATAGGGATTCACCTCCATGAGCAATACGTTCAAGAGAGCCTTTTCTCCTTGGGAAGATTTCTCAGAACTGCTTGGGCTCCCGAGAGAGGCCCTTTCAGCAGGCCCTTGGCTTCCCGGTTGATGGGAAACCCATTATAGCCCATCCAGGGCGGCTCCCATAGGAGCCTCAAGCCGGAGGAGATCTCTTGCGTTCTCCCACAGGATCTTGCGGGTAGGGGTTTCTCCCAGTTCCAGGGCCAGGAGTCCTCTGAGCTCCCTGTCCACTTGGTAAGGGATGTGCGGGTAATCGGTACCATACAGAAGCCTTTCCGAGTAGCGCACAAGAGGCTCCTTTTCCACGGGGACCGGGAAGAAGCCCCCAAGCATCATGGTGGTGTCCAAGTACAGGTGAGGATGGGCGTCCAGGAGTCTATAGAATTGGTCCGACTCCCCAAAGCCCAGATGCGGAACTATGAGCCTTAGCTCTGGGAAACGCTTCAATACCCGCTCTACCCTCTCGGCCCCTGTTATGGTGCGCACGTCCATAGGGTATGCCGGCACATAAGGCTCTTTGCCGGCGTGGATGGTGACCGGCAACCCCCAGTCCGAGGCGGTTTCATACACAGGATCCAGGGCCGGATCATCCGGTGCCACCAGCTGCACGTGGGAGTGGAGCTTCACCCCCTGGAGATTCAGCTCTTGAAAGGCCCTTCTCAGAATCCCTCTGAGATCCTTGTCTTGATGGTGCACAGTGGCAAAGCCCACTGCCTTTGGAAATCTCTTTGCCAGGGAGGCCACAAACCCGTTGAGTTCCTCGGAGATGCCCGGCCTGTGGGCATAGCTCAGAAGCACAGCCCCGTGCAGACCAGCATCGAAAAGCCTTTGCAGAAGCTGCTGAGCGCTTCCCTGTTCATAGAATTCCCAGGCATGGCGGGAAAACCAGTTTCTGACCGCCTGGGCAAGCTTATCCGGAAACACGTGCACGTGGGAGTCCACCACAGGAATAGGTGTCAGATCCGGGAGAAAAATGCTCAAGCCTCTCTCTCCTCAAACCTTCTCATCCCAGGTCACAGATATCCGCTCCGCACATCAACATACCACATTCTTGCCGAAGGCTGCCAGAAAGGCTCTCTTGACGCCCGAAACTTCTGATGAAAAAATCCAAATCTGGGAGATCTGTGAGGGGTGGAAAAGGTCTCTCGGTGCAATGAGGTGTCATCCCTTTAATCCAGTTTAATCCCCAATTTCAGGAGAAGATGAAATGAGCAGACCCAAGGTGGTAGGGGTCTTGACGGGCGGGGGGGATGTGCCCGGTTTGAACCCGTGCATAAAGACCATAGTTTATAGAGCCATAGACGAGGGGCTAAGAGTGCTTGGCATCCGAAAAGGATGGGCCGGGCTTCTCCAATTCAATCCGGATGAGCCTGAGAGCTTCCAGGAAAACCTGCTTTGGCTGGACAAGGCCATTGTGCGCACCATAGACCGTACTGGAGGCACTTATCTGCACACCTCAAGAACCAATCCCGCGGCTGTGCGGCCCAAGGAGGTGCCGGGATTTCTGAAGGACCAATTCCCACAGGGCAAGGAAAAAGCTGATTTCACGGAACACATCCTGAAGGTTCTTTCCCACCTTGGTGTGGATTGCTTGATCCCCATAGGAGGAGACGATACCTTGAGCTTTGCCGAGCGGCTGCACAGGGAGGGCTTCCCCATAGTGGCAGTCCCCAAGACCATGGACAATGACGTCTTCGGAACAGACTACTGCATAGGGTTCTCCACAGCGGTCACCAGGAGCGTTAATTTCATCCACGCCTTGAGGACCTCTGCCGGCTCCCACGAACGCATCGCGGTAATAGAGCTCTTCGGCAGGTACTGCGGGGAGACA
This sequence comes from Desulfarculaceae bacterium, assembly GCA_037443445.1. GTDB lineage: Bacteria > Desulfobacterota > Desulfocorpusculales > Desulfocorpusculum > Desulfocorpusculum > Desulfocorpusculum. Next base: position 106,819 of record JBBIOJ010000008.1, on the reverse strand, counting down.
TCTCTCATATCAGCGTACCTGGCAGGAGTAGACAGGGCCATAATCTCTGAAGTGCCTTTCGACCCACAGAAGCTGGCCGGACTCATCCTGGAGGACAAGAGGGCCAATCCCAGCAACTATGCCATGCTCACCATCTCCGAAGGTGCCCGCATGATAGGCGGGGAGATGATCCAAAGGGGCGAGGCGGATGCTTACGGCCACAAGAAGCTGGGGGGCATAGGGCTGGAGACCGGGGAGATTCTGCGAAGGCTCACCGGCGAAGACATAATCTTCCAGCAGCTCTCCTACCTCATGAGGAGCGGCGCCCCGGATTCCCTGGATCTGATGGTGGCTGTGAACTACGCCACCATGGCCGTGAGCCTGGCCCTCAAGGGCACTTACGGCAGGTTGGTGGCCCTCCACCAGGGGATCTACACGGACATACCCCTCAGCACCATCACAACAGGTCAAAAGCGGGTGGATGTGAGGGAGCTCTACGACATGGAGCAGTACCGCCCCAAGGTGAGACACGTGATGGGCAAGCCCATGTTCCTTTACTGAAAACCCGCTTGGGGCCCCCTGGGGCTGACCTTCAAGGGCCTACTTTATGAGCCTGGCCCTCATCCTGCCCACAGCCAGGGGGAAGAGGATCCCGCCCATTACGGCTAGGTACAGGATGTGCCAGATAAGCTCCACGCCAGCCCTCCCCAGGGCCAGGGACCTGCAGGCCTCCACCAGGTGGGTCAAGGGAAGGGCCCATGCCAGGGGCTTGACCCACTGGGGAAGCACCTCCAGGGGGAAAAACGTGCCGCTGAAAAGGAACATGGGACTGATAAGCAGGAAGATGGGCAAATTGAACATCTCAATGTGGGGCACCAGGGCAGTGAAGAGCATGCCCACGGAACCAAAGGCAAAGCCCCCCAAGAGGGCCAAGGGGAGAATCAAGAGCCCGTGGGGGTAGTGCACAAGCCCGAAGATGCTCACCACGGACTGCATCAGCACTGTGGCCACCAAAGCCTTGGTGGCCCCCCAGGCTATTTCTCCTGTGATCACCTCCTCCAGGGAAAGGGGAGTTGCCAGCATGGCATCGAAGGTCTTCTGGTAATACATTCGCACAAAGGAGGCGTAGGTATTCTCGAAGAAGGCGTTGTACATGATGTTGATGGAGAGAAGAGCAGGGGCTATGAAGCTCACATAAGGGATCTGGCTCTCCCGGTAATGTACCACACCCACCAGGGCGCTCAACCCAACCCCGAAGGCCAGCAGGTAAAGAACAGGTTCCAGAACAGGGGGAATGAAGCTGATGGCCCAGGTCCTGCGGTAAACCCTCAGGTTTCTCTCCCAAACCCGCAAGAAGCGCCTCGAGACGTTCCAGTTTTTCATTCCCTCAATTCCCTCCCTGTGAGCTTCAAAAACACATCCTCCAGGGTGGCCATGCGAAGCATGCAGTCCTGGGCTGAAACCTCTTTTCTCAACAGACCGAAGAGCCCTTCGCCTTCCTGGGTGTATATGAGTAGCCTGTGACCCAAGTCCTCGTGATCCAAATTGCGCTCTCTCACAAATTTCCGGATTCCCTCCCCTGGGCCGCTCACCTCTATCACGTTCCTACCCACATATCTTCTTACCAGATCAAGGGGAGGCCCTTGGGTAAGCACCCGGCCATGGTCCATGATCACTAGCCTGTCACAGAGCCTGGAGGCCTCCTCCATGTAATGGGTGGTAAGCAGGATGGACATGCCTGCTTTCTTGAGGGCCTCCAGGCGCTCCCATACCTGGTGCCTGGATTGGGGGTCCAGCCCTGTGGTTGGCTCGTCCAGGATCAGAAGCTCCGGGCTGTTTATCAGGGACCGGGCCAGCACCAGCCGCCTCATCATCCCCCCTGAGAGCTGCGATACCGGGGAGCCACTGCGATGTTCCAGCCCCACGAACCTGAGCAATTCCAAGGCCCTGCCTCTGGCCTGAGGCCTCGGGATGTCAAAGTACCTGGCGAAAACCTCCATGTTCTCCTGCACAGAGAGGTCAGGGTCCAGGCTGTTTTCCTGCTGGCAGACACCCACTCTGGCCCTTATAATCCTCCAGCTCTGCCCTATGTCCAACCCGAAAACCCTGAGGCTTCCCCCAGAAAGGGGGGAAAAGCCGTAGGTCATCCGGATGGTGGAGGTCTTGCCGGCTCCGTTGGGCCCGAGAAGTCCGAAACACTCTCCCCTGAACACCTGGAAGGAGACTTCTTCCACAGCCACTGTCTGGCCAAAGCACTTTCTCAGGCCCCGAGCCTCCACCACCGGTAATGGATCTGTCTCAAGCATGCCTTTCTCCAAAGTCAGTACCAAAGCCAAGCAGACTCATTCCCGCCTCTTCAGGATCCTGCACTTGTCCTGTTGTTGTGCTCAGATGTGCCCCACCAATCCGGGGGTGGAAGAATCCGCAGCCCGACTTATTGATTCGCACTCGGGCGGCTATAATAGTATGGAGCTCAGGCGGGTCTTTTGGAATCCTCATGTCCTGTCAGTTGAAACGGAGGTTGCCATGTCCCCTAGATCCCGTTACCCGCTTCTCAGCGCAGATGAAGCCGCAGCCCGCATCCCTCATGGATCCACCGTCACCTTCAGCGGCTTTGGGGCCGCTGCCTCGGCCAAAGTGGTTCCCAAGGCCCTTGCGGCCAAGGCCAGAGAGCTCCACACCCAAGGAAGGCCCTTCAAACTGAGGGTGCTCACCGGGGCTTCCACGGACGAGAATCTGGACGAGGAGTTGGCCAGGGCGGAAGCCATCTCCTGGCGTGCACCCTACCAGTCCTCCCCAACCCTCCGCAAACAGATCAACTCCCAGGAAGTGGAGTACGTGGACATGCACCTCTCCCACGTGCCCCAGGCAGTCATTTTCGGATTCTTCGGAAGAATAGATTTCGCTGTGGTGGAAGCCACAGAGATAACCCCTGACGGCCGGGTGTATCTGACCACTTCCATAGGAGCCTCACCCACCTTCCTGCAGCACGCAGAGCAGGTGATCATAGAGCTGAACCGCTGCCAGTCTCCCAGACTGAGGGAAATGGCCGACATTGTGGTGCTTCCCTCGCCTCCCCACAGGAGCCCAATCCCCATACATCATCCCTTGACCAAGATCGGCTGGCCTTATGCTGTTGTGGATCCCCGCAAGGTGATCGGCATAGTGGAAACAGAGGAGCCTGACCACGTTCCTCCCTTCTCACCCCCTGACGAGGTCTCCCAACACATTGCCCACCACGTGGTGCGCTTTCTCCTGGAGGAAGTCTCAGCAGGCAGGATACCCAGGGAATTCCTGCCCCTTCAGTCAGGGGTGGGCAATGTGGCCAACGCGGTGATGGCCGGCCTGGGAGAGCACCCGGATGTGCCTCCTTTCCAGATGTACTCGGAGGTTTACCAGGATGCCCTGGTAGAGCTTATGCTTCAAGGAAGGCTCCTGGGCGCCAGCGCAGCCAGTCTGAACCTGAGCCCCTCTTGCATGGCCAAGCTGGTTGAGAACATGGACTTCTTCGCCCCCAAGATCGTCTTGAGGCCCCAGGAGCTGAGCAACCACCCTGGCATTATCAGGCGGCTGGGGGTGATAGCCATGAACACCGCCCTAGAGGCTGACATATATGGGAACGTGAACTCAACCCATGTGTGCGGCCAACACATAATGAACGGGGTGGGGGGAAGCGGGGAGTTCACCCGCAACAGTTATCTTTCCATATTCATGTGCCCCTCCATAAGCAAGGGAGGCAAGATATCACACATAGTTCCCATGTGTCCCCACGTGGACAACAACGAGCATTCTGTGCAGGTCCTGGTCACAGATCAGGGTCTTGCAGATCTCAGAGGCCTGGGGCCTGCCCAGAGGGCTCACAGGATCATAGAGAAGTGCGCCCACCCAGCATACAGGTATTACCTTTTTGGATACCTCAGGGAAGCCCCCCTGGGCCACATCCGGCATGATCTGAGCCGATGCTTCGAGTTGCACAGGAACCTCATGGAGCATGGCTCCATGCTGCCTGATTTGAAAATGCAGTGAGGCAGTGTGAGGTTTCAAAAGATCCCCGCCTCGCATCCTGCGGCCATTGTCTGGCCCAGCTCCCTGCAGCGGGCCAGCACCTCCTGGGTCACGGGTCCCTTTGCCACAATGGGGGGCTGGACTTTGCGGAACTGGTAACCGATGCAGATGCGCTCGATGCTCTGCAGTGCGCCTTGCCCGTCATTCCCGGCGCTTATGAAGACCGCGTAGGGCTTTCTGAAGATCCTGGGATGGCCCCTTAGCTCCTCATAGGTTCTGTCAAAGAGGTCCTTGAGAGCGCCTGCCATGTACCCGAAGTATTCAGGGGAGCCTAGAATGAGGGCGTCGCAATCCAACAGATCCTTGGCCTGCGTCTCGCCGGCCCTCTTGAGCAGGACCCTGACGCCCGGGATGGAACCTGCTGCCTCGGCCACCTCTTTGGCCATGCTCAAGGTGTTGCCGCTTTGGGAGTGATACACAACCAGGATCATCTTGCTCATCTGGATCTCCCCTGAGGCTGAATTTCACTGCTGCTTCGGGCTTGGATCATATCACGCTTTGGAAGCCGCCCGGGAGCCGGGAGACAAGGAGATACTGCATGCTGCAGGTCTGATTACCCGATAGAGCAAAAAGCACGAGCACCTCCCAGGGGCTTTTTGTGCTATGATTCTGGAGATAAAGCTCCCTGGAGGATACTAGGCAGTGAACCTGGAAAAACCGCCAAGGCCTTCGCTACTGGAGGGGGACGGGGATCTTTTTTCCACCCTAGTTGAGAACTCCCTGGTGGGAGTCTACCTGTATCAAGGCAACAGGATGATTTACGTGAATCCCACATTCGAGAGAATTGTGGGGAGAACCGCTGAGGAAATCTACCTCTCTGACATCTTCCAGCTTATCCATCCTGAGGATCGGGAGATGGTAAGAGCAAAGGCTGGTGAGCGCCTGGAGGGTCTCCTTGAGCCAGAGCCTTACAGTTTCAGGATCTTGAACCCCAGGGAAGGGATCAGGTGGGTGACCCTTCTTGCCAACAGGGTGCTTTACAAGGGCGAGGCGGCCTTGCTGGGCAATCTTGTAGATGTCACGGAAATGATCCAGGCCCAGGAGGAACTCAAGAAAGCCAGTGCCCTCTTGGAAGGCCTTTTCGACGGAATGCCGCATGCAGTGGCCATCTTGGACCAGGAGGGTAGGATCCTTAGGCTCAACAGGTCTTTTCAGAGCCTCTTCGGGTACAGCCCGCAGGAGGCCCTGGGCCGTTTCATGTGGGATCTCATAGAGCCGCCGGATCGAAGCGGAGAGGGGTTCCAGAACCAACTCAAGGTGCTGGCAGGGGAGACTGTGCGCTTGGAGACCCAGCGCAGGAGGAAAGACGGTTCCACCGTGGATGTGGCCATTACAGGATACCCCGTCAGGTCAGGGGATGAGATCTGCGGGATTTATGCAATATACCAGGACATCACTGAGCGCAACAGGGCCCAGCGCTCTCTGGAGCAGGCCGAGAGAAGATACAGGGAGCTGGTGGAACAGGTACCAGCCGGTGTTTACGAAATAGACGTGGAGAGCGCGCGGTTCTTGACCATAAACAGCTATATGATCCGGGTGTTCGGCTATTCCAGGGAGGAATTCCTTTCCATGACGGGGTTCGACCTCTGGACAGAAGAGGGCAAGGAGATCCTCAGGCAGCGCATCCAGAGAATTCTCCAGGGGCTTGAAGTTCCCCAGGTGGTGGAATACCCGGGCCGGACCAAGGACGGCCGGGAAATCTGGGCAAGGGTTTACTCGCACTTCTCCAGGAACGAGCAAGGAAAGCCGGTGGCCAGGACGATCCTGTTGGACGTTACACAACAGAGGCGCCTGGAGCAACAGCTTCTCCAGGCTCAAAAGATGGAGGCCGTGGGGAGGCTTGCAGGAGGTGTAGCCCACGACATCAACAATGCCCTGACCAGCGTGCTGGGCTATGCTGACATCATCCTGAACTCCACCAAACCCGGGGAAGCCTTCCATGAAGAGGCCAGGGAGATCAAGGAGGGGGCCTTGAGGGCAGCCTCCATCACCAGCCAGCTTCTCGCTTTCAGCCGCAAGCAACTCATAAGACCGAAGATACTGGATCTGAATGCATTGTTGCTGAATCTGACCAGGACAATGGCCCCTCTCATCGGAGAAGATGTGCGGATCCACACGGTCCTTTTCCCCAGGCCCCTCTGGATAAAGATGGATCCCACCCAGATGGAACAAGTCATCTTGAACTTGCTCATCAATGCCAGGGATGCCATGCCCAAGGGAGGCAAACTTATCCTTGAGACCGATATCCTCCAATTGGACGAGGCCTACGCGCAAAGCCATGGGGTCAGCCTGATCCCAGGGCCCTATGCCAGACTCTGCGTGAGCGACACGGGCCTGGGCATGGATCAGAAAACCATTGAGAGGATCTTTGAGCCCTTTTTCACCACCAAGGAGATGGGAAGGGGCACCGGTCTTGGTCTCTCCACGGTATACGGAATAGTCAAGCAAGGTGGGGGATACATCTGGGCCTACAGTGAGCCGGGCAAAGGGAGCACCTTTAAAGTTTACCTGCCTGTGGAGCCAGAGAAAGGCTCCGGGTTTGGGGGAGTCTCGCAGCCTGCTCCAGAGGCCTCCCTGGGGGGGGGTGAGACGGTGCTGGTGGTGGAGGACTCCGGGCCCGTGAGAAGGCTGGTGAGGACAACCCTGGAGCGTTTTGGATACAGGGTGCTGGATGCGGCCGACGGGGAAGCTGCGCTCCAAATCCTGCAAGCTGGTGAGCCCAAGGTGGATCTGGTTATCACGGACGTGGTGCTCCCGCAGATGCCAGGGCCTGAGATGGTCAAGCAGGCAAGGCAGCGCATGCCCGGCTTGAAAGTGATTTACATGTCCGGGTACACCGGGGAGTTCATGGTGGAAAGAGGGGTCGTGGAGCCAGGACTGGAGCTCATAGAGAAGCCCTTTTCTCCAGAGGCCCTGGTGTACAAGGTAAGAAGGCTGTTGGACAGCTAAACCGTATCTCCGCAATCAAACAGGGGCCCTGCTCTTGTCTGAATTGTTCAAAAGCACTGGACAATACGCGCTGACAACTTAGCCTACCAGGATTAGGATTACCGCACCTGAGAATTCTCTTCGCGTTCCACAACATTGAAAAAGGCCTGTGAGACAGGACACCTTGGAGCCACCAGTGTGGTGGAGCTCGTTGAGTGATCCCAGCTAACACCTTCACACCCTCATCAGTTCGGCTCGGGCCGGCTTCCCAGGCTGGTCAAAATGTTTTTCCCCATGTATCGTCCTTTGGCCGCTGAGCTGCATCTGTCATCACAGAGCAATGGAGCAGCATGCGGTCAGAATCAAGGGGCAGGGCACCTTGTCCCTAGCCCGGGGAGGGATAGCCTATGGGTGGGTTCTTTGCTGTGGCCTCAGACGGGGAGTGTGTCTCAGACCTCTTCTTCGGCACGGATTACCATTCCCATCTTGGAACACGCCGCGGCGGCATGGCCACCTTGGACAAGGATGGCTTCTCCCGATCCATACACAACATAGAGAACTCCCAGTTCCGCTCCAAGTTCCAAGAAGACCTCGGAAAAATGCGCGGCTCCATGGGCATAGGTGTCATAAGCGATTACGAGGATCAGCCCCTGATCATAGGCTCCCACCTGGGCACGTACTGCGTAGTTACCGTGGGGCTTGTGCGAAACTTAGGGGCCTTGGCTTCGGAAGCCCTTGGCAGGAAAATGCATTTTTCTGAGATGGTACGGGGAGAGGTGAATCCCACCGAGGTTGTGGCATCTCTCATAGACAGGGGTTCTTCCTTTGCCCAGGGCATAGAAGCTGCCCAGGAGGCAGTGGAAGGTTCCTGCAGCGTGCTGCTTCTCACCAGGGATGGGATCTATGCAGGGCGGGACAGGCTGGGGCGAACCCCTGTGGTGCTTGGGGAAAAACCCGGGGCATATGCGGCCACCTTGGAGACCTGTGCGTTTCCCAACCTGGGCTACCGGGTGACCCGGTACCTGGGGCCAGGAGAGATAGTGCTTCTCACGCCCGATGGGGTGCACCAGCTCAGGCCCCCGAGTGAAAGCATGCAGATCTGCGCTTTCCTGTGGGTCTATTACGGTTATCCTGCTTCCAGCTACGAGGGGATCAACGTGGAGGCGGTGAGAAACAGGTGTGGGGAGGCTCTGGCCAGAAGGGACCAAACCCAGGTGGACATAGTTGCTGGGATTCCGGATTCCGGAACCGGGCACGCCTTGGGATATGCCTCGGCTGCTGGAATCCCTTACAGACGCCCATTTGTGAAGTATACCCCCACTTGGCCCAGAAGCTTCATGCCCCAAGACCAGGAGAAGAGAGACCTGGTGGCCCGCATGAAGCTGATCCCCGTCGAAGAAATTATCCGGGGGAAGCGAATCCTTTTCTGCGAGGATTCCATAGTGAGGGGAACCCAGCTCAAGGACACAATCCAAAGGCTCTTTGACTGCGGGGCCAAAGAGGTACACATGAGGCCGGCCTGCCCGCCTCTTGTTTACAGCTGTCCTTACTTGAACTTCTCCCGCTCCCGTTCGGAGTTGGACCTGGCGGCCAGAAAAGCCATTTTCGAGTTGCAGGGGCAGGCCGTGGAGAATCTGGCCGAGTACGCTGATCCTGACTCGGAGCGGCACAGGGCCATGGTGGAGCAAATAAGAAGGCGGCTGGGGTTGAGCTCCTTGCGTTACCAAAGGCTGGAAGACCTTGTGCAGCCGTGGGTCTCCCCAAGGAGAAGCTCTGCACCCACTGCTGGGACAGCTCCTCCTGGGGGTAATGCAACCCCTAGATCCAGGCATGACTCCTAGGGATTCATCTGCGAGCTGGCACAATCTGCTCTGAGTTGTTCTCCGGGCAGCGCCTTAGGTGGCGGGCCATGCAGGGAACTTCTTGGGCGGATTGACAAAGCACTGTGGCGTGGAGTATCAACCTCTGGGCTGGAATCAAAGCAAATTTCAAGACCCATGAAGGATTTTCTCGCACAACTGGAAAGGAGGAACAAGAAATGAAGAGGCTAACTTTCTTCCTTTGTGTCCCCTGGGTGATCTTGGGCCTTTCCTGCTTTGAGGTTTGGGCCCAGGCCAAGGAACCCATCAGGGTGGGAATGGTGGCCGATAAGACCGGAGGCTTGGCAGCCTATGGCTACTCCCATGAGAAGACAGTGAAGGCGGCCATCGCCAAGATCAACAAAGAGGGCGGCATAGCCGGGCGTCAGGTGGAACTTTACGTTGAGGATACAGAGAGCAAGCCTGCCGTGGGGGCGGTGAAGTTCAGGAAACTGGTAGAAACCAACAAGGTTGATTTCGTGATTGATTCCAACAGCTCAGGGGTGGCTGTGGCCTGCGCCCCTGTGGCCAAAGAACTCAAGACGCCCTACTTCCCCTCCGCCGGGGCGACAGAGATCTCAGGGGACAAGGGGAACCGATACGTGTTCCAACCCTGCACCAACGTGCGACAGGAAGTTAAGGGAATCGCACGGTGGGCTGTGGAGAACATCGGGAAAAAATGGGTAGTTGTGGTAGTTAACTACGCTTGGGGATGGTCCAACCAGGAGGAGTTTACCCAATACATCACGGAGAACGGCGGCAAGGTCCTGGAGGCAATCAGGGTTCCCTTGGGTACCAGCGATTGGCTACCTTACCTCAAAGGGAAGATCACCCAAGAGGCAGATGCGGTCTTTCTGGCAGCCTTCGGATCCGACTTCCTTTCGGCCATAAGGGACATTCATGCAATCCGGCCGGACATAAAGAAACTGGGGGCGCTTTACGCCCTTTCCGCTCAGGACGTGGCCAAGATTGGAGAGGCAGTGGAGGGCATGTATTGCATCACCTCCTACCCGACGTATCTGGCCGCTTTGGACACGGAGGCCAACAAGGCTTTCAGGGAGATCATCGGAGTGGACCCTGAGGGCAAGGAAACAGGAACAGGTACCCGGTTTGTGTTGGCATACAATTGGGCCATGTGGCAGACCATGTTCATAATCAAGCATGGCATTGAGAAAAGCGGGTGGAAATCCAAGGCCGATCATCCCAAGTTCATCCAGGCAGTGGAGGGGCTCCAGTGGAAGCAGGGTGTTGAGTTCCCCCAGGGGGACGGATCCATCCGTGCACAGGATCACTTGATCCAAACAGGCCTGTATGTTGAGCAAGTAACCAAGGGAACCATCCGGGTGGCAGCCAGGATCCCTGCCTCAGAGGCATCCTATCCGCCCATCGTGGATCACACGAGGGAAGGGTTTTGAAATCCTCAAAAAGGTGAGCTGCCAGAGGTAGTTAGAGTGTCCGAGCCGGTCCTGACAGTGGTCTTCTTGCTGATGAACGGGCTCGTCTGGGGTCTCCTGGTGGCCTTGATCGCCCTGGGGCTGGCCTTGATCTTCGGGGTGATGGGCATTGTTAACATGGCCCATGGAGACCTGTACATGGCAGGGGCCGTGCTGGCCTTCTTCCTCGGTCCACTTCTGGGGCATTTCTGGCTGGGTCTCTTGGTAGTGCTCTTTGCCATAGCTTTGATCGCAGGGCCCATTGAGCGCTATGTGCTAAGACCGTACGAGGGACACCCCTCCGCCACCATGATAGCTACGGTGGGCATTTCCTTCATATTGCAGCAGTTAGCCTTGGCAGCATACGGCGGCATTCCCAAGAAGATGGACCCCCCTTGGACTGCGAGTTTCAGCCTGCTGGGTGTGGATTACCCTGGGTACCGTTTGCTGGTGGCTGCCATCTCGGTACTGATCCTGGGGGCCGTATGGTTTTTCCTGTATCGCACCTCGATGGGGATCCTGGTGCGGGCTTCCATAGAGGACCGGCAGATGGCGGAGGCCATGGGGATCAACACGAGCAGGATTCTGGTGTTTACCTTTGTATTGGGCTGTGTGCTGGCTGCAGTGGCTGGGGTCATGGCTGCACCCGTCACCCAGGTGTCCTACCTCATGGGCACGGACGTGGCCCTGCTTTCCTTCATAGTGGTTATAGTAGGGGGGCTTGGAAGCCTTGCAGGAGCTGTTATAACGGCCTTGGTCCTCTGTTCCTTGGAGGGGGTCCTCTCGGCCGTTCTCACGCCAGTGCAGTCCAAGGCAGCCATATTTGTCCTCATGATAACGATCCTGATGCTCCGGCCCCGCGGGATCTTCGGCCAGAGAAACGGGTGAGCTGGATGAATAAGACACGCCTGGATAAGTCATACTCCTTGGGATTCTTGGCGGTCTTGTTAGTATTGGGGCTCGTGCTGCCGAGCGGTGCCCGTTCTCTTGTCGTGCAGGTCATGGTGCTGTGCGTGTTTGCCATGGCCTATGACATATGCCTTGGTTTCACAGATCAGTGCAGCCTGGGCCATTCGGTTTTCTTCGGAGCCGGGGCTTACGGAGTGGTGCTCTCGCTCTTGTGGCTGAAGCTGGGTCTGATCCCGGCGCTCCTGGCTGGATTATTAGCAGGATTGCTCCTCTCGGTCCCCCTTGGGATAGTGAGCGTGCGTTTATCTGAGGCATATTTTGTCATAGTCACCGCCATAATCTCTGCCATTTTCCACCTTCTGGCAATGGACATGACCTGGCTCACAGGCGGTGATGACGGTCTGAGCGTGAGTCTTCCAAAGCTTTCCCTGGGTATGGTGGATTTGTCTGTTTACGACCCGCATACCAACTACTACTTGGTTTTCGTCTCTCTGCTGCTCAGCTATCTGGTCCTGAGGCGCATCCTGGATGCACCCCTGGGTAAAGTGTTCGTTTGCATCAGGGAAAACGAGAAAAGGGCGCTTTTCCTCGGATACAACGTGGAGTGGTACAAACTGGCTGCCTTTGTCATCTCAGGGACTTTTTCCGGCCTGGCTGGTGGGCTCTACGCGGTGACACTCCGATATGCCTCAGCAGATTACTTCAGCTTCTACTGGTCCATCCTGCCCATCGTGTGGTGCCTCATAGGGGGTCTGGGGACTCTCTCTGGATGTTGGATCGGGGTATTGCTGATGTGCCTCTTTCAGTATTATGTGAGCGCCTGGTTCACTCACTATCTGCTGATCTTCGGCGTGCTGATTCTGGTGGTGCTTCGCGCCTCCCGCCGAGGCATCATTGGCTACCTGATGGCTCGAGGATAGGACGGCTAATGGTTGGAGAAGGCTATCTGCTGGAGCTCTGCAAGGTAAGCAAGCGGTTCGGAGGCCTGAGCGCCCTGGAGGGGGTCTCCATGGGAGTTCGCCGGGGGGAGGTACGGGGAATAATAGGACCCAACGGTGCCGGAAAGACGACACTTTTCAATGTGATCACAGGGGAACTGAGGCCCACTTCCGGAAAGATCTTGCTGGAGGGAGAAGACATCACCGGCATCCCACCATACTCTATCTGCCGAAAAGGAATAGGACGGACCTTTCAGCTTACCTTGATTTTCCCGGAGATGACCGTGCTTGACTGCGTTTGGGCCGGGCTGAATGCCCGCTCCAAGAGGGTCTGGTGGAGACTCCTGTGGGGCTCTCCACCAGAAGATCAGGCTACCCGTAATGCCATGGAGATAATCCGACAGGTGGGCCTTGAAGAAAGGGCTCACGAGCTGGCCTCCAACCTCTCCTACGGCGACCAGAAAGTGTTGGAGATCGCCATGGCTTTGTCAACGGGCCCAAGAATCCTGCTATTGGATGAGCCGACTCAGGGCGTAGGCCCCCAGGAGGCCACGAGCATCGTGCAATTGATCAAGAAGTTATCCGCCCACACGACTATCATCCTGATTGAACACGACATGAACATGATCCTTGAGGTTTGCGATAGTGTAACGGTACTCAACTTCGGCAGCGTGATAGCCCAGGGGACTTGGGCAGAAATATCCGGGAACCAGGAGGTGCAGCGGATCTACCTGGGGGAAAGATCGTGGATCTCTTGAGACTGGATGGAGTCCAAACCTATTACGGCAAGAGCCACGTCCTAAGAGGGGTCCATCTCGAGGTAAGAAAGGGAGAAATCGTGGCCCTTCTCGGTCGAAACGGGGTCGGAAAAACCACCACCTTGAACACCATAATGGGTTTCGTGAAGGCTAGGACTGGCAGGATCATCTTCAAAGAAAGAGACATAACACACTTGCCCACCCATGCCATTTCCCGCGTGGGGATAGGCTATGTGCCTCAGGGCAGACATCTTTTCCCCCGGATGACCGTCTTGGAGAATCTCAAGACCGGTATGCTCCGCACTGGAGGTAAAGGTGCTCTGGAACGGGTCTTCGAGCTCTTCCCGAATCTCAGAGGCAGGTTGCATCAAAGGGCTGGCTCACTCTCTGGCGGCGAGCAACAAGCTCTTGCCATCTCCAGGGCAATTCTCATGGAGCCTGAAATCCTCCTTTTGGATGAGCCCACCACTGGGCTCATGCCCCTTTTTGTAAACAGTCTCCAGGAGATCATAAGGAGGCTCAACCAAGAGGGAATTGCCATCTTGTTGATCGAGGAGAAGGTCCCCTTCGCCTTGGCTCTGGCTCACAGGGTAAACTTCATGACAAAGGGCAGGATTGAACACGTTGCAGCCAGGGAAGACCTGAAGGGTGCGAGGGAAGTGTTCCTCAAGTACCTTGGGGTGGAAGCATGATCCCCTCAGCTTGGCATCCAGCCCTGCCGGTGTTGTTGGACCCCTCTTGTGCCGCAAACCTAGTGCTTCCGGGTGCGAGGCACTCTTCTAAATGAAAAAGCCCCAGCGGCAGCATCCGCAGGAGCTATCTCTGGCTGGTGCCGGAGGAGAGACTCGAACTCTCACGGGACCAGGTCCCGGGGGATTTTGAGTCCCCTGCGTCTACCTATTCCACCACTCCGGCCCTAGGAGTGAAAACCGAATTCATTATATGGAGCCAGCAGAACCGGTGTCAATCAGAACATTCTTGGAGCAGACCGCGGGCATGGGCCAATGGCATGCCGGGCACACCCGGGCAGGGCCAAAAAACATCCCAGAGCCCCTGTGCAATAAAATCCGGGTTAGACCGGATTCTTCAATGAAGTCTGACAAGTTGGGGGCTCATGGTCCCAAGCCCCCTGGATGCTTGGATGTTCCCAGGCTGAAAAGCCTTTCCCGGCTTTGTCGCACGGGAACAGGGCTTACAGCTCCAATCGCTTTACTCAAAGCGGATCCATTTGCATGGCCTGCATGATCCACTGCTCCTGAACAATGCAGGCTAGGGGTAGGCAAGCAAAGGAGTCCTGCTCTTTGGGAGGAGACCAGCCTCTTCTGCCATGGAGAGCAGCTTTTCCACGGCCCGCAACCCTTCCAGGCCAAGCTCCAGGGAGAAATCCGTGACGTAGAGCTGGATGTGTTTCTCCACCACATCCAAAGCCATCTCCTGGGCGTGAGCCAGTACGTGTTCCATGGTGCCTTTTTCTTTGCTTCGGGATCTCTCCAGAGACTCTCTTATGGCCCGATCCACCGCTCGGGCCGCCTCTTCTCCCAGATCCCTCCTTATGGCCATTCCTCCCAGGGCCAAAGGCATGCCGGTCTTGTCTTCCCACCACTTCCCAAGATCCAGCACCATTTCCAATCCCCTCTCCTTGAAGGTGAACCTGCCCTCGTGGATCACTAGGCCGAAGTCGGCCTCTTTGCAGGCCACACAATCCATGACCTGGGAGAACTCCATGTGCAGGAATCTGGGAGGCTTTCCCAGGTACAGTCCCAGAAGAAGGGCGGCTGTGGTCCATCTGCCTGGGGAGGCCACCAAAGCGGTTTTCAATCCCGAGAGATCCCTCCCAGGAAGCGAAACCACTATGGGTCCGCAACCCTTCCCCAGAGCGCTTCCGCAATGCAGGAGCCCGTAAGAGGATCGCACCATGCCGAAGGCCGCAATGGAGAGCTTTGTGACTTCCAAACGGCCTTCCAGGGCCCACTGGTTCAGTGTCTCCACATCGGCCAGAACCGGTTCCAAGTCTATAGCCGGGGAAACCTTCCCCAGGTGTGCGAACATGAAAGTGTCATTGGGGCAGGGGGAATAGCCTATACGCATTCTTCTCATGAGGGGCCTCCTTCAATGAAGGCCAATACAATCTCTTGGGCCAAGACCTGGGCTCTTTCCAGGTTCCAGGAACTCTTGTCCCTTTCTCCTGCCTTGTTGCTGACCCCCCTTACCTCCGCAGCCTCCAATCCCAGTTTGTGGGAGGCCAGCGCCAGCCCGTATCCCTCCATGTTCTCGGCCATGGCCTGAAACCTCTTCCTCCTGGCCCTGGCCTGGGCAAGGCTGGCCGATACCCCGGCCACCGTGAGAAGCCTCCCAAGACGGGCCCGCCCCAGCCCTCTTGCTGCTCCCAGGAGCACCTCCCCGAGCCCTTTGTCCAAGGGGATTTCCTGCTCGAGTCCCAAGCCTTTCAAGTCCTCCGGGTCCCCAATGCCGGGCTTGTCCAGGACTCCAAGCTCGGAGAAGCTCTCGGAAGAGGCCACAACTGAATCCCCCACTTGGAGACCCGAGCCTGGAAGCGCCCCGCATGAACCCACCATGATCGCCCTCGGGGCAGGAATGCAGGCAAGAAATGAACCCAGTGAAAAACAAGCCGAAGCAACCCCCACCCCGGTCAGACCCA
Organism: Desulfarculaceae bacterium; assembly: GCA_037443445.1. GTDB lineage: Bacteria > Desulfobacterota > Desulfocorpusculales > Desulfocorpusculum > Desulfocorpusculum > Desulfocorpusculum. The sequence continues at coordinate 91,291 of JBBIOJ010000008.1, read as the reverse complement.
GCCCCACTCTCATCTTCTTGGTTTCTGCCAAGAACCATCTGGCCCCGGCCTCTTGCCCCTGCTCACTGGCATTCAGATTCCGTACCAGCAATTCCAGCTCAGGGGGCAAGGCTGCAAAAACCCAGAGATCCAACTTTGAATCCCTCACCAGGGGTCTCCTTTTCCTGGCTGGCAGGCTCCCATGCCCTTCTCCATCAAATCCAGTAGCCTCCTTATCCACTCCTTGGAGATCTCCTGGGAAGCCTCGTGGAGGCCCAAACCAGGGGCCACGAAGGAAAGCTGGTGTGCCTGGAGGAACCTGTCCAGCACGCACTGGATCACAAAAGCACAGGTAGTGGGATCCAGATCAGGGCGCAGCTCCCCCCTTCGGATACCCTCCTCCACAAGGCCCTGGATGAACTCCACGGACTCCCTTTGAAGCTCCTCCAGGATTCCGGCCTTGTACGGAGAATCCCCGGTGAAAAGGATGTTCTGATATATCCTGGCAAGCCCCGGGTGTTCCCTTATGAAGAGCACCCCTGCCCACATCACCTTCTCCAGCCTGGAGAAAAAAGGCTCCTGCTGGCTCTGGTCCCTTACCGCTTTCAGATAGCCTTTTACTCGCTCCAGGGCCATGCGGTAAACAAAGCCAAACAGCCCGCCCTTGCTCCCGAAGTACTTGAACAGGGCTCCTTTGGAGATGCCGGCCCGTTCCACTACCTGGTTCATGCTGGCTCTGCCGTAGCCTTTCTGGGCAAACTCCTCCACAGCAGCCTCCAACACCCTTTTTTGCTTCTCGGGCTGAAGCTGAAGAAACGCCTTGGGGTCGCAGCTTAGAGGTTCCCTGGAGTATGTTTTTCCCCTGTCCAACCCTCTTTTCTCCTGACTCTTTTCCGGCTCCATGGTCTCAATATGCCAGGATGCCCTGCCCCTGATTGAGCCAGCAAGCCACCCAGTGAGAATCCCCCACCTCCACCAGCTCCGGCCTTTGGATGGCACAGGGCTCAAAAGCGTAAGGGCACCGCGGATGAAAACTGCAGCCTGCAGGAGGTGCCATGGGATTGGGAACATCCCCTTCCAGGGGCGCCGGCTGCCATGGCCTGTCCGGGTCTGCCACGGGCACCGAAGCCTTCAGGCTCCTGGTGTAAGGGTGGCGCGGACTCTTCCTGAACTCTTGCACCCTGGCCAGCTCCACTATGCGGCCCAGGTACATGACTCCCACCCTGTCGCATAGATGCTCCACAACGCTCAGATCGTGGGAGATAAACAGGTAGGAAAGACCGTATTCCTCTTGGAGGTCCAAGAGAAGGTTTATCACCTGGGCCTGGATGGAGACATCCAGAGCCGAGACAGGTTCGTCTGCCACCACCAACTCTGGTTGGCCAGCCAGGGCCCTGGCTATCCCGATCCGCTGGCGCTGTCCGCCCGAGAACTCGTGGGGGTAGCGCTCCAGATCCGAGGACCTCAGGCCTACCTTTTCCAGCAGCTGTACCGCCCGATCCCTCCTCTGTGAACGGCTCATGCGGGTTGTGGCCCTCAGAGGCTCTGTTATTATCTCCCCCACCCTCATGCGTGGATCCAGACAGGAGTACGGATCCTGGAAGATGATCTGCAGGCGGGGCCTGAGTGCACGAAGCTCTTTTCTGTCCAGGGAAAGAAGGTCCACCCCGCTGAAAAAAATGCTGCCGGAGCTTGGCTCTATGAGCCTGAGTATCAATCTTCCAAGGGTAGTCTTCCCGCAGCCAGACTCCCCGACCAGGCCGAAGCTCTCTTTACGGCCCACCTGGAAGCTCACCTCCTCCACTGCCCTTATCCAGGCCTTGGGCTTCCTGAGAAGCCCCCCTCCCAGGGGGAAGAGCTTGGAGAGACCCCTCACGCTCAGCAGAACTTCCTCAGCCATCCTGCCTCCTTTGCTCAGGATACTGATGGAGCCAGCAGCGGGCTTTATGCTCAGAGGCCACCTCCCAGAGCTGCGGGTGCTCCTGTGCGCAAAGCTCAAAGGCGTGGGGGCACCTCTCTTGGAACCTGCATCCCTGAATGGGTTCTGTCAGCACCGGCACTATCCCTGGGATTTCCTTGAGCCTGGTCTTGATGGCCGAGTTTCCGCTTCTGGACGGCATGGAGCGCATGAGCCCCTGGGTATAGGGATGAAATCCATATCGGAAAAGCTCTCTCACGGGGGCCTCCTCCACCACCTCCCCGGCATACATCACTGAAACCCGCCTGCTCATCTGGGCCACTACCCCCAAGTCGTGGGTTATGAGCAGGACCGCCATGCCCAGCTCTTCTTTGAGTCCCCTGATCAGGGAGAGGATCTGGGCCTGGATGGTGACATCCAGGGCTGTGGTGGGCTCGTCCGCTATCAGAAGCTTGGGCTGGCAGGCAAGGGCCATGGCTATCATCACCCTTTGACGCATCCCTCCTGAGAGTTGATGGGGAAAGTCCCCAAGCCTCTGCCTCGCAGCAGGGATCCTGACCTTTTCCAGCCAGTATACGGCCTGTTCCATGGCCTCCTTCCTGGAGATCCCCTGATGTTCCATGAGGGGTTCAGCCACCTGGTGACCTATGGTCATGACCGGGTTTAGGGAAGTCATGGGCTCCTGGAAGACCATGCTCACGAGCTTTCCCCTTACCCTGCGGATTTCTTCCTGACTCAGGCTGAGAAGGTCCGTGCCCTCTAGAAGGATGCTGCCCTTTGGGATCTCACCCGGTGGGAATGGAATCAATCTTAGGATGCTCAGGGCCGTGACCGATTTTCCGCAACCCGACTCCCCAACCAGCCCCACTGCCTCGCCCTGATTCACCTCCAGGTCCACCCCTTCCACAGCCCTCACCATTCCCTCTGGGCTTTGGAAATGAACATGGAGATCCCTAATCTGCAGCAGCAACCTCTTAATCCTCCTGGGAAAGGTAAGCCAGGGCGCTCGCAGCATAGATCTTGGCAGTCAGATGGAGTTGAGCCACCTCCACCCACTCATCCACCTGGTGGGGTACCTCCCTGTCCCCGGCCCCGATGGTCACTATGGGAATCCCCTTCCAGGCCCAGAGGAATGTCCCGTCAGTTGCCCCCGGAACCCCTCCATACACGGGCTCTTTCCCGGTAAGGGCGCGAGTGGCCCAGTCAACGGACCTCACCAGGGGATCCTCCACGGAGGTCTGGGTGCAAGGCCTGTCGCTCAAGAGCTCCATCTCCACATCCAGCCCCAGGTTTCTTTTCACCTGCAAGAGCACATCCAGCCGGCTGTAAGCCTCCAGGGTCTGTTCCCTGGCTTTAGCTGCCAGACCCTGGAGAGCTCTGAGTATTTCCTCATGTGACTGTGCTGGAATGGTCCGTATGTCCACCAGGAGCTCTGCCTTGGCCGGCACCACATTGAGCTGGGCCGGCCCCCTGGCAGGGGCCCTCACCACCGTAGGTGTGAAGCTGGGCCAGCCCAGCAGGGGGTCCTTCCCACAGGTTCTGGCGGCTTCCTCTTCCATGTTCCAGAGGCCGTTGATAAGCCTGGAGAGAGCAGGCACAGGGTTCAGCCCAGACAGGGGCATGGCCCCATGGCTCATCCTGCCTTTCACAGTGAATCGTGCCCGAATCGCCCCCTTTTGAACAGGGCAGATCAAGCCGTCCTGAGGCTCGCATATGATAGCCCCCGTTATTCCCTCAGCATGCCCTCGACGGATGAAGTCCTGCACCCCCAGCATGAGTCCTTCCTCGTCGCAGAGCACCCCCCCAAGGATGCTTCCCTTTAGCCCGGGCCTGACTTTCTTGATGGCGGCCATGGCCATGAGCATGGCTGCCAGATTCCCCTTGGTGTCATTGGCCCCCCTTCCGTACAGCCTGCCATCCAGGACCACCCCCCCAAAGGGGTCATGCTCCCACTGGAGAGGGTCACCTGGGGTCACCACATCGGTATGTGCTTCGAACATGAGTTTTCTGGGTCCAGGGGCTGCTTTCCATTCTATTATCACGTTGGGCCTGCCCGGGGCCACTTCCTCCACCAGGACCTGGAAACCCCTCTCCCTGGCCCAGGAGGCCACAAAGAAGGCCACCTCTTGCTCGCTGCTTCCCGCCTCCGGATCCCAGACCGAGTTTATCCTGACCAGGCTGGCAGCCAATTCCACCAATTCCTGCTCCCGGATTTCCCCCAGCACTCCTTGCAAGACCTCTTCAGTTACCACGGCTCACCTCATACGCACCATCTTGGGATCCAGGGTGTCCCTGAGCCCGTCTCCCAGCAGATTGAACCCCAGCACGGCCCAGGCTATGGCCAAACCAGGGAATATTGCCATCCAGGGTCCTGTGCCCAGAAAGGTCTGGGCCTCGTAGAGCATCCTACCCCAGGAGGGATTGGGCGGCTGCGCCCCAAGGCCGAGGTAGCTCAGGCCTGCCTCGGCCAGGATGGCCACCGCGAATTGAATGGTGCCTTGGATGATGAGGGGGGAGAGGATGTTGGGCAGCACGTGCCGCCAGGTTATGGACCAGTCGCTGAGTCCACTGGCCCTGGCCGCAGCGATGAAGTCCCTGTGCCAGACTGTCTTGGCCACTGCCCTGGTCAGCCGGGCAAAGACCGGAATGTAGAAAATCCCTATGGCCAACATGGCGTTTATGACCGAGGGGCCCAGCACAGAGGTGATGAGAATGGCGGTCAGCACTGCCGGGAAGGCAAAAAGCAGATCGCACAGACGCATTGTTCCCTCTTCTGCCACCCCCCCCCAGTACGCTGCTGCCAGACCCAGAATCACCCCCACAAAGAGCCCCATGGCAACGGTGACAAGCCCCACCACTATGGAATTCACGGCTCCGTTCATCACCCTGGAGAGTATGTCTCTTCCATACTGGTCAGTGCCCAGGGGATGCTCCAGGCTGGGGGGTCTGAGCCTGGCCCCGGAGTTCATTTCATTCGGGGGGTAGGGAGTCCAGACAAGGCTCAACAGGGCCATGCCCACCACAACTGCCGAGAGGCCGAACCCCACCAGAAAATTAAGGTTGTGAAAGAACCGTCTCACCCCTCACTCCATCCTCACTCTGGGGTCCAACAGCGAGTAGAGAACGTCAACCAGAAAATTCACCAGGATCACCATGGCGGCCATGACCAGCACCACTTCCCTTACCACAGGAAGATCTCTTTGCCCAATGGCCTGGAAAACAAGCCTTCCCAGGCCCGGCAAGTAGTAGACATTCTCTATGATTATGGCGCCTGCCAGGAGCTGCCCCAATTGCAGGCCCATTATGGTTACAACCGGTATCAAAGCGTTTCTGAAAGCATGCCCGTATATCACCACCCGCTCCTTGAGCCCCTTGGCCCGAGCAGTCCTTACGAAATCCTCCCTGAGCACATCCAGCATGGAGGAGCGGGTCAGCCTGGCCAGGACAGCCGCCCTTATGACTCCCAAAGCAAAGGCAGGGAGCAGAAGCGCCTTTAGAGAACCCAAAAGATCTTCCCTCCAGCCAGGGAAACCCCCTGCCGAAAACCACCCTGCCTGCACGGCCAGAAGCAGCATGAGCAATATGCCCAGCCAGAACTCCGGGGTTGCCAGGCCCAGCTGTGTGAAACCCATCACCGCCAGGTCCCCGGGTCTGTTCTGGTGCCTGGCCGCGTAAACACCCAGGGGTATGGCTATGAACACAGCCACCAGCATGGCCATCAGGGCCAGAGGCCCTGTCACAGCCAGCCTGCTTAGAATCAGATCCAGAACAGGCACATCGTATGCTATGGAACGGCTCCCTTTGAGGCTCAGAAGGCTCCATATCCAATCCCAGAACTGCTCCCAGAAAGGCCTGTCCAGGCCCAGCTCGGCCCTGAGAGCCGCCAGCTTCTCAGGGGTGGCCTGGATGCCCAGGATGAGCTGGGCCGGATCCCCTGGTAACACGAAAAGCACTGAGAAGACCACCAGGGCCACAAGCCCCAGCATGGCCACGGCCATGGAGAATCTCTTGAGCAAGAAAAGGATCATGCGACCCCGCTCATCCCATGCTCCGGCATTGTTCAGGAGCAGTGGCTGATAAAGGCTTCAGCGATTCACTTGCACCAACCCGATTGTGCCCGAGAACACCCTGGCTGTGCCCTGCTGGCTAAGAGAGATTTCCTGGGTCCAGACATCCCAAAGCATGCCGAGGGCTCTGGGGCGCAAGCCCCCGGTGCGGCCGGCCTTGGCAACAATCCGGGTTGTTCCAGGAGAAACGCCATAAAGGGGGAACAGCCTTAGCCGCCCCCCCCTTTTCCATTTCCTTGGGCCCATCCAAAAAAATTGGCAGAGGTTTTTCACCTGCTGCCCATGACTTATTTCTTCTTGAACCAGACCTTGGTGCAGTCTATGGCTATGGTGGGGTAGTTCTCCCACCAGCCCATGACCTCGGCCTTCATGACCGGGAGATTGGGGGCGCTGAAGAGAAAACCGTTTACCGCATCCTCTGCTATTATGCGCTGGCACTCACCGAAATAGCGCGCCTTTTCCTCCTCGCTCACGGCCTTGAGGGCCTTTGCATACGCCTCGTTGAACCTTGGTGACTCATAATTGAAGTAATAACCCGGCTTGCCGTAGATGCCTATGTCCCATGCCTCCACATGACCGATGCAGGTGAGCTGGTAGTCCTTGTTCTTGAACACACGGTCTATCCACTGACCCCACTCTATTATCTCGATCTTGAGCCTGATACCCACCTTGGCCAGCATGTCCGCTATGACCTCCCCGGAACGCCTGGAGTAAGAATAGCGGTCGGGCAACTTGATGACTGCCTCGAATCCATTGGGATAACCAGCCTCTTTAAGAAGCGCCTTGGCCTTTTCAGGATCGTAGGGGTACATGGAAGTCAGGTCCACATAGTATGGGGTGGAGGGCGACCAGTGGGAGCCGATGGGGGTGCCGTAGCCGAACATGGCCATTTCCACCACCCTCTTCCTGTCTATGGCATGGGCCATGGCCCTTCTGACCCGCAGGTCGTCGAAAGGCTTGGCCTTGTTGTTGGTGGAAAGGATGACCTCCCCTGTGGTGGTCCCGTTGTAAACCTTGAAACGTTTGTCATTCACGAATTCCTGAAGCGACTCGGGAGCGGCTATGTACCCGATCACGTCCACGTCCCCTGCCTTGAGGGCTGCCACCTGGGCGCTGGCATCTGGTATGAACCTCATGGTCACCTTGTCCAGATATGGAAGATCCGGGTTCCAGTAACCCTCGAACCTCTCCATCACAACCCGATCCCCCCTCACCCATTCCACGAACTTGAAGGGACCGGTTCCCACGGGCTTCGACTTCATGTCCTCGTAGCCCTTCATGGGAAGCATCACAGAGTCGCCCTCGGCCATGTGGAACAAGAAGAGCGCATCCGGCTCCTTGAGGGTCAGAACAAGGGTCTGGGGATCCGGAGTCTGAATCTCCTTGATACCTCTGAAGTACTCTGGATGGGGGTTCTGGGTGCCTTCGGCCATGGCTCTCTTCAAGTTCCAGGCCGCCACTTCGGAGTTGAAGGGCTCTGCGTTGTGGAACTTGACTCCTTTCCTGAGATGGAAGGTGTATTTGAGCCCGTCCGGGCTCATTTCCCATCGCTCTGCCAGGCCTGGAACCAGCTCCCCTTTGTCGTTCACCATCAGGAGAGCCTCACAGATGTTCCCGTACACGACTCGGTCTATGGCTGCGGCCGTGTTGGCCGTGGGATCCAGTCCCGGGGGTTCGTCAGGCAGGGCCACCCTGAGGTGCCCTCCCTTCACAGGCCCTTGGGCCATGGCTGTCTGAGCCAGAAGCCCCAAGACTGCAACGACTCCAAGAAAACTCCTTCTCATGGATCACCTCCCTGGTCTTCTTTGGAACTCCCCCCTTGCTGCGGGGGATCCTCTCCTGCTGGCTTTACCTTAAGCTGCCCCTGGAGCCCTTCTGGGCAGATCCCCGAGGGCCGGGAAGCCGTAAGCTCCCCTTGCTGCGGTGAGGCCTCTCATGACTGCCCTGGCCAGGGCGTCGGCTGCTGCGCTTCCCAGCTGGTTCAAGGCCACAGCCCAAGCCCCCTCGAAGAAGCCCTCGGCCCTGGGCAGGCTCTTTTGGCAGGTGGCCACGCAGAAGACAGTGTCCCCATCGAACATGGTGTGGGATGGCCTTATGGCTCTGGCCAGGCCGTCTTGAGCCATCTGGGCTATTTTCTGAGCCTGAGCCTTGCTCAGGACCGCGTCGGTGGCCACCACCCCCAAGGTGGTGTTCCTGCACGGGCCCGGGGGAAGCTCTGCTGGAAGTTCCACCGGGCACTGAGCCGCCTCCCCCAACTCTGCTTCCAACTGCAGCCTGGCTTCCCACAGAAGGCCTGTTGCTGGGTCCAAGGCTGAACCAAAAGCGTTCACCACGGCCAGAGCCCCCACCACAATTCCGGAGTTCAAGACTTCGCTTGCGGTTCCCACCCCTGCCTTGAGGCCGCCGGCCACAGCCCCTGTGCCTGCCCCCACGCACCCCATGGGCACAGGTCCGTCCGAGGCTGACTGGCAGGCCCTGTAACCCCACTCGGCGCAAACCGGAGGTCTGAACCCCTCTCCCCGGCCCAGATCGTACAGCACTGCTGCTGGCACTATGGGGGCAACCTCCCCTCCTTCCAGGGGAAAGCCCAGCCCGTGCTCGGCCAACCATTTTACGACCCCGTCTGCTGCCACCAGGCCAAACACAGACCCCCCGCAGAGGACCACCCCTTGGACCCTCTCCACCAGGTTATGGGGTGCCAAGAGATCCGTTTCCCTGGTCCCTGGAGCAGCTCCCCTCACATCCACGCCTCCGACTCCCCCCTCGGGACACAGCACCACGCTCACCCCAGAGGCTGCCCTTGGCTCCGTGAAGTGACCCACCAGTATCCCCTTCACGTCGGTTATGGAATTTTGGGCACCTGCCTTTCTCATGAAAAGACTCCCCCAGGTTCCGCAATCCCGAATTATAAGCCTTGTATTGGCCAAAGGCCAGCCAGGGGCCAGGGCAGCCTGCCCAAGCCCTGGCCTTCCCGGGTACGCTCTCGCAAAGGCCGTCAAGAGCTTTCTTGGAGCTGGATCGTCCCAAGACCTTCTGGGATCAAGCTCCTGAGCCCTAGCCAGCCCCTCAATGCACCCGCTTGGAAAGGCCCCTCCAGTAGGGATCCCGAAGGGCTTTCTTGGTGATCTTTCCAGAGCCTGTCTTGGGAAGCTCCGAGAGGAAATCCACAGACTTGGGACACTTGTAGTGGGCCAGACGCTCCTTGCAAAAGGATATTATCTCATCTTGGGTGGCCGACTCGCCTTGTCTCAGCACCACAGCGGCCTTGACCGCCTCCCCCCATTTTTCGTCTGGCACCCCGAAGACTGCTGCCTCCAGGATCTTGGGGTGCATGTAGAGCACGTTTTCCACCTCTGTGGAATAGACGTTTTCCCCGCCAGTGAGGATCATGTCTTTCTTGCGGTCCACTATGTTCACGTATCCTTCCTGGTCCATAACGGCCAGATCCCCGGTCTTGAGCCACCCTTGGTGAAATGCCTTCTGGGTCTCTTCCGGGAGGTTCCAGTAGCCCGGGGTGATTGTCTGCCCCCTCACCCATATCTCTCCCACAGTGGAGTCATCCCGCGGCACAGGTCTGCCGGTTTCGTCCACGACCTGAAGTTCCACTGCCACAAAGGGTCGGCCGGTCTTGGCTTTGAATCTAAGTTGTTCTGCAGGGGAAAGCTCCCGCAGGTTTTCCTTGAGAATGCTCAGTGTCAGGTAGGGACTGGTTTCTGTCATGCCGTAAGTCTGGATGTAATCACAACCGAAGACCTCCACTATGCTTCTTACCACCTCCGAGGCTATGGGGGCCCCTCCGCTCAGGATGGCCCTGAGGCTGGAGTAGTCATATTGGCGCGCCTGGGGGTGCTTGACCATGAGGTTCAACATGGTGGGGATCAGATTGCTTATGGTGACCTTTTCCTTCTGGATGGTGGACAGAACGGCCTCCGGCTCGAACTGGGGCACCATCACGTGGCGGCCCCCTACCCAGGTTATGGCAAAGGTGGCCCAGGCATCTGCCAGGTGGAACATGGCAGCCACGTGGGCCCACACATCCCTGTCTGTGAGGTTCAGCTCGGCTATGGTCCCCAGGGCATGCACGCAGACGTTTTGATTGGTGAGCATCACGCCCTTGGGTTTTCCGGTAGTCCCGCTGGTGTAATAAAGATGAGCCACCTGATCTGGTAGGGCCGGCTCAGGCAGGAAATCCCGCCCGTTGGAAAGCTCCAGGGCTTGCTCGTACAGAACCTGCTGCATGCCCAGGGAAAGCTCCGGGGTGCCTTCCATCCATATGATGCCTTCCAGGGGGTTCTGTTCCAGGAGGGTGGCCTCCACCAGGGAGGAGAACCTGGCATTGGCCAGAAGCCACCTGGCCTGGGAGTCCCTCAGAATGTAGGCCAATTCCTGGGGCGAAAGGCGAAAATTCAGAGGATTCAGGATGCATCCCGTGCCGGCTGAAGCGTAGTAGGTCTCCAGGAACCTATGGCTGTTGACCTCCAGTATGGCTATGCGGTCCCCTGGCCTTATCCCTTTGGACTGCAGAAAACTGGCCAGGGACCTGACCCTTTCTCCCAGCTGGGAGTAGCTCAAGCGGGTGTTCCCGTCCACCACCCCCACCTTGTCGGGATAAAGGGAAAGAGCCTTGGCCAGGGTCATCCAGATGTTCATGGCAGGGCCTCCCAAAAGTCTTTTCTCACAAGCCCCTGAGGTGCACTGGGCATTGAGCAGGCGACTCTCAGGCGCATGGATTTTACAGGAGGCCCTGGCTTTGCTCAAGCCGGATCATTCCTCCCAGGGCAGGCCGGGCTTTCCGAAGTGGCCGTAGTTGGTGGTCTCCCTGTACATGGGGCGCAGCAGGTCCAGCCTCTCGATTATGGCCGCCGGCCTGAAGTCGAACTGGCGCACGAACTCGGCTGCTGCACGGGCATCCCCGGTTCCGAAGGTATCCACCTTGACCGATGCCGGCCTGGCCACCCCGATCATGTAAGCCACCTGGATCTCGGCCCTCCTGGCAATTCCCTCCTTCACCAGTTGTCTGGCCACGAAACGGCAGAAATATGCGCCGCTTCTGTCCACCTTGGATGGGTCCTTCCCGCTGAAAGCTCCCCCTCCATGGCGTGCAGCTCCGCCATAGGTGTCAACAATGATCTTGCGGCCCGTGACCCCGCAGTCTGCCGAAGGGCCTCCTTGAACAAAGCTGCCGGTGGGATTCACCCGGATCTCCATCTCGGGCCTGAACCAGCTCCCAAGGCTCCTGGGTGCAAGGTGTTGTCTCACATAGGCCAGGATGGTCTCCCTGTCCACCTCTGCGGAGTGCTGAGTGGAAACCAGAATGCGCTCCACCTGGACCGGGGTGCCGTTCTCGTACTGCACCGTGACCTGGGTCTTTCCGTCGGGTCTGAGCCAAGGGAATCTCCCGTCTTTTCTGTCCTGGGCAAGCCCCCTGGCCAAACTGTGGGCCAACACAATGGGCAGGGGCATCAGCTCCGGGGTCTCGTCAGTGGCATAGCCGAACATTATGCCCTGATCCCCCGCGCCCTGTTCCTTGTCAGGGTTTGTGCTTGCGTCAACACCCTGGGCTATCTCCTGGGCCTGGCGGCTGATGAGCCGTATGATGCTAACTTTTTGACTGTGGAAAGGTTGATCCTCGTATGTGTAACCTATCTCCTGGATAGCCTCCCTGGCCACTGCCTCGTGATCCACAGAGGCCCCCGAGGTGATCTCACCGGCCAGGATCACATGATCCTCCTTGCAAAGCACCTCGCAGGCCACCCTGGCCCTGGGATCTTGGGACAGGTGGGCGTCCAGGATGGAATCGGCTATATAGTCGCAAACCTTGTCGGGGTGACCCTCGCACACCGATTCGCTGGTAAAAAGGGTTCTCTCTGCGCCCAAAGCAAGCCCCCCTGAGCACTTCCCGGTTTTTCTCATCTTTTCTTTCTCCTTTGAAAAATTAGCCCTATGGCCAAGAAGCGGCCCAGGCAATGCCGGCTCGCCTGGAATCACCCGAAGGTTTTGCTTGGAGTCGAGAAAGGGGAAACTCTTTGGGCAGCCTGGTGTGATTGTTCGGGGGAAACATGAATCCCTCCGGATGGAGGGCATCAAGCCCTTGGTTGCTCATCCAGAGCCGCATCGTCCCCTCGCCCGGGGCGGGGCTGGCATTGGCACCTTGGCGGCTTTCACCAGGTTGCCGGGCGGTCATCGGGCCAAGACCCTCACGCCTCTCTCGATGCTCCTTGCATCTACCTTCTAGGTCTTCCCACCTCCTGTCCGACATTGTCCCTTATTATGGGCCTATTGCTCCACCAGTCAAGTCCTTTTGAAGAATTTTTTCTTGACAAGTCAAGAGAGTTCAGGTATGTTTTTATGAAATATAATTTCACAATGTGAGAATGGAATGGAACCCCAGTATTGGAATCCATATCTGGAGACCCTTCCCAGGGAAAGGCTTGAGCAGATAGAGCTCAAGTATTTCAGGTCCCTCCTTTCCTATGCCAAAGAAAACTCCCCCCTATACAGGGAAAAGCTCAAAGGAATCCAGCCCCAGGATATCCGCCTCCTTGGAGACCTCCACAAGATCCCCCTCACAGAAAAAGAGGAGCTCAGGCTTCTCCAGGAGGCCGAGCCGCATCCCTATGGGGGAATCCTGGGGGTGGATATCCAGGAGGTGACCACCTTCCGCCAGACAAGCGGCACAACAGGCAAGCCCGTGTACGTGCCCGAGACATACGAGAGCTGGCAGTGGAGGGTGGAGGCCTGGTGCCACATCCTGTACATGGCAGGGTTCAGGCCGAGGCACAGGGTTTTTCTGCCCTTCGGCTACAACGTTTACGTGGCCTTCTGGGAGGCTCACTACGCCGCAGAGAAGCTGGGCTGCGAGGTGGTGCCCGGAGGTGCCCTGGACACCAGGGCCAGGATCCACAAGATCCTGGAGGTGCGGGCCACGGCCATGATGTGCACCCCCACCTACGGGCTTCACATGGCAGAGGAGGCCATGGGCATGGGGGTGGATCCTGCCCGGCTGGGTCTGGAACGTATTCTGTGTGCCGGAGAGCCCATGCCCGAAGCCACCAGGCGCCGGCTGGAGGAGCTCTTCCAGTGCCATGTGTTCGACCACATAGGGGGCACCGAGCCTTGCGGCTGGGCTGGAATGTGTGAGCAGAAAAACGGGCTTCACATAATAGAGCCTTTTTTCCTGGTGGAGGTCCTGGATCCGGAGGACCCATCCAGGCAGGTTCAGGAGGGCCAAAGGGGGGTGGCCGTGGTGACTCCCCTGGGCCGCAGGTCCTTTCCGGTGATCCGTTTCAAGACCAACGACCTGGTGGTCAAGGCCCCAGCCTCCTGCGGCTGCGGCCGCACCTCACTCAGAATTCAGGAGGTCCTGGGGCGCTGCGATGAACTGCGCAAGGTGAGAGGGGTCCTCTTCTCCCCCAAGAGCGTTGAGCAGCTCCTGAGGGGTGAGTTCCCCCAGATAGGAGAGTACGAGGTCCTGGTGAGCAGGCCTGGCAGCATGGACCAGATAAGCCTGAGGGCTGAGCCCGTGCAAGGAGTCTCCCCTGAGCAAGCCCGAGCCCTTTGCCGCAGTCTTGCCCAAAAGCTCAAGCTGGTCACCAACCTGAGCTTCCAGGTGGAACTGCTTCCCCAGGGCAGCCTGCCCCGTTACACCCTCAAGGCCCGTCGTTTTCGGGACAAAAGGGAGCCGACTTCATGATGGAACAGGTGAGAAAGGAGATCCTCTCCATAAGAAAGAGCGCAGCCTCTTTGATGGAGATTTCCCGGGAATTTCCGGCCTTAAGGAGAAACGCCGAGATCATAATGATCTTCGCCAACCTCCTGGATTTCATAAGCCCGCAGACGGAGGAAGAAAATGCCAGAACTCAAGAAGATCCGCACGGCTTGCCGTAGTTGCCACGGCGGCTGCGGCATCATTGCCCACGTCCAGGACGGAACACTCCTCAGGGTGGAGCCCGACCCGGACTCCCCCATAAGCGAGGGAACCCTCTGTTCAAAGGCCCTGGCCATAAAGCAGCTAGTGTACCATCCCAAGAGGATCACCTGCCCCCTGAAGAGGAAGGAGAACGGGTGGGTAAAGGTAAGCTGGGAAGAGGCACTGGAGACCGTGGCCGGGAAGTTCCGGGAGATAATAGAGCAAAGCGGCCCAGAGGCCATTTGCATAGGCCAAGGCACCGGGAGGGACTATGAGAGCTTCCTTTACCGCTTTGCCAACCTGCTGGGCACGCCCAATGTGATCACTGCAGGCCACATGTGCTATGTCTCCAGGATCGGGGCCTCCCTGGTCACCTGCGGGAATCTACCTGTTTGCGACTACGACGGAAAGCCGGCCCTGGTCATGCTCTGGGCCAACAATGCCCCGTGGACCAACCCAGACGAGTACAAGGGCACAAAGCTCATAAAGGCCTTGCATCAGGGCGCAAGACTCATCACAGTGGACCCCAGGAGAGTGTACCTGGCCCAGAGGGCGGATCTTCACCTGCAACTCAGGCCCGGCACAGATGCCGCCCTGGCCTTGGGCATGCTCCATGTGATCATCCAGGAAAACCTCTATGACAAGGAGTTTGTCTGCAATTTCGTCCACGGCTGGGAACCCTTCAGGGAAAGGGTCCTGCAATGGCCCTTGGAGAAGGTGGAGGCTATCACCTGGGTGCCCAGGCAGAAGATAGCCGAGGCAGCCAGGATGTACGCCAGAACAAAACCGGCCTGCATCCAGTGGGGGGTCCCCATAGAGCAAACCCTCAACTGCACGGACGCCAACAGGCTTCTCATAGGCCTGATGGCTCTCAGCGGAAACCTGGACATCCAGGGGGGAAACGTCTTTTTCGTGCCCCCCAAGGTGCGCACCGTAAGCGATGTGGCCCTTCATAAGGCCCTTCCCAGGGAGCAGAGGGAGAAGATGTTGGGTGCCAAGGAGAACAAGCTGGCTGCCAGGGTGGCCCTGGTAAGCCCCAAGCATGTTTGGGATGCCATAATCAAGGCAGAGCCTTACAAAATCCGGGGCATGCTGCTTTGCGGCACCAATCCTGTTATCACAAGGGCCAATTCCAGGGAGGTTTACAAGGCCCTCTCCCAGGTGGAGTTCCTGGCCACCATTGATTTCTTCCTGACCCCAACTGCCGAGCTGGGCCAGGTGTTCTTGCCTGCAGCCACCTGGATAGAGCAAGACTACGTGGGGGACTTCTGGAAGCGCCACGGATACGTGGTGGCCAGGAACAAGTGCGTGACAGTGGGGGAGTGCAAGCAGGACCACGAGATCTTCATGCTCCTGGGCAAGAAGATGGGACAGACACAGTGGTGGGGGAGCATGGAAGAGGCCCTGGACTACATGCTTGAGCCCTCAGGCTTGAAGTGGCGGGAATTCAGGGACATGGGCTATCTCAAGGGCGAGATGGAATACCGCAAGTACATAGAAAAGGGGTTTTCCACCCCCACTGGGAAAGTGGAGCTGTACTGCACCACATTTGAAAAATGGGGTTACGATCCCCTCCCCACGTACAGGGAGATCCCCGAGAGCCCTTACTCCACCCCGGAGCTCATGGAAAAGTACCCTTACATTCTCACCACTGGCCAGCGGATCCCGGTCTTCTTTCACTCGGCCAACAGGCAGATCCCCTGGCTCAGAGAGATCCGGCCAGAGCCCATTTGCGAGATCCATCCTGACACGGCAGCCCGTCACGGCATCCAGAACGGGGACTGGGTTTGGATCTCCAGCCCCAGGGGCAGGATCAAGCAGAGAGCCAAGCTCACAGACATACTGGACCCCAAAGTGGTGGCAGCAGAGCATGGCTGGTGGTACCCGGAGATGGAAGAGCCCAGCCACGGCTTCGATGTCTCCAACGTGAACATCCTCACTGACAACGACCCAGCCCACTACGACAAACCCATGGGGGCCACCAACCTGAGGGTTCTTGTCTGCAACATCCAGAAATGCTCTGAAGGAGAGTGACTCATGGAGTTCGGCCTGCGTATCCACGCCAAGGATTGTGTGGGCTGCCATGCCTGCGAGGTGGCCTGCAAGCAACAGCACGACCTGCCCACAGGGGCGGACCTCATAAGGATAATGGAGAAAATCCCCAGGTTCGAGCCGGTCTATTGCAGGCATTGCATGAAGCCGCCCTGCCTGGAGGCCTGCCCTGTCCAGGCCATCTCCAGGGAAAAAGGAGCGGTTCTGCTGGATCCTGAGAAGTGCATAGGCTGCAGGGCCTGCCTGGAGGCCTGTCCCTTCAATGCGGTGGGCTTCGACCTGGAAAGACAGGTGGCGGTGAAATGCGACATGTGCCTGCAGGACAGGGTGCTTCAAGGAGAAAAACCCGCCTGCGCCGCGGTTTGCCCTTCTCGTTGCATAGAGTTCGGGGAACTGCGGAACATGTTCGCCAGGCCCTGGGTCTAAGCCATGAAAAGGAGCACCTCTCAGACCCGGGCTCCCTCTGGGGGGGTGCGGGCTCCCACCGTGAAGGTCTTGGAGAAGGCCCTTAGGATTCTGGAGCTGTATGCTCCGGGCAGGGAAACGCTGAGCCTGGAAGAGATAGCTCAGGCCAGCGGTTACCCCAAGCCCACGGCCTTCCGGATTCTAAAAACCCTGGAAAAGGGGGGGCTGCTCTCCTACGATCCTGCCAGGGGCTCTTACAGCCTGGGGCTGAAGCTCCTGGAGCTGGGGGGCATGGTGTACGAGTCCCTGTCCATCAGAAAGGCTGCCTCGGCACAGATGGACAGACTCTCCCAGGAGCTCAAGGCCACGGTACTCTTGGGCATAATCCGCGACGACCATCTCCTCTACATAGACAAGAGGGAGTCCCAAAGCCTGATCCGGGTCTCCTCGTACATGGGCCTGAAGAGACCCCCCCACTACGGAATGCTGGGAATGGTGCTGCTGGCATTCATGGAAGAGGGTGAAAGGCAGCGGCTCCTCAAGAACTATCCTCCTCAGAAGCTCACACCCGCCACGGTCACAGAAATGGGGCAGTTGCTGGAGAGGTTGGAACAAACGCGACGTCTTGGCTATTACATGGAAAGAGGGGAGGTCCTGGAGGGGGTGGTAGGCATAGGTGTGCCCCTGAGGGATTTCTCGGGGGGGGTGGCAGCTGCCCTGGGAGCAGCCTTCATGGAGTTTCAACTAAGGCAGGGAGGCCTGGAGAGGGCCGTGGAGGAGCTTCTGAGGGCCTCCCAGGAGATCTCCAAGGCCATGGGTCATATTCCCTGTGCCCGGGAGGCTTGAGAGAGGCAGGGCCGGGGAGGAGCCTCTTGAAAGGGATCTTGACAGGGCCCAGGGCTTGATATAGAGGGTAGAGCGTTCCCCAATCGGCAAACTGCGCTTGTGAATCCACCCTCAGTGTTGCTTGTTTTTCCTGGTCGGGGGGGGCATTTTTCTTTGAAAGGGGGTGATATTCCCGGTTTGCATGCTAGGGATCAGGGTCCATGAAGTAGAGAGAAAACTCGATACGCACTTGAAGGAGGCAAGCCATGAAAAGGAAAATGGCTCTTGCAGTCATGTGTGCGCTTTTGTGCTGGGCCTGGCTTTGGGCGCCTGGCCTTTGGGCCCAAGCAAAACCCATTGAGCTTACCTACTCCATATTCTTCCCTGCCCCCCACAAGAACACTGTCCTGGCCACCCAATGGGCTGAAGAGATAAACAAGAGAACCAATGGCAGAGTCAAGATCACCATGTTCCCGGGCGGCACCCTGACCCCGGCCGACAAGTGCTATGACGGGGTGGTAAAGGGGCTTTCAGACATAGGCATGTCGGTTGTCTCCTACACAAGGGGACGCTTCCCCCTCACCGAGGTGATTGACCTGCCTCTGGGTTACAAAAGCGGTCTGGCAGCCACAAAACTGGTCAACGCCTACTACAAGAAGTTCAAGCCCAAGGAGTTCGATGACACAAAGGTCATGTACCTCCATGCCCATGGCCCGGGGATACTTCATACCAAGAAGCCTGTGGCCAAGTTGGAGGACCTCAAGGGGATGAAGATCCGCTCCACTGGGACAGTGGCCAAGATAGTTGGGGCCCTGGGAGCCACTCCGGTGGCCATGCCCATGCCCGAGACCTACGATGCACTCCAGAAAGGCATAGCCGAAGGGGTGATGTGCCCGGTGGAGGCCCTGGAAGGCTGGAAGCTTGGAGAGGTGATAAAGTCCACCACCCTGAATTACGGCTCTGCATACACCATCGCGTTTTTCGTTGTAATGAACAAAGACAGGTGGAAGTCCCTCCCACCTGACATCCAGAAGACAATCGAGCAGGTCAACGAGGAGTGGATAGAAAAGACCGGGAAAAGCTGGGATGAGATAGACACCTCTGGTTTGCAGTTCACCAAGAAGCTGGGCAACCAGGTGATCCAGCTCTCCAAGGAAGAGGATGAGAGATGGGTCAAGGCCGTGAAACCAGTGTTCGACGACTACGTTAAGGCCATGAAGGAAAAGGGGCTTCCAGGAGAGGAAGCACTGAAGTTCTGTCTGGAAGAGCTAAAGAAGCTCCAGTGAACCAGGCCCTTGCCTCTCCTTGGCCTGCATTATTCACGGGCAAGAGGATAATGCAGGCCAAGACAGAAGCTACCTCTCGCACCCACCGGGCTTGGCTCAGGATGGGTTTGAAGCCGGCGGGTCAACTCATTTCCGGGGCTACGCAGGGGCTTGGGGTTGAAACCCAGGCCTCTTGGGCCCTGGTCAGCCACAAGGGCCAGGCAGAAGGAGAGGGCTCATGGGAGGATTTGCCAAGGCGGTCAAGGATCTTAGCCGTTTTACCAACCTTTTGGCCGGGATAAGCCTCAGCTTCATCATGTTTCTCACGGTTCTGGACGTGATACTCCGCCAGTTCAGGAAACCCATTGTGGGCACTTATGAGCTGGTGGGGTTTGCCGGAGCAGTGGTCATAGGCTTCGCAGTCCCCCTTACCTCCTGGGACCGTGCACAGATATACGTGGACTTCTTCCTGGAGAAGCTTCCCAAGGCCTGGCGCAACTTCATGCATTTGCTCACCAGGGGCCTTTCCATAGCTCTTTTCGGGGCCCTGGGCTGGAACCTCATCCGGATTGCCATGGATTACCAGCGCACAGGAGAGGTCTCCGCGACCCTTCAGCTTCCTTTTTATCCCGTTGCCTATGCTCTGGGGGTGGTCTGCTTCCTGCAGTGCCTGGTCTTGGCTTGCCACGTTTACGATATCCTCGGGGGAAAATATGAGTGATGTGACCATAGGCATCTTGGGGCTTGTGGCTGTCTTGCTCCTGTTTCTCACGGGCATAGAACTGGGCTTTGCCATGGCCTTGGTGGGGGTTGTGGGCTTTGCATTCATAAGGTCCACCCCGGCAGCCCTTAACTTGTTGGCCAAAGACGTCTTCGACGTGTTTTCTTCTTACGGCTTCACCGTGATCCCCCTTTTTGTGCTCATGGGGCAGATAGCCTTCAATGCAGGCATAGCCAAGCGTCTCTACGATGCTGCTTACAGGTTTGTGGGGCACATACCCGGTGGGCTTGCCATGGCCACAGTGGTGGGAGCCACTGTGTTCAAGGCCATCTGCGGATCCTCACCTGCCACTGCGGCCACCTTTGCCAGTGTGGCAGTGCCTGAGATGGACAGGTACAACTACGATCGAAAGCTCTCCACAGGGATCGTGGCCACAGTGGGCACACTGGGAATCCTGATCCCCCCCAGTGTGACCTTGATCGTCTTCGGAATCATCACTGAGCAATCCATAGGCAAGCTTTTCCTGGCAGGGATCCTGCCAGGGCTAATCGCGGCCTTTTTCTTCCTGGTCATAATCTTCGGGTGGTGTCGCATGGACCCCAGGCTGGGTCCGCCGGGGGAGCGCTCCACCTGGAGGCAAAGGGCCGCTGCAGTTCCCGAGGTGGCCTGGATAGTAGGCATTTTCCTATTGGTCATAGGCGGGTTGATGAAGGGCTTTTTCACGCCTACTGAGGCAGGCAGCGTGGGCTCCTTCGCGGTGTTGCTCTACGCGGTCAGCCGAAGGGACATGGGCCTGAGGGGATTTCTGAAATCTGTGACCGAGTCTTTGAGGACAGCCTGCATGGTACTGATTTTGATAGCCGGATCCACCATTTTGGGACACTTCCTGGCAGTGACCCGCATCCCCATGCATGCTGCGGATTGGATAGTGACCCTTCCCTTTCACCCCAACGTGATAATGGTGCTGATAGGGTTCATCTACCTCTTGGGGGGTTCTTTCATAGACGATCTGGCCTTCATGGTGCTGGCCACGCCCATCTTCTATCCTGTCATCGTGAAGCTGGGTTACGATCCCATATGGTTCGGGATGATCATAGCCATAACAGTCATGATAGGGGTTGTGATCCCGCCTGTGGCCATAAACGTGTTTGTGGTAAAGGCCATAACCAAGGCACCTTTTGGCGTGATTTACAGCGGAGTGCTGCCCTTTCTGTTGAGCCTTCTGGTCTGCGCGGTCTTGCTCTTTGCGTTTCCGCAGATTGCGCTTTTCCTCCCCTCTGCTTTCATGCGTTGAGCAAGAGGCGCAGCCTGGCCAGGTTCCTCTTGTCCTCTTGGAGGTCCTTTCCCTTGGGGGTCTCAAGCACCATGGGATGGTTCTGAAACCTGGGATCCCTGAGGAGGTTCCTGAAACCCTGGAGTCCTATGTTGCCCTGTCCTATGTGGGCGTGCCTGTCCAGCCTGGAGCCCAGTTGCCCCCTGGAATCGTTCAGGTGGAACCAGGCTATGCGCTCCAGGCCCACAATGCTGTGGAATGCCTCCATGGTGGCTGAGTAAGCAGCCTCATCCCTTAGATCCTGTCCAGAGGCAAAGACGTGGCAGGTGTCGAAGCAAACCCCCAGCCTGTGGCCGTATCTGGAGTTGGCCAGGATCCAGCCTATTTCCTCAAAAGTGGCTCCAAGAGAAGTACCCTGCCCGGCGGTGGTCTCCACAAGCACCCTCACCTGAAGGCAACAGGCTTCTTCCATGGCTGCATCCAGCCCCTGCACAAACCTTCTCAAGCCTGCCTGAACACCAGCTCCCAGGTGAGCCCCGGGATGGGTCACCAGGAACTGAATCCCGAGAGTCTCCGCCATCCTGAGCTCCCAGGCAAAGCTTCTTATGGACTTCCTCCAGAGACAAGGGTCAGGGGAGGCCAGATTCACCAGGTAGCTGTCGTGGACAGCCAGAAATATCCGGCCAGCTCTCTGCCATGCCTTTAGGAACTCATCCCGCATCTCCCTGGAGAGAGCCGGCAGGGCCCATCTCCTTTGGTTGGAAAGGAATATCTGCAAGGCTTCCCCTTTGAGCTCCTCCAAACGTTGGAATGCCCTGGGGAGCCCTCCGGAGATGGACATGTGTGCGCCCAGGAAAGGCACGACCCCCCCAGCAGATTGCCTCCTCCCTCCAGCCTCCACCGTCCCTGGCCAAAAGTGCCCGATAGGTGGAGCCTCCTGAGCTGATCCGGTCATGACAAAGGAGGCTTTTTTTCTTTGGGTTTTCTCAGAAAATCTCTAGCCTGGCCTGCGCCCCCCGGCCAGAGTTTTCTGAAGAGAGTCTATGACCGTCTTCAAGACCAAGAAAAGAAAGCCGAACTCCTGCTCCGAGAGTTCCATGGGGTCTTCCTGAGTTTCGGCCTCCATCAGGGCCTCCACCACATATCTCAGTACGTGGGGCTGCTCCCCAAGGGTCTTGTCCGGCAACCTCTCCAGGAAGCGCTCGTTCACCGTGGCCAGCCTCTCCAGGAAGTCCTGATTGGCCTCGAAGCTCTCCAGGATCTCCTCTGCCATGACTTCCTGGAGCCTTTCCCCGTAGGCTTTCTCGAAGATGCGAACCACCACGAAGAAAATGTAAAAAGCCAGCTCAGAGGCTCCCTGGCTCAGCTCCTCGGTCAATTCCATGAGGAATTGCATGAGCTCCGGCTGTCTTTCCCAGACCCCCTCCACCTGAGTGCGGGCCTCCTCAGGTGGAAGCTGGCTTATCTCAATCCAGGTCTCCTCCACCATGGCCTCTGAGATGGCCTCCATGACTCTATCTCCTTTCTGATTTCCAGAAATCATGGGCTTGGGATCCCCGTGCAGGGCCCCTTCCCTTTTCGCATTCTAGGAACCCAGCCAGCTCCACTTTCTTCCATGCCCCCGGATCCTGCATGGCCTGCTCTGGGGGCAGACCGCTCAGGGACATCCACCTGGCGCGGTAGAAGCTGCTCACAGCCAGCTCTGTGCTGAGAGCCCTCTTTGGAGGCGGGCCCCCCAGGCCCAGGGTCTCCCAGGGGACCGAGACCTCCAGCACAATCCTGGGCTGGTCTGATCCAAAATAGGTGGCCACAGCCCCTGGCACCGGATCACACTCCAGGGTCTCCTTCCAGGCGCACAGCCGAGCGTTCATCCGGTAAGTGTCCTTCCCCACATCTTCTCTCCGGGAAGGGGGGTTCACCAAGAGCCTCAGCCTGCGCACCCAGGCCCCTGCCTTCAGGCCCCAGTCCACCCTGAAGCTCTCCCCGGGTGGGAACTCCCCTTCGTAGGCCAGAAGCTCCGGGTCCTGATAATCCATGGCGATCATGGCCAGGTGCAAGGCCTCCTGGTCCCAGGCCATGTAGAATTCTCCGAAAGGAATCTCTGGAGAGGGGCTTTGGAGCCTCGGGAGCAGAGCCTGCGGTTTGGGCCAATCCCTTAGGTTTCTGTCAGCCGCGTCTATTCTGGCCATGGGGATCCTGACTGCTCCTGAGGAAGCTCCCCTGTGCATGGGCTCTGAGCAGGCGTGGAGCTTCTCCAGGGTTGGGTTGACTTTCTTGAAGACGTCCACCAGTTCCTCGTAGGGCCTGTCATCCACATCCACAAGACCGAAGTTGTAATCCTCCCCGTCCAGACGGCCTCCTGTGGGGTGATCCCAGTATTGAAACCAGTGAATTCCCACCACCTGGGGTTGCCTTGCAAAGGCCTTGGCTGCCTCCAAAGCCCCGGTGGCCCTCTCCGCTTGGGTCCCCACGGTCATTAGATGCCCCAGGTTACGGTTTCCGCTGCGGTTTTCCCTGGAGGCAAAGAACCACTCCGAGACCAGAACCGGCCGGGATGGGGCAAGCTGCACAAGCCCTTCAAAAAAGTAGGGAGCCAGCCAGCCCTCCGGGCTGTCCACGTTGTAGTTTGTGGAAATCACATCCACATAGGGCACCATTGCCCGCACGGCCTGGGGATCGTAGTAAATGGGGAGTCTGTCTCCCAGGACCAGGGCATCTGGATCCGCCTCCTTGATGGCCTCCCAGGCCAACCGGTAATAATGGGAAGAGAGAATCCCTGTCCAGCGCCTGACCACCTGAATCCCTTTTCCCCCTGGCCGCATGAGCACGTCGGTGCCGCCGGTCTTGGCCAACTCCTCGAAGGAGCCTATGCCCAGCGGTACCTGGAAGTCCTCCAGGAAGCGGCTCCAGTCCCCCTGGTAATGCTCTTTGAGGAGCTCCACCAGCCTTCTCTTGGTGTGGTTGGAGGCAGGCTTCTGGATGTAGTACACAAAAAGGGGCCCATTCCACCAGCCCACCTCGTTGTCCGAAAAGTAGCCTATGCGATAGGGGTTTCCTCTGTACGGGGCCACCAGTTGCCTAGCCATCTGCTTCATGCGCTCTTTCATGGAGGGCTCAAAGGGATCGAACCAGTGGAATCTGGACAACCTCCCCAGATCCAACTCCGGGGTGACCGGGAGCCTGAGCTCCTTTGGGTGCAAGGACCAGCCCCCTGCGGTGTTGAATCCCCACTCCCTGAGCCTCACCCTGGTGGCCAAAAGCCAGGTCTCGAAACTGGGGTAAAAAGACGGCCAACTATACCAAATCCTTCCCCTGTAATCCCGCTGCTCCGAGCCACCTGTGACCACATTCACCCCCACAGAGAAAAAGCGCTTTCCCTCGGGGCTGAGGAGCCACCAGACCTTCCCCTGCTTCTGGGTGCTCCACCTGGAATGCCTCCCCCCCCAGGTATTCCCGTCATTTCCCAGAGCCTGGGGCCACGGCTCGAAGGACAAGGCCCATGCCCAGATCAAGACAAGGGCCGCGAGGGTGTATCTCACCTTAGAGCACGGCGGCGCTAATTTGAGAAAAGACCCGGGCTTTTCCGCGCCCTTTGCAGCCCGGCCGGCAGGAGGCCGCAGCCGTTTCATTGGTCCGGCCATGCCCCAGCAAAGCCCGGTTCAGGGCTTTCTTTCCCGGGCTGCCTGGGCACCCAGCACCTTTCGGAAATGGTACCCGTAGATGGTTGCTGCCACAGCCTCAGGGAAGGCCTTTCTGTACCGTACAAAAGCCTTGGTGAGGAGTCTCCAGTAATAGCGCCTTTCCTCTTCCAGGAGACCCAGCACGAAAAGGGATTTCAGGAAGGCCTTGAGGTCGCGAAAGTGAATCCTTCTTCCCTTGGAGCACGGTCTGTACTCTTTGAGAAAGGTCAGGACCCTCTCGTAGTAGTTTCTGGGGGAGTAGATGGTGTCTATGATCCTGCGGTAGCCTTCCAGGAGGGCCTTGGTGTCCATCTTGGGGATGAAGTTGAGCCTACCATCCGTGTGGTTCCCGGAGGGATTCATGAGGAGCCTGCCTTGCTCCTTCAACTTCTGGTAGAGTCTGGTGCCTGGAACTGCCTGAAGCACCCCAACCATGGCCGTCACAACCCCAATCCTGTGGATGAACTGTATCTGCTGTTCGAAGATGTTGGGAGGATCGCTGTCGAATCCCACAATGAATCCGCCCAAGACTTCTATCCCAGCGCGTTGAATCTTCTTTACAGAAGCCACTAGATCCCTCTGGGTGTTCTGCAGCTTGTTGCACTCGTTTAAGCTGCCCTCGTTGGGGGTTTCCAGACCAAGAAATACCTGGGAGAAATTGGCCTGGGCCATTAAGCTGAGAAGCTCTTCGTCATCAGCCAGATTCAAGGAGGCCTCTGTTATGAAGTTGAAGGGGTACCTTCTCCTGCGGTTCCATTCTATTACCATGGGAAGGAGCTTTTTTACTTTGTTCTTGTGGCCGATGAAGTTGTCGTCCACGATGAAGACCGCACCGCGCCAGCCTCTTTGGTAAAGGGCATCCAGTTCCCGAAGCAGCTGTTCGTCGCTCTTGGTGCGGGGAACCCGCCCGTTCATGATTATTATGTCGCAGAAATCGCAATTAAACGGACAGCCCCTGGAATATTGAACCGGCATGGTGGCGTAGTTCTTGAAAGATATGAGGTCCCAGGAAGGCAGCGGAGTCAGGCTCAGATCCGGCCTCTCATCAGAGCTGTACACCCTCTTGAGTTGGCCAGCTTCCAGGTCCTTGAGAAACATGGGGAAGGTGACCTCGGCTTCTCCCAGCACAAGATGGTCCACGTCTGAGAACTCGCCCTCCTGGGAGACCATGAAGAGGGGTCCCCCCGCCACCACCGGCACACCCCTGGAGTGGCAGAAGTCCACCACTTCCCTCACGCTTTCCTGCTGTACCAGCATTGCGCTCAAAAAAACGTAGTCCACCCCTTCCAGGTCCTTTTCCTGGAGCTTCCTCACATTCAAGTCCACCAGTTTCTTCTCCCAAGTCTCAGGCATCAGGGAAGCCACTGTGATAAGGCCCAGGGGAGGAAAGGCCGCCTTTCGAGAAATGAACTTGAGGGCATAGCGGAAACTCCAAAAGGTGTCAGGGTACCTGGGGTAAACCAAGAGCACTTTCATGGCTGGTTTCTCCTGGCTGGAGGCCCGCTCCCTTGCGGGCAACCGGAATTTTCGTCGGCTCCGAGCTTTGGCTTAAGACTAATCCATAAGTCATGCTTCGTAAAGTGCCCCTTGAGCCCTCATGAGCCCTAGTATCCCCTCTCTGGAGGGCATGGCATCCTGAGCCCCTTTCACGGTGGCTGCCAAGGCCCCAGCCGCAACAGCAAAGCCGAGGGCCTCCTCCAGGCTTTTGCCCTCTGCCAAGGCGCAGGCCAGGGCACCATTGAAGGCATCCCCGCAGCCGGTTGTGTCCACGGCCTTCACCTTGTAAGAAGGCAGGAAGCATGGCTCTCCCTGCCTGAGGAACATGACGCCCCTCTCCCCCAGGGTCAGAATCACCTCGGAGGGGCCCATTTCCCAAAGCCTGCGGGCCGCAGCCTCCGGGCTGGCCGAGCCGGCCAGGGCCATGGCCTCCCCCTCGTTGGGTGTTATGACATCCACCAACCGCAAGGTCTCTTTGGGCAGCTGCTTTACAGGGGCAGGGTTCAGCATCGTGACCATGCCACTTTTCTTGGCCAGCTCCAAGGCCGTCTCCACTGCTTCTAGCGGCACCTCCAGCTGGCACAGAAGAAGCTCCCCCCACTGGAAGAGCTCTGCGGAAGAGATCACCTCCTGCCGGCTCAAGGAGCTGTTGGCCCCAGGGGCCACTCCTATCAGGTTCCTGCCTTGCAGGTCCACCAGAATCAGGGCCGTGCCCGTGGGTGCGCTCTGCTGGGTAATGAGATATTGGCCTGGGAGACCCAGCCCCTCCAGATGAGCCCTCAGCTCATTGCCCATGACATCCTGGCCCAGCTTGGCCAAGAACTTCACTTCAGCCCCTGCCCTCATTGCCGCCACTGCCTGATTGGCCCCTTTCCCACCGAAACACTTGTAGAACTCCCCGCCTGAGACCGTCTCCCCTGCTTTTGGAAGTCTGGGTAGTCTCACCGTGAGGTCCACGTTGGCAGAGCCTATCACGACCACCCTGGGCATATCCTCTCCTTGAAAAGGGCCAGGAATCGGCGGGCGTCCACCTCCAGGGCCGCCTGGAGGTTGGGAGGCCTTTTGAAACAAGGCTTTATGGGTCTTGTGTCCGCCACCGTCATCCCATAAGTTATTCTTCCTCGGGTTTCTACCTCCACGTGCAGGGGCACCATTTTCACAAGATCTGGATCTATGGCCACCCCCACAGCCAGGGGATCATGAAGGGCCATGGAGGAAACCCCTTCCCTTTGCTCCATGAACTCAAGCACATTTTGGGTTGAATGCTTGAGGAACCTCACCACAGGATCCTCCCCTGCCCCTGGTACCCTCTCCAGGTCCTGTCTGTTGAGCCTCACCTGCCTGGTCACATCTAAGCCTACCAAGCTCAGGGGAAGCCCAGAGGAAAAGACCCTCTGGGCAGCCTCCGGGTCTGCGTACATGTTGAACTCTGCAACAGGGGTCACATTCCCGCAGCAGCCCATGGCACCTCCCATGGCTATGACCCCTTTTAGTCTCCTGGCCTTCTCCGGAGCTCTCCTGAGAAGCTCTGCCAGGTTTGTAAGCGGTCCCAGGCTTATCATGAGGATTTCGCCTGGGTACCTTTCCAGAAGGTCAGCTACCACATCCAGGGCCCTGGGCAGGTCCCCGGGAACCTGCACCTCTGGGTACACAGGGGACCCATCCGGCTCCAGGAACCTGTGTAGCTCCCCTAGTCCGTCCTTTCCGTGGACCGATCGGGGCCTCAGCACGCCCCTCTTGGCCGGCGGGGAGCCGCCTCTTGCCAAGACAGGTCGGGGGAAGGGCTCCAAGAGCTGAAGCACTCTGAGAGCGTTTCTCGTGGTTTGCTCCAGCTCCACGTTTCCTCCCACGGTGGTGACTGCCTCCAGCCTTACCTCAGGGGACCTCAGGGCCAGGATCAGGGCCAGGGCGTCGTCCACTCCCGGGTCTGTGTCGATTATGATACGCTGGCACATGGGTTTCTCCATCTGGGGGCATGAGCTGGTTTCCTTATCTTATAGAGCCCAAGACCAGGCACGTCAACAATCTTCTTTCTTGACCTCCACCCCGGAGGAGGTGTAAGCCTAAGAGCGTTCTCCAGGGCTTGCCCTGGGTGTAGCCCCCGGGGGGGAGTCAGGCTCTTGGGCCGAGAATCCCATCCAGATAAGCTCCTGCCATTCTCAAGGGAGGGGAGCCTGAAAAAACCGCTTCTGACAATTCTCAGCGCGTCCCTGATAGCCATTTTCTGCATGGTCTGGCAACCCCAACCTTCTTTGGGCTGCAGTTCCCAGCTGGAAGGGGAGATCACTGTGGAATACCGGCTGAACAAGGATGCCGGTGAGCTCCATGCCCCCTCGGGCGCCACCATCTCCGGGATACCCCGAACCACGCGCCATTTCGTAAAGACCAAGGCAAGAGTCTGTTTGTATGAGGGGCAAACAGCCGTCCTGGGAGCGAGCCACGAAGTTGATATGCTCGAACAACAGGACGTGAAGGTCGTTTACAAGTCAACCGATTGCTCTCCGGTTCACCGCACACGGGGGAATGTGCGTATCGAGAGGCCGGGCAACTGGGAAAGGACAGTGGAAAAACAAACCAGAGTCTTCTTGGAACCAGCCCAAGCCCAAAGACAATTCAAGCTCAACAGCAATTACAAGCCTTCTTTCACCATGATTTTTATCCCGAGGGAGCCTTCGGGCACTGAGCCCAGAACAAAGGCGGGTACATGCAAATGGGCTGGCCGCTACCTTTGCAGCTTTGAGGCGTTAGTCTACGATGCCATCGAAGGCTACAGCCTCACCCAGAGGCACGATGTGTGCACAGCACAGACCACTGAAAAGCGTATTGAATTCCAGCCAGTGGCCCCAGGGCAGGAGCATGCTGGGGCTGCTGTTGGTTCCATTTCCCCAAACACCACAGTCTTGACCCGTCCCTATGTTTTGGCTAAGCTGCCGGGCACTTTCGCATCCTGGCACATGGAGTTCGACCCACGGGGCTGCAGCGGTTCCCACACCTTGTTCCAGGAAAAAAAGCCCCATCTGGAACAGATCTGTACCGTGCATTGGGAATTCAAACCCAGGGAACCCTGTGAAGACCTGATCCAGACCATTCTCAACGACTTGGCTTACACCCAGGCCTATTTGGACCCTGCCACAAGGAAGAGAACCTCCGACATAGAGAAGTACAAAGAGTACGTGGATGAAAAAGCCTATGAAATTCACAAACCCGAGTCTTCTCCCTGGAGCCAAGCCTCTCCCATGGGCGACGAAATCGGTGTGAACTCAAAGTGCGAGCTGATCTACCAAGGCAAGAAGGGTGAAGAGGCTGAAAAAGCCTATCGGCAGGACTCGCTCAGAAAATGTATTCCTGTGGAGGTGGTCGAAGGCATATTGAGGCATGAAAACACCCACTTGTTCCAATGTCGGACAGACAAGGCCCGCTTCAACAAGTTCAACACCGAGATCTGGGGGAATATGGAAGCGGCTGCCTATCTGGCAGGCATAGAGCACATGCTCAATAGCCTAAAGCAGCTCTGCCCAGGGTACGACACCAGCTTGGTGGAAGAGAAAATCAAGCAGATCAATAAGGAGCGCCTTCAAGACCGCCGCGTTCCCTGATCTTGCCTGCTCTCCCTTTGCTTTGGCCCCCAGGCTGAGAGCCTCTTTTAGGTCCCATATCAGAGTAAGACTGCTCTGAAACACACCCGGCTCAGGGCAAACAAACCCATGAGTTAACGTTAAACATCCACTGCTCCTGAACAATGCGGGTTGAGCTTCTTGCCCGAGCCATGAGAAATGTTCCCTCGCCTGGAATCCTTTTACTCCTTGACAAGGCCCCAGCTCACAACCAAAATCCATGCACTCTCGGAGGGAAAAGGCCGGCAAGATGAAAAACGTCCTTCCCAACACCCCCCTGGAGGGGCTGGCAGAGCTGGTAAGAGCCCTGGCCATGGGAGACCTGCACCCAAATCACTACCTGCAGCTCCTCAAAAGAAGGTTTTCTCGCCTGGAACCTCTGGTGCAGGCATTTGTGCCTGAGGCCCAAGACCCCTTCAGCAGGCTGGAAAAAGAGCTGGAGAGCCTGGAGGCAGGCTTCCCTGAGCCAGGCAAGAGGCCTCCCCTTTACGCAATACCCGTGGGAGTCAAGGACGTGATCCACGTGGAGGGCTTCCCCACCAGGGCGGGGAGCTTGCTGCCACCTGAGGTCCTGGCCGGCCCAGAGGGTCCTTTGGTTCGAAGGCTGAGGGGACTCGGGGCCCTGGTCCTGGGCAAGACGCACACCTCTGAGTTCGCGTATCTGGCTCCTGCCCCCACCCGCAACCCCCATGACTTGGACAGAACCCCAGGGGGCTCCAGTAGCGGTTCCGCAGCTGCAGTGGCTTGCGCAATGTGCCCGTTGGCCATAGGCACCCAGACCGTGGGCTCCGTCCTAAGGCCTGCGGCTTTCTGTGGAGTGGTGGGGTTCAAGCCGAGTTTTGGCCGAATTCCCACAGAGGGAAGCATTCCCCTTTCCCCCTCCCTGGACCACGTGGGGCTCTTCACCAGGGACCTGGAAGGCATGGCGCTGGCAGCCTCGCTCCTGTGCCATGACTGGAG
Organism: Desulfarculaceae bacterium; assembly: GCA_037443445.1. Taxonomy (GTDB): domain Bacteria; phylum Desulfobacterota; class Desulfocorpusculales; order Desulfocorpusculum; family Desulfocorpusculum; genus Desulfocorpusculum. Next base: position 61,126 of record JBBIOJ010000008.1, on the reverse strand, counting down.
AGAATCCACCACTATAGAGGAGCCCCTCATAGGGATTCCAGATGGCCCTTACATCAGGCGGGCAGGCCAGCGCTGCCTGGATCACCTCCAAGGGGTGATGGGCAGGCTGCTGGAAGCGGGCTTCAGGATAAAGCTCCTTAAGGTAATGGAGAATTTCGAGGAGATAGCCCACAGGCACCATCGTCTCTTGGCAGGGGAGGCAGCCTGGGTTCACCGGAGGTGGTTCAAGGAGTTCGGATCCCGTTACCGCAAAGAGACCAAGGCCCTCATGGAGAGGGGTATGACTGTTCCGCCCAAGGAATTGGAGACCTACAGGCTCAGCCGAATCCGTCTCCGAGAAACCCTCGGCGAGGTGATGGAGAGGGAGGGGCTGGCCGTTTGGCTGGCCCCGGCCACTGTGGGCCCAGCTCCCCTGGGACTTCACAGCACCGGGGAGTCCATAATGAACCTGCCCTGGACCCATGCCGGGCTGCCGGCTCTCTCCATCCCTGCGGGAAAGACTCCCGAGGGCTTGCCCATGGGCGTGCAGTTGGTGGGGAAGTGGATGCAGGAGGAGGAACTTCTGGCCGTGGCCCAAAGACTCCTTCCTTTCCTGACCACCTCATCCTAAGCCGGCCTGGCGGCCTGCGAGGCCAGGGGCTCCAGATAGATCACCTCACTTGCGTCCTCGTAGGCCAGGATCTCGGCGTATCGGCCCCAGTCCACGGCAGTGTCAAGCTGTCTGTAGGCTTCCTCCTCTGGGAACTCCAGCTCCAAGGCGGTCTGGACCACGTCCCACTTGAGCTGGTGTTTTTCGGCCTTCTTGAGCATGCTAAGAAGCCACTTGAAGATGGGAAGCCTCCTGATGCGAGTGGCAAAGATCTCCTTTCGGGCCAGGATGCTCGCCTCTGCAAAGGTCTCCCCCAAGGCTGTCAGCATTATGTCACCCTGGGCCACAGTGGCAAAGCCCAGGAGCTCTGCTGCCTCTGTGAGACTAAGTAGCTGGTCTGAATTCACCTTCAGGTCCTGAGCCAGCTGGTAAAGATCAGCCCGGTTGGCTGGCAGGTCGCTCAAATGCTCCAGGAGGCCCGCCAGGTCGTTTATGGTGATGTGGGGCAGGGCCCTGGTGCGGCCCGGCTCACCCGGGGCTGTGCCCAGCTCCACGTGCTCGGGCTGGGTCTGCCCGGCCAGGATGGCGTAGACCCTGTCCACTATCTCCAGGAACTTTGTTTCCTTTTTTGCCCTTGGCTGGGCAAGGGGAATGGTTATATCGGTGATGACCCTGCCCGGGCTCTTCTCCATGAGAATCACACGGCCCGCCATGAAAACCGCCTCCTCTATGTCGTGGGTCACCATGAGCATTGCCTTGGTGGGCATGTTCCCGCTGAGCCAGAGCTCCAAGAGTTCCCCTCGCAAGGCATCCGCAGAGAGCACATCCAGGCTGGAGAAAGGCTCGTCCAGGCAGAGAAGTTCCGGCTCCACGGCCATGGCCCTGGCAAAACCCACTTTCTGGCGCATTCCTGCCGAGAGTTCCCTGGGGTAAGCGGTCTCGAACCCGTCCAGACCTACCCGGTCCAGGAGATCCAAGGCCCTGGCGGCCCTGAGCTTGGAGGGAACCCCCCTGGCCTGAAGAGCCACCTCCACGTTCTCCTGCACCGTGAGCCAAGGGAACAAGGCAAAGGTTTGGAATATTATGGAGGCATAAGGGTTCACCCCATGGAGCGGCTTTCCTCTGTACAGGACTTTGCCCGAAGTGGGTCTTTGAAGTCCTGCGATTATCCTGAGCAAGGTGCTCTTGCCGCAGCCTGAAGGTCCCAACAGGGCCACGAATTCCCCGTCGTTGACCGAGAAGCTCACGTCCTCCACTGCGGTGAAGGCCCTGGGCCCGGTTCCGTACACCTGCCGAATGTTCTGAAGATCCAGAAGCACACCGTTGCCGGCCATGGCTCACTCCAGTCTGTAGAGTTCCTCAGCACGCTGATAAAGACGCCTCCAGACCAGCCTGTTGATCAGCACCACGACCACCACCATGGAAAGGGTCCCCGCCAGGAGGAAGGAGTAATCAGCCTCTGCTGTGGCTTGCGCTATGAGGGAGCCTATTCCAGGGGTGTGGCGGGTCTCCCCTCCGAAATGCGCGTACTCGGCCACTATGCTGGCGTTCCAGGCCCCTCCGCTTGCCACCATGGTGCCTGTGATGAGGTATGGGAACAGTGTCGGCAGTATGAGCCTGCGCCACTTTCCCCATCTCCCCAAGTGCAGGAGGGTGGCCGTATACTTGAGATCCTGGGGTATGGCTGTGGCACCGGCTATCACGTTGAAGAGCAGGTACCACTGGGTGCCCATGAGCATGAGCAGCACCGCTGCCATGTCCATCCCCCCTGGGAGTCTGTACAGGACCAGCACAACCACGGGGAAAAGGGCTGTGGCTGGCACTGAGGCCGCGATCTGCACCAAGGGCTGGAGGAAGGCGGCCAGCCTGGGGTTTGTGCCGATGGCCACACCCACCGGGAGGGTCCAGGCCAGTGCAATGCCCAAGGCTGCCATCACTCTCAGAAGGGTGGCCCCCAGGCTGACACCGATCTGGCTCCACTGGGGGAGGCTTAGGCCTGCCATCATGTGGCCCGCCCTGAAAACCCCCAGCAGGAGCACGGCCGAGGCCAGGCTCCACAGAAATAGCTGCAGCCTGCCGCTTCTGGGCCGATCCTCCTTCTCCTCTTCCCTGTACGGGAAGACTCGGCTCAAGAGTTCATCCAACCTGTCCAGACAAGGCCCCCAGAGTCTTTCCCCCATCCATTTGGCCAGGGCTGAATTCATGAGGGCATCATAGCACCATGAGCCAGGAGGGGATTCCGCCTCCACCATCTCCAGCTTGAACCTGTCCGCCCAGGCCAGAAGCGGCCTCCACACTATCTGGTCCAATGCCACTATCACCAAGACCAGGGTACCCATACCCCAAAAGATGGCCTCCACATCCCCCCTCTGGGCAGCCTCCTGTAGATATGCTCCCAGCCCGGGAAGCCTGAAATCCATCTCCCCCAAAGAGAATATCTCTGCGGCCATGAGGAAAAACCAGCCTCCGGACCAGCTCATGACGCTGTTCCAGATGAGGCTTATGGCCGCAAAGGGAAGCTCCAACTTCCGAAACCTCACCCAGGGTGAAATACGCAGCACCCGGCCTGCTTCCCTAAGTTCCCTGGGGATGGTGAGCAATGACTGATACCAGGCAAAGGTAAGGTTCCAAGCCTGGCTGGTAAAGATGAGCACTATGGAGGCCAGCTCAGCAGCCACACCCGGGGGGAAGATGGCCCTGAAGCTCAGCAGCACCACCGGCAAGAAAGAAAGCAGCGGGATGCTCTGGAGGATGTCCAAAAGGGGGATCATCACCCTTTCGGCACCCTTTCTTCTGGCCGCCAGATAACCGTAAACAAGCGAGAAAATCATGGAAAGCGCATAGGCTGCGGCCATTCGTCCCATGGAAAGGCAGGCATACCACGGAAGAGCCCAGGGGGACAGGGATATCTCCGGCCCCTGCACTGATCTTGGGCTTCCCAGGGCCAGCCTGACCCCTATATAGGCTGCTCCCATGATCCCCAGGAGAACAACCAGATCTCCCCAGCCAAAGGAACGCTCTGTGGGCTGGCCTATTTGAAAGAGCTTTGTTTCCTTTCCCACGGCTCTCCCCGAACCCTAAGGGCTGGCTTTCCACTCGAACCTCTGCTCCCGGATCAAGCGGCCCCACTGTCTGACCTTTTGCTGCAAGGTCAAAGAAAAGCCCTGCTGCTCATAGAGCCTCCTTGCCACGTCCAGCCCCTCGAATGTCCAGAGGAATACCTTCTTGTGACCGGCTTCCTGGCAGAACCTCATGCCTTCTCTTATCAAGAGGTTCCCGACTCCCCGACCCTGGAATTCCGGGGCCACGATGAACCATCGCAGCCTGGCTCCCTCCTGGGCGGCCTGGCTTCCGTCTATGGCCAGGAAGCCCGCAAACTCCCCATCACACCTGGCTGCCCAAAAACCGTCCCTCCCCGGCACAAAGGCAGCCATGAACCGGGACAGCTCTGTTGCCACCTGGATTTCAAAAGAAAGATCAAGCCCCCAGTGCTCGTGGTAGTAACTGGCGTGCAACTCCACCACCCTGCCTATGAGACCGGGGAAGTATCCGGTGAGGTCCACCTGGGCTGATTTCATGCCATGCACCTCTCTGGATGAATTGGTGGGCAAACCCCACTGGCCGAAGTTAATACCCAGTGATGTTGGTGGTTCCCGGTTGTGAAAACCCTGTGTGATGTTTTTCAGAAAAGCGGGCCTCAAGGGACCAGGCCATTGTAGCACAGAGGGCCTCTGGCGCCTACCCGGAAGGAGCCTGCCTGATGAGAGTCTCCTTGAGCAGGAGGCTTGCTGTCAAAGCTGCCAATCCACACCCGAAGAGCACCAGAAAGGCTTCCTGGTAGCCTGCTGGCTGGAAGGCCCCCGAGACCCTCCCATGCTTCTCCAGGATGTGGCCCAGCACAGGCTGGAAAACCGCTCCCCCCGCAAAGGGGAACAGGTTCACGAGGCCCGTGGAGGTGCCGGCAATCTGCACTGGGAAGAGCTCCTTGGCAGTGGTAAAGGCTATGACCACAATGGCGCTGGAGAAAACACCCAGCCCCAGGCAGATCCCGTACAGGCCCCAAAGGGGGATGTCCGTGGTGGCAAAGGCCAGAACCCCGGTGAGGCCCACCAGGGCCAGACTGCAGATCACCAGGACCGGTTTCCTGCCCTTTACCCACTTGTCCGAGGCATAGCTCAGAAGCGGGCTTCCCAGGATCATTCCAACGGCCATCATGGAGAGCACGTGCCCGGCCTTGTCCCGGCCCAGCCCGTACACATGCGCCAGGTAAGGCCCACCCCAAAGCCCCCCGAAGGAGAAAAAGACCCCGCAGTCAAAGAAGAACCAGGCTGCCACCGGCCAAAAGGGGGGGTGGGCGAGCACCTTCCTGACTCCCTCCCACAGGCCTATGGGAGGCAAGGCTGTCTGTTTTCTCTCGGCCTCTGTGGGGGAACTCCATCCGAACTCCGAGGGCTTGTCCCTCACCAGGGTCCATACCATCAAGGCCAGAAGCAGTGTCAACCCCCCCACAAACCCAAAGGAAAGCCTCCAACCCAACCAGCCGCTCAAGAGGGCCAGGGGAGTGGCAGCGCTCAGGGAGCCTATGCCGCCCGTGGCCATGAGGATTCCGGTCATGGTGGCAAACTCTCTTGTCAGGAACCACTCGGCCAGTATCTTGAGGGTGGGCACAAAGAGCATTGAAACCCCGAGGCCCACAAGGGCCCTCCCCACCACGGCCAGCCCCACTGTGGGAGCCATTCCCAGGATCACCGACCCCACAAAGGCCAAGCAGAAAAACAAGGTTATGGTCCGTCTGGGACCCCAGGAGTCTGAAAGCAGCCCTGCTGGCAGTTGCATCACGGCGTAAGGATAGAAATAAGCTGAGGCCAGAAGCCCCAGCAGCTCCCCGCTGGTTTGCAGATCCTTCATCATGTCCACGGCCACCACGGCCGGGCAAAGGCGGTGGAAGTAAACCAGGATGTAGCCAAAGGCCAGGATCCAGAAGATCAACCATCTGTAGCGAAGAGACTTGGCCAGGGATTCATCTGTGTTAACCATGGCTCACCTCTCTTGGGTCACCAGGAAGTCCTGGGGGCTTGATCCCCCTGAGCTGCAGGCCCTGACCCGAGCTAGACACAGCGAGCCGAAAGAGGCTTATGGATCCACTCCAGGATCTCCTCTGTTCTGGAGAGGTCTTCCACGGCCAAATCCGCCCCTGCGCTTCTCAAGACCTCCACTGAATAACGTCCTGTGGCCACCCCTATGCACGGGCTTCCATGCACTTTGGCACAGGCCACGTCCCTGGGGGTGTCTCCTATGACCACACACTCCTCGAATCGAACCTGGATCCCCCTTTCTGCCTTGAGTCTCTCCACAGCCACCGGCAGGAGCTGGTTTCTGTCCTCCCTGTCCCCCCCGAAGGCCCCCAAGGGGAAAAACTCGTTTAGTCCGAAGGGGCCCAGCTTGAGCCGCGCCCCCTCCTCCAGATTTCCGGTCAAGAGCCCCAGATGTACCCCTTCCTGCTCCCTCAGCCTTCCCAACAGCTCCCTCACTCCAGGCATGAGATGCCCTTTGCAAGAAGCCATTTCCTGCCTGAGGTGATGGATGTAACTCCTTGAGACCTTCAGGACCAACCCTTCATCCAGGGCCAATCCCTCCCTGCCCAAGGCTTCCTTCACTATCTGAAGGTCTGTCTTTCCTGCCATCTCCAGGCCCTCAATGCCACAGTTCCCACCGCACAGCTCCCGCAAGGCGCTGGCCAGGGCCCTTGCCCCGGCCCCCTTGGCGTCAATCAAAGTCTGGTCTATGTCGAAGAGCACGAACCTGAGCATGTCCCATTTTCCTTTCCCCTGAGGCCGCACCCAGGATGTACAGCCTTGGGCTTTCCAAGTCAAGCTGATCCAGAGGAAAAAAGGAGCATTTGTTCTTGACACCGTAAGTGAAGAAGATATAGGATTCTCTCGGTTCCAGTTCCAATCAATCCCAACAGCCAATGACCACTAGAGCCAAAAGTCCTTTGTGGATGAGAAGGTGCGGGGGCATTAGGAGAAGCCCTAGTGCGCCTTTTAAGGCGTTCCTTTATCACCCCAAAACCATAAGGAGGTGGAGGAATGAACTCGGTGGTCGTTCTAGTACTGGGACTTGCGGTGGCCTATTTCGGCTACCGCCTCTACGCTAAACGCATTGACAGGAGGGTAATCCAGTCCGACCCGCGCAAGGCTACTCCCGCCAAGATGTACATGGACGGTGTGGAGTTCATGCCCACAAGCAGAAACATCCTATTCGGGTACCAGTTCAAGTCCATAGCTGGGGCAGGGCCCATCCTGGGTCCCATCATAGCCCTTCAGTGGGGGTGGCTGCCGGCCCTGGTCTGGATCCTACTGGGCACACTGTTCATAGGCTGGGTGCAAGATTACGCCAGCGCCATGGTGGCCATGCGCAAAGACGGTGCCTCCATGGGAGGGCTCAGTCACAAGCTCATCTCCCCCAGGGCCAGGATGATCCTCTTGGCCTTTATCTATTTCTACCTTCTCCTCATAGCCGGGGCCTTCGGGAACGTGGTGGTCAGCACCGCCATAGGCCTAAAGGGCTCCCCCATGGCTTGGCTTTTCCTGACAGGGGCAGGCCTCCTGGCAGGGCAGATGATCTACAGGTGGCGCAAGGACATTATCTTGACTACGGTGGTGACCGTGGTGCTGGCCTTAATAGGGATCTGGGTTGGCACCGTGGCCCCTTCGGACAAGATAATAGGGGCAGGCCTGGCAAACGAAAGATGGCTGTGGGCCATCGCGGCGTTCGTTTTCTGTTACTTTGCGGCAGTGCTTCCCATCTGGCGCTTTGCCCTTCCCATAAACTACGTGGCAGCCTACGTGGTTTTCCTGGGGCTTTTCTTCGGGCTCATCGGGGTTGTGATCCTTCACCCCGACTTCACGCTCCCGGCCTACTCCTCCTTCACCATCAAGATTGGGCCCATCTGGCCCATAATGTTCGTGACCGTGGCCTGCGGGGCCATCTCAGGATGGCATAGCCTGGTGTCAAGCTCGGGCACGGCCAGGCAGCTTGAGAACGAGCAGGATGCCCTGCCCGTGGGAGGTGGGGTCATGTTCGTGGAGATGTTGCTGGCACTGTTCGCCCTCATAATCGCAGGCACCCTTTATGCCTCTCCGGCCCAGTACGGAGAGGCCATAGCCAAGGGGCCCGGCGGGGTATTCGCAGCAGGGGTGTCCAAATTCCTGGGGGCAGTGGGGCTCCCGGCAGATGTGGGCCGTTCCTACGGGAGCGTCATGATGATATTCCTGGCCATCACTATCATGCAGCTGGTGATCCGTTTCATGAGGATAGCCACCTCAGAGCTCCTGAGCGACATTAGCCCGGTTTTCAGGAATGCCCACGTGGGGACCTTCATAGCCAGTCTCCTGGGCATCTTCCTGGTCATGACAGGATGGTGGCAGTACCTCTGGATCCTCTTTGGCGGGGCCAACCAGCTCATGGCCTCCATGGCTTTGATGATCATCACGGCCTGGCTCATGTCCGAGGGTAGACCAGCCTCCTGGAGCCTGTGGCCCACGGTGTTCATGTTCGTGACCACGGTGGCGGCGCTGCTTTACACCTCCTACAATCTGCTGGACAAGGTCTTCAAGGGGGCGGTCAAGGGAGAGGCCGCTGCAGGCAATGCGGTCATAGGGATCATCGGCTTCTTCCTGGTCCTGGCCTCCTTTGTGCTGGCCTACGAGGGCCTCAAGGCCTTTGGCCGGTACAGGGCCATGAAGGTTCAACCCGCAGGTGCGCAGGCCTGATAGGGATTCTGGATGGGGTGGTGTCTCCCCGGCTGGGGGGGGGCACCACCCAGCAAGGCACAGGGTGAGGAGACGGTGGACATGTCCAAAGAGGAGAAGAAAAAAGGGGGATTTTTCCAGGCCGTAAAGGAATTCGTGTACGGGGTGGCTGCCCACGACTCTGCCCGCTTTGCCCTCAAGACCAGGGCCAGCATGGAGCACCTCTTTATCCTCATAACCATGGGAGACATGTTGGGGGTCCCCATCTTGCCCCCTTATTATTCCCTTCGCCTTCTCCCGTACGTGGTTCCCCAGATATCCACTTGGAAGAGAAGGATGCTCAGGGAAAAGGACTTGACCGACGCCCTGGCTTGAAAAGTCTCTGCTTGGCCCTTGGAGTGAAGCGGTCAGAGCCGCCAAGGGGCTTGACCCCACTCGGCTGCTTGGGGGAAGAGGCAAAAAGGAAGGGGGGTGATTCCCATTTCTCTGGCACGGATCTTCGAGCAGTTTCCTGACCGGCGTTACATAATGTTCGGCGGGAAAGGGGGTCTCGGCAAGACCACCTTTTCGGCAGCCACAGCCTACTACCTGGCCAAAAGGGGACACAGGGTCCTGATCTTTTCCGTGGACCCGCAGGCCTCTCTCACCGACATCTTTCAGAGGGACATCTTCGGGAAGGGACCCACGGAAATCATTCCCAATCTCTATGCCCAGGAGATAGATGCTGACAAGAGGGTGCGGGAGTATCAGGAGGAAATCAGGCAGAAGATAAGGGACATGTACGGGATGGACACGATCCCCGAGGAGATAGAGAGCTACATCCAGGCTGCCGCAGCAGAGCCGGCCATGGAAGAGAGCGCCATCTTTGACCAGGTTGTGGACATAGTGGTCCAGGGAGGGTACGACTACTATGTTTACGATCTGGTGCCCTTGGGCCATGCCCTCTATTACCTCAGCATGGCATCGGTATACGACGCCTGGATCGGGAAGATCACGGGACTTCGCCAGCAGATGCGCGAGTACGACCAGGTGGCGGCGGTGATCAAGAGGGAGAAGGAGCTGGACGAGGACGCCATTTTGAACGAGCTCCTCTATATCAAGGACAGGATCAACAAGTCCTCCAAGATCCTGACGGACAAGAAAATGACCGCCTTTTTCTTCGTCATCACTCCGGAGGAGATGGTAATCAAGGACACTGTGAAGGCTGCGGAGCTATTCTCCAAGTTCGATGTGCCCCTGAGCGGCTACATTATCAACAGGTTGATCCCCCAGGAGCTCAAGCACCAGGCCATCCCGGATTACTTGAAAAACAGGCTGGCAATGCAGGAGCACTATCTGAAGGTCATAAGCAGCACTTTTGGGGATCAGATCTTGGCAGCGGTGCCTGAGATGGAAAGGGATGTCACGGGGCTTCCCATGATAGAGAGAATGGCTAGGGTAATGTTCGGGGAGTTCTGAACCGCAGCCGGCCAGCACTGTTCAGGGGAAGTGGAAAATGCGCCGAACGGCTTGGACTCACAGCGAGGCGAATATGCCTGAAAAGCTTCTGCCTGTGTGATGATTTTCGAGAAAGGGTTTTGGGTTCGGACATCTCATGGCAGCCCGGGGGCTTAGGAGCTTGGGCCCCCGAACGCACTCGGCCCGGGCAATGATCCGAGCCAGGGAAGGAGAAGCCACGTGGGCAGCATTACCAAGGACATGAACCGTTTCATGCAGGAGCACCCCAAGCTCAAGTACGTGTTCTTCGGGGGCAAAGGAGGTGTGGGCAAGACGGTCATGGCGGGGGCCGCAGCCCTCTGGGCGGCCAGGCAGGGCAAAAAGACGCTTCTTGCCTCCACCAACCCGGTGCACAGCCTCTCAAATCTGCTGGAAAAGGACGTCTTTGGCAAGGTGGCAGTGGTTTGCGACGAGCAGAACTGTTACGCCTTTGAGATAGACACCAAAGACACCATAGAACGCTCCAAGCAGGAGATAAGGGAGAAGATAAACTGGTTTCTTAAGTTCGCTGACATCACCACCAAGGCAGAGGACTTCATAGAGTCGGCCACCATGAATCCGGCCTTCGAGGAGTCGGCCATGTTCGAGAACATGATGGAGATCATGTTCAGGGACGAGTACGACTTCTATGTCTTCGACACAGCCCCGACCGCCAATGCCAGAAGGCTCTTGGGCATGTCCAAGGTTTACTCCATGTGGGTGGAAAAGATGCTCAGGAGCAGACAAGAGGCCAGATCCCTAAGGGAGATGCTCTCCTTTTCCAAGAAGGAGGAGAAGGATCCCCTGCTGGACTACCTCCTCACTTTCAGAGAGCGCATGGGAAAGGCCAAGGAGCTCCTGACCGACGAGTCCCTTACGGCCTTCTTTTTCGTGACTCTGCCAGAAGCCCTGCCCATAGCTGTCATTACTAGGTTCATCAATTGGTTCCACGACTTCGGGATCCCCGTGGGTGGAGTCGTGGTCAATGGCCTGATCCAAAAGGAGCTGGTGGGGGAGGATGCCCCGCAGTTCGTCCAAAACAGGCTCATGATGCAACAGGAACACATGGAAGAGATCTGGAGGATATTCGGGGACAGGGTCAGGAGCCTGGTGCCCCTTTTTGAGACAGAGGTGAAGGGGGCCAGGATGCTAAACAGGACCGTGGAATACCTCTTCGCCCCTCACCCAGCCTGAGTTGTTGGGAAATCCTGTTGGCCTGGATTGCTCACCAGCGGTAAATAATCCAGGCTAAGAATTTTGTTTGGTTGGATTCATGTGTCTGGAGCTCAAGAAAAACTCTGCCCGTGCTATGACGTCAGAAGCGAGGTTTTAATAGTGGAAATCTCAAAGTGTCCCGGGGATTCTGGAGGGGGGAGAGCCCTAGGTTTGGTGGATCCCGGCCAGTCATCCAGGTTGGAAAAGAACTTTTCAGATAAAGTTCAGATCAAGGCCCCCTCGTTCCAGCCCAACTTCAGGAGCTGGATTCTGGCAGGGTCGCCGACCCCCAGCCCATACACTTTCTCGGCAACCTCTATGTGATGAGGGGTCACATCCAGGGGCTTGTCCTCCCCGAAGTGCTCCCTTCGCTTGGCAGAAAGCAACCTGGCCCCCACCGAATCCGCAGCCACGGGGTCCAGGCTCAGGATCAGTCCGCAGTAAGGCCAGGTGTACCTGCGGTCAAAGTAGTGGGGACCTCTGCCGTAGAACTGGGGAGTGATGGCGCAAAGCACATTCAGCCTGGTTTTCCCCTTGACCATGGGCTCTTTCCAGACAGCCCCCAGATTGGCGCAGCCATCAGCATGGTACTCCGAGGGGTTGGGTACGAACATTATGTAGTTCTTGATGCAGCCTCCGATCCCTGACCAAAAGTGGGTCCTCAGAGGCCTCACGTTCACCAGTGCCGTAGCCTTCTGGAAAACTGGGTTGGACCTCACTCCTCGGTCATCCACAGAGATCCTCTCCGGGCTTACCCCGAGGCCCCTGAGCCTCCTCACTATGGCCTGCTCCAGCTCCTTGGGCGTGGGCAGGTAATGCCAGACATTGCTCTTTATGCCCACCATGTCCCGGGGACAGATCAGCTTGGCCCAGGCCTCACTGGCATCTCCCAGGCTCAAAAGGACCCTCACCCCCTCATCCAAGACAGAAGCCAGGCGGTTTGATACTATGCCCCCATCCGGGCCCAAAATCCCTGGGTCCCGCACAAGTACCACTCGGGAGCCCCCCTTGGGCGCCTCGGCCCCGGCCAAGGAGGAGCCCAGGGCCCAACCCAGGCCTATCTGCCCGCCTGTTCTTAGAAAATCCCTTCTCGTGACAAGAGGGCTCATCTTGCTGCCTTTCTTGCCAGGAGCATCTCCAGGATCTTTCCCAGATCCTCGCGGCTTTCGGCCCCGAAGACCCCTACCCAGAGGTCTCCCCTTCGCAGGGCACCGGTCCACTTCTTGTCCTCTGTGAGGAGCACCCCTTCCGGGCCTGCCTCTGGCATGTAGGCCGAGGCGAAACTCTCTTGGGCTTCGGCTGCCTTGGACTCGGTTGGGTAGCGCACCAGCACCAGGTGAACCTTGCCCCAGGGGCCTGAGAGCACAGCCAACACCCCACCTGTTTCCGGGCCCAGCAGAAGTATGTTCTTGTTGGCCACGAAAAAGCGCTGGTTGAGGCAAACATGGCTCCTGAAGAAGCGGACCGATCCAGGCTCCAGACCTTGGGAGGGCTCTGGCAGGAAAGCCAGGAGTTCCGGGGGCCTGCCCTGTTCCCGGATCTCGGCTTCCAAGGCCTTCCCCAGGGCCAGGATCGCAGCCTCAGAGGTCTCTTCCTCCCCATATACGCTGGCGAAGTAGCGGCCTTTCCAGAACCTCAGGATGCCTCCCCCCATCTCCGAGCCCTGCCCTATTCCAGCCTCCCGGTCCTCCCGCTCAAAGGAGAAGATCCCAAAGGCGTCTTCCGAGGAGGCCATTTCATAAAGCTCCAGCACGATCCGGGGCCCTTCTCCCCTGCTGTAACGGCCCATTCTCATAAGGCGGAAATTGTAGGACAGATAAAGCTCCGCAGCCCCGTCCATGTAGTCAAAGAGCGTCTCCGGGGTGTAGCTCTCATCCAGGCCCTCCAGGCGCCACTCTCCCACCTGCCGCGGCAAGGCCGGCCCAGTCATTCCTCCCCCCTTCTCTGCGGCGTGGAGCAAAGGGAGACCCTGAGCCGAGAAAAAGGCCAAAATGCACCCAAAGAGGCTCAAGAATTTCCTGGATGCAGGTCGGATCATTTCCTCACTTCCCCATTTCCTGGGAAAGCCTCCCATAAAGGGCTTCCAGCTCCACTTCCAAGTGGTCCATGCTTTCTGAGTGGGACTTTCCGAGCCCTCTGCCCAGGAGGCCCAGGTTGGCCCTGGCTATCCAGAGCCCCCCCCTGGCACAGGCATTTGCCATCTCTGCTGCCACAGCCGCATCGGCCTTGGCCACAGGATTGCCCTTTTGGGCAAGCTCCAAGTTTATTCTGAGAAGCTCCAGGCCGCAGCGGGCAAGCGCCAGCGGGGGCTCCATCAAGGCACAGGCGGCCTCCTGGAGCCCCTCGGCATGCCCTCCGGACCTAGCCCTGGCCATGCTGAGCCTGGCTTGGAAGAGCCTCTCGCAAGCTTCCATATCCTGGTCCATGAGGGCCAGGCATCTTTGCTGCAACACCTCCAGACGTGCTTCCATGGCCTGGTATCTCTCCACCCTGCCCGGCTCCTCTGCTCTCCTGGCGCTGAGGGCCGAGACAAACCTGCCCAGGGATGCGGCCAGGGCCCCTGCCAGCCCCACCACGCATCCTCCAGCCGGGACTGTGGGGGCGATACCTGCCACCTGCTCCAGGAACCCTGCAAGGGTTCTGTCTGCCAAGGCCATTTGTTGTGACTCCCAATTCTTCCCTTCTCCAGGCAGATCACCTGGGGCTCACAACACCAATATCCCCCAGCCAGCCGGTCAATGCAAGCGGCTGGCTCAATTCCCTGGGATGCAGGCCCCAGTGCCCAGGGCACCGAAAGGAGGATTCCAGAGTTGTGGAAGGAATACCCTTTCTGTTATGAAATGCTTTGTGCCTGGCCCGGATCATTGACCGGGCCGGGCTGGTTCGGGGATTGCGCCCCCAAGGCTGCCGGGATGCTTCGAGATGTCCGGACTCAAAGCCCTTGCTTGGGTGGTGTTGCACGGCCTTGGTGTTTTAAGGATGGTAGATGTGTCTTTGTCTTGGATCCTTTTGCAAGTTTTGCGCGGGGAGGACTATAAAAGAATGAGAATCAACAAGATAGACCACCTATGCATAGCCGTCAGGAACCTGGAGCAGGCCATGGAGGTCTGGGAGCCTCTCATTGGCAAGTCCGGGCCGGACCGGTTGTACACGCACGAGCCAGAGAAGATCCGGGTGGCTAGGTACCACGTGGGAGGAATTGGGCTGGAGCTCATGGAGTCCACCAGCCCCGACGGCCCTGTGGCCAGGTGGATTGAGCAGCACGGGGAGGGGCTCATGGTCCTGGGCTTGAATGTGGACAATACGAGGCAGGCGGTGCAAGAGCTGGAATTGCTAGGCTACCCCTTCATTCCCACTTCGGAGGGGAAGAAGACAAGGCCTTTCGAAGACTGTGAGTTTGCTTTCATCAACCCGGGAAAGCTCAACGGCGTGCTCCTGGAACTCATAGATTTCAGGTGGACCGAATCCGAGGCCTGATGGAACAGACCGGGCTGCACAGGGAACCTGCCTCTTCTCAGTCCAAACCCAGTAGTTTTCTGGGGGTGTGCTTGCTCATGAGTTCGATTTCCTCTCTTCCCACACCCCGATCCATGAGTTCCTCCAGGAACCTGGCCAGACCTTTGACAGGGGTGGGATTGCCCAACTGGCCCATGTCAGAAGACAGTATCGTGCTTTGTGCGCCCAAATTTCTTATGCTTGAGGCTATTCTGCCAGGGTCCAGCCCGTAGCCCCCTGGGCTGGAGGAGTACCAGCAGCGCTCGAACAAGGCCCCCTTGGAGGCAAGCTCCTTTTGCTCCTGCTCGGGAATCCATGTAATGTCCAGCTCAGGATGGGTCACCACCAGGCGGTTGAGCCCCTCCCTGGAAGCGCACTCAACAAGGGCCTTCACCTCGGCAAGCCCCAGATGGCCGGATGCAAGCACAGCGCCCCCATCCCTGACCAGTCTTATTATCTCTATTACCTCGGGCAGGACCGTGCCGTCTGGACTCAGTATGCTCAATCCCCCGGTCTCTGATCCCAGTCTTTTCAGGTGCTCTGCCCGCGGGGAGCTCTGCAGGGCCCTCTGATGGTTTGAGGCCGAGACAGTGGGCATCCAGACCACTTTGGCGCCCAGGCTGAGGGCCGTCTTGACAGCCTCTGGGTTGAGGCCGCCCACGGCCCTGTTGAGGACCAAAGATCCGAAGACCCTTACCCCTTCCACGGCCTTTTCCGCCATAATGGCCAGGGGAGCTGTGCAGTACGAGTGACTCTTGATCACCAAGGCGGCCAGCCCGGCTCGTGCAGCCTGCCTGGCCGCCTCAATCACATCCAGACTGCGAGGCACCACATCCGGGGAGCAGTGCACGTGCATGTCCACCGCCCCCTCAAGCAGACGGCTCTGGTCTTTCATTTCCAGCCCCCCGGCCTGGCAAACAAGACTGAGACATCCCTCTTGGTCCAAAGCTTGGGTGGACCGTCCTCACATGAGGAGAAAGCCCGGTTGCTTTTCCCTGGCCTCAATGCTCCTCCTCCAGGAACAGGGCGGTTTCCCTGAAAAGCTGAAGCCTGTTCTTCTCCAGGGCCACGGCATGGGTGCCCTCTCCTATGACCACCATCCTCTTGGCCTCGGGCTTGGTGAGTTTCTGGAACACCTCCTGGGGCAGGTCGTTTTGGGCCATCACTGTGGCCCCTTGTTCTCATTCCCCTATTATCTTGACCAGAACCCTCTTGCGCCGGCCTCCGTCAAACTCGCCATAGAAGATCTGCTCCCAGGGACCAAAGTCCAACCTCCCGGCTGTGACAGCTACCACCACCTCCCGGCCCATGAGCTGGCGCTTGAGATGGGCATCTGCGTTGTCCTCACCGGTGCGGTTGTGCCTGTAGCGGGAAACAGGCTCATGTGGCGCCAGTTCTTCCAGCCATTTTTCAAAGTCTTCATGCAACCCCGCCTCGTTGTCGTTTATGAAAACCGAGGCGGTTATGTGCATGGCATTGACAAGGGCGAACCCCTCCTTGATCCCGCTTTCCTTCAAGCACTGCTCCACCTGTGAAGTTATGTTCACGAATCCCCGGCGGGCCGGGATATTGAACCAAAGCTCTTTGCGGTAGCTTTTCATCAGGCCTCCCCATTCCTTGGGAATTTCGCCTGTGCCCTAGTCACCCAACAGGCCTTCCCAAACCATCCATCCCATTTCTCCGGGTTGCAAGGATCACCCTAGTCACAAGGCCAGTGATTGTCAACTCCATCGGGATATTTTGGCCTCGAGATTCTATTGTGACCCCCTCCCCGGCCTGGACGATTCAAAGAGCCTTTTCACCTGGAAAGTTCAGATCCACGGGGTCGGGGACAACCCATTGGACATGCTCCTGAGGCCGGTCTCGGGTAAGGAGCCACTTGGCGCGAAATAGACTTCCCTGCAAGTGTGGACAGGAGAGCACCAAAGCAAATAATACACTCCAGGGTTGACCGGGGCCCAACCCGATGGATAATGTGGAAATAAGAAGAGGAAGGATAGGGAAAAGGAGCAGGCAATGAAAAGTGTGAACATGGATTCCTACGCAGGCACCCCTGTCAGAGAAGAGGTCTTCCAAGCCATGCTTCCTTTCTTCAGGGAGCACTTCGGAAACCCCTCCAGCATCCACCACCTGGGGGAGGAGCCCCTGAAGGCAGTCACCGAGGCCAGGGGCAAGGTGTCCAAACTCCTGGGGGCTGCGAGCCCTGAGGAAGTCTACTTCACGTCTTGCGGCACAGAAGCCAACAACTGGGCCCTCAAGGGCACTGTTTGGAAGAACCGGGACAAGGGCCAGCATGTGGTGATCTCCTCGGTGGAGCACTTCTCGGTCCTTTACGTGGCCAACACCCTGGAGCGATGGGGGTTCCAGGTCACCAAGGTCCCTGTGGATACCAATGGCCAGGTGGATCCCGAGGAGGTACGAAAGGCCCTTCGCAAGGACACCATAAT
Organism: Desulfarculaceae bacterium; assembly: GCA_037443445.1. Lineage (GTDB taxonomy): Bacteria > Desulfobacterota > Desulfocorpusculales > Desulfocorpusculum > Desulfocorpusculum > Desulfocorpusculum. The sequence continues at coordinate 44,150 of JBBIOJ010000008.1, read as the reverse complement.
GGTTTCCATCATGCACAGCACGCCTGAGGTGGGAACTCTCCAACCCATAAAGGAAATAGCCAAGATCGTGAAGGAGGCGGGGGTGGTCTTCCACACCGACGCGGTGGGCTCAGTGGGCCGCGTGCCTGTTGACGTGGAGGAGCTGGGGGTGGATCTTCTGAGCTGCTCTGCAGACCAGTTTTACGGTCCCAGGGGGGTTGGAGCACTGTACATGCGCCGTGGCACCCCCACCCAGAGGCTCCTGGACGGAGGGGCACAGGAGGACGGTCGCAGGGGAGGCACCGAGAACGTGCCTGCCATAGTTGGGATGGGAGTTGCTGCAGAGTTGGCCGTGGCAGAGATGCCCAAGAGGATGGCCCACTGCCGCTCTCTGGGGGAGAAGCTGAGAGAGGGACTCTCGGAAAGGGTGGATCACCTTCACTGGAACGGGCATCCCACCCAGAGGCTTCCAGGCTTCCAAAGCGTCTCTGTGGAGTTCGTGGAGGGGGAGGCGATGCTGCTCTTCATGGACTCTGTGGGGATAGCTGTGGCAAGCGGCTCGGCCTGCACATCCGTGTCTCTCAAGGCCTCTCACGTGCTGACCTCCATGGGCGTACCTCCTGATCTGGCCCAAGGTTCCTTGCTTTTCAGCATTGGGGAGCACACCAGTGAGGAAGACGTGGATTACGTGCTGGAGCAATTCCCTCCCATAGTGGAGCGGCTCAGAAAGATGTCCCCCCTTTACCATCGAAAATGAGAAGTCAAGAGAGGAGCGAAGCATGTGTGTCGGGGTTCCTGCCAAGGTGGTGGAGCTGATCGACGAACAAGACGGCATCGTGGAGCTGGACGGGGTGAGAAGGGCTGTCTCCCTGGTGCTGGTGCCTGGCATCCTGCCGGGGGAGCACGTGATAGTCCATGCGGGATTTGCCATCCAGCGGCTGGACGAGGAGGAAGCCCTGGAGACGCTCAAGATCCTGAGGGAAATGGCCGGCCAAACAGCCTTGCCAGAACCCTCGGGGGGGATTCAGGGACCATAAGGGAATGGGGTTTCCAGAACCTCTGGTGGGAGCTGGGACCAGGCTTCCTCCCAGTCCCGCTCCAGGAGATCCACGGGCGGGCGCGTTGTGGGATCCATGCGGATCATGGATTGCACGAGCTCTGCAAGCCTTTTCAAATAGGGCTCTTTCCCCAGGCTTGGGTTGGCCTGGAGAAGGGGCCTCCTCTTTTCTGTCACCACGCGTTTTAGCTGCATCTTAAGATCTTCTCGGCTCTTGGGCCTGGCCAGCTCCAAGGGGAGCCCCCCGCTCATCAGCTGGTACAGAATGACCCCTGCAGAATAGAGATCCGAGGCATAGGAACTCTGGGCCATGACCACCTCAGGGGCCATGTAAGCCATGGTGCCCACCACCTGGCGCCTGAACATGTCCTTGGGCAATCCCTCGGCCAAGCCCAGGGCTACCCCGAAGTCTATCAGCTTGATGAGGCTCAGCCGACCTGTCTCGTCCACCAGATACAGAAGGTTGGCAGGCTTCAGATCCCGGTGGATCACCTGCCTGGAGCGCAGATGGGCAAGCACGCTCAGGAGTTGCGAGGCGATGAGCCCGAACTCTCCCAGACTAAGCACCCGGCTGGGGCCTCTCCCTCTGGCCAGGGCACTCTGAAGTCTTCTTATCAGGGATCCCAGGGTCTCTGCCGGATGGTAACCTATGGCCAGGTATCTTCGGCCCTCTTCCTCCACTATTCCAAAGCATTCCACTATGTTCTCGTGTTGTTTTTCCCCGGACTGGACATGACCGTGTATGCGGCCCTCATACTCCAGCTGCCTGACTTTCTCGCTAAGGGGCATGGAGGAGCCCGCAGGGACCACTGCCTCCTTCAGGGCCACTATCTCGGCCTTGTAAACACCCAAAAGCACCCTTCCCATGGCCCCGGACTGAATGTGGCCCAGAATGTGAACCTGCCTGCCTCTTACTGTATCAGGACGGGAAAGGGCCGAGAGCAAGAGCTGGAGAAGTTCCACCACCTCCTGGGAGGTCTTTGAACTGTAAAGTCTCTTGGCCGCCTGGGTGGCCTCTTCCTGCACTGTCTGCTGGTCGAAGTATTTGAAGAAAAACTTCTTGGTTATGTCCACCCCGAAGTGCTCACCGCTCTTGGCCGGGAAGTAGTCGCCGTGGGCCTTGCTGAAGCGGTATTCCAGGTAGTAAGCGGCAAGGGGAGGTTGCACCTCGCGGTAGCCCAGGTAGAGCTCCAGCACCCTCCTGTACAGGCTGTTCTTGGAGCCCAGCCTCTTTTCCACCTCTTTGGCCATCTCCATGGCTTCCTTGGTGCGGCTAACTCTGCAATAAAACGTCCTGAAAGGCACCACTGAAACAAAATCCAAGAGCGTGAGGCCCAGGATGTGCCTGGAGGCACTGGCCGTGTCCATGGGGGAAACCAGGCTCTTGTGCAGCTCCTGGAGGAGAAGCCCGTTGAGGAACTCGGGCAGGGAAAAGTCATCCCTTCTCAGTTTTCCGCAGATCTCCTGCACAGTGTAACCGTAGTCGAACAAGAGCCGGCCCAATTGCTCCATTTCCCCATGGATCCTGGCCCCCAGGGATTTGCGGGCCCGGCCTCCCCGGCACCTGGTGGCCCAAAGATCTGCAAGGCACAGGAGGGCGTTTCGAAAGGTTTCCAGTTCTCTTCTGGTTGGGAACTCGTAGGAGCCCTCGGTCACTCCATCCGCCTGGGCCCGGAAGGAAGCCCGCCAAGGTATTAGGTCGTGATCCCCCTTGATCTCCAGGTGCTCCTTGTAATACTTGTTCATGAGGTAGAGCCGGCGGTGAAACTCCCTGAGTCTGGCACCCCTGGTGGTCGCATCCTCTGCTCTGGCCAGATGCGCCAGCCCCCACATGAAGTAAGGCCGATCCCCTTCTATGGAGATCAGCTGATCCACCGCCTCCCTGACTCGGTCCCTGTAAGGGTAGCGCACGGCGAAGAGCACGACCCGCTCCAGGGCCTCCAGATAAGGAACCCCCGACTTTATCTCCTCCACAAGGTCATTTATGTACAAGATCAGGGGATTGACGTGGGTGCTTACCACATGCTGAAGGGGCTGGAAGGGGTTGAGCAGCCTTGTGCCCACTCCCAACCGCGCCCTGTACAGGACCGGGAATTCCCTCAGCACTTTGAACAGGCGCTCCCGGATTTCCTGATCCTGCCTGTGCTTTTCCACTAGGGGATCACTCCACCACGACGTTGGTCTGCGTCCGGATCACCCCCGATATGGACTGGATCCTTCTGATCACCATCTCCCCCATGATCTGAAGGTCGGCAGCCTCTATGAGGGCTATCACGTCGTATGGACCCGTGGCAGCATGGGCGTACTTGACCCCTGGGATCTCCCTGATCTCCCTGGCAATCTGGATGGCCCTCCCTGCCGTGCATTCCACGAACACGAAGGCTGATATGGGCATGGGTTACCTCCTTGGGTGCAGGGCACACCAGTCCTGTTTGAGGCTCAGGCCGCGGCCGAGGCCTTGATATGCTCCTGTAGCTCCTCAGGCTTCAGGGAAAGCCGTCTGAAGATCTTCCTCTCTATCTGCTTGGCCTTCTCCAGGTAACCGCCTATCAGGGCGCGGCCCTCAGGGTTTCGGCCGTAGCGTTCTTTGAGGTCCTGGAAGCGTTCCTCCAGGGTCACTATCCTGTCATGCATGACCCTCTTGTCTGAGTAATTCACAACCTCCTCCTCGGTGATTTTCGCCAAACCGGGCACATCTTCCACTACCACATGCTGCTCCACCACTCTGGCCACCTTGGACAGCCCCATTTGCCGCAGCAAAGCTCCGGCAGCCTTGGCATGATTCTCGCCCGTGCGCAAGCCGTCCATCTTTGTCATGTCGTGAAGCAAGGAAGCCGCGTCTATGAGCCCCAAATCCAGCCCCTCCCCCTGCTCGTTGAGCTTCTCGGCCAGGAAACGGGCCACCCGGTTCACCTGCATGCTGTGCACTATGATGTGTGTGGGCACCCCCCGGCTCTTCAGAATCTCCAAACAGCTGGATCTGGAAGGGTATGTCTCCACTCCCGGCCTCCCCTTGGGGGAAATCAATGAGGTCCAGTCCGCAGCGCTATTATATTCGCTTCAGGTCCTGGTGCAAGGAGAATCAGGCTCTGATCCCGGATCCTTCCCGGGCCAGCAAGGTCGGTGGCCCAGGTAGGCCTGAGCTGCATGTTCAGGAAGAACAGATTCTGCAGCCTAGCCGTACCACCTCACGAAGCTCTCCAGGGGTTCCCTGGGCGTGGGAAAAGCGCAAAGGGGAGATCCAGGCTCTGGATAGCCCAGGGCTATGCCCAAGACCACCTGCTTTTCCTCCGGAATGTTGAGCTGATCCTTTATCTCCTCCCCGTAGGCTGTCACCAGCCCCACCGGGCAGGTTGAGAGGCCCAGATCCTGGGCGGCCAGAAGAAGGTACCCCGAGAAAATCCCCATACATAGGTACCTATCCAGGGAATAGGAGCTGTCCATACACAGGATCAGGGCCACCGGGGCATCATAGAAGCGGCAGCTCCCCTCCCCCACAAACCTCTCCAGGTCAAGACCCATGTTTCCCAATGTCTGGGCAAGGGGCAAAAAGGTCTCCCTTCTTCTTCTTTGGTGCTGCTCCGGGATGGGACGTCTGGCCCCCGGGCTGCAGCCTGTCTGCCTCTCCTGGTGGGCCGAGGAGATCCTTCTTGCCAGGCGCCTCACTTCCTCCCCCATGACCACGGTTACCTCCCAGGGCTGCAGGTTCAGGGCCGAGGGGGCCCTCCCAGCTCTCCTGAGAAGCTCTGCCACCAGTTCCCTCTGCACAGGCTTGCTGGAAAAGGCCCTGCAGCTCCTGCGGCCCTCAATGGTCTGGACTAGCTCCATGACTGCCTCCTAGGGCAACTTCAAGTTTTCTTTTCCTCCAATGCTGGGACCTGAGCTTCAACCTACAAACACATCTTCACCGCGTCAATGGGAATCCGGGCAGGGGTTTCAACAGGCCCGGCTCTGGCCTGTGCTTCCTGGGGCAGAGGCTGGTTTCAAAGAGGCAAATCCGTGGCCTTTGCCCAGGACATATTCCCCTCCCTTGACCCACTTGGTAGGCTCCCGTATGCTTGAAGCCGTTTTGAGGCAGGATCCTTGGGAGATGGCCATGGTAAGGGCAAGACTGTGGTTCAGGTGCGCGGCCATGGGAGATCCGGTGCAGCCCATGCTGGTGGCCCCCGCCCGGGTGGGCTGGCGTGGCCGATTCAGAAAGGTGGATCTGACCCTTGAGAGGCCATTCACAGGGGAGGAGCTGCTTGGCAGGATGAAAGGCTGGATAACCGTGGATCCCAAGCTGTTTCTGGAGATTGCCAAACCTTACTGCCGCCTCAAGGTATTCGATGACGGGGGCCTTGTGGTGGAAACCGAGAGCCCTGAGAGCTTCCGCGAGCTTTGCAACAGACTGTTGGAGAGTTTCCAGGAACAGGTCCAGCTGGAGCCCATGGGAGACTGAGATGGACACTCGGGAGGATCTTGCGGCCCTGCTGCGAAGCTGCCAGGAGCGCATTCAGAGGCTTTCCATGTGCATGGAGGTCTCTCGGCTTATCAGCTCCTCCCTGGACCTGGGGGAAGTCCTGGATCGCATAATGAGAACCTCCAGGGAAATCATGCAGGCAGATGCCAGCAGCCTCCTGCTCCTGGACGAAAAATCCGGGGAGCTGGTCTTCCAGGTGGCCCAGGGCCAGGTGGGTGAAAGGCTCAAGGAAGGTTTCAGGCTGCCCAAAGGGCAAGGCATAGCCGGGTTTGTGTGTGAAAGCGGGGAGCCCCTCCTGGTGGAAGACGCGTACAAGCACCCCAGATTTCACAGGGAGTTCGACGAGCGCACAGGCTACAGGACCCGCTCCATGCTTTGTGTGCCCCTCAAGGTGAAAGACAGGATCATCGGGGTCTCCCAGGTGATAAACAGGTTGGACAACAGACCCTTCACCCCTGAGGACTTGGAGACTTTCACAGACCTTTGCAGGCATGCGGCCGTAGCCATAGAGAACGCCAGGATGCATGAGGCCCTTGTCTTGAAGGAAAGAATGGACAGGGACTTGGCCCTGGCCTCCATTGTGCAGCACAGCTTTCTACCCAGGGAGCTTCCCAGGGTGGAGGATTACAGCTTCTCAGCCCATTACAGTCCGGCCCTGGAGGTGGGCGGAGATTTTTACGACTTTATCCCCTTGAAGGCAAGGCGTTGGGGTCTGCTCATCGGAGACGTCTCGGGTAAGGGGGTGGCCTCTGCCCTTTACATGGCAAGACTTACCTCTGATTTCAGGACAAGGGCTCTGCAGGTGGGAAGCCCCTCCCGGCTGCTGAACCAGATGAACGCCGAGCTTTGTCGCAATGGCCAAAGGGGTGCCTTTGTCACCCTGCTTTATCTTGTCTTGGAGCCTGCCAGCAGAAAGGTGCGTTTTGTCAATGCAGGGCATCTCCCACCCCTTCTATGGAGACCAGGAGCGAGGCGGCCCTCTAGGCTCTGGAGCAAGGGAGGGCCTCCTCTGGGAATCCTGGAAAGCCTGTGCTACCGTTCTTACAGCTTCAGAATGGAAGAGGGGGACTGTCTGCTCCTGCTGACGGACGGGCTCCTGGAGGCCCGAAATCCAAGGGGGGAGAGCTTCGGCTGGGAAAGGATAGAAGCTGCCCTGGCTTCTTCGGGCTCTTCCTCGGCCCAAGGCGTCATAGAGAGCCTCGTGGAGGCCGTGGAAAGATTCAAGGGAAATGCCCCCCAGGCCGATGATGTGACCATGATTGCCTTGGGGGTTGGCAAGCCATGCCCCAGCAAGAGCTGAGCGGACCGGTGCTCATGGAGATCCCGGGGGACCCAAGGGCGCTTTTCCTGGTGCGTTGCCTCGTGGAAAGACTCACCAGGCACCTGGGTTTCCCGGAGGAAAGGGTCATTCGCCTCACCCAGGCCGTGGACGAGGCCTGCTCCAACGTGATCAGACACGCGTACGGAGGAAGGAGCCAGGAGCGCATCTCCCTCAAGTTCAGCTTCTGCCAGGAACGCCTCGAGGTGCAGGTAAGGGATTTTGCCCTGCCGCCCGAGCCCTCTAAGCTCATCCCAAGGGATCTGGGAGAACTCAGGCCCGGGGGCCTCGGGCTTCACCTGATAAGGGCAGGCGCGGACGAGGTGCACTACGAGGAGGTACCGGGGCAGAAGGGTTGCCTTCTTAGGCTTGTGCTTTTCAGACACAGGCAGGGAGGTTCGCCATGAAGGTGCTGGTGGAGGAAAGGGCCCCTGGGGTCTACCTGGTAAGACCCCAGGGAGAGGTGGACATGAGCACGTCCCCGGAGCTCAGAAAGCTCCTGGTGCCTTTGTTTTGCCCTGGCACCAGATTAGTCCTGGTGGATCTTTCCGAGGTTCCCTACATGGACAGCTCGGGCATCGCCACGTTGGTGGAGGGGCTTCAGCTCTCACAAAGGAGGTCCATACAGTTCGCACTGGCGGGTCTCAGCGCCTCTGTGAGTGCAGCCTTCGAGGTGGCCCACTTGATGGAGGTTTTCCGGGTGGTCCCCCAAGTGGAGGAGGCCTTTGAGGAGGTGCTTCGGAGATGAGCCAGCCAGAACGGGGAGAGACTCCCGTCCTGATCTTCCTCAAGCACCTGAGCAGCATCTATTACCTTTTCCTGGAGACGCTTCGCTGGACCATTCTGAAGCCCCTGCAGGGGAAACCCTTGAGGGTTCACTCTGTTTTCCTCCAGATGGACGAGGTGGGTGTCAAGTCCCTTCCCATTGTGTGCCTGGTTTCCTTTTTCATAGGTATCATCCTGGTGCTCCAGACCGCGTACCAGCTGGAGAAATTCGGGGCAGTGAACTATGCGGCAAGCCTCTCCAGTGTGGCCTTGACCAGAGAGCTGGGCCCTCTTCTGACCGCCATAGTGGTGGCCGGCAGGGTAAGCGCAGCCTTCACTGCAGAGCTGGGCACCATGATGGTCACGGAGGAGATCCTGGCCCTGGAGGTGATGGCCATACATCCCATCGCGTACCTGGTTGTGCCCCGCCTCTTGGCAATGGTGGTGATGCTCCCTTGCCTGACCATCGTGGCAGACTTGGTGGGCATGGTGGGTGGGTACGTGGTGGGTACCACAGCTGTGGGGATCCGCTCCAGCCTTTACATAGAGACAGCCTTGGAGGCAATGCTCCTTAAGGACGTTCTGACGGGTTTGGTCAAGAGCGTTGTGTTCGCCCTCATAATAGCAATGGTGGGTTGCTACATGGCCTTTGTGGTCAAGGGAGGGGCAGAGGGGGTGGGTCGCTCCACCATGGTCTCTGTGGTCACCTCCCTGATCCTCATAATCCTGGCCGACTGTTTCTTCACCACCCTCTTTTACTTGTTTCTGTGAGGTAGAACGGCCTTGAACGGAGTTGAGACCCGCCAGGCGCAAGATGTAATCATCAGGGTTGAAGATCTGGTCAAGACCTTCGGGGGTAGGGTCGTGCTGGATGGGATAAACCTGGACATTCACCAGGGACAGGTCACAGCCATAATGGGAGGCAGTGGCTGCGGCAAGAGCACCCTTCTCAGGCATCTCATAGGTGTTCTAAGGCCCGACTCCGGGCACATCTGGGTAAGAGGCAGGGACATGACCCGTTTCACAGAGGAGGAGATGGAGACCTACAGGAAGCGCTTCGGCATGCTCTTCCAGGGTGGTGCCCTGCTCAACTCCCTCACAGTCAAGGACAACATCGCCCTGCCCCTTAGGGAGCACACTCGCCTGGAAGAGAAGATCATAGGCATGATAGTGAAAATGAAGCTGGAGCTGGTGGGCCTTAGGGACTTCGAGCACCTGAAGCCTGCCCAGCTAAGCGGGGGGATGCAGAAGCGGGTTGCTCTGGCCAGGGCCCTGGCTCTGGACCCCGAGATAGTCTTCTACGACGAACCCACCTCAGGGTTGGACCCTGTGGTAAGCGGAGTCATAGATCAACTCATAGGGGACCTGAGCCGGAGGCTTGGGATCACCTCTGTGGTGGTAACCCACGACACAAGAAGTGCTTTCCGCATCGCCCACAAGATTGTGGTACTTTTCAAGGGCAAGGTGGTGGCCCAGGGAAGCCCGGAGGAGATAAGGTGCTCTGAAGATCCCCTGGTACAACAGTTCCTGGCCGGCAGCCCGGATGGACCCATACCCCTCAGGCAGTCCAGCCGGGACTACCTGGAGGATCTCTTGGACATGGAATGAGACAGTGCGACCCGGCTCTGAGTCAGCATTATTCGGGGGCAGTGGACAACAAAGATTCATTGAAGCAGCCAAAGCATAAGGAGAGGTCAGAGGCATGGAAGTATTCCGTTCAGAAATCCGCTCGGGCGTCCTGATCCTTGTCTCGGCTGTCATCCTGGTGGTGGGGATCTTCTTGATCAGCGACATGGGCAGCCTCTGGGAGGACAAGCGCGAGGTGGTGGTGCTGTTCAGGTACGCAGATGGGATCTCCAAGGGCTCCCCGGTCTGGTACGCTGGTATGGAGGTGGGGGAGGTCAGCAAGGTGGCCATGGCGCCGGGGAGGGAGGATCGCATTGCCCTGAGCCTCCGGCTGGATCCACAGATCCGTGTGAGAAAGGACTCTAGAGCCTACATAAGAAGCCTGGGAATGATGGGGGCCAAGTATGTGGAGATCTCCCCCGGCTCCCCCGAAGCCCCGGAACTCGGGCCTGGGGAGAGTTTGGATGGGGAGACTCCGGTTTCCATGTCCGAGATCCTGGAGACAGGACAGCGCATAGCCAGCGGGCTGGAGCAAACCCTGGGTGAGATCCAGGGCATGATCAAGGAAATCAGGGCAGGGGGCACCATTCCCCAGGCAGTGCAAAACGCTGCGGCTTTCCTGGAGGAGCTAAGGCAAAGGAACCGGGATCTGGAGGGCATATTCAGAAAGGTGGACGAGCTCTTGGGCACCTCCCAGGGCTCCATGAAAAAGCTTTCCGGTTCGGTGGAAGGGGTTGCCCGGCAACTGAACAACACCTTGGGAAGAGGAGGGCAGGAGCTGGTGGGCTTGCTCCAGGAGCTGAGGGAGACAAACCGCTCCCTCCAAGAGCGCATGGCCAGACTCGAGGCCCACCTGCTGCCCGTGCTGGGCCAGGCGCAGGAGGGACTGGTGGAGACCAAGGGACTTGTGAAGGATGCCCGCCATGTCCTGGATGTGAACGATCAGAACATCTACCTGCTCTTGCTGCAACTGGAGGAGACATCCAGGCATCTCCAGGCCCTGAGCGAGGACCTCAGAGCCCACCCCTGGAAAATAGTCTGGAAACAGGACGGGGACCCGAGCCTGGGAGGCCCCCCCAAGGGCCCGGAGGAGTGGCGTGCGCGCGGAAGGATAGGACGCCATGGCAAGGAATAAGAGTGAGCCTGTAAGACCCTTTGTTTTCTGGGCCGTTCTGGCCGGATTTCTGGCTGGCTGCGCCACTTCCCCGGTGAACCATTACAACCGGGGGGTGAATTTCCAGGACAGGGGTGAGCTCCTGAAGGCGGCCCAGGAATACCGAAGGGCCATAGAACTAAATCCAAGGGACCCGGCCCCCAGGTTCAACTTGGGCGTGCTTTACCAGGATCAAGGCAGCCTGGATCTGGCCCGAGAGCAGTACCTGGCCATCCTGGCCACCCATCCTGGGTACACAGCAGCCTGGGTCAACCTGTCTTCCATACAGGAGACCCAGGGAGAGCTCCCAGAGGCGGAAAAATCACTTGGCAAGGCCATGGAATCAGACAAGGACTCACCTTTAGCCCCTTCCCACCTGGGCTTTTTCTATTTGAGGCAAGGCCGCATCCAGGATGCTGAGAAAGCTTTTTCACTGGCTCTGAAGAGGGATCCGGCCTGGGCCAATGCCCATTTTGGGTTGGGCCTGGCAGCCGAAGCAAGAGGCGAGAAGCAAAGGGCCTTATCCTTGTTTAAGGAGGCTGCCAAGGGAAACCCCATGGACCTGGAAGCACATCTCAAAGCTTCTGGTATCCTAGCCGAGACAGGCTCGCTGGAGGAGGCTCTGAGCCACCTGCGGCAAGCCTCCAGGATCGCACCTTCCAGAGGGGAGATCTTCCTTGGCCTGGGAAAGCTCCTTTACCAGCTGAGCCGCTGGAGGGAAGCGCAGGAGGCTTATGAGAGGGCCTTGCATCTGGGCATGGACCCAAGGGCCTGCCACCTAGCCCTCAGCCAGATACACGAAAGGTTGGCCCTGGAAGAACGCCTGGCTTACGAACGAAATCTCCTCAAGGAGGGGAAAGGCGGCAAGGTCCAGCCCGCCAAAGCCCATGATTAGGGAATCTTCCACACGGGCATGCTTTGGAGCCCTGGGCCTCTAACATGTTTGTTGCTCCAGAAACAGAAGGCCTTTGGCCATCGCGGCCCTGGCCTGTCCTACGGGGTGAGGAATTCAGCCAAGGGGGGTCATCCACACCGGGTGGATGACCCCCCTGGCCAGTCTTACTGCTGGGGCTGCTCTCCATGCTGAGGCTTCTTTTTCCTCTTTTGTGGGTCCTCGTGCTGCGGCTGCTGGACGCGCTGGCCCTGAGGGCCTGGCTGCTGCATCTGTTTGTGTTGCTGCTGCTGTTGCTGCAACTGTCTTTGCTGGCCCTGGTGCTGCTGCTGCATTTGGGGTTGTCCCTGGTGAACCTGCCCTTGCTGTTTGGGCTTTTGCTGCTCTGGGAGCTGCTGCTTGGGTTTCTGGCCTCCTAGCTCCTGTCTTGGCTGTTGTTGCTGGTGCTGCATCTGTTTGTGTTGCTGCTGCTGTTGCTGCAACTGTCTTTGCTGGCCCTGGTGCTGCTGCTGCATTTGGGGTTGTCCCTGGTGAACCTGCCCTTGCTGTTTGGGCTTTTGCTGCTCTGGGAGCTGCTGCTTGGGTTTTTGTCTACCCTGCTCCTGTGTTGGTTGCTGCTGCCTTTGGTGGGAGCCTTGGTGCGAGGGTCCCTGTTCTTGGAGCTGTTTTCTTTCCTGTCCGGGTCTCAGCTCCTGTCTTGCCTGTCCAGGGCCCTGGGAAGATTTCTGTTTGTCCGGTTTTTGCTCCTGCCCTGAGGCCTTGAGTCTGTCCTGAGGCTTCTGGGGGCCGCCTGTGCTGCTTTGGGGCTCCCCCCTGGAGGAGCCTTCCTGGAGACCCCTCTGTTTGGGCTTTTCCATGGAAGGCTGGCCATGTCCCTTGGCCTCCTCTGGCCTGTCCAGCCCCTTTGACCTGGTGGCTTTCTCTGTGTCCCTCCTGCCATGGCCGGGCCGGTCTTCCAACTGGGCCGCGCCGCCTTGTTTTTCCATGCCCTTTAGCCCTGTCTCAGCTCCGGCAGGCCCCGGCCGGCCTGTGCGCCTGCCCTCTACCCGCTTTTGACCTCCCTGGCTTGTTTTCTCCGGTTCACCTGACCCGGCTCCGCTCTTGAGCTCACCACGCTTCACTTCCTGCTCTGGCCTGAGGCGTCTGCCTGCCCGGCCTCCAGAGTCCTCCACCACTCCCTTTCTGCCTTCCCCTTGCAGCTTCACATCTCTGTCCCTCGGGGGCCTGTCCTGTCTTGTTTCCTGACCGGTGGGCCTCAGGGAATCCTCCTTGCCCCTTCTTCCCCCGGAAACCCCCGGCTTCTCATCCCTTGCCTTCCCGGTGGCCTCCTGGAGGCCCCCTTTCCCCGGTCTTCCGGTGCGACCTTCCCGGCCGAGTCCCCCTTGGGAGGCTGCCTGTTTTATCTGCCTTGAGCTTTGCTTTTCGGCTTCGTGCAGCTTGGGCCTCTCTGCCTGAAGCTTGGGCTCCTTGGAGCCGAACTTCATCTGACCCGCCGGCTTTTTCACCTCCTCCGGCTTTACGAGCTTGTTGGCTGCCGCCAGCCCCCGCGCTCTTTTGTGCGCATCCCCCAGGGGGGGATCTGCTTTGAGAACCCTGTCCCGCTTGCCGTGATAATCGGCAGCACTGGTGAACCCGTGTTTCTGAAAACTGCTCTTGGCAAAGGAGGCCTTCTCCACGACCGAGTGATGCGGCTTGTAAACAATTTGCCGGTCGGAAAAATTATATTGATTCTTGAAAAAATTTTGATTTTTTATCACCGTCTTGTGGATAACAGGAGCCGCATGGTAATTGTTTATTATAGTTGTATTGTTGACGTTGGTCACGTTTATGACATTATTCTGAATATAGTTGTTACCGTATGGCACATTGTAGAAGTTGTTGTAATTAACTACCACCGCGTTACTGAAATAATTGTAATTGGAGATGTTGATGTTGATATTCGTTATGTTGGTGTTGTTCACTACCACCGTGTTCCCGTACCATGGATACCAGCCATAGTACGGCTCCCATGGGGCAAGGGGGAACCATCCCACGTGCACCTCGCTGTGGATCCATGCCACACGTCCCGGATGCCAGTACCAGTAGTAGTCCGGCGGAGGGGGGACTCCCACATCCACCCTCACATCCACCCCTGGAGTCACCACGTTCACAGAGACGTATGGCGTCCACCACCACCTGTTTTCCACTTGTATCCAGTGCCCGTGGTGATGTGTCACCCAACCCCAGGGCTCATAAGGAACCCACACGTTCTCCTCGTAGTATGTGGTCCAGCGCCCCACCGTGAAGGGCCTCCAGCTAACGTCCACATGGATGGGTGTCCAGCACCAGACGTATTTCTCCCTGTAATAGACCCTCTCCCATCTGCCCTGGGTCTCGAACACCTGTGCATCGTACTGAAAAGCCTCGGGGAGATGGGCTGAGCGAACCCGCCTGCGCTCGGCCAGGAGCTGATCCCTCTTGTAGTTCCAGCTTTCCCAGTCCCTGTCCACCAGGGGCTCGGCCGCCTCCACACTCATCTCGTCAACGAAAATGGCCGGGCCGTCTGCCAGGACCTCGTAGCGGATCTCCTCTCTGCCCCTGCCTATGTAAAAGAAGTTGGGAGAGCCCTCCAGGGCTATGACCTGGATATCCTCGTCCCCCACGTAGAGATCCACCACGTCCCCTGGCTCAGCAGCCAGGTAACCCAGGCGGGTCTCCACCCTCACCAGAGCCTCCTGGCTCCTGTTGTAAACCCGCAGCACTCCCCCATCCACGTAAATGCCAGTGAGATCCCTTCTCAGGGCAACCACATCCACACCCGTGTTTCCATCCACCCGAACCCAGGTGTTGTTGGGGAATATGAACTCAGCCCTCCCCGCAGGCTCGGTGTATATGATGTCATCTGCCCTAAGGGGAGAGTCGGCCACGGTTGCCACCCAGTCGTCCTCCACGGTCACGTACCGAAGCACCCCTCCTTCTATGTGTGCCACCCTTCCGATGAGAACCGGTTCCTGAGCCTGGGCCAGCCCCACCAAAGCCAAAGTCGCAAGCCAAAGAGCAACCAAAAGCCTCCCCATGGATCTTCCTCCCTGTTTTTTTGAGTTCCCCATTCCAATTTGAGGCAGCCCCTCCCTCCACAATCTCTGTTCACAGGGTCTGGCCTGCCGTTCTTCTCTCATTCCAACTTTTTTCCCCCTTCTTGTTTGAAGCCGAAGCAAGTTCTTACCTTGGACTCACGCATCAAGAAGATGTTTACATCCATCACATTGGTCCTGGTAGGCCCCGTAACCAAGAGCTCACCCAAGGACCTGAAGAAGTTGTAGGAATCGTTCTCCATGAGATGGGCCTCAGGCGAAAGACCGGTTTTGCGAGCCCTCTGTACCGTGCTACCGTCTGCCAAAGCCCCTGCCGCGTCAGTGGGACCATCTGTCCCATCGGTGCCTGCGCTCAGAACCACCACATTCTCCCAGCCCTCCAGGGCCATGGCCGCTGCCAGCACAAACTCCTGGTTTCGGCCTCCTTTCCCACCGCCCCTGAGGGTCACGGTGGTCTCACCACCGCAAAGTAGGCATGCCGGAGCCGGTATGGGATTCCCGGATCTGAGCACCTCCTTGGCCATTGCTGCCAGGGCCCTTGCCACCTCTCTGGCCTCCCCCTCCATGCCCGAGCTGAGCACCAAAGCCCTGTAACCTATCTTCTCGGCGTGGACCTTGGCAGCCTTTAGTGCCTCTAGGTTGCTCCCCAGTATTTTCCAGTGGGTGTTCTGAAAGCAGGGGTCTTCCGCCTTGGGGGTCTCCTCAAGTCTTCCCTGGCAGCCCGCCTCCAGCCTTTCCCTTACAGCTTCCGGGACACTTCCCCAGACCCCGTACTTCAGGAGCACCTCCCTGGCTTGGGCGTAAGTGCTGGTGTCAGGGACTGTGGGCCCCGAGGCTATGGCATCCAGGTCGTCCCCTATCACGTCCGACAGGATCAGGCTGAGTACCGTGGCCGGATAACAGGCCCTGGCCAGCTGGCCGCCCTTGACCAGGGAGAGGTGTTTCCTCACAGTATTGATCTCGTGGATGGTGGCCCCACATGCCAGGAGCACTCTTGTGGTCTGCTGCTTGTCCTCAAGACAGAGCCCCTGGGCTGGGGCCACCAGCAAGGCTGATCCACCCCCTGAAAAAAGAGCCAAGACCAAGTCCCTTGGGCCGGCTTTGCTTGCCAGTTGGAGCACCCTGCTGGTCCCCTCCACGCCCCTCTGGTCAGGCAGGGGATGCGAGGCCTCCCAAACCTGTACCCGCCCCAAGTTCAGGCCGTGGCCCTCCTTTACCACTATCAATCCCCCTGAGATCCTGTCTCCCAGCAGCCTTTCCAAGGCGCGGGCCATGGGCGCATTGGCTTTTCCGGCACCCAAGATCCAGATCTTCTCAAACCTGTTTAACTCCAGGCCCAACTCCCCCACCTGGAGGAGCTCCCCATCCAGCTTAAGGTGCCTGAGAACTGCCTCCTCGGGGTCCACTGCAGCCAGGGCAGCCTGGAAAATCGCCCTGGCATCTTCTCGCATCTGCTCTGTTTCCCATGTTTTCTCACCCAACTCGCTCAACCTCCTTGCTGATCCCTGGGGCCTCCCCGTGCAGAGGGCTGCAGCATAGCAAGCTTCCCCAAGCCAGTTCAATCCCCGGCTTTCTTCGCTCGAGGCAGGCACCTGGTTCGAGGGTTTGGATTCTCATGAACCTGGATGTCCCAGGTGAGCCAGGGCACCTTGCAGTTGAGCCGGCTTTATGCCCAGGGCCCATGCTGCCAAGATGGCGGTTAGGAGGTTCTCTGGGGGGATGGCGCCCTCAAAGCCTATCTGTTCCACCACATCCCCCTGCGGAGCCAAGAAAACCTCGTTTCCCTGGATCCAGGCCCCCCTGTCCACAGGCTCCCTGGAAGAGACCCACATCGTCTCCCCCCAGTGTTTCTCTGCCAGGGGTCTCAGCCTTGGGTCGTCATGGTTCAAGATGAGCAGGTCTTCTGCTCCCTGGTTCATGAAGATGCGGCTCTTGATGCGGACCGTTTCTGCGGGGTCCTGGTGCCGGTCCAGGTGGAGAGGGAGGATATTCAGTATGGCGGCCACCCGCGGTCTGAATCGCACTATGCTTTCCATCTGAAAGCTGGAGACTGCCAGGGCCATCCAGTTCTGGGGGTCTTCTAGCAGGAGCTCGGAAAGAGGCTTTCCTTTGTTCCCACCAATGGGAATTGGTCTTGCGCAACTGGCCATGACGGCTGACAGGAGCTCCACGGTGCTCTTCTTGCCCTTGCTTCCTGTGACGGCCACCAGCTTTGGCTCACCAAGCTGGAATGCAGCCTCTAGCTCACTCACAACCGGGACCCCCCTTTGCCTGAGCCCCCTGATGAGGGGAATGCGAGGGTCCACCCCTGGGCTCCGCACAACTAGCTCCACCCCTTCCATGAAATCCAAACTGTGGCCACCCAGCTCCCAACTGCACTTCTCCAGATCTCTGGGCACCTCCACGTGGCGCTGCTCGGTTATTCGCACACGGGCCCCCTGGGAAGCCAGCAATCGGCTTACAGCCAGCCCGCTTCGGCCTGCCCCCACCACCCCCACCTCAAGCCCTTTCACCCGGCTCAAAGGCGCTGGGCGAAGCTGGCACCGGATCTCCTCCACCAGCTCCAAGGTGTGCTCCAGCTCAAGGCCATCCACCTTGAGTTCTGGTTTGCCGCTCAGGCCGTCCACGGCCCCGGCCATGACCAGCCTTCCCAGGGTCTCTCTGATCTCATCCCCGGAGGGCAAGAGGTCTTGGCCGCTCAGCACTGAGAGGGCTCCCACCAGGCCATACGCACCCCAGTTGGAGACTCCTGAGACTACCACGTAGTCCGTGAGCACTACGGAGGCGATCTTGGATCCATTTTCTATGGCCCTGGCCACCCCCCTGAAGACCCTGCCCATGCCCACCTCGTTGCCTCCGTCCCCGATACCAATGGTGAGAGCGCCGCTCAGCTCGGCCTCCATGAAAAGCCGGTCCAGGGGCTCCACCAGTGCAGTGATCTCCTCCCCCCTCATGTTGTAGTAGCGGCCGTCTCTGGCCCTTCCGGGCCGCTCCACTGCCACCAGGTGAGAGAACCCATGCTTTTGGAGTAACCCAGGCCCGAAAGGAATCAGGGGCATTGCGCCAATGGCCTGGAACAGGTGTTCATGGCGCTTGTCGGTCATGTACGCCACCTGGATGCCCAGCCTGGTGAGGGCCTGACCAATGGCCAGGACCCCTGGAGGGCCGTCCGTCTCTCCTGCGAGTGCCTTGAGGATGGGGAAGCCGCTGGTCAAGAGCACCTGCCTGGCCCCCAGAAGGCTCATGGCAGCCAGGCGCAGGTGGTCCCGCTGGATGAGAGGCAAGATGTTTCTATGGCCAGGGTCTTGTGCTATGAGGTTCTCTATGGAGGCTATCCTGGCACGCATGCTTTCCCCTGAGCAGGACTCTGAATCCCAATGGTATCCTTTCCGGCCCTTCAGCACAATCTGGCAAGGCAGGGCCTTCCCCCTGGATCGCCCCCCCCTTTCCCCTGGGAACCCTGGGCTGTTTTCGAGAACCCAGGCCCCCTTGACACGGGCTTGCTACTTTGGTACTCACTCCAAGCAGCCTCGGGAGCCCCGGGGCCCCATTGTGAAGGGGGAGGTTCGCAATGCCCAGATTCAACTATGTGGAGCCGGAAGAGGCAGATGCTTTCACGCGCAAGCTCTTCGACCAGGTAGGGATGGTCCCCAACCTCTACTGCATGATGGCCAACTCCTCCACCGTGTTTGACGGATTTCTGAAGCTCACCCGCTGCATGGAGGCGGCCCGGCTGGACAAGAAGCTCAGGGAGATGGTTTACCTGCTCACGTCCCAGATCAACGGGTGCCATTACTGTCTGGCCTCCCACACCGCCACAGCAGTGGAGCACGGGGTGATGACCAAAGAGGAGAGCCTCCAGGCCAGAAAGGGAGTCAGCCCAGATCCCAGGATCAACGCGCTGCTCAACTTCGCGCGGGAGGTGGTGGAAAAAAGGGGGCACATCTCCGAAGAGGCCTTCCAGGAGGTCAAGGCACAGGGCTTCACTGACGAGGAGCTGGTGGAGGCCCTGGGCACCATTGCGTTGGCCACCCTTTCCAACTACGTGGCCATAGTGGGGGATGTGGAGCTGGACTATCTGGATGCACCTCCTTTGGAGTGAGGCAAGGCCTGCGGGGGCTGCCAAAATGGGTGCTTATCTGGATCTGCTCCTGGGCAAGGCCTACTTGAGCATGCCCGGAGAGCACTACAACAGGTATCGGCAGGACCTGGCGGACTCTGCCCAGGAAAGGGTTCTCCACTATGAGTTGTCCTTGATGGAGGACCGGCCCTGGGAATACTTGAGGGACCGGGTGTACCCGTTTTTTGCACGCTATCTGAAGTACAAGTCCCTGGATCCCGAAAGTCCCGAGGGGGTGGTGGTGGCTGTGTTCAGGGGCTCCACCTGCTACCTGATAAAGGCAAAAGATTTCATAGATGTGTTCAAGGAGATGGAGGGCCTGAACCCCACGGCTTACCACTTCCGGGTGCTTCGCTGGCTGAACCCATGATAATCAATAAGGGTTTGGGGCGAGATTCTCCCCTGAGAAAATGCCGTTGACCACAGGGGGCTGGCCTTGCAAAGGCGGGTTTCACCCCCGCCCGTAATGCCCGGGCAAAACCAAAACCCCCAAAACCATCGGGAGGGGGTAAACCCCTCCCCTACATTAAACCTCCTGATTTCAATATGTTAGGGGTCGTAGGGACGGGGTTCACCCCCGCCCGTAATGCCCGGGCAAAACCAAAACCCCAAACCCATCGGGAGGGGGTAAACGCCTCCCCTACATTAAACCTCTTGATTCCAATATGTTAGGGGTCGTAGGGGCAGGGTTCACCCCCGCCCAGGTTTGGATGTCCACGGGTTTTGTCGGGCCGGGCTTCATCCCCGCCCGAAATTGGGTGTTCAAACGAGCACGCATACACACAAAAAAAGCGGGCTTGCGCCCGCTTTTTTCTCTCTGTTGGCCCCTGCGCCCGCGGATCAGGCGGTTTTCACCTCGATCTTCTTGACGGCTGCAGCCTCGGTCTTGGGCAGGGTGATTCTGAGCACACCGTTTTTGTAAACCGCACCTACCTTGTCCACATCCACCTCTGCCGGGAGCTGCAAGCTTCTGGAGAAAGCCCCGAAGGAGCGCTCTATCCTGTGGTAGTTGGCCCCTTGCTCCTCTTTTTCCTGTTTGCGCTCCCCCTTCAGCGTCAGCACATTGCCCTGGACCGATATGTCTATCTCCTTGGGGTCCACCCCGGGCAGCTCTGCTTGCACGATCACCTCCTGGGCCGTCTCAGAGACGTCCACCGAGGGCACCCACTGCCGAAGCCCCGAAGTCCTGAAAGGCCACCCCTCGAAGAATCGGTCAAAGAGAGTGTCTATCTCGCGGCGCAGGCTAGAGAGCTCACCTCTTTCCCTCCAAGGAATCAGGTCGAACATGGTGATCCCTCCTTTCTTTGTTGTACTAATTGTTATCATTCAGCTTCCGCTCTATAAATTGGTGTCTGACACCTCGCCTGTCAAGCCCCCCACCCCTGGGCTGTTTTGTCAATAAGGCTTGCAGAGTATCTCATGGATCTTGATATCCAGGAAATTCTGGGCATTGGCGGGCGAGAGGACCACGGCAGTGTCCGCGCCCCTCCCTGTGCCGCCTATGGCCAGGCATGGCTCACCCACCCTGGCCAGCCCCGCATCGGCGGCCATGAGGGCTATCTCCACGCAGACCTTGAAGCCCTGGCCCAGGGTGCGCAGCACATAGGCCACTATCTCATCCAGGGCATAGGTGCCCAGCTTTATCCTGACGGCCCTGTTGGGTCCGCCAAAGGCGTGCATGCACGTCAGTATCCTTCCCCCTGCCTCCTCTATGGCGGCCCTGTTCTCAGGGGTGAGCTCCTGGGTGTTGGGCTCTCTGAACCCTGTGGAGTGGGTGACCACCACCACACTCAGACCCCGGAACCTCTGGACAGCCCTGAGGCCTGTGTGGCCGCTGGTGGAAGCCACCAGGGCGCTCCCAAGCCCCAGTTCCTGAACCCTCTTGGCTGCCACCTCAAGGGTTCTTTCCGTGTTGGCCGGCCCGGGTTTTTCGAAATACACGGTCTCGGAACTCTTCTCCCCCATGGCTTCCCTCCTCTCGGCTGCACTGAGTTCTTGCTCCTGGGGCTGCCCTTTCACTCCTGCGGGGCCGGCCCTTGCTACTCACCACTTCCTGCCCGGTTGGGGGCCCCAGGTACTGGAGTGCCCCAAGCTGCCTGCTCAAATTCATGTGGGGTTAGCTGTTTGCTCATATCTTACCTCCAAAGCGCTGTTTCCCATATCCACGGTTATGAGCGAGCCCTCCAGGATTTCCCCTGCTATCAGGGCTCTGCCTATGCGTGTTTCAAGCTCGTGCTGGAGAAAACGCTTGAGGGGGCGGGCCCCGTACACCGGGTCGTAGGCGCTCTTGGCTATGAAGCTCTTGGCCTTGTCTGTGATCCTCAGGCTGATCCTTCTGTCTTGCAGCCTCAGCATCAGGTCCTG
Source organism: Desulfarculaceae bacterium (assembly GCA_037443445.1). Lineage (GTDB taxonomy): Bacteria > Desulfobacterota > Desulfocorpusculales > Desulfocorpusculum > Desulfocorpusculum > Desulfocorpusculum. Next base: position 23,340 of record JBBIOJ010000008.1, on the reverse strand, counting down.
GGTCAAGAGATCCACTATGGCCTTCACCTCTTCCATGGTGAGGGGCTTGAAGAGCACCACGTCGTCCACCCTGTTTAGGAACTCAGGCCGGAAGTGTCTTCTTAGGGCGCTCATCACCTGCTGGCGAGCACTTTCCCTTATCTGGCCCTCGCTGGTGATCCCTTCCAGGAGGTACTCCGAGCCTATGTTGCTGGTCATTATGATCACGGTGTTCTTGAAGTCCACGGTGCGGCCCTGGGCATCGGTGAGTCTGCCGTCGTCCAGAATCTGCAACAGCACGTTGAACACTTCCTGATGAGCCTTTTCTATCTCGTCGAAGAGGATCACGCTGTAAGGCTTTCTTCTCACAGCCTCTGTGAGCTGACCCCCTTCCTCGTACCCCACGTAACCCGGGGGGGCTCCCATGAGTCGGCTCACCGTGTGCTTCTCCATGTACTCGCTCATGTCTATTCGGACCATGTTCTCCTCTGAGTCGAACAGGGCCTGGGCCAGGGTCTTGGCCAGCTCTGTCTTTCCCACCCCGGTGGGACCCAGGAAGATGAAGGAGCCTATGGGCCTTCTGGGATCCTTAATGCCTGATCTGGCCCTGATTACCGCGTCTGCCACAAGCCTCACCGCCTCATCCTGCCCCACCACCCTGCGATGCAGCACCTCGTCCAGCCTAAGCAGCTTCTCCCTCTCCCCTTCCACGAGCCTGCTCACAGGGATACCGGTCCACCTGGAGACTATCTCGGCTATCTCTTGCTCTGTCACCTCCTCGCGCAGCAGCCTCTGGCTCCCGAAACGGGCCGAGAGACGTTCCTCCTCTGCCCGGAGCCTCTGCTCCAAGGCCGGGAGCCTTCCGTGACGAAGCTCAGCAGCTCGGCTCAAGTCATACTGGCGCTCGGCCTGCTCCAGCTCCCTGCGGGCCTGCTCCATCTCTTCCCTGAGGCTTTGAAGCTTTCTAATGGCTTCCTTCTCCGACTCCCACTGCACCTTTAGGGTTTCCGCCCTGGAGCGCAACTCGGCCAGCTCCTTTCTCAGGGACTCCAGCCTCTCCTGGGAGGCCCTGTCACGCTCCTTCTTGAGGGCAGCTTCCTCTATTTCCAACTGCATTACCCGCCTTGTGACCTCGTCCAGGTCAGTGGGCATGGAGTCCATCTCCGTGCGGATCATGGCGCAGGCCTCATCCACCAGGTCTATGGCCTTGTCAGGCAGGAAACGGTCCGTGATGTAACGGTTGGAGAGCACTGCTGCTGCCACCAGGGCATTGTCCTGGATCTTGACCCCGTGGTGCACCTCGAAGCGCTCTTTGAGCCCACGCAATATGGAGACCGTGTCCTCCACAGTGGGGGGGTCCACCATTACCGGTTGGAAACGCCTCTCCAGGGCGGCATCCTTCTCTATGTACTTGCGATACTCATCCAGGGTGGTGGCCCCTATGCAGTGGAGCTCGCCCCTGGCCAGCATGGGCTTGAGCATATTCCCCGCATCCATGGCCCCTTCTGCCTTTCCAGCCCCCACTATGGTATGCAGCTCGTCAATGAAAAGCAGAATCCTTCCCTCGGACTCCTTGATCTCCTGCAGCACTGCCTTGAGCCTCTCTTCGAACTCCCCCCTGTACTTGGCCCCCGCCACCAGGGCCCCCATATCCAGGGCAAATATGCTCTTGTTCTTGAGACCCTCGGGCACGTCTCCCCGCACTATTCTGTGGGCCAGACCCTCCACTATCGCTGTCTTGCCCACACCGGCCTCTCCTATGAGCACGGGGTTGTTCTTGGTCTTGCGGCTGAGGATCCTGATCACCCTTCTTATCTCCGAGTCTCTGCCGATGACAGGGTCCAGCCGGTTGGCTCCGGCCTCAGCCACCAGGTCTCGCCCGTACTTCTGCAAAGCCTCGTAGGTCTCTTCGGGAGTTGCGCTGGTGACCCTCTGGTGACCCCGCACCTCGCTAAGGACCCTGAGAAGCGCATCGCGGCTGAGTCCGAAATCCTTCAGGATCTTTCCAGCAGCCGTGGAATCCCCCTCCTCGGCCATGGCCAACAGTATGTGTTCCACCGAGACATACTCGTCCTTGAGGCGACGCGCCTCGTCCTGGGCCCTGACCAGGAGCCGGCTCAATCGCTGGGTGAGGTACACCTTGCCTGGCTCTGCACCAGGACCGCTCACCCTGGGCCTTCTGTCCAGCTCCTGCTCCAGCCTGGCTTTCACCTGATCCAGGGGCACCTCCATGCGCATGAGCAGCCTTGGGACGAGCCCCTCGCTCTGCTCCAAGAGGGCCAGGAGCAGGTGCTCTCCGTCCACCTCCAGGTGATTGTAGCGAACAGCCTTTGTTTGGGCCTCCTGGAGCGCTTCCTGGGATTTGACTGTGAACTTTTGGATATCCATGGATTCTATCTCTCCTTCCTGTTATCCGGCCCTGAAGATTCACCCTGGCCCCGCCTTACTGGGGGCTCAAGCCCCCAAGCCCCCGCCACTTTCAGGAGGTGCGACTGGTTCAAAGGGCCGAGCGGCCTGCCACGGCCTCTTTTTCCCTTGCCGGGCAGGTTTACATAAAAACTAAACATGGCTTGACGGGAAATCCAGTGGAGGTAATGCGTGTTCGGCCCCCCTTCAAAGTCTTGGAAATGGCTGTGGGTAGAGCAATCCCGAGAAAGACTGCTCTTTTTTTTCGAATCTGCTGCCATGCCGGCTGTGCGCTCAGCCTGCTGCGGCTCGCCTGGGTTGGCCGTGTCCCTGCTGGCCTCTGGAACTTCGCCTTCTTTGGCCAAAGCCTAATGCGATTCCTCGGAGCCCAACTCTGAGGGGAGCCTGAAATGTATTCTTTTTGTATTGACAGCCCAGGGTCCCTTGTGGTACTAGAACTCACACGCTGATCCATAGCCTCCTGGTATGGTTTGAACCCCTTTGCCTGAACCACAATTGGTGGGGGGAGGCTCTTGATCAGCCCTTGGCTGGAGCTCCTGTGCAGGCCGCCTCTCCCGGCTTGCACTTCCCATGAGACCGCAGGCGAGAACCAGGCGGTCTTTTTTTGTTTTTTAAAGCCCTTCGGGGTCAAAAAAACCAAGAGTCTGGAAAGGAGGTAGAGTCATGGAGGGAGCCAAGAAGATCCTGCTTCAGGAGGCGGACATCCCCAGGCAGTGGTACAACATCCTGCCGGATCTTCCCAGGGGACTTCAGCCCCCCTTGCACCCTGCCACAGGGCAGCCGGTGGGCCCGGAGGACATGGCGCCCATATTCCCCATGAACCTCCTGGAGCAGGAAATGAGCCAGGATCGGTGGATAGACATTCCCGAGCCCGTGATGGAGAAGTACTTGCTTTGGAGGCCCACTCCCCTGGTAAGGGCCAAGGCCCTGGAGGAACGCTTGCAGAGCCCGGCCAGGATTTATTTCAAGAACGAAGGAGTGAGCCCCCCGGGGAGTCACAAGCCCAATACTGCGGTGCCCCAGGCCTATTACAACAAGGTGGCCGGGGTCAAGAGGCTCACCACCGAGACAGGGGCCGGGCAGTGGGGCAGCGCCCTTAGTTTTGCCTGCAAGCTCTTTGGCCTTGAGTGCAAGGTCTTCATGGTGCGCATCTCGTACGAGCAGAAGCCTTACAGGAGGATCATGATGCAGACCTGGGGGGCCAACTGTACCCCCAGTCCCAGCCAGGAGACAGAAGCTGGCAGGAAGATCCTGGCCCAGCACCCGGATTCCCCGGGCAGCCTGGGCATAGCCATCAGCGAGGCAGTGGAAGCAGCAGTTAGCAGGGAGGACACCAAGTACTCCCTGGGAAGCGTTTTGAACCACGTTCTCCTTCACCAGACCATAATAGGCCTGGAGGCCAAGAAGCAAATGGCCCAGGTGGGGGTCTATCCGGACGTGGTGATCGGTTGTGCAGGCGGGGGGAGCAATTTCGCAGGGCTGGCCCTGCCTTTTGTGGCTGACAAGATAAACGGCAAGGATGTTAAGGTCTATGCTGTGGAGCCCGCCTCCTGTCCCACCATGACGAGGGGTCCCTTTGCCTATGACTTTGGGGACACCGTGGGCATGACCCCCCTGCTGCCCATGCACACCCTGGGGCACACCTTCGTGCCTGAGCCCATCCATGCAGGGGGCCTTCGGTACCACGGCATGGCCCCCATAGTGAGCCAGCTGGTGGTAGACGGGCTGGTGACCCCAGTGGCAGTGCCCCAGATGGAGACCTTCCAGGCAGGCATCACCTTTGCCCAGACAGAAGGGTTCATAAGCGCCCCAGAGACAGCCCATGCCATAGCCGTGGTCATAAGAGAGGCTCTCAAGGCCAAGGAAGAGGGACGTCAGAAGGTGATCCTCTTCAACTGGAGCGGCCACGGGCTGGTGGACCTGGGGGCCTATTCTGCCTTTCTGGACGGGAAACTGGCAGACCACGAGCTGCCCGAAGAGGAGATCGAGAGGGCCCTCAAGGACATCTCGGCCTTGCCAAAACCCAAGGCCTGAGCTGGGAAGCCTCTTCCAACTGAATCCGAGCGGTCCAGCCCCGAGGGAACCCGGGCCGGGAAGGCCCAGGCTTCCCCTGGGGCAGACCAGAAAGCGAGTCCTGGTGGAAACCAAGAGCCTGGAGATCCGCTGCCCGAGGCTGGGGGACCAAGTCCCCTTGGCCTATTGCTACCAGCAGCCCGAGGGAAGGCCCTGTGCCAGGATGCTGATTTGCTGGGAGTGGAGGCTGACCAACCTGAGAAGGGTCCTGGCCAGGCTTGTTCCACCAGAGAGATGGGAAGCCTACTTTGAGAAGCCCCCCCAGCCCAAGGCAGTGGCTTTGGTGGAGGAGATCCGCAAAGCAAAGGCCTTGCTCAAGGGGGATGGGAACCCAGGGGAGGGAGAGTTAAATGGCCCGTAGGCGCAGGGAAGTGCTCATGGGCAACGAGGCCATAGCCTTGGGGTTGCTGGAAGGCGGCTGCGAAGTGGTCACGGGCTATCCCGGAACCCCCAGCTCTGAGATCCTGCCGGCAGCCATCAGCATGAGCCGCAGTTGGGCTTTGCCCCTTTATGCTGAGTGGTCCACCAATGAAAAGGTGGCCTTTGACCAGGCCTATGCCGCAGCCATGGTGGGCAAGAGGGCCGCCTGCTGCATGAAGCAGGTGGGTCTCAATGTGGCTTGCGATTCCCTCATGAGCTCAGCTTACACGGGAGTGGAGGGGGGATTCCTAATAGTCTCCTGCGACGACCCCGGCCCCCACTCCTCGCAGACAGAGCAGGACTCCCGCCGCATGGCCTGGACGGCCAAGGTGCCGGTGCTGGATCCCTCCTGCCCCCAGGAGGCAAGGTCCCTGGCCCGCAAAGGGCTCGAGATCTCAGAGAGATTCAAGATACCGGTGATGCTTCGCTCCGTGACCCGCCTGAGCCACGGCAGGCAGGACATGACAGTGGGCCAGCCCCCTCCCCCCAACAGCAGACTCAAGAAGGCCTGCTTCAAGCGAAACCCTGCACGCTGGGCAGCCACGCCCAGGTTCAGGTTTCTGTTGCACAAGGAGCTCAACCTTAAGCTCAAGAGGTTGGAGAGGGTCTCTGAGAAGATGCTCATGCTGAGGGGTACCTTGCAGGGAAAGAAGAGGATGCCCCTTGGAATAGTGGCTGGGGGGGTTCCGGCCTTGGTGGCCAAGGAACTCCTGGAGGAGGAGGGCCTCGGGGAGATCCCCTTGCTGACCGTGGGCATGCCCTTCCCTTTCCCCAGAAGGACTGCCTCGCAGTTCCTGGAGGCCTGTGAGAAGGTCTTGGTGCTGGAAGAGCCGGACTCTTTCCTGGAGTTTCAGCTCCAGGAATGGGCTCGGGTTCTGGGCCGTGCAAGCGGCCATGTTCCAGCAGAGGGAGAGCTTCTCCCTGAGGTGATCTGGGAGGTGATGGAAAGCTGCCTTAGGGAGGTGGGGCTGGTTGCTGCAGCCTCCAGGAAAAGAGACAAGAGCAACCTGCTGGGAAAAGCCCTTCAGCAAGCCCAGCTGCCTGGCCGAAGGCCCACCTTGTGCGCCGGATGTCCACACAGGGCCTCATTTTATGCTATTCGAAGGGCGTTCCCCAAGGCCATCTACCCCAGCGACATAGGCTGTTACACCCTGGGCTCCAACCTAGGGGGGGTGGACACCGTGCTGGACATGGGCTCGGGCATCACCCTGGCCAGCGGCATTTACCAGGCTTTTCACCTGGACGGGGTGGAGCAGCCCATCATAGCCACCATGGGTGATTCCACCTTCTACCACTCCGGCACGGCCGCGCTCATAAACGCTGTGCACAACAAGGCCCGCTTTGTGCTGGTGCTCCTGGACAATCAGGTCACGGCCATGACAGGCATGCAATCCACCCCGGCCTGGGACAAAAGGGCCGACGGCTCCCCTGGGAACCAGATCCCGTTGGAGCGCTTGGTGCAGGGCTGCGGAGTGGATTCCCTGGAAGTGTGCGACCCCTATGATCTGAAGGCCATGGTGAAGGCACTGAAGAGGGCTTGGCAGAGGGCCAGCTCCGAACAGGGAGGAGTCTCCGTGGTGGTGGCAAGACACCCCTGCCTGCTTCACCAGGGTCGAAGCGCGCAGAAAGGCGCACTTCCTCGGGTACTCACAGAGCGCTGCAAAGCCTGCCGCCACTGTGTGGAGGCTTTCGAGTGCCCTGCCCTGGCATGGGACGAGGCCGAGGGGCGAGCCATGATTCTGGAGCCCCTTTGCGTGGGCTGCAATGTCTGCGTGCTTGTTTGCCCCCGGGGGGCCATACAGCCGAATGAGGAGGTGGGCAGGTGAATCTGCTCCTTGCAGGTGTGGGCGGGCAGGGAATCCTTTTCGTGACCGGGCTTCTGGCCCACCTGGGCCTGGAAAAGGGTTGGCCTGTCTGTGCTTGTGAGACCCACGGGATGGCCCAAAGGGGCGGCTCCGTGGTATCTCACCTGAGGCTGGGCAGAAAAGAGGCGGGGCCTCTGATCAGGAAGGGGAAGGCGGATCTGCTCCTTGGACTCAACGAGGATGAAGGTCTCAGGCATCTGGCCTACCTCAAGAAAGGAGGCCTTCTGCTTCTAGAGAAAGGCAAGGGCAAGCTTTGGCTTCCAGCAGTAGGCGGGTACCTGGCTGCCATGGGCATAAAAGCGGAGAGTGTGCCGGCCATGTGCATTGCCCAGCAGGCAGGTTTTCCCCTGGGGGCTAACCTTGTGCTGCTGGGGGCAGCCTGTGCCCTGGGCTGGCTTCCCTTTTCCGCCCCGGAGATAGAAAAGGGGCTGAGGGCCCTTTCCAGGAGTGCCCTTCTGGAGCGAAACCTGGAAAGCCTGAGGATGGGGTTGGAATTTTTCTCCATCAGGGGGGCTGCCCCCCCAAAGGCCACCCCCAGGGGCAGGGCTCTTGCGGCCCCGAGGGACATGGGACAAGAAGAGCCGGTTACTTCCCGTTGAGATACTGCACCTTGTAGATGGAGTTGGCGGTCTTGATGAGCAAGGAGCCCATGTTCTCCCTCACATCTTCCACCACACTGGTCCTGAGTACCCGGCCCTTGCCCAGGTAAACCGCGTAACGCTCCCCTTTTCTGGGGGGGGCGTACTCCCAGCCCACCACCACGCCCTTTGGGTCCTGTCCCACACTTTCGATGCGGGTCAGGGATATGCGCCTGGTCAGGATCTCGCAAGTCTTGGCGTTCTCCACACTCATTTGACCTCTCCTGCCTGTCTCGCACCGTGTGAATATGCAAGCCTTGTGCCTTGTTGAAAAACAAGGCTGCTTGCCCTGTGCAGAGAAAAATCTGTTACAAAATCGTGCCCGGCGTTCCCAAATGGGACCTCCCCCCTGACCTGGAGCATTTCCCAAGGGCTCTGAGCCAGGGAATACACCCCCCTTTTCCCCGGAACCAGAATCTCCCGAACCAACATCCACCTCCCAGGTTGGGTTCAACAAGCTTTCCCCTTGGGCACAACCCTTGCGTATTGCAGGGAAGTCAAGAAAGCAAGAGGGGATCGCACAATGGATAACTTAGCGATATTAAATGTGATTGATCGGGTGGGGCAGGATGTTGGGCCAGAGAGGAATTACGATTTTGTGAAACCAAGGACAATTTTGAACAGGAGGGGCCCTTGGGGGCTTGCAGGGCTTCTGGGCCAGGCACTCCTGCTCGTTGTGGCTGGCTCTGCCATGGGGGAGAGCTTTCGCTTCCAATGGGACCGCAGCCCTGAGCCTGACGTGGCAGGCTATATCCTTTACTGGGGTTCTGAACCTCGCCAATACCATTACCATTTGCCCCTGGGCACAGAGGCCTGCCAGGGGAACTCCTGCACTGCAGAGGTGGATCTGGAGCCAGGCCACTGGTACGTGGCTGTGACAGCCTTTGACCAGCAAGCGAATGAAAGCGACTTTAGCCAGGAGCTCCACGTGATCTCTGGAAGCCTGGAGCCCACCCTCGTCTATCCCAACGGCACAATCACCTGGATCAGGGGCTGTTCCTACGACATCCTCTGGGAGAATTTCTCTGACCCCAAGCTCACCTTGGAGCTTCTGAAAGACGGGGTTCCGGCAAGGAAAATCGCCAAGGGCACTAAGAACGACGGGGTCTTCTCCTGGGTCGTGAGCAAGAAGGTACAGCCCGGGGAGGGCTACAGTGTGAGGGTCTCTGGGAAACAGGAGGCCGATTCCTCGGAGGAGGAGTTCCGGATAGTGGCCCCCACTGTAATATCCCCTGCCAAGGGGACTTTGCTGGAGAAGGCAAACCCGCAAAGCATCATCTGGGATCCAGAGACCTTCTGCGGCCCTGAGGTGGAAATATCCCTTCTCAAGGGTACGAGGCAGGTCTTGAGCATTGCCCCCTCGGCCCCCAACACGGGCTATTACCAGTGGGAGGTCCCCCCGGAGCTCAAGCCCAGCAGCCGCTACCGCATAAAGATAGCCGCCAGTTGGAACAAGGGCTGCTTCGGATATTCCGAGGGGTACTTTGCCGCACAGTAGGCCCTTGGCTATGAGAGGGGGATCTAATCGGGGTTGTTGGCAAGTATTGCAGAGGGGCAAAGACTGGAAGGGTTGAGCAGGAAAATGCCCGGGAGCTCAGGGGTGGGGATCAGGCAGAACGGGGAAAGAGGAGTTCCTAGGTCTCTCGCAGAAGGCCTCGGAACAGGGCCTCAGCATGGCTTCAGGCCCCGGTGGTCCGGCCCGGGGTTCCCAGGAGGCAGGCCTTCCTTCTGGCTTTGGTCCTGGGTCTTTCTTTTCAATTGGCTTGTCTTCCCTGTTTCCAGCCCCGGGGCCAGCTTCACCCTGGCCTGGGATCCCAATCAGGAGCCTGATCTGGCCGGTTACAAGCTCTACTACGGGACCTCCTCCCGCAGCTACCAACAAAACATGGATGTGGGCAACCTCACCCAGTACACCCTGACAGGGCTCCAAGACGGGGTCACGTATTACTTTGCCGTGACCGCGTATGACACAGAGGGGAATGAGAGCGGGTATTCCAACGAGGTGAGCGCCAGGAACAATCTCCCTCCCCAGGCCTCGGCCTCCTCATCTCCTGGCTCGGGCCACGCCCCCCTGACAGTGAGTTTCCAGGGCAACGGCACGGACCAGGACGGCACCATAGTGTCCTACTCCTGGGATTTCGGGGACGGGGCTTCTTCCAATCTCCAGAATCCTTCCCACACCTTTACTACTGCCGGCACTTTCACTGCCCGCTTGACAATCAGCGACAATGACGGGGCCACGGCCAGCGCCACAGTGCAGATCAACGTGCTTCCCCCTAATCTGCCTCCAACGCTGAGCATCTCCGCGGCTCCCCTATCAGGCCAGGCTCCCTTGAATGTTTCCTTCTCTTCATCGGCCTCTGACAGTGACGGGAGCATTGCCAGCTACTCTTGGGACTTCGGGGACGGAGGTTCCTCTTCCCAGGCAAATCCTTCCCACCTTTACAACAGTGCTGGCCAGTACACAGCCCGTCTGACCGTGAGGGATGATGACGGGGCAACTGCCTCGGCCTCGGTGCAGATCACGGTCACGGCCCCGAATCAGCCCCCTTCTGCCAACTTGACTGCCACACCCACCTCGGGGCATGCGCCCTTGACCGTAGCCTTCGTGGGGTCTGGTACAGACCCCGACGGCACTGTCACCAGCTACTCCTGGGCTTTCGGTGATGGCCTCGGCTCCACCCAGCAAAGCCCCACACACACTTACAGCACAGCAGGAACCTACACTGCCACCCTCACCGTGAGGGACGATGCAGGGGCCACGGCCTCCAAGTCAATCCAGATAACAGTTCAGCCCCCCAACCAGCCTCCCAGTCTCACTGCCGAGGCCTCACCCCTCAGGGGTGCGCCACCCCTTACGGTTTCCTTCACTGCCTCAGCATCTGACCCCGATGGCCAAATAGTCTCTGTGCTCTGGGATTTCGGGGACGGTACCACTGACACCAGGTTGGTCACCCAGCACACCTATAGTGTGGAGGGGACTTTCACAGCCCTCGTGCAGGTAAGAGATGACGACGGGGCCACCCAGTCCAAGAGCTTCACCATCCGGGTAAACACGGCCCCCTCGCCCCCCAAGGGCCTGAAGCTGAGCCGCAAAGAATAGCCGGAAAAAAATTGGGGTCAAGGGGTTCTGGCCTAAGATGCCCAGGTCCCCTTGACCCAATTTGTCCTTGGGTCAAGCAAGGAAAACTCAGAACAGCCTTCTGAAAGGGCCTGTTTCGAATTGAAGGGCTACTGGGCAGGTATCCCCAAGTAGCCCTGCGTGCCTCTTCTCCTTTCCCCCTGCCGTCTCTCTGCCACCCTCCTGTCCTGACCGCTACGCCTGCAGGCCACCCCAGAGAGAAGAAACCCGTAGTCCACAACCGGGGCTCTCCTCTCCCCTTTTCTCCTGTCCCCAACACGTCTCTCGGCCACTCTTCTTTCCACCGTGCTCAAGGCAACACTCTCACCGGGAATCCCCACTCCGGCTCCTTGCATTTCTCCCCCCAAAAACCTCCAGGCCGATTCTAACCATTCCGGGGCCCAGGTGCAAACAAATTCGTTTGGGTCTTGACCCGGGCTCCGCCACATGGGAGAAGACCCCTCCCTCAAGGCAATCCCCAAAGGGCTTGGGGGCTACAGTTCCCAAGGTGGGCCCAGGCACATGGGCCTATCCAGCCATAAACTGGAAAATCCAATGGTTATGCATCAATTCCTCACTTGACATTTGAGCTTGTAGATGCTAAGCAACTTGAGATTTAATTTATTACTCAAGGGCCCAGGAGCCATCATGTGCAGGATGGCCCTCTCTAGGACGTGGGCACCCGCGGATCCCATGCACTTTCTCGCTTTCCCCCGGGGTTTCCTGGGATCCCAGGCCCCCGGGCCCCAAGATCCGAGTCCTGCGCAACCTTTGTGTCCTTCCCCTCCCGGCCAAGAATTGGTTCAAGCCATGGCATCTTTCCTGCTAAGGCCAAAGAGAAGAAAAAAGAAACCATGGGGGAAAAAGCCGACAAATCCTCGGCCTGCGGCCTCGGGGCTCTGTTCTTCCAGGATCCGGATCCTTCTGGAGAGGGATTTTCTTGACTCGTAGCGACAAAAATACAACACTTTTCATTCCCCACGGCCTGGCTTTAATCTGGCTTTTCTTTTCCTGCCTCACGGGGCAGGCCAGGGCTCTCCAGGTAACCTTGGCCTGGGACGAATCCCCCCCTGAGGAGCGCATCAGGAGCTACCGTCTTTACTACGGCAACTCCTCTCGAACTTACAGCCTCCATGAAGAAGTGGGCTCCAGACAGTGCAGCGCCGGGGTGTGCCAGCACACACTGGAGCTGCCCCAGGGACGTTGGTACTTTGCTGTCACTGCTTTGAATCTGGACGGGCTGGAAAGCGGGTACAGTCAGGAGGTCTTCGCAGATCTCTACGCAGAGCCCAGACTGGTTTACCCCAAAGCCGGGGGTGTGACCTGGGCACGGGGCTGTGTGTACGAAATCAGGTGGGCCGGCTTTGAGTCCTCGAGTGTTTCCCTGGAGCTGGCGGGCCCCTCTGGAAATATCACCCTGAGCTCTTCCACCCCCAACGACGGCTCCTTCCTTTTCAGGGTGCGAAAGAAACACCCCCCTGGGGAGGGTTACTTGCTCAGGGTCCGGGGCAAACAGCTTCCGCAGGAAATGGATGAATCCCAGAAGACCTTTTCCATCCTGGAGCCCCTGGTCACGGCTCCCCAGGAAGGGACCGTGTTTTCCAGGGGAGATTTGGTTTGGATCCGATGGAACCCGGCCAGCTTCTGCGGTGATTCGGTTTCCCTGTCCCTGCACCGAGGTTCCAGACGCCTGTGTTTCATAGGCACCCATGTGCCCAACACAGGGGAGTTCTCCTGGAGCTTGCCCCAGCAACTCAGGCCAGGCGGACGCCACAGAGTGGTGGTTCGTTCGGAAAGCCACGGGGCCTGCCGGGCCTCTTCTCCGGGAGGTTTTCTTATTCAATGAGCTGCAATGATCCCATAGGAGGTTCGTGATGGAGCATTGCGCATGGAGTGTCTCGTCACAGGAGGCCCGCCAGGGGCTGGGAGATGAAATACTGCAAGGGCCCTTGGGCTTCAACCCCCAGGCAGAAGCCCTCCCCGGGGGCCCTTCCCAAGCCGCTAGCCAACTTCTGGAGGACAGGGACTCAGGAACCAGATTCATGAAAGGGATCCTCCTGGGGGCGCTTCTGAGCGCCTCCATGTGGGCTGGGATCCTGATCCTGGTGCTCTAAGCCAGATTGATTCTGCCCTCGTGGAGAATGCCGGGCTGCCCTTCTAGATTGGCCGGGCCACGAGGCAGGGGTCCACACCCGCCCCCATTTCGGTGTCCATGGGTCTCGTAAGGGCGGGGTTCACCCCCGCCCGAAATGCCCGGGCAAAACCAAAACCCCAAAACCTTGCGGGAGGGGATAAACCCCTCCCCTACCTCAAACCTCCTGATTCCAATATGTTAGGGCTCGTAGGAGCGGGGTTCACCCCCGGCCCGTGCTGCTTTATGTGGAAGGAGTAGTGCAGCCGGACCTGAAAAGAGCCTCCCCGTTCGGCAAAACCCCTTGAAGCATCCCAGGGGCTCGGGGGCACAAGCCCCCAATCTGCTCCAGCTCGTAGGACAATCCGGGTCGGTGTAAAGAATCTCGACGTGGATCCCCCGATTCCCAATTTCTTCCGGCACAGGCTAATGATCCCGGCTTTCATGCTTCTTCCCTGTATGTGCCCCAATAGTAGTAGGATCCGTACGCATGCCCGTAAAGCTTCAAGGACTGGGGTGGCACATCGTTGAACACCAAGGCCAGGAGCTTTTCCTTGGGGAAGTATTCCAGGGCTTCTTTGATGCAGTTTCTGGGGGTCAGGTCGTGGCGCACCACAAAGACCACCCCGTCTGCCATGCGGGCCAGGATACTGGGTTCGCTTGTCAGAAGGGCTGGGGTGGTGTCCAAGACCAGGAAGGTTTTGTCTTTCTGGGAGGGCACCTGCTCTATCATGGACCTCATCCGCTCCGAAGAGATGAGCTCTATGGGGTTTGGCCTTGAGGATCCGCAGGTCACCAGGGAAAGCTTCCGGATTGGTGTTTCCCGCACCACCTCTCCCAGGTCTGAATCCCCTGCCAGGTAGTCTGAAAGACCTGGGGAGGGTCTCACATGGAAGAACCTGTGCAGCTTTCCGTGGCGGAGGTCAGCGTCCACGAGCATGGCCGACTCTCTCAGGCCTTGGGCTATGCTGGCCGCCAGATTGGCCGAGACAAGAGACTTCCCCTCCCCTGCAGAGGCGCTTGTGACAACTATCACTCTGGGGACATCCGAACCCGGCGCTGAATGCAGGATATGAGTCCTCAAGCGCTTTATCTGCTCCACCACGTGCCCATGTGCCTGGCTGCAGACCAAGAGCCATGGGCTCACCCGGGCGGGCGGCTCCTCCCGGCCCTTGGCCAGCACCGAACCAAGGCCTGCCACCTCCGAGGGCACATCACCCCCATCCTCCCGGGCCTCCTGGCCCGAAACCAAACGCACGGGCTCCAAGAGCCCCTGGTCCTTCTCAGCCTTTTTCAATGCCTCGAATACCTTGCTCAAATCCCTCCACCTCCTGCTTGCACTGCAAGCCCCCTGGAAAACAACTCCAGGGTCTTTTCAACCTTTCCGAGCCAGACCACCCTGTTGCAAGACTCGTGCAAGACTCACCCTGCCAGATCCAGGAACCTCTTTAGGCCTGCCCAGACCCTGGGAATCCACTGGGCGCCTCCCCCCACCATGGCCAGGGCCCCTGCAAGGGCCACCACCAGCCCCACCGCAGCCCACACCCACCTGGCAGTCCCCGGGGCCTTCCCTCGGTCTCTGGGCATGGTCCACTCCTGTACCAGGTCCCGCTCGTCTCTGGGCCAGATGAGCCCTCCCACTCGCTTGAGCCCCTTTCCCTCCAGGTCCCCTATGACCTCCTTCACAACCCCAGGCTCCACCTTCTTTTTCCCAAGGGCAAAGGCCGTGAGAAGCGCGTTGTCGCAAACCACGTTTATGAGCCTTGGGATCCCGCAGCTGTAGTTGTGAATCAAACCCACGCACCTCTTCCCGAAGATCTCCCCCTGCTTCAGGCCGGCCACCTCCAGCCTTCTTCTTATGTAAAGGCCTGTCTCCTTCAGGCTGAGAGGGTTCAGGTGCGCCCTGAGGCTTATCCTTTGTTTGAACTGCCTCATGCAGCTGAACTCAATGATCTTGTGCAGCTCGGGCTGGCCTGCCAGTATCACCTGGAGAAGCTTCTGCTTGGCAGTTTCCAGGTTCATCAGGAGCCTTATCTCCTCCAGGATGGGAAGCCCCAGGTTCTGGGCCTCGTCCACTATCAGAAGCGCCCTGCCTCCCTTGGCCGCGGTCTCCAGGAGAAACCCGTTGATGCGCTCCAGGAAGGCAGCCTTGGTGGGGAATTCCCCCCCCAGCTCCAACTCGTGGGCCATAGAGTGGAAGAACTCCATGAGGCTGAGCCTGGGGTTTATGATGTACGCGGTCTTGGTGTCCGGGCCCAGCATCTGGAGGAGGCAGCGCAGAAGGAGGGTCTTCCCGGTGCCCACCTCCCCGGTGAGCACCATAAGGCCTTTTTTCTCCTTTACCCCGTAGATGAGGCTTGCCAAGGCCTCCTTGTGCTGGGGGCTTGCGTACATGAAGGCCGGGTCAGGGGTGATCTCAAAGGGCTTTCTCTCAAGACCGAAGAAGGATTCGTACATTTGGGAAACCTCTGGAGCTGGTTGCTGGTTGCTGGTTCAATACCTTCTTCTGGTTGCTGGTTGAAAGGCATCAGGCCGAGCCGGCCTTTTTCCTAGTACGTGCTGACTCCTCCTTCATCTCTATTCTCGGCAATATGGCCACCACCTTGAGCCCGGCAAAGGCCTCCAGATCCTCCGGGTCCTTGAAGGAGCGGTCCCTGTAGTCCACCAGGAGGGCCAGCCCCAGCCCTGCCCCCAGCCCGGCCACAAGGCAAAGCACTATCATCTTGCGCATGTCCGGCTTCCAGGGCTTGGAGGGCATCTGGGCAGGATCCAGGATTCGAAATTGCTCCCCCTGTTGGCGCTGCTCCATGGCCTTTGCCTGCTCTGCCTCAAGCTTCTTGGCCAGGAGCGATTCATAGAGCTTTCTAGTGTTGTCGTAGCCCCGGGTCAGGTCTGTCATCATCTGCTCTATCTGGGGGGCTGTCTCTATGCGCTCCTCGTACTCCCTGATCCTGGCCTTGAGCTTCAGCTCTTCTGCCCTGAGCTGGCGGATCTCTGATTCTGTTGCTGCCAGCTGGGCCTGCACATTGGCAATCATGGTCTCGGTCTGGTCCAGCCCGCCCCTTGCGGCCCCGCTTCGCCGCATGCGGCCCTGTGCCTGGCTGCCAGCCTGCCCCTCTGGCTGAGAGGTTCCCGCCTGCCTTGCCTCCTCAACCCTTTTTTTCAAGGCCACCACGTCCGGGTGCTTTTCCGTGTACTTGGCCCTGAGTTGAGCCAGGTTGGCCTCCAGCTGCTCCAGGGTGGTGGGCTGGCCCGGCCGGGAGGGCATGTCCTCCTGAGCTCCCGCCTCCTCTGCCCTTGCCGCCGAAGAGAATCTCCTCAACTCCGCTATCTGGTTCACGTAGAGCACCTTCCTGTCCTCGGCCGAACGGATGCTGTCGTTGAGCCTCTGGTATTGCATCTGGAGCTGCTGGAGCATGCCCAGGTTGGCCGAGACCTGCTCGGGGAGCACCCCCATGTGTTTTACCTTGAACTGGGCTATCTCCTGCTCCCTGGCAGCCAGATCCGCTTCCACCTTTTTCAGCTGGTCAGCCAGGAACGTTGCCGTGCTTTCGGCCTGCTGTTCCCTGAGCTTCAGGTTCTGCTCTATGAAAAAGGAGGCCAGGCGGTTTGTGACCAGCATGGCGGTCTTGGGGTCCGAGTGGGAAAAGGACAGCTCAAAGGCGTCCACAGTCTCTTTCCTGGGCCCTCCTTTCTGGCCTCTTTTCAGCTCTATCTCGATGTTGGAGCGCATGAACTCAAGCACCTCCTCCTTGGAGGACTTGGCCGCCATCTTGGGGTAGAGGTTGAACTCCTCTATGATGGTCTGCAAATTGGTGCGGCTCAGCACCTGGGTTGCAATGCTCTGCAGGCGCTCCTCCACGGTGGTGGTCACGGTGGGGCGGATGTACTCGGTGGGCACCCTCTGGGGCACAAGCATGATCAAGGTGGTGGACCTGTAGAGCTTTGGAAGATGGTACACCACGGCCAGCCCAAGGCCCGAGACAATCACGAAAGGCACCAGAATCCACCACTTTCTTCTCCAGGCAAAGGCCAGATAGTCCTCGGGCCTGGGTTTTCGAGCCAGGTTCAACATGGGCTTCTCCCCCCCTGTGCCAGGGCTGTCAAGGCACTATGACCGTGTCTCCGGAGTTCAAGGGCTTGTTCTCCTCCAGGGTCTCCCCAGAGACAACATCCTTGTAATTTAGCACCCTTCTTGTGGGCTTACCTCCCTGAGTGCTCAGGATTATGAGCTTGTTTGAGGCCCACTCGTTGAGCCCCCCTGCCATGGCCACAGCCTGAAGCGGCGTGACCGGGTGGGGTGACTCGTACTGCCCGGGCTTGGTCACGTTCCCTGTCACAAAAACCTTGTACTTCTTGGGCACCTTCACTATCACCGTGACCTGTGGATCGGCCAGGAAGTCAGAGAGCTTCTGGGTTATGGCCTTTTTCAACTCCACCGGGGTCTGGCCTGCGGCCTGGAGGTCGTCGGCAAGGGGTATGGAGATTTTGCCGTCCTCCCTGACCACCACCTCCCTGCTCAATTCGGGTTCTTTCCAGACATGTATGTCCAGAACGTCCTGGACAGAGATGATGTAGTCCTCGGAAGCTTGCACCACTTGTTTTTGCTGGGCGCTGCCCATATGGGCCGCCCCCATTGTTGCCGCGAGAACTGCTCCACCCAAAATCCAAGCCAACCTGGATCTTTTCATCCCGATCCCCCCCTTTTTGCAGTCTTCTCGGCCTGTTCAGTCCTTTCCCTTCTTGTTCTTCCCCACCCTTATACCCACAATAGCTCGTTCTTTCATCTTTTCCGCTTGCATCCCTCGGTATTCAATCATACAATGCTCCGGCGGAAGTTGCACTACCAGGAGGTAAGACACGGGAGATCCGCAATTGGGAGTCCTCCCCTGGGAAGAGAAAAGGCTTTGCCCAAAGCTGCTTTCAGCCTCATGGAAACTTTTCCTGGGCCTGGCCTGCCTTTTCCCGGCGATTTCCATTTCCCATGCCCAGCTTCGCACCCAGTGGCACCTGGATGCAACCCTCCAGGAGCAATACAACGACAATCTGAACCTTTCCTCCCAGGACCCCCAAAGCGACTTCATCACCACCTTCTCCCCTGGCGGGCAATTCCTGGTGGACACCAAGACCGGTCAACTGGCCTTTGACTATCATCTAAATGCCAACTTCTATGCCAGGAACAAGGATCTGAACTTCCTGGGTCACACGGCCAACCTGGATGCGCGCCAGGCCCTGGTGCGGAATCTCACTCTGCGCTTGCTGGATAACTTCATCCTTTCCGACGAGCCCAGGGAGGTGCTCCTGCCAGAGGAGCCCCCGCCCCCGGAAGAGGTGCCCGGCCCCACGGAGTTCAGGGTGGGCACCCGCCTCACCCGCTCCCAGTACATCAGGAACAGCTTCCAGCCCGTGCTGGAGTGGCGTTACGGCAGGGACGACTGGATCTCCCTGCGTTACCGGAACGAGATTTACAGAAACGACCAGGAAAGCTCCAGGGACTCCACCCGCGACACAGCAGGCCTCAGGGGGGAGCACTGGTTCGTGCCCCAGTACGGCCTGGTCTATGACCTTAGCTACACCAAGGCCCATTTCGTGGAATCCTCGGACTTTGACGGGCAGGACGCCACCCTTGCCCTCAGGCACAGACTGAGCCCCCACACCACAGTTTATGTGCAGGCGGGTTTCTCCAACAGGGTATTCGCCCAGGAAGAAAGCATCAACTACATGGTCTACAGGGGCAGCTTGGGGGCCGAGCACTCTTTCAGCCCCATGCTCTCAGGGGCCATCCGGGCCGGGTATTTCTTCCAGGTCCCCGAGGAGGGAAAGTCAGACGGGAAGCCGGAAGGGGAGGCTTCCATGACTGTTCGCTGGCCCAGGTTCCAGGGCAGGGGTTATCTCAGGGGGGGCTACACCGAGAGCTACGGGGATGCCGAGAACCTGGGCTTTGGGACCTTCTATGCGGTGGGGGTGGGCTTTCACTACGACCTTTTGAGACATTTGTTCTTGGGCTTGGATGCCTCCCTGGGTTGGTACGAGTTCCCCTCCAGCGGGAAAAGAACCACCTGGCAGGTGAGACCCTCCCTGAATGCCCGGTTGCTCAGATGGCTAAGCGCCAGTCTGGAGTTCCAGCACCTGGAGCAAACCAGTTCCACAACCTCCCAGTATTCCAACAACAGGGCCTTTTTCCGCATCACCGCAAGGTATTGAGTTGAGGGTTGCCAAATCTGGTTGCTGGTTACTGGTTGCCGGCGGCTGGGGTGGGGCCCAGGCTGGCCAGGAGCTTGGCCGCATCACCCTTCTCGGGGAAGGGCTGCTTTTCCCCTGCCTTGAGGGCTTTTTCCAGGGATTGCCTGGCCTCCTCTTGGCGGCCCAGTTTGGCCTGAATGGCCCCCAGGTGGTAGAGAACCGTGGGGTTCTCGGGCATCTTCTCCAGGGCCTCCTGCACCAGGGGAAGGGCCATGGCCGGAAGCCCCTTTAGGTGGTATGCCCATCCCAGGGTGTCCGATATTGCAGGCTCCCCTGGAGCCCTTTCCTTTGCCCTCTGGGCCATGCTCAGGGCGAGGTCCAGGTTGCCCCCTTGGTGCAGCTCCAACCAGGCCAGGTTGTTGAGGGCAGGGGGGAAGTCAGGGTCCAGGGCCAGGAGCCTCTGGTAAGTCTCCTTGGCCTTTGCCAGCTCACCCTTTTTTTCATAGATGGCCCCCAGGGCCATCCTGGGCGCAGGGGCCTTGGGATCCTTCTCCACTGCCTTGGCATACATGGCCTGGGCCTGCTCCAGGCGATTCTCCGCTGCATAGAGCATTGCCAGGGCTATGTAGGGCTCCGGCCTTGCGGGATCCAGCTCCATGGCCTTGCGAAAGCTCTGCTCGGCCTCCTGGCTTCTGCCCCTGGCCGACATCAGGGCTCCCTTTATGTGGTGCAAGCGGGGGTTTTCAGGAAACCTGGAGAGGTGTTCCTCCACCAGGCTCTCTGCCTTTGCTTCTTCCCCCTTTCTCAGAAGAAGGGCCATCAGAGTCCTGAGGGAATCCACATCCTGAGGCTCCAGGGCAAGGGCCTTCTTGAACATCTCTTCGGCCTGGTCCTCTTTTTTCTCTGCCAGGGCCACCAGCCCCATCAGGTACGGGCCCGAGGCCTTCTCAGGGGCCAGCCTGCCCATCTCCTCCAGGGCCAACCTGGCCTTGTTCAGATCCCCCTTGGCCATGAGCACCCTGGCCAGCATCTGGTGGGCCCTCCAGTTCTTGGGGGCCTTTTCCACCAGCTTCTGGGCCTCAACCAGGGCCTCTTCCCTGGCGCCAGTGCGCAGAAGAAGATCAGCCAAGAGTTCCCTGGCCTGAAGGTGGCCGGAGGCCAGCTCCAAGCACTTCACCAGGCTTGTCTTGGCCTGCTGGAGATCCCCCTTTCCCAGCAAGCCCAGGGCCAGGAGGAAATGGGCCTGGGCATTGTTGGGGGCCTGCTTCACCAGGTTCTGGAATCCGGCCACGGCTTCCTCGTAGCGCCTCTCTGCCAGGAGAAGCCTGCCCTCCAGCATGATTCCTCCCGGATGTCCTGGGAGCAGCTTTCGGATCTCCTCCACGTAGGCCCTGGCCTGGTGGAACTCTCTTTGGGCCAGGTAGTAATCGGCCAGCCTCTCTCGGGCAATCACATTTCTGGGATCCAGGTCCCTGGCCTCCCTGTACTCCCGCACTGCCTGGTCTGTTTTGCCCCAGGCAGCGTAAAAGTCCCCCAGGGCCAAGCGCAGATCCGGGCGCTTGGGCTCCTTGGCCACGGCCTCCAGGAAGACCCTTTCCCCCTCCTCTGGCCTGCCTTGGGCTTCGTAAAGCCTGGCCAGGTCCCTCCTGGCAGCCAGGTTCCCCGGTTCCATTTCCAGGATTTCCCGGAGGGCTTTCTCGGCCTTCTCCTGTTGCTTGGTCACCAGGTAAAGGCGGGCCAGGGCCAGCCTGGGAGCCCCTGACTTGGGGTCTTTCCCTATCTCCTGGAGAAGGACCTGCTCGGCCCTTTCCGGCTCCCCCTTCAAGAGGTACATGGTGGCCAGGTGCACCCCGGTCCCCGGCCTGTCTGGTTTCAGCTCAAGGCCCTTTTGCTGGAATTCTATGGCCTGGTCAAGCTTTCCCTCCACCATGAGCGCATCTGCCATGAGCAGGTGCGCCTCCAGGTTGTTGGGGTCCTTCTGGAGCACAAGCTCGGCCCGCTCCCTGGCCTTGGCCGCATCCCTTCCCAGAAGGTAAAGACGCCCCAGCCCCAGGTGGGCCTCCAGGAGGCCCTCGTCCAGCTTCACGGCCTGGGAGAAGGCCCCGAAGGCTTCTGTGACGGCACCCTTGCGCAGCAAGGCCCGGCCCAGGGCGTGCTGGGCCTGGGCATCCCCGGGGTCCAGCTGCACGGCGTTCTTGAACTCGATTATGGCCTCGGCCGTCTTGCCTTGCTCCAGGAACCCGTTACCCCTCTCCATGTGCTTGGCTTTCCTGGCCTGCTTGTCCCCGCACCCGGCCCCCAGGGCCAAGACCAGCGCGCACAGAACAGCCAGACACCCCCCACAGGCCCTCTTTGCACCCAAAGCCATCTCTTCCCTCCCCTATCCAGGCTCCTTCACAAGGAGCATTCCTTTAACCATCCAACCAGCCAACCACTAACCAGCAACCAGTAACTAGCAACTAGCAACCAGTAACTGGCTCACTGGGCCAGCGGATCCTTGAGACACCGGTAGCGGTATATTATGACCAGGCTGGTGGAGCGCTCCACGGTCCTTCCCTCCTCGTCCGGGCCCCTTTCCGTGGCCTCCAAAGTGAGGTATTCCTCATGGTCCTCTGGGAAAAGGGGTTCGCCCGGCAGGCGGCAGGGCAGCCTGATCCCGCCTGGCCTCGGAAACACATTTTGCAGCAGGCTTGGAACCCCCTCCGCGCTCTGGAAAAGCGTCTCGGGTTCCTCTGAGTCCACCTGCTTGGTCAGGAGCACTATCTTTCTCCCCCGGGTGGCCTTCACCTTCAGGTGGAGCCTTGTCTCGTCCTGGGTCCAACGACAGTCCGCATCCCTGTAACAGGTCTTGTCAGGAAGGCGGAAGGGAAGGTGGTTTGTGCGCTCTTCCACGTAAAAGGGGGTCTGGGCAAAGCTTCCGTACTCGGCCACCCGGATGGTGGGATTGTCCACAGACTGCCCTTCCGCCTGCGCCAGGCCCAGGGCAAGAAAGCCCCCAAGAAAAGCACCCTGAACCCTTCTTTTCTTCCCCAGGAGCCCTTTCATCCTCAGCCTTCACTTTCTGTGCCTTTGCGGATGCCCAGCTTCTCCATGAGGTCGTAAAGGGTTGGCCTGCTTATGCCCAGGGCCTGGGCCGCCTGGGTCAGGTTCCCGCCTGACTTGGCCAGGGCCTTTTCCACCATTTCCCTCTCCAGGGCCTCCCTGGCGGAGCGGAGGTCCAGGTCTTCCGTGGGGCTTGCTTCCTCCCCCAGCTCCAGGTCCTGGGCTGTTATCCTGGAGCCCCTGGCCATTATTACAGCCCTTCTCACCCGGTTCTCCAGCTCCCTCACGTTCCCGGGCCAGTGATGGGCCTCCAGGGCCCTGAGGCCGCCCTGGGTGAAGCCCTTCAGCTTCTTTCCGGAATCGCCCCTGAAGCGCTCCAGGAAGGCGTTGGCCAAGAGCCTCACGTCCCCGGACCTCTCCCTCAGGGGAGGCAGCTCGAGCACCACAACGCCCAGGCGAAAGTAGAGGTCTTCCCGGAACCTGCCCTCCCGGATGGCCTGGCCCAGGTCCTTGTTGGTGGCGGCCATGACCCTGGCATCCACCTGGATCCAGTCCCTGCCGCCCACACGCTGGAACCGTTGCTCCTGAAGGAATCTCAAGAGCTTCACCTGGAGCCCGGGGGGCAGCTCCCCCACCTCGTCCAGGAAAAGGGTGCCTCCGCGGGCAGCCTCCACCCGGCCCTTCCTGGCAGTGTGTGCCCCTGTGAAGGCCCCCTTCTCGTGGCCGAAGAGCTCGCTTTCCAGGAGGTTTTCCGGTATGGCCCCGCAGTCTATGGGCACGAACGGGGCCTGGGCCCTTGTGCTCAGGCCGTGGATGGCCTTGGCAGCCAGCTCCTTGCCCGTGCCCGTCTCCCCCAGGAGGAGCACCGGCGCATCGGTCTTGGCCACCCTCTGTATCTTTCCCCAGACCTCCTCCATGGGCCGGCTGCTCCAGAGCATCTCCCCTTGCGGGGCCGAGCGCGCCTTGCTCTCCAGGGCCTGGTTTTCCTCTTCCAGGGCCCTCACATGCAAGGCCCTCCTTAGCACCACTTCCAGCTCCTGCGCCTCCACGGGCTTGCTCATGTAATCATAGGCACCCATGGCCACGGCCTTGAGGCCGTGCTCCCGCTCCTGTCTGGCAGTGATCACGATGACCTTCACCAGGGGGTCTGCCTCCAGCAGGGCACCCAGAACCCTGAAGCCTTCCCGGACTCCCCCCGGGTCTGGCGGGAGGCCCAAGTCCAAGGTGACCAGGCCGGGCCGATGCTCCCTGAAGAGCTTGAGGGCCGAGGAAGCATCCTGGGCTGATTGGACTTCGTAGTTCTTTGCCATGGCCCACCTGAGCTGGGTGGCCAAGTCCTGGTCATCCTCCACGATGAGCAGGCGGGGTTTTCCCTTCGAAGTCATGGACAAGGGCCTCCTTCAGGCTCTCTCACACAGGCTCGAGCATACCCGGAGGCTGAGGCCAGGGCAAGCCCTGGGT
>JBBIOJ010000007.1:0-136541 GCA_037443445.1 Desulfarculaceae bacterium | reverse complement strand
AGCTCCAGCTCAGCTTCCACCACGTCAGGACGCCACTGCACGTCCGGAGACCCGCCCTCCCGAAACGCCTTACAGATCCCATATTGTCTCACCGTTGTGGCCTGGGGGGCATTGCAAGGTGGAATGGAGGTTTGAGAAAGGGCTGGCCACCAAGCCAGCCCTTTTGAAATTCTGGCGTCCCCAACGGGATTTGAACCCGTGTTGCCGGCTTGAAAGACCGGTGTCCTGGGCCTAGCTGGACGATGGGGACTATTGGGAATTTTCTTTGGGCCGTGCTGGATTCGAACCAGCGGCTCTCTGCTTAAAAGGCAGATACTCTACCTGGCTGAGTTAACGGCCCTGCACAACTTGGTCTAAAATTATACCCCATAGCCCGGGCCGCACCAACCCCAGAATTGCTCATAGCCAAACCCTGAAAGTTTCTGCTGGCCCCGGCCCTTTCCCCGGAAGGCCTCAGGCCTTGGACCCCGAAAACCTTCCTTGGACAAGACCGAGAGAAATTGCCTCGCAAGATTCGGCTTCGGCGGGTTGCATCAGGAGCCTACCCCCTTTTGCAGGGGTTTTGCAGCAACACGGTTTCGTTCCTGGTGGCCCCCACCGAGACCAGGGCCACTGGCACATCGGCCAGCTCCTCTATCCTCCTGATGTAGCGCTGGGCGTTCTTAGGAAGCTCTTCCATGTCCCTGGCGAACGTTATCTCCTCATCCCATCCCTTTAGCTCTTCGTACACGGGCACACACTGTGAGAAGACCTCCAGGGAACAGGGTACCTCCTCCAGCCTCTTGCCCTTGTATTCATAGGCCACGCATATCTTCAGGCTCGGCAACCCCCCCAGGACATCCAGCTTGGTGATGGCCAGATCGCTGATCCCATTTAGACGAACCGCGTCTCTCACCAGGACCATGTCCAGCCAGCCGCAACGCCTGGGCCTCCCAGTGGTGGCTCCAAACTCCTTGCCTTTCTCCCTCAGGATCTCCCCAAGCTCATCTTGGAGTTCCGTGGGGAAAGGTCCTGCCCCAACCCTGGTGGTATATGCCTTCACAATACCCACTACCCCGTGGATTCTGGTGGGCCCCACCCCGGCCCCCACGCAGGCATTGCCGGCCACTGTATTGGAAGCGGTCACAAAAGGGTAAGTCCCATGGTCCAGATCCAGGAATGTGCCCTGGGCCCCTTCGAACAGAACGCTTCGTCCTGCCTTTATCTCCTGGTCCAGGAAAACAGAGGTATTTGTCGCAAAAGGCAGAAGACTCTGCGCGTAATCCAGGTACTCCTCCAGTACTTCCTTTGCGCTGAAGCCCTTCTCTCCGTAGCGCTCTTTGAGTAGAAGATTTGCTTCCCTGAGCTGATCCTGGATCTTCTTCCTTAGAATCTGGGGATCCCTGAGATCCACCATACGGATCCCTCTTCTCCCGGACTTGTCTTCGTACGCAGGTCCGATCCCGCGTCCTGTGGTACCTATGGCCCCTTTCCCTGCGGCTTTCTCCCGTGCCAAGTCCAGGGCACGATGGTATGGCATGATCAGGTGAGCCGCCTCGCTCAAGACCAGGTTTTCTGGGCTCACCCTCACTCCCCTTGCCTCCAGCTCCCGGATCTCCTCCAAAAGAACCTTGGGGTCCACCACCACTCCGTTTCCCACCACGCACTTCTTGCGGGCATGCAGCACTCCCGAGGGAATCTGGTGGAGCACCAAGGGCTCTCCCTCCACCACTATGGTATGCCCTGCGTTGTTGCCCCCCTGGAACCTGACCACCACGTCCACGAACTCGGCCAGGATATCCACCACCTTGCCCTTGCCCTCGTCACCCCACTGTGTGCCAACGACTATTATGTTTCCCATTCTGCCTCTACTCCGCTTCCGAGTCCCCTCACATTCACAGTTCCACCTGGATGACCCTTATTATGTGCTCCAGGCTCTGGAGCTCCTCCAGAACGTTCTTGGCAATGGGATCGTCCAGGTGGAGCAGGGAGACCGCCATGCCACCCAGCCGGTCCCTGCCGAACTGCATCATGCCTATGTTTATCTTGTTGCGGCCCAGCGTGGTGCCTATGTTGCCTATTACCCCGGGCCTGTCCTCGTTGTAGATGAAAAGAATGTTGCCTTCCGGCACAGCCTCCACCAGAAAGTTGTCTATTCTCAAGATGCGGGGGTTCCTTCTGCCCAGCAAAGCTCCCGAAACCGAGAGCTCCTCTCTGTCCGACACAGCCCTGATGGTGATCAGGTTTGTGTAATCCTCGTGCTTTTCCGTGACGGACTCTGTCACTCTTATTCCTCTGGCCTTGGCCAGCATGGGTGCGTTGACGAAATTGATGTTCCCGCTCAAGATAGGCGACAGGAAACCCTTTAAGAGGGCTGAAGTTATTGGGGCCACTCCGTACTGGGCCACATCCCCGGTGTATTGGAGATGCACCTCCTTCACCCCTCCTTGGATGACCTGTGCCGTAAAGCTCCCCAGCTTTTCGGCCAGGTGCAGGTAAGGCCTTATGTGGGGCAGGATCTCAGAGCTCACCGAAGGCACGTTTACGGCGTTTCTAACCGTGCCCCTCAACAGGAAATCCACTATCTGCTCGGCCACGGCCACGGCCACGTTCACCTGGGCCTCTTCGGTGGAAGCCCCCAGGTGGGGAGTGCAGATGACCTGTTCCAGTCCCAGAAGAGGATTGTTCTCAGGAGGCTCCTTCTCGAAGACATCCAGGGCAGCCCCCGCCACCCTTCCGGAGACCAGCCCGTTGTAGAGAGCTGTTTCATTCACGATTCCGCCTCTGGCGCAGTTCAGGATGTACACCCCTTTCTTCATTTTCTTGAAGGCCTTCTCGTCGATGAGATTCACGGTCTCCTTTGTCTTGGGGGTGTGCACGGTGATGAAGTCCGAACGGGCCAGGAGCTCATCCAGGGAGACCATCTCCACGCCCAACTTGGTGACCACCTCCGGGCTCAGGAACGGGTCATACGCTATCACATTCATGTGAAGCCCGTGGGCACGGTCGGCCACTATCTTCCCTATCCTCCCCATGCCTATGATCCCCAGGGTCTTGTTGAAGACCTCGGTGCCCATGAACTTTTTCTTCTCCCATTTCCCTGCCTTCACCGAGGCGGTTGCCTGGGGAATGCGCCTGGCCAAAGCCAGAAGCATGGAGATGGTGTGTTCGGCCGTGGTTATGGTATTCCCCTCGGGAGTATTCATCACCACGATGCCTTTTCTGGTGGCTGCATCCAGGTCCACATTGTCCACCCCGATGCCGGCCCTTCCTATCACCTTGAGTCTCTCGGCAGCCTCTATGATCTCCGCGGTCAGCTTGGTTCCGCTTCTAATGGCTATGGCATCGTAGTCCACTATCAATGCCTTGAGTTCCTCTGGACCCAGGCCAGTCTCCACGTCCACATCCACACCCTCGGCCCTGCGGAAAACCTCTATACCCTCCCCTGACAAGGAGTCGCTCACCAACACGCGGTATGCCATAGCTCTTCCCTCCTTTTGGGCAGACCTGCCCTTTGTCAGACCCTTCCCGCCAGGATCTCCTGGGCCACCCCCACTCCTTTCCCTGGTTCCACCGGCAGACCCAGGTCTCGAAGGGTCAACTCCAATGAGGAAATGCCGATGATAACGTCAAAGGCATCCATGAAACCCATGTGCGCTATCCTGAAAATTTTTCCTTTCAGGTGGCCCTGGCCGCCAGCCACTCGAACCCCGTACCGATCCCACAGGTGGCCCGTAATGCGCCCTGCGTCCACGCCCCCAGGAGCCTTCACTGCTGTGACCGCTTCGCTGGGCGACTCTGGCGCCAGCAGTTCCAGGCCCAGGGCCTTCACAGCCTCACGGGTGGCCCTGGCCATCCTGGAATGCCGTTCAAAGATCCCCTCCAGAGTCTCCTCTCGTATCCTCTGGAGCACTTCCCTCAACCCCACTATGAGTGAGACTGCGGGAGTATAAGCATTTTGGTTCTTTCGGGCCGAAGCCAGCTCTTTCTTGAAATCGAAATAGAAGCGGGGTAGCCGGGCCTTTTCCACAAATTCCCAGGCCTTGGGGCTCACAGAGGCAAAAGCCAGTCCCGGGGGAAGCATTACCGCTTTTTGGGAGCCTGCAACCACTATGTCCAAGCCCCAGGCGTCTGTCTGGAGGTCGAAGACCCCGATGCCAGTTATGGCATCCACTATGAGGATGGTTTCAGGGTACCTGGAGACTATCTCTCCTATCTCCTTGACCGGATGACGCACTCCTGTGGAAGTCTCACTGGCTTGAACCAAGACCGCTCTTATCTGTGGATCTGCCTCCAGGGCTTTGGCCACATCTTCTGGCCTCACCGCCCTTCCCCACTCCACGTCCAGGATAACCGGCAGCACTCCGTAGGCCAGGCAGATCTCCTCCCATCTTTCCCCGAACTTTCCTCCTCTCACCACAAGGGCTTTATCCCCTGGGCTCAAGGTGTTGGTCACGGCCCCTTCCATTGCCCCGGTGCCTGAAGAGCTAAATAGCAGAACCTCGTGTTGGGTCTGGAACAGATACTTGAGCCCCTCTCTCACCTCCTGAAAGATGGCCCCGTATTCGCCTGTGCGGTGGTGGATTATGGGTTGGGCCATGGTCAAGAGCGTGGATGGAGAGATGGGGGTGGGGCCCGGGGTCAAGAGATAGTTCTTACGCATAGTCGCCTCCTCTCTGTGGGGCAAGTTTTTGCCTCGCAAAAAAAGAGACCCGCCCTTCTGCCCGGGTCCCTGACCACCCTGGGCCAGCCAGCCCGGCCTGTCCAGCCGGTCTGAAAAGCTCAGGATGCACAAAATACAACACTAGCTGTGAAGCCTCAAGGGGACCACTTTCTCCACCTGGAAGCCGGCATCTTTGAGTCCTTCAATGACTGGTTTGTGCTTTTGGGCCTTGCACCTGATTATTATCCTCTTATCCGCAGAGCCCTTCTCGGGAAAGGAGAATATGCTGAGGGGCACGGCCTTGGCCTCCCGCAATGCCTTGGTGATCCTGGGAAAAGTTTCCTCATCCACCGAGACATTCAGGACAGTGAGCCTGAGCACTCCCTCCTCCCTGGCTGCAAGAATCTCCAACAGGGCCCTGGTCAGCTCGGTGGCCGTGGCTATGCCCACCAGTTTGCCGCTCTCGACAACCGGGAAAGAACCGATCCCTTTCTTGTAGCCCAGAAGCACCACGTCTTCCACCGGAGTATCCGGAGTCACCCACACCGGGTCTCTCACCATTACATCCCCCACGGTCATCTTGGCCAAGAGATACGACAACTCGTGCATGCTGAGAGTCGTGGCAGAAGAAGGCGAGGCTTCCAGGAGCTTTCGCCTGGTCAGCATGCCCACCAGCTTTCCCTTTTTTACCACAGGGAGATGGTGGATCTTGAACTCGTCCATCTTCTTTCTGGCCTCCACCAGGAGTGTCTCAGGAGTCACCACCACAGGATCCGTAGTCATCCAGTCCCGAATTCTCATGAAGCTCCCTCCTCTTTCGGACTCCAAGGAGCCTTTACTTGTGAAGCGCGTATCCCCTTGCCTTGAGAGCCTTCTCCACCGCTGCCTGGTCTTTCCCCCTGGCTCTTATGACCACCATTCGCAGATCACTGGCTCTTTGCGGAAGGCTGAAAATACTGACCAGCTCAGCTCCAGCCTCCTCCACCACCTTCCCTATTTCCAGGAGAGTCCCTTTTTCAAGCTCCACATCTTTTAGGCTTATGCGCAGGAGATCCTCCCTGGCACCCAGCATGGCCAGGTACGCCCGCACTATGTCCGCCTCCGTGGCAATCCCTATCAGCTTCCCCCTGTGCACCACGGGCAGGGCGCCCACCCCCCTCTGGGCACCCAGGAGCACTGCATGCTCTGCCGAGTCATCAGGGCCTACTACCACCAGATCCTTTGCCATCACGTCCTTGACCTGGAGCTTGGAAAGAAGATAGTGCATCTCGTGAATGCTCAAGCTGGATGCCGAAGAGGGAGTGGCCTCCATGATATCCCTGTACGTCACAATCCCCACCAGCCTTCCGCGTTCCACCACCGGTAGCCTTCTTATTTTCCTCTCCCTCATTATTCGCTGGGCTTCCAGAATGGGTGTGTTGGGGGCAACCACCACAGGATCCGTCACCATCCAGTCTTTCACGAACATGGCATCCTCCCTGGGCCTGCACCCTTCTCGGCCCGTCTCCCGCTCTGCCCGGATTCTATCTGCTCACCAAGAGGCAAAGTAGACCTTTACTATATGAACAGCCAGAAATCAAGAACAAAAAGCCTTATGTTTCACCCCTTGGCCTCACCCTCGAGAGCCTGGGCCCGGCTTCCTGTTGAAGGCATCCTTGGAGCACGAACCCGGCTCGGCTTGATCCCATCTCCTGGCGGCCAGGCCCAAACCACTCAGGACAAGCCGCTTCGGAGCAATGGGCCAAGCCATGCCCTTTCAGCTGGTCTCTTCCCTGACCCAGTTCATGTACTCAGCAAGTCCTCCTGACACATCCAGGGCCAGGATTTCCGGGAGTTCGTAGGGGTGCACGGATCGCACCCTTTGAACCAATGATTCCAATGACTCCTGGCGCGTCTTGATCAGGAGCAATACCTCTGGGTCCTGGCAGATCTCTCCCTTCCATCTATAGAAAGAGCGAACCCCCTCCAGGACATTGGCACAGGCGGCCAGCCTTTTCTCAACCAGATCCCTGGCCAGGGAGCAGGCCTTGTCAGCATCTGGCAGGCTCACCAAGACTACTATCAGCCTCGCTTCCTCCATTTCCCACCCTCCAGAGGTCTCAGGAAAATGAACAGGGCTTTCTCGGCCCTTGGCAAAAAAAGGGCTCAAGAGGGGCCTATGCCCTTTTGAGCAAACCCTCTTCAAAGCTCTCTCGGGAGCAGACTTTAGCACGCTCCCCTTCCCTCAGGAAGGCCTCCTTGACAGGTTTTTCAGGCAGGACGTACCATGCTTGGAACTGATGTTTTTTTGTGGCTCCGGGCTCTGCCAAGAAAGAGGCGACCATGTTCGACCTGGGCATGCAGGAAATCCTAATAGTCCTTGTGGTGGCCTTGGTTTTCATAGGGCCCAAGAGGCTTCCGGAAATAGCCAGGACCCTGGGCAGGGCCTTCATACAGCTCAGACGCGCAGGCGAGGAGCTCAAGGGGCAGATAGATCTGGCTACCATCATGGAGGAACCTGAAAGACCCGAAGCCACCCCTGCAAGCCAGCAACAAGAAGCTGCACAGGGGCAAGTCCCCAGCCAGCCCTCGGAAGAAAAAAAGCAGGAGGAGCCCACGGGCCCCCATGAGGCTGAAGCCAAAGTTCCCGAGAAGACTCAAGCCTGACGAGAAAGTCTCCTTCATAGAACATCTGGAGGAACTTCGCTACCGTCTTATTGTGTGTTTGCTTTCGGTCCTGGTGGGGACCGTTGTGGCTTACGTATTCAAGGAGGAGATCTTCAGGTTCATATCAGAACCCCTGCTCAAGGTCCTCCCCCCCCAAGACAGGCACCTCATCTTCACAGGCCTGCTGGAGGCTTTCATGGTTTATCTGAAGGCTTCTTTTTTTGCGGGTCTGATGATCTCAGTGCCGGTGATCTTGTACCAGCTCTGGGCTTTCATTTCCCCGGGGCTTTATCCACAGGAAAGGAGGCTTGCTTTACCCTTCATCTTCTTTGCAAGCTTTTTCTTTCTGGGAGGAGCCGTATTCGGTTACTACGTGGTATTCCCTTATGGCTTTCAGTTTTTTGTGGGCTTCAGCGGAGAGTTCATAAAACCCCTGCCCTCCATGAAGGAGTACCTTAGCTTTGCAACCTTCTTGCTCCTGGCCTTCGGGATAGTCTTCGAACTTCCCATCTTCATTTTTTTTCTGGCAAAGCTGGGGATTGTTCACCCCAGAACACTCAGGAAGGGACGAAGGTACGCCATCCCCGTCATATTCATGGCCTCAGCCATTCTGACCCCGGGACCGGATCCTGTGTCGCAGTGTCTCATGGCCGTGCCCCTGTGCGTTCTCTACGAGCTGGGTATCTGGGTTGCGGTCCTCTTTGGGAAACCCAGTAGCCAAAAGCAGGCAGCCACCGACGGGGAGGGCCTGGAGGAGGAGTCTGTAGGATAGAGCTCTGCTTCCCCTTTGGGATCAGCCTAAGGATTGGAAGGCAGAGGCTGTTTGGGCGCCTTGTGCTTTGCGTTGCGGATTGTTGGATCCTTCCTCCTATATCCAACCCATCCTCTGATACCAGAGATAAGTTTCCATCAGCCCTTTTTCCAGGCAGATGGCTGGTTCGAAACCCAGGTCGGTCTTGCTCTTCTCTATGCTGCAGGTCCAGCCCGGCTGAATCATCTCCTTGAGCTTTTCTCTGTTGTAAAGAGGGGGCAGGCCCGTCACCCAGGAGACAGCCTCGGAAACCAGGGCAGCACTCCAGGCCAAGGCCAGAGGAAGACTCAGGCTTCTTACACGCACCCCCATTATCCTTGCCAGCATCTGGGCCACCTCACTCCAGGTGTGCACTTCCCCGTCCGAAACGGGGTACACCGATCCTGATTGCACAGGCGCCTTTGCAGCAAGAAGGATGGCCCTGACCAGGTCCTTCACGTGGATCATGCAGATGTATCGCTCCTGGGTCCCCAACCTCAGGAACCAGCCTTTCTTGACCATACGGAAAAAAGCCAGCACGTCCTTGTCCCTAGGACCGTACACAGCAGTGGGTCTCAGGATCACCAAAGGTAACCTGGAGGCGAAAGAACAGGCCACTTCCTCGGCCCTGGCCTTGCTCAACCCGTAATGGCTCACAGGGGAGCAGGGTTCTGCCTCCCCCCTGGGGCAGGAAGGTGAACTGGGGCCCCAGGCAGCCAGGGAACTCAAGAGTACCACCCTTTGGGGAGGTTTCTCGGTCGCGGTGCATGCCCTGAGCAAGTTGAAGGTGCCCAAGGTATTGGCCTTCATGTAAGAGTGGAGCCTCCTGGCCTTGGTGAGCCCTGCCAGGTGAAAGACCCATTCCATGCCTTGTACCGCCTTCTCCAAGGACACCTCCTCCTGCAGATCCCCTGTGACCCGCTCCACATCCAGATCCCGGATCCAGATAAGGTCGCTGGTCTGCCTGCTCAAGATCCGCACCTGGTGTCCATCTGCCAAGAGCGCCTCCACCAGATGGCTTCCTATAAAGCCTGTAGCCCCCGTCACAAGAGCCCTCACAGCCGATCCCCCTTTTTTGGCCTGCCTGAAACCCGAGCTTGCAAGCCCTTGGCATCAGGGATGCCTGAGAAAAAAGCCTTTCTTGAGGGGTTGAGCCTGCGGGTCTTTCAGTCCCAGCAGATCCTCCTGAGCAGCCCCCTCGTTGACAAAGTTTCAGCCCTTGAATAGAATTCACCAGCTTACCCCACCTAGCCTCACTGGAGCGGTTGCCCTGTGAGGCAGGCCCGGGTGAGCAACATTCTGAGCTGTGAAAGATCCTAAGGCAAGGGCCCCGCGCTCCTGCCCCCTGGAAGGAGTGGCTGATGGACATCTTCGAGAAGTGCTGGAAATTCACCCAGGCGGAGCAAGCCAGGGCTTCTGGATATTACCCTTACTTCACTCCCATAGAATCGCAGCAGGACACGGAGGTCATCATCAACGGCCGACGTGTGATAATGATCGGTTCCAACAACTACCTGGGGCTTACCACCCATCCCAAGGTCAAAGAGGCTGCAGCAGAAGCCCTGAGACGTTTTGGGACCAGCTGCACGGGTTCACGTTTCCTGAATGGCACCATAGAGCTGCACGTGCAGTTGGAAGAAAGGCTTGCCAAGTTCACAGGCAAGGAGGCTGCCCTGGTTTTCAGCACCGGCTTCCAGACAAACCTGGGCACCATTTCAGCTTTGGTAGGCCGCCATGACACGGTAATAATAGACTATGATGACCACGCCAGCATAGTGGACGGCTGCCAGCTCTCCCACGGAAGGACCATAAGGTTTCGTCACAATGACATGGCAGGACTTCGAAGGGCCTTGGAAAAAGCCAATCCGCGTACAGGAAGGCTGGTGGTGGTGGACGGGGTTTTCAGCATGGAAGGGGATATTGCCCCTCTTCCTGAGATCGCGGCCTTGTGCAGGGAATTCGGGGCCCGCCTCATGGTGGACGACGCCCATTCCATAGGAGTGCTGGGGGAAAAAGGAAGCGGCACAGCCTCCTATTTCGGCATCACAGACCAGGTGGACCTCATCATGGGCACCTTCAGCAAGTCTTTTGCCTCCTTGGGCGGATTCGTCTCGGCCAAGGCCGAGGTGATAGACTACATAAAGCACATATCCCGGGCTCTCATATTCAGTGCCTCCATGCCCCCGGCCTCCATAGCGGCATGCCTCGCTTCTTTGGACATAATGGAAAAAGAGCCAGAGCGAAGGGAGAGGCTCTGGGAAATCACCCGCAGGATGCACCGCGAGTACAGGTCCATGGGGCTGGACATAGGAAACACCCAGACCCCCATCATCCCCATCATCATAGGGGATGACATGAAGGTTTTCATTTTCTGGAAAAGGCTCTTGGAAGAAGGGGTCTTCGTGAACCCGGTGCGAAGCCCGGCCGTGCCTCCGGGAAGGGCCTTGCTGCGCACCAGTTACATGGCCACCCATACGGACTCCCAACTGGACAGAGTCCTGGAAGCCTTTCAAAAGGTGGGAAAGGAGCTGGGAGTTATTTCCTAGAGGACCTTGGAAACCAGGGATTCAGTTCAGCTGCTCTGGGGTGGATGCACCCTCGGGCCTGCCCGGGAGGAAAGCCATGCCAAGGCCGTCTGTGCGAGTGGAGCAAGTCTTAAACCGGGGGCAAAGAGACGCCTTTGTAAAGTTCCCCTGGGAGGTGTACAGGGGAGATCCTCTTTGGGTCCCCCCTCTTCTCATGGAACGAAAGGCCTTCATTGATCCCAAGAAAAACCCCTTTTTCCAACACGCTGACATAGCCCTTTTCCTGGCCCTGCGGGATGGGAAGCCGGCAGGCAGGATAGCCGCCTTGGTGAACCACAACCACAACAGATTCCATCAGGACCGGGTGGGGTTTTTCGGACTGTTCGAATCCTTCCAGGACGAGGAGGTCTCTCAAGCCCTCCTGGACAAGGCCTCTTCCTGGCTTCGCCAAAGGGGCATGGAGGTGATGAGGGGGCCTGCTAGTTTCTCCACCAATGAGGAAATCGGGTTACTGGTGGAAGGCTTCCAGGAAAGCCCCATGATACTGATGCCTTACAATCCGCCATACTATGCTCAACTTCTGGAGGCTTACGGATTTCTAAAAGAAAAAGACCTCTACGCCTTTATCCGCACTGCACAGGAAATGCCCCAACGCCTTTACAGACTGGCCGACAGGTTGAAGCAGAAGAATAGGGTCAAACTTCGAAAGCTGCGCATGGACGAACTCAAGGAGGAGATACTGCGCTTCAAGTCCGTTTACGAGTCGGCCTGGGAGCGGAACTGGGGTTTTGTGCCCATGACCGAGGCCGAGATCGACCATATGGCCTCTGAACTGAAGAGGATTCTGGATCCTGATCTGGTTTTTTTTGCAGAGGTGCAGGACAAGATAGTGGGCTTCTCCCTAACCCTGCCGGACATCAATCAGGCTCTCAAGAAAATAAACGGGAGGCTTTTCCCCACGGGTTTCATAAAGCTGATGTACCACTTCAAGAAGATCGATCAGGTTCGCGTTCTCTTGCTGGGAGTGGCCCAAGGATACCGAAGAATGGGAATAGACGGGATCTTGTATCTCGAAACCTTCAAGGAAGGCATCAAGAAGGGCTACAAGCGCGGAGAGTTCTCATGGATCCTGGAGGACAACCATGCGATGATCCGGCCTTTGGAAGCCATAGGGGCTACCCGTTACAAGACTTACAGGGTGTACGACCTTCCCCTTTGAGGGAGCTCCTTTGTGGATTTCTCTCCCGTCTCGGGCTGGGAGACAGCCCAGGGTAACAAATCCTCCCCCATCAGCCTCCTCAACAGGTGGGCCAGCCAGCCTGAGACCAGAGCCAGCAACACCCCAGCCAGGACATCCACCACGTAGTGATAACGGAGGTACACTGTGCTGAAAACAAGGCTTGCCACGATCAACAGATAAGGCGGAAAGGCTCCTTTGCAGTAACGCCAGGCATAATAAAGCACCAGGAGGCTCACCCCCACATGACCACTGGGGAACGCATCCCGCTGCAACAGCTCCAGTTCGTCCAGGCAGTCCCGGATCCAGTGAGTCAACCAAAGCCCCTCCAAAGGGCGGCTTTGAAGGTGGGCTATCTCAAAACGGGGCCCCAGGGCAGGAAAGGCAAAATAGCCCAGGTAGGAAAGGTAGAAGGCTGTCACAACCCCCACCATTGCAGCTTGGAAACCTTCCCAGTTGCGCCTCCGCCACAGCAGCAGACCCAGCACAATGGGAAGAAAATAAAAGGTGCTGTAAACGATCTGTAAGTACTCTGTGAGAACAGGATGCATGATGCCTTCAAGCCAGAGCGTTGGGTGCACGCCAAACAAGGCCATATCCCATTTGACAAAGAGCCCGTCCAGATCTCTGGGATTGATGGGGTGGACCAGGTAGTGAAGTTCCCTGAAGGCCAGAGGGATGCTAAGGAGATGGTACCATGTTCCCAGATGTAACCAAAACCTGGAGCGGCTCTGGCGGGACTTCCAGACCAGCCCAATTACTGCCCCTATCCAGGCCATGTGGAGCAGAATATGGAACCAGGCCTGCTCCACCCGCCCATGGAATATTATGATCAAGGACCCCACGCACCCAAGATAGACCAGGGTCACCAGGTCCTGCGGTCTCAATTTCATTGAATAACCTGCACTACCACCTCGGTTGCCCCGGCCTGAAGGCCCAGCTTGTCCTTGGCGCTTGCTCCCCTCACTGCAATCTCCAGGAAACCAGAGCTGCCCACCAAGGCCAGCGGTTCACCTGGAAGGGCCTCCCCGTAGGTTTTCTTGAGGGAATCCAGAACCAGGAAGTCACCCACCAGAATCCTCAGCCCTTTCCCCATGGGAATTCCCCTCAAGTCCTCTTCGGCTATGTTTGTAATCCCGTTTCCAAAACGGTCCAGATATACAATCCGTCCCTCCACAAACCCCCCTCCCCGGCTCACACCAGCCTGCTCTAGCCTGACCCAGCCTTCCAGCTCTGGTCCCAAAGCGGACAATTCCCCACCGGCTGCCAGGTAGGCCGCCGCTGGCGCAAACACATCCCTGCCGTGGAAAGTTGAGCTCACAGGCTGCAACATTATCTCCTGGCTCTGGATGCTTCTGACCTCCGCCTCGGGATGCAACCCCAGGGCCAGACTCAGCACACCATTGTCCGGGCCCAGGAAGAAAAAGCCGCCGGCCCTGGCAGCCAGGGCAGCCCTGGAGGTGCCAACTCCCGGATCTACCACCACCAGGTGCACCGTGCCTATGGGGAAATGACCGAAGGCCTGCCTCAGCACCCAGGCCCCGTGGAACAGTTGCCCGGGGGGGATTTCATGGGTGATGTCCACTATGGTGCAATCAGGATGTTTCCTCAAGATCACACCCTTCATGGAAGCCACGTACCAATCCGAGGTTCCGAAATCCGTGATCAAGGTGATCAAACCACCCATGTCAGACCCGGTCAGCCACTCTGTGATTGCAGTGCCCAGGCACTCTGGCGGATCTTAAGGAAAACCGCCTGCGGGTGTCAAGCTCCGGGGCCTTCTTGACACTTTAGGCTAAGGAACCTAGCATCCCAAGAAGGGCACCTGAAAGGCAGCCCAAACAGAGAGGTTCTCCGTGAGCCTGAAGGCAGACCTTTACCTCCACAGGGCAGATCCTCTTCGTTACCTGAGCCCTGCGGACTGCAGAAAGTGCGGTTACTCATCTTGCTCGGAATGGCTCGAGAAGCTGCGCTCAGGAAAAGCAAGAGCTCAGGAATGCCCCTCCTTGGGCAGAGGCCGGACCCACGCCCTTGAGGTTTTTCTCTCCCTGGGGCAGCTTCTCCCACAGGTGGATGTGACTCAACATCCCCTTCCGGGCCAGACAGGCAGACTGGAGGTGAACTCCCCCGGAGCGGACTCTCCAGTGCTTGTGACAGGCAATGCTGTTCAGACCCAGGAGGTGCTCTTGGCAGTGCTTTCCACTACCGACGCCCCTTTTCACGTGCTTTTCGTGGACTCCAAGGGCCACACAGTGGACATGGCCATGATTTACAAGACCTTCACTATTGAGGCGATCTTGAGGGCTGCTGTTGATTCAAGGCTGGAATCGGTGCTCTCCCACAGGGAACTGATAATCCCGGGGCTGGCAGCCCAGCTGAAGGGTCCCCTGGAAGAACAAGGCGGGTGGCAGGTCAGGGTGGGACCGGTCTGCATAGGAGAGCTTCCTCTGTTCTTTGGAGAGAGCTGGAGCAAGCCTTTACACAAGACACACGTGGAAGGCTCGCGGAATTTCAAAGGGGTTGAACCTTCCGGCCGCGGCCCCAAGAAGGCTATCTCATGAGCAAAGGCTCTTTCTTGATGGTAGTGTTGGCGGCACTTTGCGGAGTTTTGGCTATTTCGATCCTGGTCTTCATACCCATGCTCCTTGAGAGCTCCATTTTCAGGCAGCAGCTTGAGCAATGGGTTTCCCGAAGTCTGGGTCGGCCCGTCTTGATAGAAGGGCCTGTGAGCATCTCGGTTCTGCCGGCCCTGAAGCTCCGGCTCTCGGGGTTGCATGTTCCGGCACCAGATGGATCCAATGTCAAGGACCTGCTCAGAATAGACTCCTTGGAAGCCCAAGCCAGATTTGGCCAGATCTTGCATGTGGGCCTGAAACCAAGCATTGTGGCCATCCAGGGTCTGCACTTGGTCCTGGAGATGGACAGGGAGGAGGGAGATTTCAGCTCGCTGCAATCCCCGAGCAAGGGCACAAGACCCGAGGGATCAGATATTGCTCAACCCCACAGAACTGCAAGATTAAGATTTGGAATCCCTTTCCTGGCCTCCTTGCCCGGCACCCAACTCGGGATTTCAGAAGCCGACCTGCTTTGGGTGGACCAGCACAACCAGAGGCTGGCCCACATGAGAAACTTGAGCCTTCAGTTAACAGAACCCTCCTCAGATGGATCACAGTCCATAAAGGCACAGGGAGACTTGCAGGGGCGCGGCTTTTCCATGGAAGGCAGCCTCAAGACCCACAAGGAAAAGGGCTCGGCCGAAAAGATCATGCTCCTTGAGCTTGTCTGCCAGGTGGGAGGGAGGCTCAGGGGATCCCTGAGGGGCCGGGTCCAAACCGTGGAGCACTCCCCCGAGGCCCACCTGCAGGTGAATGTGGAGCCCTTCCCTCTTCAGCCAGTTCTTCTGGCAATGGGAATGGGTTCCGCAGGCGGCCTTCTCAAGAGCTGGAATCAGGTCTCCTTCCGGGGAGACCTTCTTTTCTCCAAAGGCTCTTTCCAGGTTCAGCAAGGAGAGCTTAGGGCTGACGAGCTCCTGATCCGGCTTTCCATGGCCTGGGCAAAGGGAACCTACCCGTTCCTAGAGCTGAATTTGGAAACGGAAGAGCTGGAGTTGAACCTTAACCAGAGCAGGCCGAGCGCCTCCAAGGAAAAGAGCACCACATCAGCCCGAGGCCACAGGGAGCATTCCAAGGCCCGAGCTCCTTCTTTGAGTCAAGCCATATTCTTGTTTCCCTTGAAAGGTTCGGCCAGAATCCATCGAGTGCTTCTGAGATCCCAGCCCATGGAAGAGCTGCAAGCCTCTTACAAGTTCTCTGATGGGGTTCTGGAACTTGAGGAAATAAGGGCTC
Source organism: Desulfarculaceae bacterium (assembly GCA_037443445.1). Classification (GTDB taxonomy): domain Bacteria; phylum Desulfobacterota; class Desulfocorpusculales; order Desulfocorpusculum; family Desulfocorpusculum; genus Desulfocorpusculum. The sequence goes on along the minus strand of JBBIOJ010000007.1, from coordinate 120,856 downwards.
GACTAGAGGGGGGAGAACTATGGGGCAGCGGCTTTGTGAAGTTGGATGAGTCACAGCCCCCTTACATGCGTTTGGATTTGAGCACCCGCTCTGTGCGGGTGGGGCCCCTCTTAAAAAGGCTGGGTAATACCTCTTTCCTGGAAGGAGAGGTGAGTGGCAGCTGGTTTCTGGAGGGGCCGTGGGAAGGGGACTTGGATAGGGCCGCCTTGAACTGGAGGGGGGAGGCTGAGCTCCTGATAACAGAAGGCAGTATAAATGGGGTAGACCTGGCCAGGATATCACGTTCCCTGGGCCTGGGTGGCAGCAAAGAACAAAAACATGGAACCCCACCCAGGACCCCTTTTTCCCGCCTGGAGACCCACCTGGAATTGGCGGAGGGGCTCTTGAAAGTTTCCAAAGCCTCCATGCAGAACCAGGATTTGAAAGTACTGGCAGCAGGGCAAGCCAATCTTTGGGAGAGGTCCCTGGACTTTCGGCTGGAGCCAGAGTTAGCCTCTCAGAAGGAGGGCCAGCAGGGCGCGGGTTTGGTTATACCATTTTGGGTGGATGGAAGCTTCTCCCATCCCAAGTTCCACCCTGATCTGGCCGGGATCAGGAAAAAAGGGGAAGGGAAACTCCATCTCTCCCTGCCCTCAAGCAAGGATCTCAAGGAGACGCTGCGTAACCTGCTCAAAGCGCGTTGAGCCGGACTATTCTTCCAGACCTAGTAGGTTGGGCTCTTGTGAACACAATGGGACCCAGCCTCTGGGGCCAGGTGAAGCATTGGACTGAAGGCCGTGGTTCCTTTTTTTTGAGCGGGAGAACATTTGGGACAAAGAAATGAGGTGATGGGGCTGATGGAGGATCTGGCTAGATTCTTCTACGAGGCGGGTCTTCTCAAGAGAATAAAGAGAAGCGGTTGGTGGGTGGCGGGCGTGAAAGACCCGGAGAGCGTGGCCGAGCACAGCTTCAGGACAGCCCTCCTGGGATATGTGTTGGCTCTCATGGAGGGGGCCGATCCTCTTCGCACAGCCGCCATTTGCATTCTGCACGATCTCCCGGAGACTCGCATAGGAGACCTTCACCGGCTCAATGAGCGTTATCTGGACTCAACCCAGGCTCAAAGAATGGCTTTGGCCGAGCAACTGGCCTGCCTTCCAGAGAAGTGTAGCCTGGAGCTAAACTCCTTGTTCAAGGATTGGGAATCTGGGGAATCCCGTGAGGCAGTGGTGGCAAGAGATGCCGATCTTCTGGAATGCTTGATCCAGGCAAGGGAATACCAGGCCCAGGGCTGCTCCTCGGTACAGGAGTGGATCAACAACACAGCCTCCAGGCTCAAGACTGCCTCGGCCAGGGCTCTTGCCCAGGCCTGCATGGAAGCTGATCCCAAGGATTGGTGGCACTGGCCGAGGCTTTGAGGGGAGAGAGGAAATCGGTCTCTTCTCCCTCACCAGGACGGGCCAAGACCCCACCAGGTACAAGACCCCAAAGCCCGATCCACTACCCCCGGTGCGTCTGGTAGGTCATCCCATAAGATCTCTCCCCGGGCGCAGATCTCAAGCCAGGGCTTTTCTTGTGAAGAGGTTGGGGGGGGGCCAAGCCCCCAGCCTGCTCGGCCTTGGGGAATACTCCTTTTCAGGTCTTCCTGAGCTTGGACCATTCCTCATCTCTTAGCTGACGTCTCAGGATCTTTCCCACAGTTGTCATGGGAAGGGCCTCTCTGAACTCCACGTACCTGGGTCTCTTGTATCCGGCCATCTTGTCCCTGCAATATTCGATTATCTCCTCTGCCGTGGCTGTCTGGCCTGGCTTTAGCTGGATAAAGGCTTTTACAGCCTGACCTGATTTCTCGTCTGGCACCCCCACCACAGCTGCATTGGCCACCTTGGGGTGCCCGTAAAGCACCTCCTCGATTTCCCTGGGATAGGCCTTCAGTCCCCCAACATCTATCATGTCCTTTTTGCGGTCCGTGATGACGGTGAAGCCCTCCTCATCCATGTGGCCTATATCCCCGGTCAGGAAAAAGCGCTTCCCGTCCATGACCCTGAAGACCAGCTCGTTTTCCTCTGGCCTGTTCCAATAGCCCTTCATGACCTGCGGTCCGCTCACTGCTATCTCCCCGTCCTCTCCCAAGGGAAGCTCTTTGGTTCCAGTATCCACATCCAGGATCTTTATGTCAGTGCCCGGGATGGGCAATCCTATGGAGCCAAACTTGCGGTCCTTTCGGTTGGTGGGATTTACGTGAGTCACAGGGGATGTTTCCGAAAGCCCGTATCCTTCGAAGATCACGGCTCCTGTCTTCTCCTCGAACTGTCTGGCCAGCTCCACGGGAAGTGGAGCAGCCCCGGAGGCGCAGGCCACTATGGAGCTCAGGTCGAACTTCTTGACCAGCGGATGGTTCACCAAAACGCTGTACAGAGTAGGCACCGCATGGAGCAAGGTAGCCTTGTGATGCTCTATTAGCCTCAGCACTTCCGTGAAAGGTGGGTTCCCGGCCCTGGGGTCCGGCACGCATACAAGGCGCGCAGCAAGTCTCACCGCACTCAGCATGGTCAGGGTCAAACCGTAGCTGTGGTACCATGGCAAGACTCCCATGAAACAGTGCTTCCCTCCCTTTTCCAGCTTCCTGGGCTTTTCTCCTGGGGCGGGTTCCACCCTCATCCATTCCTCCAAGGCCAGCACGTTGGCCATGAAGTTGGAGTGGGTCAGGCAAGCCCCCTTGGGAACTCCGGTGGTGCCTCCTGTGTACAGGATTAGTGCCAGGTCTTCCTTGGGATCCATGGATACCCTGGGGGGGCTGGAAGACTGCCCCGAGAGAGCCTGCTCCAGAGAGATGTGTCCCGCCTGGTATGCCCCTGCCTTGGGGATCTTACCCAGAAGCCCCCCCAGAAAGCCCTTCAGGGTGGGAAGGAAAGGCTTTACATTGCAGTACACCACAAACTCCACCTGGGTGCCTTCCACAGCCTTGCAGGCAGTGGAATAGAACTGGGGATGATCCATCACAAAGACTCCTCTTGCCCCGGAGTCCCTCAGTTGAAAATTGAGCTCCCCTGCTGTGTACATGGGATTGCAGGTCACGCATGTGGCCCCGCTTTTGAGGATCCCGAAAAACAGAATCGGGTATTGGGGCAAGTTGGGAAAGAAGATGGCCACCCTGTCCCCTTTTCTCACACCCTTGGAAACCAGGAAATTGGCCACCATGTTTGCCATCTCGTTGACCTGCCGGAAAGTGCGGGATGAGTCCTGGAATATGGTGTAGGTCAAGTCACCGTAACTGCGCACCGTCTCCTCCAAGAGCTCATACAGTGGAACATCCGGAACCTGGATATCCCACGGCACCCCTTCGGGCCACTTATGCTTGTGCCAGATCCTTTCTTCCATGATTGCTTCTCCTTTCCAAGTCTGTGCCTCCAGTCTCAGGTACAACCCAGAGAAAAACCCGCCCCTTTTCTTGTCGGCCTCTGCCATGAGTCTGGATCATGGAATCTGCCCCCTGATTCCACAGGCTTCTCTGGCCCTGCACTTGGGACAATCCGACCTCTTGCAAGGCTCTGTGTGGATGAGCACCTTTGCTCTGGGTAATCTCTCCTGTATGAGACTCTCTATCCTGTCGCACAATCTGTGAACTTCTCCCACCGTGGCCTGGGGGGAGACCACTAGATGCAGGTCGATGTGGCGTTCAGGACCGGATCTCCTGTGCCTCAGTTGGTGAAACTCCAAGAATTCCTCCTCCTGTGAGCCCAGGATCTCCCGTATGATCCTGTCTTCCTCTACTGGCAAGGGTTGATCCAAGAGGCCCTCCAAGGACCTCTTGAGGAGGCTCCAGGCAGCCCTCAGAATTAGTGCTGCCACCAGCAGGGCCACCACAGGGTCCAGAGCGTGAAACCTCATGTTGGCCTGAGGATCCTTTACCAGCAGGTCCGAGACGTATATTACTCCCAGGGAGCCCAAAACCCCTGCAGAAGTCCACACGTCTGTGCGCAGATGAAGAGCGTCCGCCTCCAGGGCTATGGATTCGGTTTCCCGGGCGGTCCTCAGCAGCCTCCCTGACACCAAAGTGTTCACCACCACGGAAACCACCATGACTCCCAAGCCCAGCTCCAGGTACTCCAGCTCACCCCCCCTCAAGAGCCTCCCAACGGCTTCCAGGCTTATGAAACCCGCAGCCCCCAGGATCAGGAGAGCCTCCAGGGCACCCGAGAGATTCTCGAACTTGCCGTGGCCAAAAAGATGCCCGGGGTCAGCAGGCCTGCTGGCCCTGCGCACTGCAATGGCAGCTATCACAGCGGCCAGGAGATCCATGGCGGAGTGGGCAGCTTCTGACAAGATAGACACAGATCCCGTGAGCAAACCCACCGCAAGCTTCAGGGCCACCAAGAGCATGTTGGAGCCTACAGAAAGCAAGGCCACCCTGTACTTGCGCCGAGCCTCTCCTGGTGTCTTCCCCAAAGCCTCAGGGGTGGTTTCGGTCTCCATAGCCCTACCCATTGCCCGGATAATTCGCCCAGGTCTTCTCTCAAGAGCACGGCATCGGGAGCCCACGGCCCCAAAACCCCTAGCCAATCCCCGGCCATGATATCCGCGAGAGTCCCCAAAGGCAACCACGGCTTGAATCATACAGAAAGAGGCTAGAGAATAGATCAATAAGACCTCCCCGCCAAGGAGTCAAACATGAACCAACCCATAGCTGACAGGGATAACTGCAAGACCGTGATGGAGAGAACAGGGGACTATAGATCCAGGCTCCCGGAGATCGTGGAGAGCATTGTTGAGAGCTGCACAGGGCCGGAGAGCATTGACCACATAGATGCGGCCCTTATCCCTTCCCTGGAGTCTGTGGTGGAGATACTAAAGGACCTGTTGGATTTGCTGTATCCGGGGTATTTCGGCCGGCAAGAGCTGGATCGCAAGAACTTGCAATACCACATAGGGACTGAGGTCAACTCTCTTTTTGACAAACTATCGGTTCAGATATCCAGGAGCATCCAGCACGAGTGCCGCCGTCTGGACAGCATGTGCGTGCGTTGCGTTGAAAAAGGCCAGAAAGAAGCCCTTGAGTTCCTGGCCAAGATTCCAAGACTTCGCCAGATGCTGGCCAAAGACGTGCGAGCTGCCTATGAGGGGGACCCTGCTGCCAGGAGCTTTGATGAGATAGTCTTCTCCTACCCCGGCATATTCGCCGTGACAGTGTATAGAATAGCCCACGAGCTTCATCTCCAGGAAGTACCCCTGTTGCCCAGGATCATGACCGAGTATGCCCACAGGGTGACCGGCATAGACATTCACCCCGGGGCTACCATCGGGAGCGACTTCTTCATAGATCACGGGACAGGTGTTGTCGTAGGAGAGACAACCGAGATAGGCAACAATGTCCGGATTTATCAGGGGGTGACCCTCGGAGCCCTGAGTCTACGCAGGGAGGCGGACGGCTCCATGGCCAGGGGGTACAAGAGGCATCCCACCATAGAGGATGATGTAATCATCTACGCAGGCGCCACCATTCTTGGAGGGAACACAGTGATAGGTGCCAGATCGATCATAGGTGGCAACGTTTGGCTTACCCGATCGGTGCCCCCTGACTCCAGGGTCACCTTGGCAGATCCGAATCTGAGGATCCAGAGCAGGTGGGAGGCAGCAGAGTCTCCCTTGGAAGTAAACCTGGGAGGCTCCTCCAGTGTCGAAATCGGCAAACATCCAGGTTGAGGAAGGCTATGGAAGGGAGGGGGAAGCATGAGAAAGGGAAACCTCACTTACCTAAAGCCCGTGGCCGTGGCATTGTTTGCGCTGTTCCTGCTGGGTCTGCCCAGCTTGGCCTGTGCCCACGTGAGAACGCACGTGTGGATCGGCCTGGGACCCTGGTGGGGGCCTTGGTACTATCCGGCACCCTGGGCTCCTGTGTACAGTTACCCGGTGGTGGTGCCGGTGCCAGCGCCATGCAGAAACGTGTGGGTGGATGGGCGCTGGGAGCGCAGAACCTACTATGACGACAGGGGATTCAGGACCTACCGGGATGTTTGGGTGCCCGGGCATTGGGAACGGCTTTGCCCTTGATCAAGGGCTCTTCCGAAGAGGGCCTTCCCAATGCCATGTCCAGGTCCGTGAGCAGGTCCTCCATGGGGAAGGGCATCACCTCTCGTATGCTTTCGGTGCTCGAAAGGAGCATTATCAGCCTGTCCACTCCCAGGGCAACACCGGTGGCTTCTGGCATTCCCTGTCTCAGGGCTTCCAGGAATGAGTGATCCAAGGGGAAGGCCTCCTTCCCCATTTCCTTTCTTTGTTTTCTTTCAGCCAGAAGCCTTTTCTCCTGCTCTAGGGAGTCAGTGAGTTCTGAGAAACCATTGGCCAACTCAAGAGCTCCAGCATACAGCTCGAAGCGTTCGGCCCACCTGGGCGCCCCTGGTTTTCTCCTGGCCAGGGAAGCCATCTCCAAAGGATAGTCCACCAGGAAAAAAGGCTTGTGCTTGGGTAGCCTCGGCTCCACCTCCTGCAGGAAGATCTTGTAAAACACATCTTCCCAGGGCCAGGAGGCATCCACCTCCTTGTAACCCTTGGAGCGGGCCAGATCCACCAGTTGCTCGAGGCTCGACACCTTCTCCAGATCCATTCCTGCGTGTTCCCTCATGACCTCCCCAACTTTAATCCGAGGCCAGGGGAGCCTCAGGCTCAGGGCACCGGAGGAAGTTCCCAGGATCTCCTGGCCTCTTCCCAGCAGGCCTGCCAGGTAGCCCACCAGCTCCTCGCAGTCGGCCATAGCGGACCTGTAATCCTCTCCTGCCCTGTACCACTCCAGGAGGGTAAACTCGGGATTGTGGGTTTGGGAGAGCTCCCCTGCCCGAAACACGTGACCCAGGTAGTATATGCGCTCCAAACCAGCAGAAAGCATCTTCTTCATACAGTATTCGGGGGAGGTGTGAAGATAGAGAACCGTCTCCCCTCCCCCCCCGAGCCCAGGCTGAACTCTCATGGGATCCAGGTGTGGTTCCATGCCAGGAAGTGGCACCAGAGCCGGAGCATCGATCTCCAAGAAACCCCTCTCCTGGAAAAAAGCCCTGATGCCTGCTAGCACCAGAGACCTGAGCCTCAGTATCTCCCGGAACCTCTTGTCCCAACGCAACCTGACCCAGTTGCGTTCTTCCTGATGGGAATCGCCTCTCATGGCTGGACTACCTTCTTGTTTTCATGCTCTGCCGGGTGTCCTTCTGGTGGGATCTGCCTGCTTGTCAAGGCCTGAAACTTTTGAATGAACTCCCCTCCCGACTCTTTTCCCTGGGGCCCGCAAGCTCAGGGAGCCGGCTGCAGCTGCCAGTTGCCCAAGAGCACCCTGTTTTCAAACAAGGTGGCCCTGGTGCAAGTGGATCTTGCCCTTGGCTGGCATTGCCCACCCCTGGTGAATGGTGTTGCCTAGGTTTCCGACTCTTTCAGATCAGCCCCCTGCTCCGGCAGCGGGGGCATCACCCAGGCATTGCCCTCCACAACAAGGGTTCCAGCCTGGTTTCGGACCTGGGTGAGCAGCCTGGCACGGTTCCTGCGCTCCAGGATCTCCACAACCTCCACCCTGGCTGTGAGGGTGTCCCCGATGCGCACAGGGGAGAGGAACTTGAGCTCCTGAGACAAGTAGATTGTTCCGGGCCCCGGCAGCCTGGTGCCTATGGCCGCGGAGATGAGCCCGGCGCTGAAGATCCCGTGCACTATGCGGCCGCCGAAGCGCGTCTTGGAAGCCCACACCTGATCCATGTGTGCTGGGTTGAAGTCCCCGGTGATGCCGGCCAGGAGCACCACATCCGCCTCTGTGACGGTCTTGGAGAACTCGGCAAAATCCCCTGGCCTGAGCTCCCCTATGCTCTTTCCCTTCATCCTCCCAACCCCCTTCCCCTCAGAGCCTCGGTCAACGGCGCGACAGAAAAAAAAGGAAGTGCATTGTACCACCCGTGCTCCCCAAGCCCAAGGGGGTCTCGCCCCAGGGCTCTTCCCTGCGGGGGAAGGGAAAAAAAGCCAAGTGGGCCCGGGGCCTGGCTCAAAGCATGGAAAACCCCACCCAGGCTTTTAGTTCCATGACCGCCGGTCTTGAAGAATCAGCGCATGAACAGGAAGGCCTCCCCGGGAAGCTCTGGGGAGGCCCCGGAAAAAGGGTAAAATCCCGGTGTGGAACAATCAAGGAATTGCAGCAGGGCAGGCCTGGATGCAGGACCTAAACTCCCTCCTGCATTGCCTCAATTCGCTTCGGATCTGGGTTTGCTCTCTGCATTGGTCCCTGCACATGAAAGATTGGACCTGGGCGGCGTCTATGCAGTCGTCAAGGGCCGCGGGATCGCCTTGATGCTGCTGTCTACACTGCAGCACTGCCTGATCTCTCCCGGCCTCGCAATCCTGCTTGCACTCTTCCAGCTCCTGCACGAAAGGAGCTGCGCACTCCAGGAATCCCTGCCTGCACTGTTCGGCACAGTCGTGCTCCACGTTGCGACACAGGTCCCTGATGACCTGAAAGGTCTCCCTGCAGGTGGAAAGGCACTCTTTGAAATCATCTCTGGCATCTTGCACGCATTGCGGATTGCTGGTTACGGCCCCACTCTCCAGAAGCCCCAATGGCCCCACCCCCATGGCGGCTACCACCAAGAAGATAACCCACAGTCCCTTCATCTTGCTCCTCCTTGTTTGAGATTGAAAAACTGGTTTTCTTGACGAATCGATTCCCTGGAAGGTTTACTTGGGTTTCCATCGAGATTTGCAAATCCTTGAGCCTGTGGCTTATAGTGCTTCAGGCAGAAAGAGCCATTTAGATGCTTTCAGGCTTGGAGGTGGGCCATGCAGGTGAAGGTGCTTGGTGTCTGTTCCAGCCCGGTTGCGGGAGGCAACACTGAGGTTTTCTTGCGCAGGGCCCTGGAGAGGGCCCAGGCAGAGCCGGATGTGGAAGCCCGAATGGTTACCCTTGCCGGAAAGCGGGTGGAAGGCTGCAAACACTGCAACTGGTGCATGGCCAAACAGACTCCTGAGGAGTTCTGTGTCCAAAGGGACGACATGGCAGAAATATATCCCTTGGTGCTGGAGGCAGAGGTGCTATTGCTTGCCACCCCTGTTTACATAGGAAGGCTCTCGGGTTACCTGGCCAGCTTCATGGACCGCCTAAGGGCCTTTATCTACGGGAAGGTTTACAAAGGACCGCTGACAAACAAGGTGGGCGGAGCCCTAGCCGTGGGATGGTACAGGCACGCAGGGCTTGAGACCTCGCTTCAGAGCGTGGTGGCTGGTTTTCTGACACTGGGCATGATCCCGGTGAGCACCCCCCACTGCCCGTGGGGGGCCCCTGCTGTGGCCTCCCAAGCAGGCACCGGCGGCTTCGACAGGAAGGTGCGTCACGGAGTCCTGGAGGATTCCTGGGGGCTGGAAGCTGCAGTGGCTCTGGCAAGCAGGGCCGTGGAGCTGGCGCGTAAAATGAGGGGGAGCTAAGGCCCCGGAAGCCTTGCCCTGGACAGAAAGCCGACGGGGGAGCATAATCTAAGCGTGAGATCCTGCCCGAGGCCACAGAAGGCCTTCAAATTCACATGAGAGGGGTTCATGGCTCCTATAGACATGGAAGATCTGCAGGAGGCTTCAGAAGAGAAAAGTTTTGCCGAGCTCTTGGCAGAGACTCAGCTGGAGCGGGAGCGTTTCGACCGGGGGCAACGTGTCCAGGGGGTGGTGGTGCAGATAACCCCCGAGTGGGTTTTCCTGGACATGGGAGGCAAGAGCGAGGGTGTCATAGACAGAAAGGAGTTCTTGGACGAGTCCGGGAACTTCACCTTGCAGGTCGGAGATACGGTTTGGGCTTATTATCTGGCCACCCGCAACAATGAGCGGGTCTTCACCACCAGGATCACCGGAGGTCAAGCAGCCAGGAACTTCCTTCAGGAGGCATACCAGAATTCCATTCCGGTGGAAGGAACTGTGGAGCGGGAGGTGAAGGGGGGTTTTGAGATCCGGGTGGCCGGGGGATTGAGGGGTTTTTGTCCCTTCTCTCACATGGAACTGCACAGGGTGGCCGACCCATCTGGTTTCTCGGGCCAGAGGCTCCAATTCAGGATCATTGAGTACGCAGAAGGCGGAAGGCGGCTTGTGCTCTCCAGGAGGGCTTTGCTGGAAGAGGAAAGGGCCCGACGAAAGGAGCAGCTCAGAGAGGTCCTCAAGGAAGGAATGATTGTCAACGGGAAGGTTGTTTCTCTTAGGGATTTCGGAGCCTTTGTAGACCTAGGTGGGGTGCAGGGCTTGCTGCCGGTCTCCGAGATCTCCTGGGAAAGGGTTCAGCAACTAAGGGATCACTTGAGTGTGGGCCAGGAGGTACAGGTTTCCATTCTTCAACTGGATTGGGATAGGGATCGTATCACCCTGAGCCTCAAGCAGACCCTGCCTGATCCCTGGGAAAGGGTATTGGAGCGCTATCCCGAGGGCTCCAGACACACAGGGAAGGTGGTGAGATTGGCGGCTTTTGGGGCTTTTGTCTCACTGGAGCCCGGCCTGGACGGGCTTGTCCACGTCTCTCGCCTGGGGGCCGGAAAACGTGTTAACCATCCCAGAGAGGTCCTCTCCCAAGGGCAGGAAGTGGCAGTCAAGGTGGAATCCCTGGATGTGGAAAGGAAAAGGATTTCTCTTGCCTTGGTGGATGCCGAAGACAAGGAGGAAGAGTTCCCAAGCCAGAGCCTGGAGAACTACAAACAAAAGCCTTCCGGCTCCCCGGTCACCTTTGGAGACTTGCTCAGGGAAAAGCTCTCCTCCAAATGGGAAGAAACCGGCTGAAGGGCTGGCTGGTTGGCGTGCCTTGATCACCCCGGGGGGATTTGGCCCGAATTGCTCAAAGGCAATTCATTGGGCGCTGATGGGGTCATCTGCGTGAGGTGCGTGTCTTGGGATTGACCCTGCCTGTCCCGGGCCGGCCCGGAAGGGGTCTTGGCAGCGGAGTTCTCAACAAGCCTTGTTGGGTCACATGGCACAAGCGGCCCGTTTCTAGGCACCTTCGTGCGGCTCCAGGCCAATACAGTCTTCAGCCTGCAGTACCCCCAATGCCCCTGAATGATGAGGACTAGTCCACCTGCACATCCAAAGAGGCAGCCCCTTTGCTGCCATGCTTGTTGCAACTTGCCTGAGCTCTCACACGCAAGGCACCCTGTACAGGGATTCTGAGTTCCCTCACCAATGTGGCCCCTTCGGGAAGCTGGCTTGGGGAAAAATCCCATCTGGCCACTTCTTTCTCGTTCACCAGGACACGCGCCCACTCGACGAAATGGGATGGCGTGTTGCTGTTGTGGGTGAAGGTCAGCCTGAGGGTGATTTCCTCCCCCTTTCTGGCGCTCTTTGGGCCTTGAACCAAAGCCCCGGCCTTGTCGGCAATGGCCTGCCTGGGGAGAACCAGGCTGAGGCCAGCCCCCAAGAGAATTCCCGCGAACTCGCGCCTCTCCAAGAGCCTTTTTCTCATTTCAAGCCCCCCCTCCAGGAGAAAACCTGTCTGGCTTCCCACCAGATTCTGAATTTCCCTGTGAATCCTCAAGCACCTTCAGAACATAGGTGGAATGAGAGGTCACGAACCCATCCCCCGAGACTTTTCGGATCAGGCTGGTCCTGTAAACCTTCCCGTTGTCTTCGTATACAGTATACCTGGCACCCACCCGGGGTGGTTCTTTTTCCCAGCCCACCCTTTCGGTTCCATCCGGGAATCCGCCCTCGCTGCTGCCTTTGATCTTTCGCAGAAGCACTTTTCTGAACATGGCAGGCTTCCTCTCTCCTGGCCCTCATCCCCCTTCCACTGGCGGGAAAAGGACCAACAGATCACCTTGACTCAAAGAATCCGAGGCCGAGGCGTTTCTCCCGTTGAGAAGCACGACCTTTGCCGTTTTTTCCGGAATCCCAAGGGCCTCAAGGGCCGAGGAAACAGTGGCCCCGGCCGCAAGTTCCAGGAAGAAAGGCTCTTGGCCTGAAGGGGCATAAGCCCTCAGGGTGGAGTACAACCTCACCTCCACACTGATTCCTTCTTGTCCCGGCTCTGCTCCCAAGTCTCCTGCCATCCTATCTTTTCACATAAGCCCCAGTTCCTTCAACTTCTGGTTTGTGGGTATACCTTCCTGGGTCCAGCCCCGGACGCGGTAATAATCGGTAAGCATCTCCTCCAGGTGGCAAACCATGCCCTTCCCTGGACCTTCGGGAAGAGGCTCCCTGAGCATGCGGGGGGGAAGCGTGTCCTGCTTTCTGGAAAACCCCGCCTTTGCCAAGAACATCCTTTCGGCATTGAATATACGCTCCCCTGCCCTTTCCAGCTCTTCCAGGGTGTAGCCCGCCCCTGTAGCCGCATTCAGGAGTTCCATTATCCCCACAGGCGGGGCCATCAGTTCTGGACGAACGAGATTTCTCACCGAGAAAAAAACACAAAGCCCGGCCGAGTCAATGATACAGAAAAGATCCTGCCACTTGGCCACCACCGGGGGTTTGTCCTTCCAACTCAAGGGATCCACGTTACATGGCACCCCGAGCAGTTCGAAGTAGGCCGGATCCCCCCGCATGTGGGAGGCCCCGATGGGAGAGGTAGCATAGGCCAGGCCCATGCCCTGCTCCCCCCTGGGCTCGTACCCGGCAAAATCCTGCCCTTTGGAGACCATGGCAAGCTCTGGATGTCCATACCGGGTGGCCAGCCTGAGACTCCCTTCGGCCAGTAGGTCCCCAAAACCTTCCCTCAGCCCTGTCATGCGGGTCAGCTCCACCAGCGCCTCGGCATCCCCGAATGCAAGATGGCGGCCTACCTCTTTCTCTGAGAGAATCCCTCTTTCGGCCATCTCCATGGCACAGGCTATGGCAGAGCCCATGGATATGGTGTCCATCCCAAGCTCGTTGCAGAGGTAATTGGCCTTGGTTACGGCCGCCAGGTTGTCCACCCCGCAATTGGAGCCTAGGGCGTACACGGTCTCGTACTCTGGCCCCTCACCTTCTCCTTCAAAGGGAGGTTCACTCACCCTGGTCACCCTGCCGCAGGAGATGGGACATGCGAAACAAGCCTTGTGCGACACAAGGAATCTCTTGCTCAGGGTCTCGCCGTGAATGGCTTCCCACCCGGGGAAAATGCCGCTTTGGAAGTTGCGGGTCGGGAAAACCCCGTAGTTCTGCGTGGCCATGACTGTCACTGCTGTGCCGTGCAGGCGAAGAGGTGGGGGGGCGTCCTTGTATGTCTCATTGAATTTCTTTAGAAGTCTAGCATTTAGCTCCTTGAACCCGTCTGGATCATGAAGCGGGATCTTTCCCTTCCCCCTTACCACCACGGCCTTGAGGTTCTTGGAACCCATCACAGCCCCGACACCAGAACGGCCGGCAGCCCTGTCTTTGTCGTTCATTATGGAGGCGAAACGCACCAGGCGCTCCCCTGCAGGTCCTATGCAGGCAACCTTGGCCTGTGCATGGGTCTGACTCCTCAAGGTCTGCTCTGTCTGGTGGGTGTTTTTACCCCAAAGCTCTGTGGCATCCCTGAGTTCCGCCTTGCTCCCATCCACCCACAGATAAACAGGATGCGACCCCTTCCCCGTGAAAATGATCCCGTCCCAGCCAGCCCTTCGCAGCTCGGCCGGGAACATACCCCCCGAATTGGAACAGGTGAGAGCCCCGGTAAGGGGTGACAGAGTTGTCACCATGTAGCGCGCCCCTGTGGGAGCTCCTGTTCCTGTAAGGGGGCCGGCCATCATGATAAGGGGGTTCTTCCCGCAAAACGGATCCCCCTTGGGATCAGCTTCCTTGAGGAGGTAGTGTATTCCGACTCCCCTGCCCCCTATGAAATCCCTGGCCACCTCCTCCTTTAGCTCCTCTTCCCATATCCTCCCCTCGCTCAGCTCGACCCTAAGCAGCCTGCCATGCCAGCCCTTCATGCGGTTCCCTCCAAGAGACCTCTGAGCCTGTAACGCCATTACAAGAGCTAGATTATCCCAGGAACACCCTGGCTGCAAATCCTCCACGTCCCAACCTCTCGAGAAGCCAAACCGCCCCGACCCCTGGGAGATCCCTCATAAGGTTCCATACAACCTAGCGATTATTGGCCCTTATTCCTTTGACAGCCTTGGGCAACTGAAGCCAACATCATGATATGCCTCCAGCGGATCACCGATTCCCAAAGGCACGGAGGCTTTTCCTTAAAAGATGGGCCCCTTGAGCATCGATCTGTTGAGCCACCCCAGGGATAAGGGCTTGACCTCTTCCTCTCGGGGACCCCAAGGGGAACACTCAGGTTGGTATTGCTTTGTTCCGGGAGAGAGGTTATCTTTGGCCCGGAGCTTCCCTTGGGGGCGGAAACAGGCATACATTGTTCGCCAGCACCGGATAATGTAGCGGCCTGACCATTGGTCTTGATTGCGCCAATGTGATTCTGTTGCAAGAACCTTGAGTGTTCGAGACTCTCGACAGCTCTCTTGGGATCCCGACACCAAAGGGTCTCCCGTGGGATCTTGGGGCTTGCCACCCATTTCTTTGGGCATTGGCGCTTGAACTGGCGTAGGGTACCCATGCTATTGGGTCCACCGGCATTGGTGGGTCGGCACAGGGTCATAGGCTGGGATGGATGGTTTGTCATGAGAATTCGTGAAGAATGGGGTCATAATCATGAAAGGCATCCGCACCAAAGAGTTCCAGGCAAGGAAGATCTCCTTCTCCAGGGCCGAATTCAAGGATGAATCCGAGCAGGAATCGGTAATAGCCTGGGAGTACTCACCCCCCACTTTGGGGGAGCGCTATCTCGTGTATTTGGGAAAGGGCCGTCTTCTAAGAACCAGCCCGGTGAGAAAAATACAGGAATTTCATGGAGTCCTCTGGATAGAAACGGCCAACTCCACGTACCGAGTAAAGTACATGGATTGACTCCCCCCCAGTCCGGGTGCTCAGGCGCAATCAGAAGGCCTGGGAGCTGAGCCCATCGCCCGGATCAATCTCACCTGCCCGGGGCGCTCAAGCCCATGAGCCTCTGGCACGATCCAATACCGCCCAGCTCATGGCCCTCAACTGAAAAAGCCCCATACATCAACCTCTTTCAATGATGTGGAGGCAAGAGAAGTCCCCTTCCCGCTGGAACCTGCCGGTTACTGATTCTTGTTTCACTCTGCCTTTCTTAGATAGCCTTGTTCGTTACTTATCCTGACCAGCAGTTCCAAACTTCGCAGCGCTGCACCCGAGTCAAGGGATTCGGCTGCCATTGACAAGCCCTCTTTTTCTTCCTTGGCTAGGTTGCAGGCCACCAGCGCCAAGGCCGAGTTCAGCAAGACCAAATCCCTCCTGGGACCCGCAGCCCCCTCCAGAACCTGCCTTATGATAATGGCGTTTTCCCTTGCCGTGCCTCCCCGGACCTCATGGGGCTTGCCCCTCTTGAGCCCCAAGTCCTCCGGCACCAGTTCCCTCAAGCGGATCTCCGAGGGGTAAAGACGACAAACTCGCGTCCAGCCCGTTATACTGGCTTCGTCCAGGGTGTGCTCTCCGTGCACCAGGATCCCTGTCTCAACCCCGAGCTCCCTGGCCACCAAAGGAAACAGGCTAAGATCTGAGGCATCATATGCCCCCAGGTAAACCGAGCTGGCCCCACAGGGGTTGGAAAGCGGCCCTGCCACATTGAGAAGAGTTCTGAAACCCAACTGCCGCCGCACCTGCTGCACCAGCCTTGCTGCTGGATTGATGGCTGGACTGTAAAGAAAAGCCACCCCAGCCTCCTCCAGACACCTCCGGGCTATGCTGGGGGTCACCTCAGGCTGCACTCCCAGTTCTCTCAGCACGTGCTCTGTGCCCACGTGTTCCGAAGGGATCAGGCTTGCGTGACGCACCACCCGCCCCCCAGCTCCAGCCACCACCAAAGCCGTGGCTGTGGAGACGTTGAAGGTGGCGGTACCCTGGTTCCCTGGAAGGGAAGTGCGGGTGATGGTTTCCTGGTCAAGGTGTATTTCCTCCCTGTCAATGGAAAGAAAACCGTTCTCCAGCCTGGCCCACGGCTCAAAGCTCTCCTTCAGGGCCAAGCCGGCTCCTGTAAGTTCCGCCGGGCTGAGCCCTTTCATGCGAAAAGCAGTAAGCAGGGCCGCCATCTGCACAGGGCCCACTTCTCCGGCCAGCATGGCCTTCACAACCTGGTAAGCCTCCCTCTGAGAGAGCTCCATGTGCTTGATTACCTTCTCCAGACACTCCGCAAACATTTGCCACCTCCTGAGCTATGATCTTTCTGCACTGCCCGGCGCAGATAATTGAGAGGGGGACTCCTTGCCCCAAAGGGGCTTCCCTTCTCAGAAACCAAAAAGGCCGTGGATCCTTGGGACCCACGGCCTTAAGATTCCGTCCTAACCTTGCCGTGGGCTCATGAAGGCATGCCCGCGGCCAGGTTCTTCTATTATCTAGTCAGCAGGCGCACTTCACCCCCTTATGTGAGCTGCGCCAGCCCCAGTTCAGATTGCCTTTCTTGCCGACTCCCATGCCCCTCGTCCCCCCTTCTGCACAAAGATCCAATACCATCCCACGGCATCTGGTGTCAAGCAAATATTTTTAGGGGGTATAATACTGCTTCCAGAAAAGGTGTTCTGCAGGGTTGAGGAAACTGGGAAAACCACAATTAACAGAGAACTTGAATCCTGTTCCCAACTTGGTCCCTCAGGTGGAGCTCCTCAGGGGCTTGGCGGTTGGGGGGGTATTCCTGTTCCACGCCTGGAGCTCCATGCCCAAGATGAGCCAGACAGGTGCTTTGGGTTACGTCTTGGCCCAGATCTCATCTTGGGGACATCTGGGAGTCGTTCTCTTTAACATTTTGAGCGGTTTCGTGCTTTCCCTTCCCCACCTGGGCGCTTCCAACATCCCCCCTCCAGGGTACATGGAGTTCTTGCGAAGAAGGTTTCTCAGGATCCTACCCAATTACTGGATCACGCTTCTCTTCTGGAGTCTTGTTCTTCTGATCTCATCCAATTCCTTGGATTCTTTGCTCTGGCCGTTTCTGGCTCATCTGCTTTTCCTCCACAGCCTTTTCCCCGAGGTTTTTTTCTCAATAGTGCCTGCATACTGGTGGCTTGGGCTCTTGGCGCAATTTTACCTGGCCTTCCCCATCTTATTGAGGTTATTCAGACGCTTTGGAAGCCTCAGGTGTTTGGTGCTGACAAGCCTGTTTTCCTGGGCAGGATGGCTGGCACTTTCCACTGCTGCTTCCAAAGACCCCGGAGGAACCCTGGCCGGGTTGAATTACATGCTCTATTTCAACCTTCCTGTGAGGCTTCCGGAGTTCGCTGCAGGCATGTGGCTTGCCTCGGCGGCTCATGGAGACGCGAAGCCAGGGGAAGTGCCTCTTTTTTCCCTCCAGCCTTGGATGTGCTTTTCGGGCAGATCTTTTTTTCTTGCGGGCCTGGCACTCTTGATTTCGGGGTTCCTGGTGGACCGGAACCAACTCCCCTTGTATCATCCCTACCTCTTCATCTGGTGCTTTCTCTTGGTGGCTTGGGTGCTCGGCTCCTCCCGGGCAGCCAGTCTTGGAAGGCTGAGGCCTGTTGCCGGACTTGCAAGGATTTCCTACAGCATCTATCTCATTCATCAACCTGTCTTGGCTTACGGTGACGTGCTGATGGAAAAAACAGGACTCGGGAGCCCTTACTGGCCTTTGTTCTTGGCAGGAGCCGCCTCTGTTACAGCAGCCCTCTCCATGGGCCTGGAAAGGTTGCTCGGTCAAGCACGGAGGTGGAGTTCACTGAAGCTCGGATGAGCCCCCGCCTCTTGGCTTGTTGCGGCCTTTCGGTCCGGTGGGGCATAATGACTTGCCCAATGGAGTTTCAGTGATCTTCGGGGGGTAGCAAGAGCGGGAGGTGTCCTATGTCCCAAAGGGAAATAGTCTTTATGACCGCCTGCGAGATGGCCCGACTGATTCGGGAAAGGGAGATATCTGCCCTGGAGGTCATGGAGGCCCACCTGGCGCAGATCCAAGGAGTCAATCCCAAGGTGAACGCCATAGTGACCATGGTGGCAGAGCAGGCCTTGGAGGCAGCCAGGGAGGCTGATGCAAGGTTGCTCAAAGGGGAGCAATTGGGGGCTCTCCACGGCCTGCCTGTGGCGCACAAGGATCTGGTTGAAACAAAGGGGATAAGAACCACGTACGGATCCCCGATCTTCAGGGAGCATGTGCCTGATAAGGACGCGCTCATAGTGGAGAGGTTGAAGTCTGCCGGAGCCCTCACAGTGGGCAAGACCAACACCCCGGAGTTCGGAGCGGGCTCTCAGACATTCAACCCTGTCTTCGGGCCTACCCGGAATCCCTATGATTTGAGCAAGACCTGCGGAGGCAGCAGCGGAGGGGCCGCCGTTGCCCTGGCTTGCGGCATGGTCCCCATAGCAGACGGGAGCGACCTGGGAGGTTCCCTTCGGAACCCCGCCAGCTTCTGCAATGTGGTGGGATTCAGACCCTCGGCCGGAAGGGTTCCCACCTGGCCTGCACCATCGGCCTGGTTCCCTCTCACGGTGGAAGGCCCCATGGCCAGAACCGTCCAGGACGCTGCCCTGATGCTGGGGGCCATGGCAGGGCCGGATCCCCGCTCTCCCATCTCCATAGCAGAGCCTGGAGAACTCTTCTGGAGGCCTTTGGAGAGGGATTTCAAAGGGGTTCGAATTGCCTGGAGCAGGGATCTGGGCGGGCTTCCGGTGGAGCCTGAAGTAACAAGCGTGCTGGAAAGCCAGCTGGGGGTATTCCAAGACCTAGGCTGCAGCCTGGAAGAGGCTGAGCCTGACCTTTCAGATGCGGAGGAGGTGTTCCGGGTCTTCAGGGCATGGCGCTTCGAACTCTCCCATGGAAAGCTCCTGGAGGAATTCAGGCATCTCATGAAGCCAACGGTCATCTGGAACATCGAGGAAGGCAAGAAGCTTACAGGACCCCAACTGGGCAGAGCCGAGCTGAAAAGAACAGCACTCTACCACAGGGTGAGGGAATTCATGAACCGATATGAGTTTCTGCTCCTGCCCGTAAGCCAGGTTCTGCCCTTCCCTGTGGAGCAGGAGTACGTGAGGCAGATAAACAACGTTCAGCTGGAGACATACCTGGACTGGATGCGCTCTTGCTATTACATAACCGTGACGGGCCTCCCGGCCATATCAGTCCCCTGCGGCTTCAGCTCACAAGGCCTCCCGGTGGGCCTCCAGATAGTGGGGCGCCACCAGCAGGACTGGGAAGTCCTCCAGATGGCTTACGCTTTCCAGGAGGCCACTGGTTTCTGGAAAAGGAGGCCCCCTTTGCTGGAAGCAGGTGCGAGATGAACCAGCAGGAGGTCTCCATGGGGAGCAAGAAATCCGGGCAGGAGACTGTGCTGCTGGAGGGGGGGCTTCTTCTCTTGCCCCAAGGGAGAACACTCAGGGGCTCCCTGGCATGGTCCGGGAGACAGATCTCGGCCATGGGGGAGCCCGGGGAAGTGATGAGCGCCGTGGGCCCCAGGCCGAGAAGGATAAGGCTCCATGGGGCACTGGTTCTCCCAGGACTTTGGGACGCACACACCCACCTGCTTTCAGGGGCTTTGGAACAAGGCCAGGTGCAACTGGGGGGTGTCAGGAGCAGGTTTGAATTCAGGGAGGCAGTCTCCCAGTGGATCCGGCAGAATCCCAAGGAGCCCTGGATAGTGGGAGCCGGTTGGAACGACGCCATTTGGGGAGGGGTTCCCCCCACCAAGGAGTGGATCGAGGATGTGAGCCAAGGGAAGCCTCTTTTCCTCTTGCGTTATGACATGCACAGTGGGCTTGCCAACTCGGTTGCCCTCAGGTTGGCCGGGATCCAGGCCCAGAGACAAGATCCCCCCGGGGGCAGGATAATTCGAGATCCAGCCACTGGGGAGCCCACAGGATGGCTCCTGGAGAAGGCCATGGAGCCGGTCTTGCGCTGCATTCCTCCCCCTTCTCTTTCCAGGAAGGCGCAACTGCTTTCCCGTGCAATGGAGAGGGCGGTCGCTCTGGGGCTCACCTCTGTCCAGGACCTGGTTTGGGATTTCAGGGACTCGGAGGTTCACAAGGAGGTTTTTTCAAGAGAGGGGAGCCGACCCAGGGTCTTTCTAAGGACCCCCCTGGAACAGCTGGCAGATTTCCTGGCTGCCCAGGATTCGAAATGGCCCTCGGGTATTTTCTTGCAGGGAGTAAAGGGCTTCTTGGATGGGAGTCTCGGCTCCCGCTCTGCCTGGCTCAGAAAACCTTATGTGGGAAGTGATTCGGATTGCGGGGTGAGCTGGGTCTCTAGCAGCGAGGAGTTTCGCCAAATGGTGTTTGAGGCTGCAGGTCGGGGGGTAAGTGTTTCACTTCATGCCATAGGGGATGCGGCCATAGGACTGGCCTTGGAAATGTACGGTGATTGCATTGAGAAAGGGCTGGGCGCTGGGCCGTTGAGGATAGAGCACTTCCAGCACCCCTCTGAGCAGGACATCATGAAAATGGACCATCCCAGGCTCACGGCCTCCATGCAGCCTCTCCACATGGTTTTTGATGCCGCCTCCACAGAGGAGAGGCTGGGACCGCAGAGGGCCAGATTTTCCTTTCCCATTCGCACGCTCATGGGCCTGAGCTGCAACGTGGTCTTCGGCTCGGACTGGTCCGTGGCAGACCTGAATCCTCTCCTGGGCATCCAGGCAGCAGTGACCCGCAGGGATCGAGAAGGAAGGTGGCCCGGCGGATGGATCCCCCAGGAGCGTATAGGTGTGATGCAGGCCCTGAGGGGCTACACCCTTAATGCAGCCTGCAGTGTGGGATTCGGGGATGTTTCTGGTTGCCTGCTCCCGGGCAGGCTTGCCGACCTGACGGTTTTGGACAAAGACATAACCTCCTGCGATCCCGAGAAGATCCAGGAGGCCCGGGTACTGATGACAGTAGTGGAAGGCACAATAGCCTACGAGAACTTATGATTCCATAATAATCATCCACTGGTTATAGACAACGCCTAGCAGGAGCCCTTCATGCCTGTAAAACCTTGGGAGCGCCTGAGCTCTGAAATCCGTGCCGATTACAGGATATTTCGCCTGAGGGTGGACAGGTCCAGATCTCCCAGGACCGGAAAGGAGCACGATTTCTATGTGCTTGAATCCTCAGACTGGGTCAATGTCATACCCCTCACCCCAGAGGGTCAAGTGGTGCTTGTGAGGCAATGGAGGCATGGAACCCGCTCTTTCACCCTGGAGGTGCCTGGAGGCCTCTTGGAATCCTCAGACAGCCCTGAGGAAGCGGCCCGCAGGGAACTCTTGGAAGAGACGGGCTGCATGGCCGGGCAGATGCTCTACTTGGGATTTGTGGAACCCAATCCCGCCTTTCTGAACAACAAGTGCCACACCTTCCTGGCCAAGCATGTGGAAAGAGTGTCGGAACTCAAACAGGACGAAAAAGAGGACATAGAGGTCCTCTTGAAGCCACTGGGACAGATCCCGAGGCTCATCAGCGAGGGCATCATCTCACATTCCCTTGTGGTGGCAGCCTTTTACAGGCTCTTCCTGGAAAAAGACAGGTGGCTCCCCCCAGACTCCCAAGATTTGGCAGGAGCTGAAGATGCAGACTAGCCCACAGGGAAAAAATCCGGCCCCTCCTGGTAGCCAATCTCACAGAGGTATTCCCGAATCTGTTCCTTGGCCCCTCGGCTTCTCACATAGACCAGGACCAAAGGCCTGTGGCGCCTTTCCTCCAGCCAGCAGGGTGCGTATACTTTGAGTCCCCATATCTGCTTGCCTATTTTTTTGGGGTCCACGTCTATCCAAGCTGAAGGTCTCACCCCCTGCTCCATTAGCAGGCGGGCTCTTTTCCTGCTGCTCCCTCCGGCCCCCCAGATGACCCACTCTCTTTGAGTCAGAAGCCTGGAGTCCTTTCCCAGATACCAGGCCCTGATCCTGTCAAATGCCTCTCTGGAACATCTGGGATCCACCCTGGAAACGCGACCCGGATGCTCCCTCCACTGCAGAAGCACCTTGGGAAGCTTTGCCATGAAGCCTCCGGCCTGGAAAATCCGAAGCCAAAGCTCGTAGTCCTCTGGGAAAGGCCCCTGCCTATAACCCCCAAGTCTCAGGACAAGCTCTTTTCTGAACATGACAGAAGGATGCACGAATGGGCTTTCCCAATATATGTTGGCCCCTATCTCCACGGGTCTTGTCAAGCGGTTTTGCCAGCGCAGGTACTCCAGGTATCCGCCCTTTACATTCTCCGGGGGGAACATCTCCACTCGGCTGGCTGCCAGGGCCAACTCAGGCCTTTTTCCCAGGAACTTGTGCTGCAGTTCCAGCCTTCTGGGATGCATGATGTCGTCTGCGTCCATTCTGGCAACAAGGGCCGCCCTGCTCTCTCTTAGCCCCAAGTTGAGAGCCCTTACCAGTCCCACCCTTCCGGGGGAAAAGATTCTGAATCTTGGATCTGACTTGAGCCGGCCTCGCAGAATCTCTGCCGAGCAGTCTTGAGAGCCGTCGTCTATGGCCAACAATTCGAAATCCTCCATTGTCTGGGACTGGATTGAATCCAGCGCCTCGGGAAGAGTCTCGGCTGAGTCTCTAAAAGGCATGACCACGGAAACCAAGGGCTGGCCACACTTTCTTCCCGGCAAGGTTCTCTTCTCCCATGAATTGGGTCATGAAGCCTCAAGCGGTATAATCATGTGCCCATGGAACTTCCACTGCAATATGCAAGAAGCAATGGGAAGTGGTTCGCCACCTCGGTGCTGAGGGCTCTGGCCCGCTACCGCATGATCTCACCCGGGGAGCGGGTGGCAGTGGCTCTCTCAGGCGGGAAGGACAGCTCCGCCCTTCTGGTGATACTGGATTACTTGAGGCGACATTCACATGTGAGATTCCAGCTCCTGGGGATCCATGTCCGCATGGGCCCCTATGACACCAAACCCCTTCAAGAGCTTTGCCAAGCCTTGGATACACCTTACAGAGAGGTCCTGCTGAGGCTCCCCGCTCAGGTGCCCCCCAAAGGAGCCTGCTCTTTGTGCGCCAGGCTCAAGAGAGGGGCCATGGCAGGTGCTTTGGGCCAGGAGAAAATCCAGAAGCTGGCCTTGGCTCACCACGCGGAGGACGCAGCTCAGACCCTCTTGATGAACCTGGCAAAGGGGGGCCGGTTGCGGGTTTTTGCCCCTGTGGTTTCCCTGCCTGGGGAGCCCTTGGAGCTGATCCGCCCCCTGATCTATCTGAGTGAGGCCACCTTGGCCAGTATACACATGAAAAGCCGGATACCCCTGGTGGGGGATGGATGCCCCTTGGGCCAAGACACATTCAGGAAAGAGGCGAAGAAGGCCCTCGATATGCTGAAACTTGTCCTTGGGGAGAAGCTTCCCCTGAGGATGGTCCTTGCAGCGGAAAAAGCTGGCCTCTGGCGCCCCCTCGATCCGGTTACCCCTCCCCAAGGCCCGGGGTGAGGCGCTATACTACAGGGGCGTGAATTTGGCACAATGGCGCTCGGGAGAAGCAGATTTGGAAGCAGAGGACAAGGAAGCCCGGCTTCAATTGGAGAGGTCCCTCAAGAGTTTTGAGCCGCAGCGCACCAACCTAATCCCAATGCTGCAGAGCATGCAGGCCCTGTTCGGTTACCTTCCTCCATGGGGGATGGAGGAGGTGGCCAAGTACCTCTCAGTTCCTGTGGGGGAGGTGTACGGAGTCGCCACTTTTTACAACCAGTTCCGCTTGACTCCCCCAGGCAAGTACCAGGTGAAGGTCTGTACAGGAACGGCCTGCCACGTGAAGCGTTCGTATGTGATCCTGGAGGAATGGGAGCGACGTTTGGGCATAAAGGAAGGGGGGACCACCTCTGACAGGCTCTTTAGCCTGGAGAAGGTGGCCTGCGTGGGATGCTGCGCCTTGGCGCCTGTGGTGGTGGTTCGCCAGGACTCCACTGAGACCTTCTACGGCCACATGATGACAAGCAAGGTAAACGGCCTTGTCATGGAGGTGGAAAGGAAAGAGGGGAATGGGTCTACCCAGTGATACACCGGCCAGATTTGCACAAATCCAGGAAGAGGCTTCCCGAAGATGGAAGGCCCTCTGGCAGGATCCCAGACCCCTGATAACAGTGGGAACCGCCACCTGCGGGCTGGCTCAAGGAGCCGGGGAGGTGATGGGTGCCTTTAGGGATGCCGCGGCCCGCATGGGCCTGGATGTTCAAATCAGGGAAGTAGGCTGCATAGGCCATTGTTACGCGGAGCCTCTGGTCACTGTGAAGATGCCAGGGATGGCTCCCTATCTGTACTCCCGTGTGAATCCCACAAAAGCAGAACTCCTGCTTCGTTACTTGGTGCAGGATGGGGACCCCTTCTTGGATTTTGTGATGGGGGCCCTGCAGGAAGACGAGCTCATGCCCCCTGTTTGGGATCTTCCCAGGTTCCATTATGAAAAAAGACTCATTCTGGAGCACTGCGGGCTAATAGACCCGGAGGAGATTCACCAATACATAGCCAAGGGAGGCTACAGGGCTCTGGTGAGGAGCCTTTCCCTGCAGCCTGAGGAAATCATAGCTGAGCTGGCTGCGGCCGGTCTGAGGGGGAGAGGGGGGGCAGGCTTCCCCACAGCGCGCAAATGGGAGATCTGCAGAAAAAGCCCTTACGGCATCCCCATTGTGATCTGCAATGGGGACGAGGGGGATCCTGGCGCCTATATGGACAGGGCTGTATTGGAAAGCAATCCTCATCAGGTCCTGGAAGGTTTGGCCATTGCGGCATTAGCCGTGGGGGCTTCCGAGGGATACGTGTATGTGAGGGCCGAGTACCCTCTGGCCATCAGGAGAGTCAAGAAGGCCCTGCAGGATGCCTCCAGCCTGGGGTTGCTGGGCAAGGACATGCTGGGAAGCGGAGTCAACTTGGACATCAGGCTCTTCGAGGGCTCGGGAGCCTTTGTGTGCGGTGAGGAGACAGCCCTTATAGCATCCATCCAGGGAGAGAGGGGAATGCCCCGGCCCAGACCTCCCTTCCCGGCCGAGAGAGGCCTCGGGGGCAGGCCCACCTTGGTGAACAACGTGAAGACATTGGCCTTGGTGCCCAAGATCCTGGAAAATGGCAATGGTTCCTTCTCTGGAATCGGGACCGACTCCAGCCCCGGCACAATGGTCTTTTCCGTTGTGGGAAAGTGTCAGCAACCGGGCCTGGTGGAGGTCCCCTTGGGCACCACCTTGAGGCAACTGGTTTTCGACATCTGCGGCGGCATGGCCGAAGAGAAGGGTTTCAAGGCCCTTCAAATAGGAGGCCCCTCAGGGGGCTGCGTGCCAGCGGCACTGCAGGACACCCCCATGGACTACGAAACACTCCAGGAGGCTGGAGCCATGATGGGTTCCGGCGGCATAGTGGTCCTGGACGAAGAAGACTGTATGGTGGAGGTGGCTCGCTTTTTCCTGGAGTTCACTCAGGGGGAGTCTTGCGGGAAATGCACGTTTTGCCGAATAGGAACCCGGCAGATGCTGGAGCTGCTGACAAGAATAACCTCGGGGAAAGGGACCCCGGAAGACCTGGAACTCCTGGAGGAACTGGCAAGGGATGTGAAGCAGGGATCCCTTTGCAACCTTGGGGCCACTGCACCCAATCCGGTCTTGACCACCCTCAGGTACTTCAGGGAGGAGTATCTGGCCCATGTGCAGGAGAAAAAATGCCCGGCCCTTCAGTGCAGGGAGCTTACAGCTTACTACATCCTGCCTGAGCGGTGTGCTGCAGGCTGTGATGCCTGTGTGGGAACCTGTCCCACAGAGGCCATATACACAATGCGCACCCGCAAGAAGGCTGTGGAGCAGGACAAGTGCGTGAAATGCGGGGAGTGTGTTCGAGCCTGCCCGCCCGAGTACAGGGCAGTGGTGCGCATCTCACCGGTCACGGATGTTCCATTGCCCGAAGCCCCGAGAGCAGAGAAGAATTCTCACTGAGAGGTGCAACTCCGACATGGGACTCGTCAGATTGGAAATAGATGGCCTCCAGATAGATGCTCTTCAGGATGATAGCGTGCTGAAAGCCGCCCTCAGGCATTCCATCTTCATACCCCACCTCTGCCATGGAGAGGGCGACTCTGAGGCTTTTGGAGGGTGCAGGCTCTGCTTTGTGGAGATAGATGGCACACAAGGACCTGTGGCTTCCTGCACAAAGCGGGTGAGCCCCGGGATGAGGGTTCGCACCCAGACCGAGAGCGTCAGGAGACTGCAACGAGCTGCCCTCAGGCTAATTCTTTCAAACCACAGGGTGGATTGTGCACACTGCTTTGCCAACGGCAAATGCCAACTCCAGAAGCTGGCCAGGGCCTTGGGGCTGGGCCTCAAGGTCTCGGGGCTGGTGGATATTTCTGTGAAGGAGTCCACAGACCATACATTGGGAAGGGTGCTCTACGACAGGAGCAAGTGCGTTCTTTGCGGGAGGTGTGTTAGTTGGGCCCGAAGCAACGGAACAGGTGTATTCCATTTCGCCGGGAGGGGACTTGGAACACATATCGGGCTTTTCCATTGGGAGGGAGATCAGGACATCCTGGAAGGATGCTGGAATGTCTGCCCGGTGGGTGCTCTTTTCCCACCCCCCTAGGGATCAGGCCAAGAAAAATTAGCCTACGAAGCCCCAGGATCCCTTCATAAGGGCCCAGAACACCTTGGGAAATCAGGCCCTAAGGCCCGCGGGATACTTTGCAAATCAAAGTTCAGCAAGCCTTTTTGAGGTCTCACATCAAGAGTTCAGTGTCTGGGCCTGGATTATTCACAAGCCTTGGATAACCCAGGCCAACAACCTCGGCGAAGAATCCCGCTTAAGCCTTCTCCCCAGAGCCCACAAGGGGCAGGATTCTCTCCACCTCGAAGAAAACCAGATGCCTTCCCTCCTCGTCTCCCTCGTACCTTCGCCTCTTGAGAGTCCTCAGCAAGTCCGAGTCCTTTTCCTCCCTGAGCTTTTTCAGGTGAAGCCTCACTCCCTTCCAGCCCTGTCCATCCTCCATGAACATGTACGCGGCATAGGGGTTGGACTGAAGATTGTGATGGGTAAGCCTTTCGGGCATTATGAAAGCCACTGTCTGGTCCTCCATCACATGGGGCCTACTGAAAACGGCCAGGTTCACCTTTCCATCAGCATCTGCGGTGGCAAGAACTCCTCTTCCTGAGGCCTTCTCGAAGTAACTCTTGAGATCCATTTTTCTCCTCCTGCAGCTCCATTGATTCCGAACAGCCCCTGAGGCTTCACTCTTTTGACGAAAAAGGGGCTGCAAAGGATTCCTTGGAAATCCCGATCGGCTTCATGTCTCTCAACTTACACTTTCACCATTTCACAGTCGCATTTTCTAGCAGCAAAAGATCTGGCTCGAGGGGAGTGTCTTCATACCTGCTTTTGAGCTGCTGCCGAAGGCAGGTGCAAAAAAATGGGGCTTTGGTCACCCCCCTGCAGCTCGGGCCTGCCGGTCCTCCCACTCAGTTCCAACATGGCAAGCCAAGCAACCTTTGATTCTCGCGATGTGGCCGCCCCTTACAGAAAAACCAGATGGAATGGGGCTATTTTCCTTTGGTTTTGGGGGTTTTCAAACAGGGCCCGATCTTTCCGGGGAAAATTTCTGTGGATTCAGAGCCCCTGGAATTCTGATGTATCACAAGGAAGTCTCAAAGAACGTTTCTCCCCAACAGGGGCCTGGCACAAACCACCAGGATGGGAACCCCTGCTCCAACAGGACGGCTTCCTCTCTTCAATGAGGTTGACGGCGAGGCCAGGATGTTCCATCATCGCCTTCCGAGAACAAAGGGAACCCGGTGGCTTGGGAAGACTTACTCCAAGAAGGCTTCTTGAATAACAGGCCAGGAGCTTTGAAAACAAGGCCTTCTTTGAGAGAAGGGCTAAGTACCTGGACATTATTGTGTTTGCTTTGGGCAGAACTGCCAGCAGCTCAGAGTGCCAATTGTTGGGGAGGTATGAATTTGTCACGGCAGCAGGACACGGCCACCCTTGAGATCACCAGGAGCAGGGAGGACTTGCAGGGCTGGATTTTGTCTGTGAGGCGCAACATAGAAAGGGAGCTCACCCCAGAGCAGAGAAATCTTTTCCGAGAAGAGTTCTACCCGGAGCAGCAGCTCAAAGTATTTGCCCAAGGGGCATCGAACGTCTTGGTGGTGGCCCCTCACGGATTCCCCGGAGACGACGACCATACGGACTATCTGGCATTTTTCTTGGCCAAGGAGCTGAATGCTTGTTATCTCATCAACAACAAGGCCTTTCACAAGCCGGGCAACCAACATGCCTCGGGCCGACCGGCTAACCTGAATCAGCCATGGAGTTCCAATCCCCATACCAGAAGATTCATGGAGATGCTTCTGGACCTGATAAGAACAGTAGCCTCCAGATCCAAGGCCACGCCCCTTGTGCTTTGTATTCACGGCATGTCAGATGCCAATGCTAGAAGGCTCTGCGCCGGAGATTTCTGCCTTGGGGCCGGATACACCTCAGAGGAGAGAGAAAGCGCTCTGGCCCAGGGGGGGGCAGCCACGGCCTCAAAGGAGGTGATAGGGGGGATCCTCAAGGGCTTGGGCCAAAAGGGTTTCACTGCCACCGACGGGGTACCCCAATATTGTGCCAAGAAAGCCATTCCTGGATACTTGAAGTCTCTGGAAAACAAGATCGGCCCAACCCAAGCCGTGCAGGTGGAAGTCAGATATCTGGGACTGAGGGATCCAGCCAACCTTGTGAGAACAGCCAGGGCATTGGCGGCAGTGATAAGGGAGCTGGAGGCGTTCAAGAGCCCAGAATGAGAACAAGGCAGCCTCTCCATGAACACCTGCCTCTCAGGGACATAGGGGGGATCTCGTGATACCCCTTCGAGACAGCAACCGCTCCCTCACCTTCCCGTTGGTGAACTACACCATCATGGCAACAAACCTGATTGCCTTTGTCTGGCAGGCCAGCTTGGGTCCCAGGCTGGAGAAGGCCTTCTTCCTCTACGGCCTTGTGCCCCTGCGTTATTCAGACCCGGCCGTGGCCTCCAAATTCAGTGCGGTGGAACAGATGCTTCCTTTTCTCACCTGCATGTTCTTGCACGGGGGCATACTTCACCTGGTGGGAAACATGTGGTCCCTGTACCTGTTCGGGGACAATGTGGAGGATCGTCTGGGGCATCTGCGCTATCTTGTCTTCTACTTGCTTTGCGGCCTGGCAGCAGGTCTCGCCCATCTTTTCACCAACTGGAAGTCCCCTGTGCCCACCATAGGAGCCAGCGGAGCCATATCCGGAGTCATGGGAGCGTACCTTATTCTGTTCCCACGGGCCAGGATACTTACTCTCTTGCCCATTTTCTTTTTCCTGCAGCTGGTGGAGGTGCCTGCCTTTGTTTTCCTGGGACTGTGGTTCCTGATGCAGATCCTTTCGGCCGGAGCCACTTCGGGCCAAGCCGGCGGGGTGGCCTGGTGGGCTCACATAGGAGGGTTTGTGGCCGGGATAGCGCTCCTGAAACTCTCCCAGCTGGTGCCCAGGGTAGGGCTGGGGGAAGCTCTCAGGAGCCGAACCCTGAGAAAGAGGACTCCCAAACTCCAGCGGCTGGGCGGGCTCCAGCCTTTGGAGGATCTTGATATCAGGGGCTGGATAAGCGTGAGTCCCAAGGAGGCCTTGCTTGGGACCCGAAAGCTCATATCAGTCAGGCACGGCATGGCTCGGAAAAACTTCCTGGTCACAATCCCGCCGCACACCAGGGACGGGACCGTGCTTAGACTGAAGGGCCTTGGTCTGAGAAACGCTCTGGGGGAGACAGGCGACCTTTATCTGGAGGTGAGGCTTGCGGGAGAGGATTTGGGGGCATGAATCATTGGCTCTCCAGCAGCCCCATTTGAGAGAGCTGCAAGAGCTCCTCTTTGCGGGCCTCAGGATTCAATCCTCGGGGCTGGCCCAGATTATGTGCGCCTTGTTGATTACCAGGACGCTTTCACCCCTGCCCCGGGAGGTGGCGTTGAAAACCACAATGAAGGGCTTCTCCCCTTCTGTGAAGATCTCGCTTACCCGGTCAAAGCCGTCGGGTTCGCAGCTCAAATTCACATGACCCACTATGGTACTGCCGTCAGCACACCGGATCCTCACCTTGGCAGGCCTGCAAACCCTCTGATATTTCCCTTGGCGATCCCTGGCCTCCAGTGTGAATCCCACGGTATCTCCCAAGGCAGGACCCACCCTCAAGGGCACCTCCTCCAGCTCGTACTGGGAATTCTCTGTTTCGAACCCTCTCAAGGTGAGTTTCCTCACCACCCCGGTGCGCAGCACTTTCCCGTTGTCCTGGAACACGTAGTAACGTCTGCCAGGCTCGGGCCTGTGGCGTTCCCAGCCCTCCCGCACCTCGTCCACCGGGAAGACCTCCTCCTGTGCGCCCCCCATCTTTCTTATCCTGACTCTCCTGGAGAATTCCCTTTCCATCCCTTGATTCCCCCTTGCTCAAACTTGGGCACCCAGAGGCTTGTCTCTGACGCGAGTTTCCGCTACCGGCCCTTCTCCATGCTAAGCTCTGCTGCCCAGGTCTAGCTTTTCTCCCCAGGGGCCGGGTGGGACAATAAACTGGCCTTTTTGTTTCACTCCACGGGCCGAGTGCGAGAGGGGGGAGTTGAACCCCCACGGGTTGCCCCACTGGATCCTAAGTCCAGCGCGTCTGCCAGTTCCGCCACTCTCGCTTGGAGGCGCGCCCTTATTCTCTTATGGAAAAGCCCTCATGGTCAATCCACGTCCTCCACGACGGTCACAAGAGCAAAGCCTCTGGGGATTCAAGCCTCCAGGCTCTTCTCATTGGAAATCCCGGCTGGGTCCGTGGGTCTTCTGAAGGGAGACCCCCGGTGTCCAGAGGCTTCGGGCCACCAGATTCACCACCTCCCCCTGCACTTGAAGCGTACCGGATACCCCCAAGAGAGGAGCGGTCTTCACAAGGGGCATGTGCTTCACGTAGAGGCTGGGCCAGACCACCACGTTTACAAAGCCGGTCTCATCCTCCAAGGTCAGGAAGGTAACCCCTCTGGCCGTGCCTGGGCGCTGTCGACAGATGACAAGTCCGGCATAACGCACTCTACTGCCCTGGCCCATGCCGGAGATCTCCTGGGCTGTAGGAAAACCCCTTCTCCTTAGTTCCTCCCTCACCATTGCAAGGGGATGGGCCAGGGGGCTGTGTTCTTGTGTGCGGTAATCCCACATCACTGTCTCCAAGGCGCTAAGAGGCGCAAAAGAGGCTTTGGCTTCACGATCTTTCACAGGGATGGAACACCTGGGCCTTCTGGGGGCTCCCAGCACTCCCCAAAGGGCGTTCCTCCTTCCCTCCTGGAGGGCTTCCAGGGCTCCTGCCTGAGCCAGAGCCGAGAGCACCTCCCGATCCAGCCCGCACCTTTGGACAAAATCCTCCAAGGAGGCAAAAGGGGCCACATTTCTTGCCTCCACAATACGCTCCCAGTGGCCCCTGCCCAGCCCTTTCACGAACCTCAGGCCCATGCGCACAGCAAAGCCGGGTTTGGTCCCTTCCGGCTGTTCCCCCCCAGGGCAAACCTTTCCATCCAGGGGTTCCAAGCTGCACTCCCAAGAACTGCGCACTACAGAGACTGGCCTGATATCTATGCCGTGGCGCTTGGCATCCTCGATGATCGTGGCCGGGGAGTAAAAGCCCATGGGCTGTGCATTCAATAGGGCGCATGCAAACTCTGCTGGCCAGTGACGCCTGAGCCAGGCAGAGGCGTAGCTTATAAGGGCGAAACTGGCCGCGTGGGACTCTGGGAATCCGTATTCCCCAAAACCCTGGATCTGTTGAAAGACCCTCTCTGCAAACTCCCTTTCAATTCCTTTGGCCAGCATCCTGGAGATCAGCCGCTCCCTGTGCCTTCCCATGCGCCCCCCTCTTCTCCAGGCGGCCATGTCCCGCCGAAGCTGGTCCGCCTCTCCGGGGCTGTAGTCCGCAGCCACCATGGCCAACCTCATCACCTGCTCCTGGAAGATGGGGACCCCCAGGGTTTTTTCCAAGACAGCTCGCAAGCACTCGTGGGGATACTCAACGGGCTCCTGCCCGCTTCGCCTTCTCAGATAGGGGTGAACCATGCCTCCTGTTATGGGCCCTGGCCTGATGATGCTGATCTGTACCACCAAGTCGTAGAAGCACTTGGGCTTGAGCCTTGGCAGCATGGACATTTGGGCCCTGCTTTCCAGCTGGAACACCCCCACAGTATCCCCCCTGGAGATCATCTCATAGGTGGCAGAGTCCTCAGCCGGGATGGTGGCCATGGATAGACTTAGCCCGTGGTGTTTCTCCAGGAGGCGCAAGGTAATATCCAGATGAGTCAAGGCCCCAAGGCCCAACAGATCCACCTTGAAGAGGCCCAAATCCTCTATGTCCTCCTTGTCCCACTGGATGACTGTGCGGCCTTCCATGGAGCCTCTCTCTATGGGCACCAGAGTGTGAACCGGTTCGTGTCCCAGCAGGAATCCCCCGGGGTGGATTGAGAGGTGACGCGGCACATCCAGGAGTTCCGAGCCCAGGCGGATTAGGTGTTGGGAAATGGGCAGACTTGGGTCCATGCCGGCCATGCGAAGATGCTCTGGTATTATCTCCCCGTGATGGGGAAGCAGCTTGGCCAACCGCTCCAGGCTGGTGCGGGGAAGCCCCAGCACCTTCCCCAAGTCCCGCACGGCCATCTTGGGCCTGTACCGGATGAAATTGGCCACCATGGCCGCATGGTCTCGACCGTAGCGCTCGTACACATGCTGTATCACCTCTTCCCGTCTTTGATGCATGATGTCCAGGTCTATGTCAGGCGGCTCTGCTCTCTCTTTGGAGATGAAACGTTCGAACAAGAGCCCCATACGCACAGGGTCTATGGCTGTGATACCGAGGCAGTAACAAACCGCTGAGTTGGCTGCAGAGCCCCTTCCCTGGCATAGGATGGAGTGTTCCCGACAAAACCTGACTATCTCCCACATGGTGAGGAAATAGCCGCTGTAGTCCAGCTCCTCTATGAGAGCCAGCTCCCGCTCCAGTTGGGCTCTCACCTCCGCTGGGACAGAGGCCCCATAGCGCTCCCGTGCTCCCCTAAGGGTCAGTTCCCTGAGCCACTGCTGGGAGGTGAGCCCCTCCGGGAGCCTTTCTGAGGGGTATCTGTATCTGATTTCCTCCAGGGAAAATTTACAGCGCTCGGCCACCTCCAGTGTGCGTTCCACTGCTCCAGGAAGATCCTGGTAAAGGGTTCGGAAGGAAAAGGGGCTCAGAAGCGCATATTCTGAATTGGGGCGCGTTAACCGCCCGGCCTCACTCAGAGCCACTCCGTTTCTGATGCAGGTGAGCACATCCTGCAGGGGACGTCTGGAGGGGGTGTGGTAAAGCACTTCGGGGGCCGCCACCAAGGGAATGGAGTTTTTTCGAGCCCTTAGTATTACTCTGTACTCCTGATCCCTCTCTTCAGCCCTCTTGTGCCTGGCCACTGCCGCGTAGAGCCTGTCCCCGAAAGCATCTTTGAGCATGTTGAGGATAGGGGCTGGCTCCGCCTTGGAAGCCAAGGCACTTTCATCCCCGCCCAGCATTGCCAGGAGCCCCCTGGAGTGCAGGCATACCTCCTGCCAGCTCACCAAACTTCGGCCCTTGGGAGAGCGAAGCCTGCCCAGGGTGATTAGCTTGCAAAGATTGGCATAACCTTCCCGATCCATGGCCAATAGAACTACTTGGGATTGATGGGCGGCAAGGGGGGAAGTAGCTGGACTCCCGATTGCAGGCTCTCGGCTTTCCACCTCCCCTACACTCACCTGCGCCCCCACCACCAGATGGATACCGGCCTCCCGGGCAGCCACATAAGCGCGCACCACCCCGTAGAGCCCGTCCCTGTCCGTAAGCGCAATGGAGCTTAGGCCGAGGCGTTTGGCCTCCTCCACCAGCTCCCCCGGGCTGCTGGCTCCCTCCAGGAAGGAGTAGTGGCTCTTCACCCAAAGCGGAACATATCCTGTGCCTCCACTTCCCACCTCGACACCTCACCTCTAACCCGGATTGTTCGCCTAGGCCCATGAGGTTGGGGGCTCTCACCCCAAAGCCTCTACAAGCTGCTCATTGCACGGCCAGAGTGCTTTCCATCAGAGTCGCCCTTTTTTCAGCCTGGGTGATCCACTACTCTTGAAAAATCCAGGCTGATTCATTCCACTCTTCCTTGGAGGAACCACCTCTTCCTGGATGCATCGTAATAGACCCAAAAAATGTCCCCACGCAGAGTCTCCAAGAAGTAGTAGGAGCGATGCACCTCCTTGCGCCACCACCCTCCGGATATCACGTAGGGCCCCCAGGTGCGCACGACCGGCCCGCAATGCAAGTCCTTGACAATCCATCCGTCCGGCTCGTGGCGAGGCCTCATTCCAAGGCACAGGGGCTTGCTGTAGACCCTCCGGACCATGGGCCAATGGCCTGCCTTGGGCCCGGGCTTGGGGCTACTGAGGTGATCCGTGGGCTCCCAGGCGAAGGAGGCTTCCGGCAAGTGCCCTTCCAGCAGGCGTGGCTTCACCACCGCTTCCTCTCCAAGCTCGGTTCTGAGCCTCGCCAAGGCCCGGTCTCCGGCCGAGAGGTCCCTCCTGGAGCTCTCCAGAAAAAGCCTCAGTTGTTCTGGTTCTGCTGGAACTCCGTGCAGCCTTAGGCGTATCTCCTCCACGGGGGAGGGCAATGGGAAGGCCTCAAGCCTTATACGAAGCAGATCCAAGATAAGGTGCTCCTGGAGGTTGGGTCTGGCTGGCCGGACGCGATCCGTGCGTTCTGCGCCAAGGCCCATGACCCATCTGATCTCTAGTTCCCTCAAGGCTTCCCCACGGCGGGCCAGGGTGCGAAGGAGGGGGTGGAAATGGCGCCTTACCAGGAACAGGAGAGGGACTGCCTCTGATAAGGGCTCCTGCGGGGATACAACGCAGCCCACCGGTTCTTCATGAGGGTTTGGGACCAGGGGCTGGTATCTGGCCCCTGAAGCTGATTCGTATAGCTCCGCGGCCTCGTGGCCGAAGCGGCGTCTAATCCCGTGCCCAGGGAGCCTCAAGAGATCCCCCACAGTTTGAATCCCCAACCTTTCCAGGGTATCCCTCAGCTCCGGCCCCAGGGAGAGCTTCTCCAGAGGAACTGCCCTGAAGAGCGAATCCTCCTCCTGTGGGGTTCTCAACACACGAATCCCATCAATGTGCCTGGCTATCCCGTAAGTTCTAAAACGGGAGAACCCCACTACCACCGAACCCCTCCTGCCCCTGGCCGCAAGGGCTTCATGAATCTGCCTGGCCCAGGCCGAGGCTGACTTGAAAAGGCGCCCAAGCCCGGCTGCCCCCAGCCAGAAGACCCCCGGCTCCTCTGCTACCTCCACCTCGGGAGAGAAGCTACCGAGCAGCTCTGTAAGTTCCCTCAGCTCCTGTTCCAGCTCCCTGCTGGCCACCTCGGCCGCCTGCAGCCTCGGTGCAAGGCTCAACCCCTGGGCATAGCGCATCCCCACTGAAATCCCTGCTGAGCGGGCCTCTGGACTCACCCAAAGTATCTTTGCCTGGGGTCGGTCCTGAGCCACGACCACTGCCGGAAGCCCTCTCCATTCTGGATGGTGATCCAGGAGGATCTGGAGAGGAAGCTCTGGGAGATCAACACAGGCCAGGCGGCCCATGGCACAGTAACTCCTTGCTCCAGCCAGGTCCCCTCACCTTGTCCTTGAGGGCAAAGGCCCGAGATGAGAAGAGTGCCCCCTCCAGGCTGGAGCGCTCAGCCATCAGCCTTACAGAGACCAGGGAGCTGACAGAGGGGGCTTCTTGTGGTTTTTCGGTCAAGAAGACCAATGCGATATCATGGGTACGGGCCAGGCCTGCCAGTCTTGTCTGGAGAGGAAGGGGCAGATCCGTAGCATTTCCCAAGTCCAAGATCAAAAGCCCAAAGGCCCCAGAACGAGCCAGCCGATCCACTGCCCTGGCTGCTGCACGCACCTCAGTGCAACGCACCACGACCATGGCATTCAAATCTACTCCTGTCTCTTTCATGTCGGGGGGGTAAAAACTACTCTCCATGCTGGTAACCCAGGCCACTGTCTCCCCCTCAAGCTGGGCATCCAGGACCAACCTGGCAGCTATGGTAAGCAAGGCTGTAGGGCCGTATCCCGAAAGTTCCACCAGCCTTCCTGAGAGATCCCTCCGGGTGAGTTCCATTGAGGAGCCTGAGGGCATCCTTGAAGGGACAAGCCTCACCAGATGTTTTCCCATGTTGAGCTTAAGCCCGGCTCTTTCCACGATTCTCATCCCCCTATCCCTCCCACCTTTCCCAAGACCGAGCCGCCTCCCAGCCCGTGAGAGGATTCCAGATCCCTGCGGATCTGGATAACCTTGCCCAGGATTCTCACCTCCCAGGGCTTGAAGCGCATGGCAGGGAAATCCTTGTTTTCGGCATGGAGCTCTATGTACTCACCCCTTATCCTGAGTCTTTTCAAAGTGGCCTCATCCTCTACCATGGCCACCACAATATCCCCATCTTGGGCCACGGCTTGTCTGCGCACTATGGCGATATCGCCTGGAAGAATGCCTGCCTCAAGCATGCTGTTGCCCCTGACCCTCAGGGCGAAGAGATCCCCCTTCTCCCTACTTGTGGCTACCGCCAGGTACTCATCCGGCTCCTCCAGGGCCGTGGTAAGGGGCCCGGCCTGGATGCGGCCCAGCAGGGGCACCAGCACCACCTCACGGGCCTCCTGGAGGAGCTTGTAGCCTCGAGCTTTCCCTGGTTCCCTGAGCAGCTTTCCATCGGCCACCAGATTCTCTAGGTGACGACGTGCTGTTTCAACAGCCCGGAAGCCCATGGCCTCCTGCACCTCACGCACCGTGGGGGGTCTTCCGGCCAGGATCCGCTCCAGCACAAAGCGAAACACTCGCTCTCTGGTCTTCCCCTCAGGGCTGTAAGGCATGGCTCCCTCCCGTGAACTGACCCAGCCTTTACACTCTCCTCAGCTCTTGTAATTTAGCAGACATTTGTCTGCTTTGTCAAGATCCTGGCCCGGGGAAAACCACTGCGCCTTGCTCATCAGGGCTTACAACTTAGGGGGCCATGCCTCCAAGCCCCGGGTATGGCCTGAGGGATGGGCCACTGAACAGAATTGGACCAGAAATTCCCATTTGGAGCCCTGATCCCAGCCTGGCTTCACCCAGGCCTCAAGAAACGCGGTCTTACGTCCCCATACCATGGCACGGGCATTGCTTAACAGACAAACGACCGCCGCAACCCCCAAATCCGAAACGGGGAAGGAGGTGCCCATGTCCCGAAAAGTATCGGTGGAACGCACCCTTGGAGAAAAACATCCCAATTTTCAAGTGGGCACAGTCTGGGAAGGCTGGGAGTTGACACCTCCCAGGGTCGGTGAGATCTACGTGCTCTTTACTGAAAAGGGATCTGTTTTCCGGACATCCAAGGTATTACAGGTCAGTCCCGGGGGGTTCAGGACCAGAAATTCCTTGTACAGCATTCTTGTACTCCAGGAGGAAAACGATTCAGCGGGGAATGTGACCCAGGAATTGAACACAGCTCCTTGTCTCATGGAAACCCCCCGCCACTCCCCTTCCGGAAGGCAGGAACCCGAAAGCTAAAGCGTATCATATTTCCAGTACCATCCCGTCCTCGGCCACTTCCATCTCCACCTCCCCCATTCGCTGAATCATCTCTGGCCCTGGATGGAATAACATTATCCTCCGGGCCCGCAACTCCCCTCTGTGCTCCAAGATATCCCTGTAGCGCACGTGGGAGTGGTGGTCCTGCTCGAAAAAAAAGCACTCGCAAAGAAGAAGGTCGCACCCCTTTGCCAGGCTCAGGATCTCCCTGTTCCATCTGGTGTCCCCCGTGTACCCCACCACCACACCTCCCCAGCCTATCCTGTAACCCCTGGAGGGTATTCTCCCGTGCTCCATCCCAAATGCTTCAACCCGAAGCCGCCCTTCCATAAGATCCTGCCCGGGGGCCAAACCCATGTACTTTACCCCGAACCTCCAGGTGTGAATCTGAAGCACGTCAGGATATGTGGCCTGAAGTAGGTCCTTACACCTCTGCTCTATTCCCTCCGGCCCTATCAGCAAAAGAGGAAACGCCCTCTGAGACAGGAATTGGTACTCAATGAAAAAATACGGCAATCCTCCGAAGTGATCCCCATGACAGTGACTAATCAGGATGGCCTCCACCTTGGCCGGATCCAGCCCCGCAGCCTTGAAAGCAGGCAGAGTGGAGGGTCCACAGTCCAAGAGCACATGACGCTCCCCGTCGGTAAGGACAAAGGCGGAGAAATTCCTCCCTCCAGACCCGAAGGCATCCCCGCTGCCCAGAACAATCAGTTTGGCCATTGATTCTCTCCCCCCGAATGCAACAATCCCAGGCCCCCTGGACTCATGAATTGCTAAAGGGACTGTTCCCCAAATCCGACCACCTTGGGGACTGAACCCCCGAGCCTCCTGGACACTCTAAGATGCATCCAAACCCAAGGGCACTTCCCAGCCAGTCTCGAACACACAGAGTGTTTTCAACCCAACTCCTGGGGGTCCAATTACATCCACCAGTTGCCTTGGATTGGTTGCTGAACTTTTAACAAGGGCCCTTCTCATGGATCCCCTTTTCCCGGCACCATGGGCACGAACCTCACCGGCAGCAACCTCTCCACCTTGGCCCCCTGCTCTGTGCGGGTGATCCTCAGAAGCTCTTGTTCCTCCTTGCCCACGGGAAGCACCATGCGGCCACCTGTTTTCAACTGTTTCAGGAGCTCCTGGGGAATCTCGGGCGGGGCTGCGCTCACCACTATCCCGTCAAAGGGGGCCTCCTCTGGCAACCCCTTGTACCCGTCTTTGCAGATCACCTTCACATTCCCATACCCTAGCGCCCTCAAGCGCTCTCTGGCCGCATTGGCAAGAGGTTCAAGAATTTCTATGCCATACACCTCTTTGGCCAGCAAGGACAGAACCGCCGCGTGGTAACCCGAGCCGGTCCCTATTTCCAAAACTTTCTCATGCCCCTTCAAACCAAGAGCTTCGCACATGTAAGCCACTATGAAAGGCTGGGATATGGTCTGGCCGTGCCCTATGGGAAGGGGTGAGTCTTGGTAGGCCCTTGGAATCTCTGCCTCCGGCACGAACTTGTGACGGGGTACAGTGCCCATTGCCTCCAAGACCCTGGGATCCCTCACCCCTCGGGCCCTGATCTGCTCTTTTACCATGCGGGCCCTTTCTTCAGCCATGCCGGGATCTTGCTCCACGGCCCTGAGCTTTTCTTCCGACCCCAAGAGACACAACAGGGCAAATAGCAACAAACCCCCTTTTCTGATCAAGTCCCTGCTTTCCAAGGCTCTCTCATCCTCATCTGCGAGACGTTGACTTGACCCCGGAAATGTAATGGTATAGTTTTCACATCAAGTAACCTGCTGGAGCCGCGAGCTCACTCCCAGTGGCGGCCTTTTTTTGGGAGTCCCTGGGCAAAGCATATCAGAGGCCAAATACCAAGTTCAAGCAAAGCCTTTTCCACTTGAGCAGAGGGCCCAGGTAAAGAGAAGGAACTTTCGACCCTCACTCATTCATGGGGCTCCCTGGGGAGAGGAAGGCATGAACCTGGGATTGCCCGACTCCGGGCAGGAGACCGGGCCACACAGGGACCCTGGCATGAACCAGAGTGAAATCAAAGGAGGAGTTCCCATGAATCAAGAAGCATACAAGCATCTTTGTGAGGCCATGGCCGAGAGGGGTGGGCCTTACCCCGGCATGGATATCCCGGAGTTCTACTCCTTGGCCAGGAAGCTTTTCACCCCAGAGGAGGCCCAGGTGTGTGCGGCAATGCCCAGGAGACCTTCCACTGCTGCCCAGATCTCCCGGTCTGTGGGAATGGAGGAGCCAGCTCTGGGAGAGATCCTGGAGGCAATGGCTGACAAGGGCCTGTGCACCACAGTGGCAGGGCCGCAGGGGGAAAGGCTTTATGCGGCAATACCTTTTGTCCCGGGCATCTTCGAGTTCCAGTTCATGAGAGGAACCGCCACCCCCAAGGACCGACTTCTGGCCAAGTTGATAAGGGATTACAAGAAGGCGGTGGATGCCGCAAGAGGCGGGGCGCAGCACATCAACTTCCCCCTCAACAGGGTCATCCCGGTGGAGCGCACCATAAAGGCTGGGGCCAGGCTGCATACTTATGAGCAGGTCTCAGCTTACATAGAAAAGTATGAGCCCATTTCGGTTTCCACCTGTTTCTGCCGTCATGAGGCCAAGCTCACCGAGGGGCAGGATTGCGGGAAACCCAACGATGTGTGCATGCAGTTCGGGGGAGGAGCCAGATACGTGATAGAGAGAAAAATGGGCAGACAGGTCTCCAAAGAGGAGGCCAGGGCAGTGCTCCAGAAGGCAGAAGAGGCCGGCTTGGTGCACGCCAGCATGAACTCGCAGGAAATAGATTTCATTTGCAACTGCTGCCCTTGCCACTGCATGATACTGAAGACCGCTCTGGCTCAATCAAGTCCAGCTGCAGCCCTTCATTCGGGCTTCCGGCCCGATTTCGACTCCACAAGGTGCGTGGCCTGCGGCACATGCGTGGAGAGGTGCCCTGCCCATGCCCTCACAATGCTGGAGGAATTACCCAGCTTGAACGAGACCAGATGTTTTGGCTGCGGGGTTTGCGCCAGCGGTTGCCCTTCTGAGGCAATACAGCTGGTGGAAAGGCCCACTGTGGAACCACCCCCGGTGGACCGCAAGGCACTCAAACAGGCGCTTTCCTCGGCTAGATGATGCAAGCAATGCTCTGGGGGAAGGCCACCTGCCAAGGGATCTTAGACAAGGAGGAAGAGGCTTGTCCGTATTGTTCCAGGAAACAGTAATCAGGAAGATGCCCCTCGGGAACCGCTTTGTGAGATCAGCCACCTGGGAGGGCATGGCCGGGGAGGAAGGCAGCGTCACCCCCCAGCTTGTGGAGCTCATGGGCGAGTTGGCCGCCGGGGGGGTGGGGCTCATTGTCACAGGGCATGCTTATGTGAGCAGGGAAGGCCAGGCAGGGCCGAGGCAGCTGGGGATTTACAAGCAGGGGCTCGTCCCTGGCCTGGCCCAGATGGCTTCCGCCGTGCATGAACGGGGAGGAAGGATAGTGGTGCAACTGGCCCATGCTGGCATTCAAGCGGGTTACAAACTCACCAACATGGAGCCTCTCGGCCCTTCTGCCCCCAACACAGAAGGAGCCCCGGGCAGAGAGATGAGCCTGGAGGAGATCGGGCAAGTTGTGGAAGCCTTCGGCAAGGCGGCTGCCTGGTCTGTGGAGGCCGGTTTTGACGGAGTTCAGATCCACGCTGCCCACGGGTATCTCTTGAGCCAGTTTCTCTCCCCTTACTTCAACCATAGGCAGGACGCGTACGGGGGCTCTTTGCAAAACAGGGCCAGGGCTCTCTTGGAAGCGGTGTCTAAGGCCAGAGAGGCCATTGGTCCTGAAAGACCCCTGCTGGTTAAGATGAACTCCCAAGACTTTTTGGAGGGGGGGCTCAGCCTGGAGGATTCGGCTCAGGTGGCCAAGATGCTGGCTGAGGCCGGCGTGGATGCCATAGAGGTGAGCGGCGGAATGAGGCTTGCCGGCCCCCAGTTCATGCCCTCCAGGCTGGCCATCAAGGAGGAAAGGCAGGAGGCCTACTTCAGGGATGCTGCAAAGCTCTTCAAGAAAACAGCCGGGATTCCGGTTATTCTGGTCGGGGGTATCAGATCCTTCCAGGTGGCAGAGCGCCTTGTGAAGGAAGGGGTGGCGGATTACATCTCCATGAGCAGGCCTTTCATAAGGGAGCCGTGGCTGATAAACCGCTGGAAGGCCGGAGACCTGAGAAGGGCTTTTTGTGTCTCGGATAACCAGTGTTTTGGGCCTGCCCAGGCAGGCCAGGGTATTCACTGCGTGGTGGCCCGCAGGGAGGCTGCTGGGGATTGAGAGCGCTTGCCCGGCCCGGGGGCATTTATCTCCGGTCCTGCCTTAAGAAGCCGGGGGATCAGGAGGGTCTGAAGGATGAACTTTGATGCTTTTTCACCTCCCCCAAGACTCGCTCCATGACCAGCCCGCAAGAGCCTCTGATCACCAGGTCGGCCACCCGGTCCAAGGGGGTGGCATCCCTGTTGACTATGACCAACCTGGCTCCATTTTGCTTGGCCACTAAAGGCATGGAGGCCGCGGGTTGCACCAGCAGCGAGGAACCCAGCACCAGGAAGAGTTCCGCCTCCTGGGAACGATCAAAAGCCTCTGATGTCTCTTTCTCTGGCATGGGCTGTCCAAAGGAGACTGTGTCAGGCTTCAGAAGCCCTCCGCAGGCATCACACAGGGGCACCTTCACGCCCCTCAAGACCATGGCGTGCACCTCCTGCCTGGGCCAGCGTTTCTTGCAGGAAAGGCAGGATACTGTCCTGCAGGTGCCGTGCAGTTCTATGACCCTGGAGGGGGAACTACCTGCCAGTTGATGCAATCCGTCTATGTTTTGGGTGATCACGCAAGCCAAGAGTCCCATGCGCTCTAGCTCTGCCAAGGCCAGATGGGCGGCATTGGGCCTTGCCCGGCTTATCAGGGCAAAGGCCTCTGTGCTCATCTTCCAGTACTGTTCCCTGGAAAAAGCGTTGGAGATGAACCTCTGGAAGGTGAAATCCTCTGGGTCATATTTCTGCCAAAGTCCACCAGGGCTCCTGAAATCCGGGATTCCACTCTCGGTGCTGATCCCGGCCCCTGTGAAGCCTATTGTATTGGAGGACTCCAGGACCCAGCCTGCCAGACGCGCTGACTCTTCCATAGCTCTCCCTCCCAAAAAAGAAGGGGGCTGATGGGACCTGCCATCACCCCCCTGACTTGGATGTGCCGAGGGACGGAATCGAACCGCCGACACGCGGATTTTCAGTCCACTGCTCTACCGACTGAGCTACCTCGGCCTTGCACAACCTCTTGTATAGCTCAAGGAAGGCTCCCAGTCAAGGCCCAAGGCCTGCGCGTGCTGTTGGGGCAAATAGAAGCCGGACCGCCCCAAGACCTTGGGGAGGCTCAACCTCCCCCGGGAAACTCCCCTAAAAGGGAATGCCTGGGCTCCGAGGGCATGGCAAGAAACAGGATAAGTCTCTCCCTGGACCCATGGGGCAAGTGCCTCCAGCATCTTCGGCCTTGGCAAGAACTCCGAAGCGGATTTGCGAAGAGCCTTTGGGGTGCTCCCCCTGGGAATCAGAGAAAGACCCTCCTTTGCAACTTGTGTTTTTGGGTGAGTCAACCCAGATCCCCGTAAAGGAACTGCAAGAGAGCCAAGGCAGCCACCCCGACTGTCTCTGTGCGAAGTATCCTGGGGCCGAGACCCACCGGGACAAAGCCTGCCCCAAGCAGCTTCTCCACCTCCCAGGCCTCAAACCCCCCCTCAGGCCCCACCACGAGCCACACACTGCCCGGGATCTCCTTCAGCGAGGCCATCACATTTCTTAGCGGTCTATCCAAAGCACTTTCCCACAAAACCAGCTTCAAAGCTTCAGCCTTCGAGACTCTCAAGAATTCGTCCAGGCTCCATGGGCCCAGCAAATCTGGAACCCTGTTCCTTCCACACTGTCTGGAAGCCTCTTCCAATATCTTGAGCCAGCGAGACCACTTTCCCTTTTCTCGCAAGTCCCTTCCCGAGCAGACCGAGCGTTGGGAACTGAGCAGCCCCACCTGAGCCACCCCCAGCTCTGTGGCCTTTTGCAACACCCACTCCATCTTCATCCCTCTTGGCAGACCTTGCACAAGGCGCACCATCAAAGGGGACTCCCTGTCCAGAAGCTTGGATTCCAGCACTTCCAGAACCAGGTGCCCCTCTTTGTCCAGTCGTCCCAACCTGGCCCTTCCCTCTGAGCCCTCACCGTCAAAAACCACTACCTCCGCCCCTGGATTCAGCCTCAGCACCCGCCGAAGCCTCCTGGACTCCCTCTTGTCCAAACAAAGGAAATCCCCTGCCCTGAGGGGTCCTCTCACAAGCACCCTGGGCCGGCTCATTTTCTCACAGCCAGGAGCATGGCCCGCCATTCTCCCCTTCGCCTGGATCCCAGCTTTCTCATCCCGGCCCTCCTGAATGCCTCGGCCACATGCTTTGCTTCTTCTCCCAGAATCCCGGAGACAAGGAGCTTCCCCCCAGGGCATACCCTCTTTGCCAGCTCTCTTGCCATTCCCATAAGCACAGTTCCGGTCAGATTGGCTACCACCAAGGGAAAGAGTCTCTCGCCCGCTGCATCCAAAGAGCCTTGCACCACCTGGATGGTCTCCACCAGGTTATTGTTCCTTACGTTTTCCAGGGCTGCCTCCACTGCCAGGGGATCCTGGTCCAAAGCCAGTACCTGTCTCACACCCAGAAGAGCCATGGCCATGGCCAAGATACCTGTTCCGGTGCCCAGATCCATTCCGGTCCGGGGTATGGGGGAGTCTCTCAGGAGATCATCCAGCCATTCCATGCAAAGTCTGGTCGTCTCGTGCAACCCCGTTCCAAATGCTTGTCCGGGCTCTATCTGAATCACCCTGAGTCCTTCCGGCCCATCAAAAGAGCTCCAGGGCGGTCTTACAGCCAGTCTCCGGCTGAGCCTCGAAGGCCTGAAATGAGCCTTCCAGGCGTGTGCCCAGCCCGGGTCCTTGATCCTTTCCAGCTCTATGCCCACTACG
The DNA here is from genome assembly GCA_037443445.1 of Desulfarculaceae bacterium. Lineage (GTDB taxonomy): Bacteria > Desulfobacterota > Desulfocorpusculales > Desulfocorpusculum > Desulfocorpusculum > Desulfocorpusculum. The sequence goes on along the minus strand of JBBIOJ010000007.1, from coordinate 76,355 downwards.
GGGCACTCACCATGAATCTCCCCCAGAGCTCTGGAATATTCCCAGAGCCTTTGGCACAGGCTGCGGGAGGCTGGCTCATCCCTGCAATAGGCCAGGAGCAGATGACTCGGCTGGGCATCCAAGAACTCCGCGCCATTGCAGCCGTTCTCGTGCAAGAAGGAAACCAGAGCGTCCTGGGCCCATTGCTTCAAAGAAATTCTGAGGCGCCACCATTCGCGTGAGATCTCAGGCATGATTCAAAAACAAGGGGGCAGCTTTATCCTGAAAGTGGTGCCTTCCCCCGGACGATTGTCCACCTCGATCCTGGCCCCGTGCATCTCGAGTATCCTGCGCACTATGGCCAAGCCCAAGCCGGTGCCCTTGTTCTTTGTGGTGAAAAACGGGTTGAAGATGTTGGGAAGAACATCCGAGGGTATGCCGCCGCCAGTGTCTGAAAGCTCCACCACCACCCAAAGCCCCTCTTCCTCGGAGGCCAGATAGGTCTTGATATCCAGCACCCCCTTGCCGCCCATGGCATCCAGTGCGTTCTGCATGAGGTTCAGGAACACCTGCTTGAGCTGGTCCCTGTCGCACTGCACCGGCGGCAGGCCGCTGGTGAATTCTTTTCTGACCTTGAGTCGCGGCTCCTGGAGTTGAATACGCACAGACCTGTAACATTCCTCCAGGAGGGCGCAGATATCGGTTTCCACCCTTTGGCCAGGGGATATCTTGGAGAAATCCAGAACCCTGCCCAGAATTCCCTCCAGTCTCTCGACCTCCTCATATATGATCCTGGAATAATCGTCTTTGTGCCTCTTTTGCAGGAGCCTGGCGTACCCCCCTATGGAAACCAATGGATTCCTGATCTCGTGGGCCATTGTGGCCGCGAACTCTCCCAGGGCGGCCAGTTTTTCCGACTGAACCAGGCGCTGCTGCATGGCCTGAAGCTCTTGGTGAGCTCTTCTGAGGCTCTCGAAAAACATGGCATTCTGAATGGCCAGACCGGCAAGAGAGGCAAAGGCGCCCAGGAATCTGAGATCTCTTTCGCCAATGGATCGTTTGGAGTAAAGATTGTCCACAAGGATAACCCCCAGGGCATCTCCCCTTGCCACCACTGGGGCCATGGCGCACTGCGTGCCTATCTCCAGGGGCCTCAGCAACTCGATTCCCCTTGGATTCTCCCTCGGATCCAGGCAAAAGGCCCCTTTGGCCCTCAAGGCACGAACGAGCACGCATTCGGTGTCGTCCAAGGGCACCTTGATGGAGGCTGCCACCTTTTGGATCATGGTGGTCTCCCTCGTCTCCGCGTCTTGAGATAGGGCCCAGTCCAACCACTGGGGTAGGCTCCATTGGGATCTTGTCATCTCACCCCATATTTTCCCTGCCTCTTCTGCACTTGCCGGACCCACACCCACCCTGCCTTCCAGGACTCCATCGCTCTCGTTTACCAGGAAAAGCATGGCTCGATTGAATCCCAGCCCATTCCCCAAGGTGAGGGCCACGAGTATCACTCTCAAGAGCCGTTCCAGCTCCGTGGCTTTCATCATGGCAGAGCCGCTGGCATAGAGGATGGACAGTTCCCTCACCATGGACTCCTTCTCCTGGACCAGCTGCTCTATGTGCCTGTGGTGCATGGCCCTGGAAAGTGCCCCGGCTATGAAACCTGCCATTATCTCCAGGAGGCTCAGATCCTGATCTGAAAAACTCTCTGGCTCCCCCCCGGAACCTGACAGCCGATCGTACAGGCTCATCACCCCCATTGTCTTCCCCCTCTCCACAAGGGGAACGCACGCGCAGGTCTTCACCTCGATGCCGAGCCCTTCACCGGAACACACACCTGCTCCTTCTGAAATTGACATGCGATGGGGTCTGACCGTTTTGACCACAGGACAGTCAGTAGACGGCTCGGTCCTGAACTCCTCTTTGCGCTTTATTCCGCCTCCTGCAACCGATGTCACCCTGTGAAGCTGCGACTCCTCATCCAGGAGCCTCAAAACCCCGGCACGAGCCCCCACCACTCTGACCGTTGCCTCCAGGGCCAGCTCCATGAGAGGGTCCAGATCCAAAGTCCCTCCCACAGCTTTCCCAACCTCGTTGAGGGCATCCATTTCTTGGAGTCTCAAGAGGAGCTGCTCTTTGAGTTCCTCCACGGCCAGCACCCCGGTCAACTCACCCCCTGCCAGTCTAAGAAGCCTTATCTGCTCCTGAGAGACTGCCTTGGATGTCCCACAAAGAAATACCAGAACCCCCTCCTGTACAGAGCCCGACTCTCCCGTAGGCACAGCCAGGACTGTGACATAGGCCGGGAAATCATCTCCCCAGCCAGGCTGACTCAAACCCTGGGGAGCTGACTTGTCCAGGAAAATCACCCTGCCCTCCGCACCGCATGCCCCCACCACCCCCTCCCCAATGGGAAAGGGACCACTTCCCCTGACCAGCTCCCAACCGTGACTGGCCTGGAAGGGCTCAAAGCAGAGTCCATCCTTATCCTTCAGGTAAAGCACCGCCGAGTCGAAACCCAGCTCCTGGGCGAGGAAAGCCAAGACTTCACCCACCCGCCTCTGCAGTGGGCCACCCCCTCGGGCAATTTCTCTTACCCGCTCCAGAGTGTGAAGTAGATCCATTTTCAGATCCTTTTAAACCTTAAGGAAAAACCACCAAGCTATAGCAGGATGGGGCGATAGTAACACGAAGGAGGGAATTTCTTCAACGTTGAGGGGGAGAAGCCACCGTCTTTCTTGGGCTGCAGAAATGGCCTGGTTCTGGTTGCTCAGCTCAGAAGATACTTCACTCCTTTAGAGCTCTGCTTAGTCATTCCCCCCTGCGGCGCTCGTCTTCCTCCTGTGAGGTCTTGCAATCTATGCACAAAGTGGTCACTGGTCTGGCCAGGAGCCGCTGTTCTGAGATTTCCTCACCGCACTCCTCGCAGACCCCATAGGTGCCTTTCTCTATTCTGTCCAGGGCTTCACGGATCTTGGAGATGAGCTTCCTCTCCCTGTCCCTTATGCGGAGCATAAAATTCCTATCACTCTCTACAGAGGCCCTATCAGTGGGATCCGGGAAGCTTTCTTCCTCATCTGTCATGTTGGTCATGGTGCGAGCCGCATCGTTGAGCAGAGCCTCGAGCCTCTCGTTTAGCAGCTTACGGAAAAAATCTAGCTTCTGGGCATCCATGGCAGTCTCCGAAGCATTGGGATCGGCTCTCTGAAGTTAGTTATGATAACGCAGTCCTGACATGCATGTAAACCCCTGGACCAGGCCTGGCCATTCGTTCAACCACGCACATCTCCAAGGCTTTGAACGGACCCTGCCCCTCTGGACCTAAACAAGCATCCCAGAGCCCTCTTTGAAGGGCCACATCCGACCCCCAGGGCACATGAAAGCCAGCACCGCCGGGGAAATGTTATGAAGCTCTCCAGGGCGCGAAACCCGACGGATTGACTGGAGGGGGATCCTTCCCTAAGATCCGGGCTGGATGAGGAAAAACTCTGCTCATGTCTCAGGAGGTTTCGTGCTGGAATCCAAGCCGCGGGTTCTCATAGTTGGGGGAAGTGGGTACCTGGGAAGGCATTTGCTTGCTCTTCTCAGAAAACAAGGCCTGGAGGTGTGGGCCACTTTTCTCAGAAACCCGGTCTCCATGGAATCAAATGCCAGATTTTTGGATATAAGAGACTCGGCTCAAGTGAGCCGATTGCTGACAGAGCTAGAGCCTCAAGTGATCTTCCACTTGGCCTATGACATGCAGGACCTGGAGGGCAGTGTGGTCCAGGGCACCCGAAACCTCTTGGCAGCCTGGGAGACTCTTGGGGGCGGGAGACGCTTTTTCTACCTTTCCACAGACATGGTGTTTGACGGGGAAAACCCTCCTTACGGGGAGGAGGATTCCCCAAGGCCCATCACCTCTTACGGGAGGGCAAAGCTGAAGGCAGAGGCCATGGCCCTGCAGGCCGGGGCCCATGTGCTGAGGACCTCCCTGGTATACGGCCTGAACCCTCCGGATCCTCGCACCCAATCTTTGATGAAAGGCTTCAGAACCGGGGCTTTCGATTACCCTTACTTTGAGGATGAAATTCGCTCGGCCGTTTTCATAGAGGAGCTCTGCGCTGCCATGGCCCAAATGGTCCTCACCCACTCTCCCCTCCCCCCTGTGCTGCATATAGCCGGGTCCCACTCCGTGAGCCGCTACTTCCTGGCCTGCCTTCTGGCCAGGGCCATGTGCTTGGACCCACAGCAGGTCCCAAGGGCCAGACTCAGAGAAAGTCCCACCCCTCGCCCCAAGGATCTGACCCTGAAGGTCTCTTTGGCTTCCAAGCTCCTTGGCTGGAGCCCGCGCTCGGCTCAAGAGCTACTTGGGGAAAGCTTGGGGATTTGGAAATCCGGTTGCAGGGAGGTTTGAATGGATTGGTTCCTCATGAAGAAGGCCATCTCCTCTGCGCTTTATCCTGTCCCTGCAGTGCTTCTGGCCCTGGGCTCGGGGCTTTTTCTCCTCTGGATCACGCCCTGGAAAAGAGCCGGAAGGCTGCTGGTGACTCTTGGAACCATGGCCCTGGCCGGGCTTAGCTGGGGCCCTGTGGCCGACAGCCTGGTCAGGCCTCTGGAAGAAAAACATCCCCCCTTTGTATTCAGCGAGGCCCTGAAAGATGTTCGCTGGGTGGTGGTCTTGGGAAGTGGACACGTCTCGGATCCCAAGTTACCGCCCATAGCGAGGCTGGACGAGGCTTCCCTGGCTCGGCTGGCCGAAGCAATAAGCATTCACCATCTCATTCCTCGAAGCCGGCTTCTCCTCTCAGGCGGAAAGCTCCACGACCCCGTCTCCAATGCCCGGGTCATGGCTGAGGCAGCCTTGTCCCTGGGGGTGGATCCCAGGCGCATGGTGCTGGAGGAAAACTCCAGGGACACGGAGGAGCAGGCTCGGGAGATAAAGGGCATGCTGGCCGAAGAACCTTTCGTGCTTGTGACCTCAGCCATTCACATGCCCAGAGCCATGGAAATCTTCCAGGCACTGGGCATGCGCCCTGTTGCGGCCCCTACAGGCCACATGGCAAGAGAAGCAAAGCAGCCCAGCCCCTCCCGAAAATATCCCAGCTCGGAAAATCTCCTCAAGGTCCGCCATGCTGTTCACGAGTATCTGGGGATTGCCTCGATTCGTGTCAGGAACTGGTTCCAGCAAGGGCAAGTCCTGGGATTCCAGTCCAGAGCCCCGGGACAAGACAGCCGTAGATCAAAGCAGAGGCATGGGCTTGGTTGATGGAGAGGGGGGGCCATGGTATAAATGGCTTGACCTGTGGCTTGGAGCGACTTGGCCTGCATGAGCCTTATTCTGATTTCCAACGATGACGGAATCCACTCCGAAGGGCTGAAGGTTCTGGCCGAAGCCTTAAGTTCCCTGGGAGAGGTGGTGGCCGTGGCCCCAGACAGGGAGCAAAGCGCTTCCAGCCACGCCCTCACCATGCACCGTCCGCTTAGGCTCAAACAGGTTGCCCCAGGCTTTTTCTCTGTGGACGGTACCCCTACGGACTGCATCTTACTGGCCATGCACAGGGTTCTTGGGGGACGCAGGCCAGACCTGGTCATCTCCGGCATAAACAAGGGCGGGAACCTGGGAGACGACATCCTTTACTCAGGAACCGTCTCTGCCGCCATGGAGGGGGCCAGGATGGGCATAACCTCCTTTGCCGTGTCCCTGGTGGCCAGGAAGGATTTCAGGTTCCAGGTGGCATGCCGCTTCGCCCAGGAGCTGGCCAGAAAGCTCCTGGAGGAGAGGGGCTGTTCCCCTGTGTTTCTCAATGTGAACATCCCCAACTTGGCCCCCGAGGAAATAAAAGGGGTGCGGATCACTCGACAAGGCAAAAGAGTTTACAACGGGGCCGTGGTGGAGAAGACGGATCCCAGGGGACAGAAGTATTACTGGATAGGGGGTGAGGAGCCCGGGCATGAGGAGCTTCGGAATTCTGACATAGAGGCCGTGATGGAGGGCTGGATCTCCGTGACCCCCTTGCGCCTGGACATGACGGATGAGGAGGCAATGGCCCGTCTCCAGGAAAGGTGCTGGCTGGAGGGCTTCCCTTGAAAGACTTCGAAGTGGCCCGCCGCAAGATGGTGGAAACCCAGATAGCAGCCCGCGGGATCAGGAACCCGAGGGTGCTGCAGGTCATGAGGGAAATCCCGCGCCACCTTTTCCTGGAAGAGGGCATGTGGGATCAGGCCTATCAGGATCATCCATTGCCCATAGGGGAGAAACAGACTATTTCCCAGCCCTACATTGTTGCCCTGATGACAGAAGCCCTGGAGCCTACCCCCACTGACCGGATCCTGGAGATCGGTACCGGCTCCGGGTACCAGACAGCCATACTGGCAAGTCTTTGCCAATGGGTCTATTCGGTGGAGAGAATCCGCTCCCTGGCTATGAAGGCCAGGAAGGTCTTGGACCAGCTGAGGCTTTACAATGTGTCTATCAAGATAGGGGACGGAACCGAGGGTTGGGTTGAGAACGCCCCGTACAACGGCATACTGGTCACAGCCGGGGCCCCAGAGATCCCCCGACCCCTGAAAGAACAACTTGCCGATGGGGGCCGCCTGGTGATCCCAGTGGGGGACCGCTTCTCCCAGTCCATGTACAAGATCCTCAGAAAAGGGGAGGAGTTTCACCAGGAAGACCTTGGGGGATGCCGTTTCGTGGACCTGGTGGGAAGATATGGCTGGAACCCGTAGTTGGGCAGGGGCCCCGGAAGCGCTCCCATGAGGGGCTGGATGAGCTGGACCGCCCTTGCAGGAGTTCTCTTGCTCCTGACGGGGTGCGAGGCCAAGAGGCAAGTTGCCCAGCCTCCGGCCAGGAAGATCAGAACCGTCCAGGCGCCCGCCCTGGACACCCCGCAGGAAAAGGCCCAGGGTGTTTACCATGTGGTCAAAAGGGGAGAAACACTTTGGCGTATCTGCAAGGCTTACGGGGCAGAGCTTCAGCAGGTGGCAGAGATCAACAACATCAGGGACCCTTCCCAGATCAGGGAGGGACAGAAGATTTTCATTCCGGGTGCCTCAGGATCCGCCAGGGTGGAGCTGCCCAAAGCCTCTCCAGGCAGCCCCCCGGAGCCAGAGCCCAAGATACAGTTCTTTGCCGGTAAGCTCATTTGGCCTGTTCGGGGTCAGATATCCTCTTCTTTTGGGGTAAGAAACGGGATGAAGCACTCCGGCGTGGACATCAAGGCCCCGGTGGGGACCCCTGTTGTGGCAGCAGCGGATGGAGAGGTGATCTACAAAGGACAGTTGAGAGGATATGGGAACATAGTGATCTTGAGGCACTCTGAGGAGTTGGCCACTGTTTATGCCCACTTGAACGAGATCCATGTTTCAGACCATGCACAGCTCCGGCAGGGGCAACCCATAGGCACTGTGGGCAACAGCGGCCAGAGCGAGGGGGCCCACTTGCACTTCGAGGTGAGGGTCAGGAACGTGGCCAGGAATCCCCTCTTCTACCTGTCTGAGGAGGCGCATTGAGCTTGGGTTGAGGGGGGGCATCCTGGAGAGCCCTTTTTGATGTCTTTTCCGGACAAGCCATTGGCTCCGAGGAAAATCTTGGGAGGCCGTCCCAAAGAAGAGGTCGGGCTGTCCAAGTGGCTGGCCTTGGGGCAGGTTCGAGGTTAGCATAATGATCTGAGCCTGGGTGGCGAAATAGGCAGACGCAAGGGACTTAAAATCCCTTGGGGCTTGTCCCCGTGCGGGTTCGATTCCCGCCCCAGGCACCAGTGATTTCAAGAACTTGCCCTCGGTGCTTGCGCCTGCCCATCCCGCCAAAACCGAAGCCAGGAACGCAATGGGGAAAGGTCCCATCCATGGATTGGCTCTGGGCATGGATTCCCTGCTTTCTGGCCGGCTGCTTCAGGTCTTCTCCAGCTGAGATGTTGTAGCGCTAGGCCACCGGGCGTGTCTTGTGGCCCGAGATGGTCATCGCTGCCCGCTTGGGGATGCCGGCGCGATCGCGGCCGGGAAGGAACTCGGGGCAGAACCGCATCCTTAATGTCACCATCCGGTTCGCTGGGCGTTCCGAGATGGTCATTCCCTCGAGCTGCGTGGCGCAGGGGAGGTGTGCCTAGAGGGGTAGGCAGTTCGACTCCGGTGCAAGGCTGGTGCACGCGAGCCTGAGGAGGGAACACCGGCGGGCGATGTCCGACAGGAAGGTGGCGGGGAAGTGGTTTCGCTCGGATCAGGGCATGATCTGGAACGCCTTGGCGGCCAAGAGTGCCCGCATGGGGGTGAGGAGCCGCACCCGGGCCATGGCCGACCTCTTCGAGCGCCCACGGGATCCCCTGGGGAATTATCTGAAGGCGTTTCCCTAGGTTGAGTGCCAGGCCTGCGCGGTATTCGCCCTCAATGGTCAGGAGGTCCAGTGCTTTGGCCACCAGGCGGCATTTGGGCGGTCCCTGGATGGAGAGGCCCTCTCGGCCTCGGCCCTGGTCGTTGGTGACCGTCTCCTTCACCTCTCGGCATTCAGGAGGGAGGGCGGTTCAAGCCGGGAGAGGGAGCGCTTGTGCTACAGCCCCTTCAGCCAGCGGCGGGCCGGAGGGCTCAGTGATCCGGAATCATTGACCAAAGAAGGAGGCCGCTGATAGTATGAGGCTGTCCGGCGGTCGCCCTGTTTACTCTTCTCGAGGAGGGGTCATGCGAGGGGACCAGCTTGCCCGCCAGCGGCGGATAATCCGTTCCATTGAAGCCAGTCCGAACGGATTGACCGTGGCTCAAGTGGCGCAGCGGGAGGGGATCGGGCAGCGCACCACCTACCGGGATCTCATCGCCCCCCAGGAGGTCTTCGAGGGGACCCCATCTGAAGCGAACCTAGTCGAACTTTCAGGGAGTTTGAGGTCACAATTCAGCACCCCAAGTCCACGCGGAGGTGGAGATGCCTGATCAGGGCCTCGTCCCCGTGGAGCGCATTGAGCGCGCCATCCTCCGTGGGCAAGAAATCGTGCTAACTACTGATCTGGCCACGCTCTACGGCGTAACCACCGAGGCCATGAACCAGGCAGTCAAAGGCAATAGAGACAGATTCCCTCCTGATTTCATGTTTGAACTGAGGCCGGAGGAAAAAGAGGAGTTTCACATCCGGGTGGGCAACACAACTCGCGGGCTTGACTCTCAGGAGATCGTGAACTTCATCCAGAGCAACTGGAACCAATAAGGCAGGTTTGTTGCGTGTAATTTCCAACCACCGACTCAGCAACCGGGGGCGGGGGGATTCCGAGGGTTCACGGTGGATTGTACGTAGGAGGACATCAGGAGAGACCCATGGATGTCAAGCGGAGGATGGATTTGATACGGCGCAACCTCGAAGTCGAGGGATACACGATAGCGGCCAAGGAATGTATCGGAATCATCGAGGCGGCCTTCCGGCTCCTTTTCCGTGAACAAGTGATGAAATTGGAGGAAGGGGATCGAATCAGGGTTCACAAAGCTGAGATGAATCTGGGTAAAGGCGAAAAGGGTTTCGAACGCTTCACCTTGGGCCAGCTCATAGGGGTATATCGGGAATCGAAATTCCTCGACGCGTGGTCGAAGGCTTCGGGCCGCGATGTCAGTGGTCTCCGCATGATCAACCTGGATGAATTAAACCGCCTGCGAAACGATCTGATCCATAACGGACGGGAGGCGAGCCGCACAGAAGCGGAATTCTTGCTGAAGGCCGTTGAGATGATTCTGGAAACTTTTGGGCTGGCGAACCGAGTGGACTCCATCAAGAACCGGCTGTCACGGCCACAGGACAGGGGGAAGATCGTCCCGTTCGAGAAACCAAGGCAGCTTAGCCGGCGAAGGCTTGAAAGAATCGATGTGGATGGACAGATGGGAATTCGATTTGGCCCTACAGAGATACTGGAGGTCCCGGAGAAGGCCGAACTACCTAGACATCAGGCCCGTGTTTTTGAGGAGGACACCTGTCTCGTGTTGAGCGCGGATCCGAAAATCCCTGACATCGATGAGGACATCAGCCGTCTCAGAGCACGACTGGAAGATCATCAACCATATGAACCTGGGAGTGTTGTCGTAGGGGGCAGGAATCCTCTGAGGATTTTCGCTATAGTGCACGACCTCGACCAGGAGCCCTCTTGGAGGGAGGAGTGGGTTGAATCTGCGCTGAGGCGCCTGTTCCACGAGACGGAGAAGAGGCGGGTCCGTTCCGTGGCCCTCCCCATGATTGGAACCCGGCATGGGTCGCTTCCAGCCCAAAGGTTCGTCGGCTTGCTCGGGCGATGCCTTCGGAGTGCATCGCTCGCGTATCTCGGGATGCTCTGGATCCTTCTGCCAGAGAGGTGTGACTTCAAGGTGCTAGATGAGTTGTTGGCGGAACTGGAGCGGGAAACCTAGTTCTGGAGTCCCAGGGGAGAGGCGAATCATAGAGAGGCAAGAAAGTGACGACGCCGATCTATGAAGCCATCTGTGTCATGGCTGCGAGGCTCCTTGCCCGCCGATATCCAGTCGACAAGGACCCAACTTCGTGCGGGCCTGAAGGCTGCCATCCTGATGAGTTGGGCTGGCTCTTTGCCTTTGGGACAGGCGTTGTTCATGCCCAAGATACCGTTGAGATGTGGATCGCCATGGCTCGATTGGCCCATGAAGCCAACAATCCGAGGCACACGGTTTCGAATGAAAGAATTATTGAGGAGGCGGAGAGACTTTTCAACGACACAAAGCCTGGCATCGCAACCCACGTGAGTCAACATGTTGTCGCCCAGAAGAAGCTGAACACAGGCTACAACAGGTACTACCTCTCGGATGACGGGCACGGAAGATGTAGATTGTTCGTGCCCGGAGATGCGATGCATGAAAGCAGATATCGTAATCGGCAAACCAAACTCCACCGGGAGAAGATCCCAGCCGGACACAGGTATCTCCTAGATTGGTATAACAATCAAATAAGAAGGCACTTCGTGGCGACGGATGGCCAGCCAACGAGGACAACACCACAGGCAAACGGATCTCGGGTCCCTCGAAGCCTCATCGGAAGGCTCGATGAGTTGTGCCTTAACTTCCATAATTACCTGGACCACTTCAACAGTCGAAATCCATTTTCCGGTCCCAGCTTCTTCTTTCACCAGAAACTAATCGGAAGGATCAGTAACTCGGCCGACCATGTTCACCTGCTATTAAGGAGGTCATTGTCTTCAGGACATTAGGCGAGGGCGTAGCGCAGCCTGGGGGCCTTGAAGAAGGAGATGATCTTTGCCGGCATGCGCTGAAGGCTCCTCATTATGGAGAGCACCCTCTGTCTCATGTGCTCCTGACCCTTGACGACCTCCCGACCTAGGTTGTGGTTCTTCAGATGGTTCCACACCAGCTCCCCAGGGTTCAGATCCGGGGAGTAGGGAGGAAGATGAAAAAGCCGAAGCTTCCCCTTGGTAGACTCCACGTAGTCCCTCACCACCTTGGCCTTGTGAATGGAATGCCCATCCAGAATCAGAAACACGGGCCTTCTCTGGTTGTGCATGAGCCTTCTTAGAAACTCCACAAACTTCCCTGCGCTCATCCTCCCGGGGGTGGTCATGAAGCGTAGCTGCCCCTTGGAGCTTATTGCAGAGACCAAATTCAACCTGAAGCGAGCCCCAGTGCTTTCAACAACAGGGGTCTTCCCCCTGGGAGCCCAGGTGGTGCCACTGTGGTAATCAGAGCGAACCCCAGCCTCGTCCCCGAAGTAAATCGTGGCCTTCTTCTCCCTGGCCAGGGCACGGATCCTGGGATACTCCTCCCTGAGCCACTTCTCAACACTCTGAGGATCCCTCTCCATAGCCCTGCTGAGAGGCCTCTGAGCTGTCAAACCCATCCCCTTCAACAATCTGCCAACCTGAGACTCGCTAAGACTTACCCCAAATCGCTCCAATATCAGCTGCCTTACCATCCCACGGGTCCAAAGAGCAAAGCGAAACTTGAGCTGAAGAGGGTTCTTGCCCGTCACAATCCCGTAGAGCTTCCTCATCTGAGCATCACTGAGCTTTCGCTTCCTGCCGGGTATCCCCTTAAATCTAAGAGCCTCCTCCCCACCTTCCCTATACCTTGCAAGCCACTCGTAGATCCTCTGCCTGCTGAACCCCAGAGCCTTTACCACCACCTCCGGGCTCTCCCCGGCCAGGACCCTCCTGACCGCACGGATCCGGATGGCTTCCCTGGTCTTGTGGTCCAGCTTCCTGCCGTCCATCGAGCTCATATAAACATGATACCATATGTCCTGTAGACAATGCAAGTCTTAATAAAGGAAGAATAGTTCCTGGAAGCTATTTACGGAGTCCTGGTCTCTTGGGGCATGCACACCATGGGCTCAAAAAGACCCAAGATGGGAGGCTATTATGTTCTTGCGGATTCGATCACTGGCCAGCGAAATGTGTTGGAGGGGCTTGCTGAGAGGAAACTGGCGGACCTCACCGAAACCAATCTTGAAGGGATCGTAGGCACCCTGAGAAAAGTCGGGAATACGCTTTATGGGGGGGCCATCCAAGCTTGTTGGCCAATGGAAGATTCTCCAGCACGTCCTTACCGATCTTGTCCCGCCGATTGAGCGTTCCTACACGTGCGGGCTCTTCAGGTCCCTACTGCACGGTTCCGACGACGACAAGTTCCTAACGATAATGAGGCGATATAGAGCCATTTGCGAGAGGTGCCTGGGAACTTTGATCGATGTTCCGCTGGAGGGATTCAATTCCTCGATCCCTAAGATCATCGGCAACGCAATCATGGGCTACATGTTCGCGCACAGGAAGAGGAGATAATTTCTCACAAGGTGACTCGGAGGCTTAGATGTCGCTGAGCCGGGAAAGAACTGATCGCGTCAGAGGAGTAATGCTGGGCTTCGCAGCTGGAGACCGCAACGGTAGACCCACACGAATGGCCCTCCGGTTGCCCCAGAGTTTTGTGGAAAACAAAGAATTCGATATCGAAGACCTTGGTCGGCGATACCTGGATTGGTGTCGTGAAGGGCCCTTTGATACGGGTCCCGTAGCAGCCGAGGTCCTGAGGTTGGTCGACTCAGGGGTATCGTGGCACGAAGCGACTCGAGAAGTCTACAGGCGGATGAATAGACGCACTGCGGGATGCAATCATGATCACAGGGTGCCTCCCTTGGCGAGGGTAAGGTTCTTCTCATAAGAGGCACTCGCGACCTATGCGTTGAGGGAAGTCCAGACCTCAACATTTCCGATTACACCCTGACCCCGGGAGGACCGCATGACACCCGAACACCATACCGGCTGGACTCGGGATGAGCTGTGGTAGCATGAGCAGCTGGATTTCTCCATCCATATCGCCATCATGTTTCAGTATGTGAAGGACCACGGGTTGGAAGTGAATGACTTCTAAATTTGATGGAAACCTACGGCTTAGGACCCGAATAGGCGGGCCAATTCTGGGACAAGTTCATCCCCATTGCAGAGGCTTTCGGGATGCGCTTCAGTTGGTGGCACAACAAGGCCGGTAACGATCGGATGGAGCTTGTGAAGGTGAGTTGAAGGTTCACGTGGAGACACCTTTTCCAAGATCCTACTGGGTCATCCCCGGGAGATTCCTGGCAGGCGCGTACCCGGGCCACAAGGACCCGGCCGAGGCCAGGCGGAAGATCCAGGGCCTGCTGGAGTGCGGGATCCGGCACGTGGTGAACCTCATGGAGGAGGGCGAGGTGGACCACACGGGGCGGTCGTTCGTTCCCTACGAGCAGGTGTTCAAACAGTTGGGTGTAGAGCGGGGTATGGAAGTCAGCACGAGCCGCCTGTCGATCCGGGACATGCATATAACCACCGCCGAGAGGATGAACGCCATCCTGGACGAGATCGACGGGGCCATCCAGGCAGGACGTCCGGTCTACGTCCATTGCTGGGGCGGACGGGGCCGGACCGGGACCGTGGTGGGCTGCTACCTGGTGCGCCAAGGCATGACTGGGGAAGAGGCCCTGAGGAGGATCAAAGAGTTCCGCAAGGACACCCCGGACGCGCATGGGGCCTCGCCGGAGACAGGGGCCCAGCGGGACATGGTGAGAGGCTGGGACAAGATGGACCGGACTGCGAAGGGAGGTGTGCGTGACCCGTGAAGAACTCCTGGATCGCTATCGTGGGTGCCTTGTGGGGCTGGCCGTGGGGGATGCCCTGGAAACGACCCTGGAGTTCCGGCGTCCCGGGACCTTCGAGCCCATCTCGGACATGGTGGGTGGTGGGCCCTTCCACCTCAAACCAGGGGAATGGACGGACGACACCTCCATGGCCCTGTGCCTGGCCCAGAGCCTCATCGAGTGCAAGGGGTTCGACCCAGAGGACCAGATGCGGCGATACCTGAGGTGGTATCGGGAAGGGCATCTGAGCAGCACGGGCCGCTGCTTCGACATCGGGAACACGGTCAGGGACGCGCTCGTTCGTTTCGAGAAGACTGGAGAACCCTTCAGTGGGTCCACGGACCCCCGAAGCGCAGGCAATGGGTCCATCATGCGGCTGGCCCCTGTCCCCCTCTTTTTTGCCAAGAACCCGGAGGAGGCCATGGAGAGATCCGGCGAGAGCTCCAGGACGACCCACGGCGCACCCTCGGCCGTGGATGCCTGCCGATATCTCGGGGCCCTGATCGTGGGTGCAGTCCGGGGGGCCTCCAAGGACGAACTGCTCTCCGATCGCTTTACCCCCGTCCCTGACTACTGGGAGAGGAGACCTTTGGTGTCAGAGATCCGTGACGTAGCATCGGGATCGTTCAAACGCAAGGAACCCCCTGCCATCCGGGGGACCGGCTACGTGGTCCAGTCCCTGGAGGCGGCCCTCTGGGCCTTCCACCGGGGCTCGACCTTTGAGGAGGGCTGCCTCCTGGCCGTCAACCTGGGGGAGGACGCAGACACAACCGGGGCCGTATACGGACAGATTGCCGGGGCCTACTACGGCTGGGAGAGAATCCCCCGGCAATGGTCTCAGAAGATCTCCCATGGAGGGTTCATAGAGTCCCTTGCGGTCCGGTTATTCGACCTTTCCGGCGTGGCTGGATGAAAGCCCGGGTCCAGGTCGTGGCAGTGCCTTCGGGACCCAGCACAGGGAAGCAGGATTTGAGATGGGCGCACCCCCCTCCAAGAGAGATCGCCTGTCTTGGCCTGATGTGACAATGCATTCATCTAGGATTAACTGCGAAGTCGCAGCCCGTTGTGCGGACCCGGTCGACGGTATAACCCTCGTCATGCCACTGTGCACGCCATCTGTCTTACTTGCCCGAGCAAGTCATTGGCATACAACTGGATCCCCAAGCTCAAGGACGGGCAACAGGCCCCCGGAGCCGAGATCCAGGTTCTTGTCTGTGTGGTTTGGAACTACTCTGGGGAATCGCCCGATTCGAGATCCTGGCTCAATATCCCTTGGGGCTTGTCCCCGTGCGGGTTCGATTCCCGCCCCAGGCACAAAAGAGCTTGCCCCCTTGCCTTTGACTTGGATAGTTTTCCCTAAGCGATAAGGGAAACAGATTGGGGGCTTCAGGGGCGCGCCCCGATGCCGCTAAGTGATAAATCAGTTACCGACTGAGCTCAAGTAAGCGCAGCTTGGAGGCAGTCTCCCGGGACCTAGACCTGGGGTCCGGCTCAAGCGCGTCCGGCCGAAGCCCAGCCTTGACTGAGCGGGGGGGTGAGGCAAGGCCCCTCCGGAGGCCGAACCCTCTGAAGGCTTAAGCGCAGAAGAGGTGAAGCGAAAAGAGGTGCCCCAACCCACCTAGGCGATCGCCTGCAAGAACATGTTTCCTTGTTTCAACGGAGCACACGGGGAATACGATACTGCACTGTGCCCGAAGCGGGGAGCCTACCCTGGTGATATGCACCGATCAGACCCCTTCGCTGGCCGACATCTTCGAGTTGCCGTTGTCGCACCGCGAGCCCTGCCCGGTCACAGAAGGCTTTTCGTGTGGGAGCCGGGGTTCGATGGGCTCCACAAGATGTTGGGCTGCAAGTTCGGCCGGGAGGTGTGCGAGGTCTCTTGGGCGCTCGTCTCCATAGCATACGAGGAGTTCCTGGAACTCACAGGCTCCGTGCTGCCGGGTTTGGCAGAGGAGTTCACGTTGGCAGGGCCCGAGTTACTGGCCCTAGCCCTCATCTTTACACGCTTTAACAAATTCTGATTTATTTTTTGCGAGGCCTTCGAGAGCAAAAGACTCAATACCGAATGATCCCCTCTGCCTACAGCCCAAGCCTTGTTTTCAAACCGGCAAGTTTGACTGAATCAGAAACTCTTGGAGCTTAGCCGTAAGCCCTATGGGGACCGCTACCTATTCTCACTCAAACCGCCTTGAACCTGAAACAGAGAAGCAACTCCAGCCTGCCCCCGAAAACCCGGCAGACAGTGCTCCCAGGCACAAGGTTTTCCACGGCTATCTGTTGCAGGAGACCTGGGCCTTCCTTTCCTTCCAGTTTTTTATGGCTTGGGCGTGCTCTCTATAGTGGCCGTAGGTGTCCAACCTAAGCCTACGCCTAAAACGGTTTTCCTTGAGAAAATATTCTTGCTGGACCTCTCCTATGAATTCCAAGAGCTTGGCATGGATGAAATCCCGTCTCTGGATTACCTCTGAGAGTGAGAGTTTTCGGTTTTCTTGGGTCATACGGGCATTGAAGGTGTCTATGGCTCCGTACAGGACTGAGTACTTAGGCGGTTTTCCCCCCTCCAGGATCACGGGTAGGTAAGTCAGGGCCTCCTCCTCCCAGGAGCTCACATGCGCGACAATATCTTTAACCGACCAATCGCCTGTCACGCCGGACTCCAAGAGCTCCTGCTCCCCCAAGTCTGCGTAGGAGTCCTTGAGTTCCTCCCAGGCCTTCTCCAGCCTTTTGAGAAGCCCCGACTTATCCATTCCGACCACCCCCGGGGTGTGAATTACCTAAGCCCGTCTTCCTTCTTGGCCTCCTCTTTCTTGAGCCCGCCTATCCTGGGAAGGGGACGGCCCGAGTCTGTGACCACCAGGGCTACAACTATCTCGTCCTCCCTGGGAGCGTCGTACACCCTCACGGGCATGGCATCGAAGTGAGAGCGCACAAATGCCGCATCCTTGAAGTGCACGGGCACGTCTATTTCCGTTCCCGGCACCCCGAACTTCTTGGCAGAGGGGATGATGGCCTTGCCCCCTCCCACGGCTGCCCTAAAAGGAGTGCCCAGCTTGGGATGAAGAATCGCAGCGGCGTGCTCCAGCTCACCCTTGCTCCCAACTATGGCCGCCTTGCCATAACTCTCCACCTTCTCAGGCGGGACTCCCAGCACCTCTACGGCCTTTTTCCCCAGGAGATCCCCCAGCTTCTCCCCTGCATCAATGAGCTCCGAAAGCTCCTGGACGAACTTTCCTGCAAAAGGGTTCTTGATCACGGCTATGGCAGCGGCCCTTTTCACAGGGGGTTTCACAACCATGCCTCCCTCTTCCCAAACCTCCTCCACCAGGGTGACTATTTTCCTTATTTCCATCTGAGCACCTCCTCCTTTCAGACTGCCTCAAGAAGATCCCCAAGCCCCACCGAGCCGCACATGGAACCCACGCACAAAAAAGCCCCCTCTATGACCCCGCGAGCTCTCAGATCCGCGGCTCTTGCCAGCCCCTTTTCCAAACCCCTGGAAGCCACATCCAAGGGAAGCCTTCCTACCCCCACGGTCACCTCCAGTTTGGCTATGTCCGAATCAGGGTCCAGTTGCCCGGCCCTGACTCTCCTTGCCTGCTCGCAGGGAAACCAGGTGGCATTGGCCACGGCCGTTGCAGCCGCATCTGCGATGGATGCCCTGGGGGCCACAACCGTGGCAGACCAGGCTATTCCGCGCGTGAAGCTCCTGCCTCCAAGACCGCTTGTGGCCACCCCCCAGGAGGCTCTTGAGCCATCAAGTCCCAGAGAGTGGCTCACCCTCTTGCGGTCCACCCTGGGGCGCAGTCCCACTTGCACCTTTTCCCCAGGGGCCAGCCTCAAGGCTATGTCTCCGCCGTTTTCCACGATCACCCTGGTAAGACCCCTGGCCTCCAGAAAATCCGCAACCCCGTCTGCTATGCTCCCGGCCACGGCAGCCATGGGTGTGAGGTCAGGATCCCCCACCATGGCCACACTCTGCCACATCCTGTGCCCCAGGGATCCCAGTCTTTCCTGGCAGACTGATTCCCAGGAAGCCGTGAGCCAAGGCCGTTGGGCTGCTGCCTGCTCAAGCAAACCGATGGACTCCTGGGCCGCCCTCATGGCCTCCTTGGGCTGCGAAAGCCTTCCCATCCAGGCCCAGATTCTGAGGCGCATGGGCCCACACTCCACCAGAACCGAGCCATCCCTAAGCAAGCTTATCTCTTGCTCGTAGCCCATGCTTCTTCAGGAAACCCAGCGGCCTTTCTCTTGCGCGCTTTGGGGAGTTCCAGGCTTGAAACCACCAGGGCTCTTTCCCCCCCGGCTCATACCCCTTTCCCTCTGGCCACCCGGAAAGGCTTCATGGCTTCCACATGCCCGCCCATCTCTTGGTAGTCACTAAGGCGCATGGTGTACTCTATGGGGCAGATGGTGGCTGGAGTGGGGGTCCAATAGAAAGAGCCCATCTTCACCCTCTCCACATCCACCATGAAGTTTATTCCTCCGCCCGGCAGAATGAAACTGGGGGCCCCTCCCACAGTCAAATTGGCCTTTCTGGCATGCACCGCCTGGGTAAGCTTGATGGGGTACCTGCTCACCCCGGCCCTGGCGCTACCCCCCGCCCCTCCCATGTAGAGGGCGGACACGCGGGCAGGCTCGCAGCTGGAAGCCACGGCCCTTACGGCCTGCTTGGCCTGCTCTGTCAGCTCCACTTCCTGGAGGTCCCCTCCATGGCCCACCTGGAACATGACTGCCCTTTCCCCGGTGGTCTCGGTGACAAGTATTCTCATTCCAGGCCAAGCCACCTTCATGTCCACCTCCTGGATCACCTCCCTGGGCTCCAGGATGGAGGTACCCCCCCAACCCGATCCTTGGTCACCGAAATATCTCCCGGGGGTGGATTGCCTGAAACGGAGCCTTACCCCCGTGGGCCTAACCCCTACAAACCTCCCGGCAGCATGTTCGCTCATGAGGCCTGTCAGGTGGGAGTCCAGGACTATCACCTCGTCGGCCGCCTCCTTGAACAGAGGTGCAAAAAGCCCCATGGTGGCGCTTCCGCAGCCCACCCGCATCCTGGAGGCCTCCTTACCATCCACGACCGGGGGAAAGCCCACTCGGAGCTCGAGCCTGGCTCCTCCTTCCACGGTCAGCCTCACGGGCCTGCGGTTGGCAATGTCGCAAAGGGTTCGGGCCACCACCATACCCTCCGGGCCGGTCAAGAGATTCACCCCCCCTATGGAGAGCATCTTGGAGCCGTACTGCTCTGTGGTCAGGTGACCCACGGTCTTCTTGCCCACCTTCACCCTTGCCCCCTCTTCCCCCACTGGCAAGTCCGTGTCCACCTTCACCAGCACCGAACTGTAGCTGAGAGGCGCCTCTGTCACAACCGTCACCACCTCCACCCCTCTTACCTTCCCGCGCAAAATATGGGGGGCCGGCCTGCAGTCAGGATAGGTGGTGCCTGCTCCTATGGCCGTGATCAGGGGCTTTCTCAGCTCCTGGGCCACATCTTCCCCCACCACCTGGGCCACATCCCTGAAGCTGTGGAGAGGGACCTCCCTTACCAGAAGCCCCTGCTGGTTGCGATACCTCTGGCAGGCTCCCAGGAAACCTTCCCTGATCTGGCACCCTACGGGGCAGGCCTCGCAGCGCACAGAGCCCTGGGGCGTATCTCTTGGAAAATCAATGGCTTCCTGGGCACAGACCCTCTTGCAGGCCCCGCAGAGGCTGCAGCCCTCTCCAACATGGGCCTTCTTGGCCTTCAGCCTCAAGACCCCCAGAGGGCAGGCCAGCACGCACTCCCCGCAACCAGTGCATTTCCTAGAATCAACTAGCATCATCTCACCTCTTGGGCCGCGGCCCACGGCGGCCTTGAGAGTCCAGGATTCAGAACCGGGCGTAGAGCCGCCCGCAATTGGCTAGGACAATTCTCCAGGAACCGCCAGATTGGGGGCTTCGCCCCCAAACCCCTGGCACGCTTCCACAGTGCTTGCTAAGAGGGCTGAGGGTTAGGCCTATTTCACCACAAAGGCCTGCCTGGTGGCGGGCGGGGTGTTTCTGCTTTTCTGCACCAAGACTTGCCCATCCACCAGCACCATGGAAATCCCGGGGATGTCTCCCGCGGCCATGGCCGAGAGAGCATCTCTGCCCACAGAGCCCAAAGGGGCGTCCATTATCACCAAGTCTGCCTCCATGCCGGGCTCTATTATCCCCCTGGGCAGTTTGTAAAGGCGTGTGGTATTGCCTGTGGCCATGCACACGGCTTCTTCGGGCCTGATAGGGGACAGCCCTGCCAAAAGAGTGATAACCCTTAGGATGCCAAGAGGCACCACCCCTGTGCCCGAGGGGGCATCGTTTCCGATCACCACCCTTTGCTTGGCTCCAGCCTCGGCTATGAGCCCGGCTGCCTCCACCGCCACCTTCATGTTCCCGCAATGCACTATCTCCAGGGCATAGGGGGTTTCTCTGATGAGTCTCTGTACCTCGGCCATGGACATGGCGGTGGTGCCGCCGTTTATGTGAGATACCACGTCAGGCCCCACGGCCATGACCTGCTCCGCCCCCACCGTGGAACTGCCGGGAATGGAAGTCCCCCCAGTGTGCATCATGACAACCATTCCGTTTTGTTTGGCCCACCTCACCATGGGCCTGGCGTCTTCGGGTGACTTGACAGAGCCCAACCCTATCTCACCTACCACCTTGACACCTTCCCTGGCAGCCTCCTCAAAGTCTGCCTCTGTAAGACCTTTCTCCAGGATGAGGGCCCCGCCCAGCACCTTTGCTCCACCCGGACGAAATGCGGAAAAGCTCTTGGCAGCCAGTATTGCCAAGGCCTTTGTGCCTGCCGGGTCTTTTGGCCTTCCAGGCAGATGCACCTCCCCGGCCGATATCACCGTGGTGACACCCCCGTGCACCCCACTGTCCAAATAGCCCACTTGGTTCTGCCTGGGAGTGAAGTCCCCCAGTACCGGGTGGCAGTGGGAGTCCACCAGGCCTGGGATTACTGTTGTCCCGGCACAGTCTATGACCACTTGGGCCTGGGATTCCTCCATGTCCCTGAGGAAACCCACCTTCTGGATCTTCCCGTCCCGGATGAGAATGGCATCCGCCACCAGGAGAGGCTCCTCGAGCTTTCCACTCACGAGTGTACCTATGTTCCTGAGAAGCACCGTAGACATGTCACTTGACCTCCATGCTTGGAAAATGGCCTGCCCTGATGCAGGCCTCCAGCACCCTCTCCAGATTGGCGGGCAGCTGGTATATCCGCTCCCCCAAGGCATCGGCTATGGCATTCAGGATGGCCGGGGCGGTTGGGATCAGGGCAGGCTCCCCCACTCCCTTTGCCCCAAAAGGACCTGTGGGCTCTGGAGCTTCTACTATGATGGGAACCACCTCGGGCATGTCCGCAGCAGTGGGGATGTGATAGTCCTTCATGGATACAGTGGAGCCGGGAACGAACTCCTCCATGAGCGCGAAGCCCAAGCCCATGGCCACCCCTCCCAGGATCTGCCCCTTCACCGCCTCGGGGTGCACTGCCCTTCCCACATCGTGTGCAGCCGCGACCCTGCGAACCCTCACCCTGCCCGTGAGCACATCCACTTCCACCTGGGCCATCTGACATGCAAAGGCGTAAGTGGCGTAGGGGATTCCCTGGCCGGTCTCCGGGTCAAGGGGGGTAGTCTCTGGATCGAAGTAGCCTTGCCAGGACAGGGGTATGTTCTTTTTCCTGGCCCTTTGTGCCAGCTCCATGAAAGAGACACTCCTTTGGGGATCCGTGGAGTCAGCCACCCCCTCACCCTTGAGCAGAAGTGTGTGCTTGGGGGCCCTGAGCATGTCCGAAGCCTCTGTGAGGAGCACCTGGGCCAGCTTGGCACAGGCCTCCAGCACGGCATTGCCTGATATGTATGTCTGGCGGCTGGCAGAGGAAGCCCCGGCATTGGAAGTGCGTGCAGTGTCCGCCACCACCAGTCTTAGCCTCTCTGGCTGCATGCCCAGCACCTGGGCTGCTATCTGGGCCAGGACCGTTGTGGAGCCCTGCCCCATGTCAGCCGCCCCTATATAAAGCGTGACACGGCCGTCATCGTCCAGCTCAACCCTGGCAGTGGACGGGTTTTGGACCCCTGTGTTGCCTATGCCGTACCACATGGCCCCAAGCCCAACACCTCTTCTCAGGTACCTGGAGCCGCCCGAGCCCTTCCAGGAGCTTACAGCCTCACGATAATGGGGCTCCAGGGCCTCCAGGCACTCCAGGATTCCAACGCTGGAGCCCAGCTTCTGGCCCGTTGCGGTGGAGGATCCCTCCTGAAAAGCGTTTCTGAGGCGGATCTGGAGAGGATCCATCCCAAGCTCCTGGGCCAAGAGATCCATCTGGGATTCATGGGCAAAGGCCACCTGGGGAACCCCGAAACCCCTCATGGCACCGGCTATGGGATTGTTGGTGTAAACGGCCAGGCTCTCCACCTCCACGTTTTCCACCTCGTAGGGTCCAGTGGCGTGGATGGCGGCCCTGGTGGCAACTGCCACCCCGTAAGAGGAGTAGGCTCCTGTGTCACACACTATCCTGGCCTGGAGGGCCAGGAGCTTGCCCTTGGAGTCAGCCCCTGTCCTCATCCATATGGTGAGGGGATGGCGCTTGGGAGTGGCCAGGTATGCCTCCTCCCGAGTGAAGACCAAACGCACCGGCCTTCCCAAGTGGTACAGGGCAAGCCCTATGAACCCCTGCACTGTGAGATCCAGCTTGGAGCCGAACCCTCCCCCTGTGGCAGCCTGTATGACCCTTACCTTCTCCTCCTGCAGGCCCAGGAGCCCTGCCACCTCCTTCTGGTCATAGTGGGGGTTCTGTGTGGAGGCCAGAATCACCAAGGTGCCGTCCCACTCCCGGTACCCGACCCCGGCATCTGGCTCCAGGTAAGTGTGCTCGATGTGAGGGGTTCGGTAAGTGCGCTCCACCACCACGGCGGCCCTCTCCATGGCAGAGGCCGCATCCCCCTTTCGCACCACTCTTCTGTGAAGCAGGTTGCCCTTGTCGTGGATGGCCACGGCCCCCTCGGCCAGGGCCTCCTCAGGAGAGAAGATGCTTGGGAGCTCCTGGTACCTGACCCTTATGGCCTCCAAACCCCTCTGGGCAGACTCCTCGTCCCTGGCGGCCACCAAGGCCACCGGGTCTCCCACGAAACGCACCCTGTCTTGGGCCAGAAGCGGCTGGTCCTTGGTGATGAGGCCCATGAGGTTTTTGCCGGGGATATCCCTAGCTGTGAACACCCCCTCCACACCCCGGAGCTTCCTGGCCTCTTCCACGTCCAGCTCCATGATCTTGGCATGAGGCCTGTGGCTCCTGAATACCCTGAGCACCAGACAATCTTCCAGCTGGATGTCCGCACCGAAAATGGGCATGCCCCTCAAGCGCTCCAGCGCACCGATCCTGGGCACGGACCTGGAGATCCATTCCAACTCAGTTCCCATGTCTCACCAAGGGCAGCATGGCCTGGACCAGGAGGCCCTGAGCCGCCTTCTCCTTGTAAACAGTGGAAGGCCTTTTGCCGGTCACCTCCACCATCTTTGAGGCCAGCACACGGCCTGCCTCCCAAAGATCCTTTTCTCTTGGGGCCTTGCCCAGGAGGAACTCCTCAGCCTCCACCATGCGGCGTGGCACAGGAGTCCCAGAGCCAAGGGCGATCCGCACATCACTCAACCCCTCTTCTCCCTGCCTTGTCAGAACTGCCAAGCTCAACCTGGCTATGGCCAGGGAGCTTCTCCTGGCCAGCTTGTGGAAGGCCCCCCACATGCCTGAGGCGCTTCTGAGGCAGAAACAAGTCAGGAGTTCCCCGGCCTGTATACCGCTCTTGTAAGGCCCCACAAGGATTTCCTGAAGCGGCACCTCCCGTGTACCTCCCAGACTTCTCAAGATTGCCCTGGCGTCCTGCACCAACAACCCAGGCACGCTGTCCGCGCAGGGGGAGCAATGCACCACGTTCCCTCCCAATGTGGCCACATTGCGTATCTGGAGGCTCCCTATCTGGGAAGCTGCCTGCACGAGGGCAGGGGCGTGCAGCCTGAGAAGCTCCGAGCCCGAGATCTCGGTGAAGGTGAGGCCGGCCCCCAGGTGAATCTCCCCATCCTGTAGCTCCAGGAGCTTGAGTTCGGGGAGCCTACTGATATCCACCAGGTGGTAACCCCTGTATTTCCCCTCTCGCATTTCCACCATGAGGTCGGTCCCACCTGCCAGGGGAAGGGCCTGCCCCCCCAACTCATCCATGAGCTCCAGAGCCCCGTCCAGGTCACTCGGTCGGTGATATGCGAAAGTCCCCCTCACCTTCCCCTTCCATTGGCCAGTCTCCTGGCAGCAGCCTCCACAGCCTCCAGGACCTGCTCGTAGCCTGTACAGCGGCATAGGTTCCCTGCCAGGGCCTCCACGATCTGATCCCTTGTGGGTTTGGGATTGCATGAAAGCAAGGCGTACGAGCTCATGAGCATCCCCGGGGTGCAAAAGCCACATTGCACGGCATGGTGTTCCAGGAAGGCCTCCTGCAGGGGGTGAAGGCCCACAGGGCTTTCCAGACCCTCCACTGTCAGGACCTCCCTTCCATCCAGCTGTGCAGCCATCATGAGACAGGCATTGGCAGCCTTCCCATCCACCACCACGGTGCAGGCCCCGCACTCCCCGATGCCACACCCCTCCTTGGTACCCCTCAGACCAAGCCTCTCCCTGAGCAGGTAAAGCAGGCTCTCCCCGGGGCTAACCTCCAGGGCCACCTCCCGACCGTTCAGCCTGAAGCGCACCCCGATGGGAGCAGGGGATTCTTGCTCCTCCCATTCCACGGTCACATCCTCTTCAAGGCTTCCAGGTCCAAAGACTTGAGCACAGTGACGCCTTTGGCTTTCATCTCCTCCAAGGCCTTGGCCGTGGTCTCGGGAGCCACCCCCCGGCAGAGCTCTTCCACCACTGTCACCTTGAACCCGGCTGCGAGCGCATCCAAGGCTGTGGCTTTCACGCAGTAGTCAGTGGCTATCCCATAGATGATGAGCCTTTCTATGCCTCGGGCCTTGAGGATTCGCTCCATCTCGGTCTTGGCCCCGCCATCGTCCTGAAACCCAGAGTAGCTGTCAAAGTTCTTGTCCTGCCCCTTCTTCACGATGGCCAGGAAGAGATCGTTGTCCACCAGCACCCTGGCTCCCTCTGTGCCTTGCACGCAGTGAGGGGGCCAAAGCACCTGATCCTTGGTGCCCACCTTGATGAGGTCAAAAGCCTTTTTGCCCGGATGGTTGGTGAAAAAGGAGACATGATCAGAGGGGTGCCAGTCCTGGGTGGCATAAAGGGTAAAGCCTGCCTTGCCCAGTGCGGCTGTGGCCTTGCGAACCTTTTCCACAAAGGCCTTATCTGTGCCGGGCACAGCCAGAGAGCCTTTTTTCCACTGGGTGAAATCCCCCTGCACGTCCACCACTATCACCCCTACCTTGGATTGGGCCTGGGCGGCCTTGCCCCCCTGGACCTTGGGCCCCTGAGCCATTGCCTGTGGCCATGCCAAAAGCATCCCCACCAAAGCGGCTATCATGGAGAAAGTTAGAACCTGCTTCATGGCCGTCCTCCTTTTGCAAGAGAGTGGGAGTCCTGCTCCCCGGGTTTGTGACCTGGATGGCCTTGGGCCTACCCCAAGCCCACCTGCCCCCTCCAGCGTTGTTGCCTTAGGCACTTGCTGAGCAGGCTCGGTTCAACCCCTTCATGCCCCCCTTTTCCCCCCGGTGCTTGCCGGCCCATAGCTCATGGCAAAGCCGTCGTCCAAAGAGCCTGCCTTACCGCCTATGGAAGAATGCCATCGGCTTATGATCACCTTCTTGTCCGTGTAAAAGTCTATGGCCTCGTTGGCCCTCCCCCTGATGTCCCCGAACATGGAAATCTTGCGTCCCCCCACAGGGAAATAGGCTATGGGAGCCGGGGTGCCTATGTTTATGCCCACCTGGCCCACGTTCACCCTTAGGGCGAACTCCCTGGCCCAGCCTCCGTTTTCAGTGTAAAGGTTGGCTGTGTGGCCAAAAGGACTTCTATTGATTATTTCCACGCCTTCGGCCAGGCCTTTCACCTTTTTTAGGCAACGCACAGGCCCGAAAATCTCCTCCTGGAAGACCCTCATCTCCGGCTCTGCCTCCAACACCGTAGGCCCCAGGAAATACCCGTTGGGGTACCCCTCCACCTGAGGGTTCCGGCCGTCCAGGAGAAGCCTGGCCCCTTCCCCCAAAGCCCTTTCTATTTCCTGGTGCATGGACTGGAGCGCCTCCTTGGAGATCACAGGCCCCAGGCTCACCTTGGGATCCATACCATAGCCCAAGACGAGTTTCCTTGACTCTTCCAGAAAACGTTCCTTTACCTCCTCGTACACCTCTTCAACCGCCAGCACGTTGGACACTGCAAAGCAACGCTCCCCCACGTGGCCGAAGCAGGAGGCCACCACATTGGGGATAACCTCATCCAGGAAGGCATCCTTGGCTATGAGCACGTGGTTCTTGGCCCCCCCCTGACACTGGGCCCTTTTCCCGTGAAGTATGGCCATCTTGTAGACCTCCTCCCCCACCCTTGAGGAACCTACAAAGCTCACACCCACCGTGCCCGGATGCACCACCAGGAGGTTTCCCACACCCCTGCCTGATCCAGTCAGGAGGTTTATGACCCCTTTGGGGAACCCGCACTCGTGAGCCAGCTCCACGATGCGCACCACGGTCATGGGGCAGAGGCGGCTGGCCTTGATAATGGCTGTGTTGCCCGCGGCTATGGCCCAAACGAAGTACAGGGCTATCATGGCCGGGAAGTTAAAGGGGGGGAGGAAAACAAAGGGGCCCAGGGGCTCCCTCACGTACAGGGTGTCCACTCCGCTTCCCACATTCTCTGCATGGGCGCCTTTGAGCAGTTCAGGCCCAGCGCAGGCATGTTCCACATACTCAAATGAGCGCGTGAGCTCCCCCATGGCGTCCGAGAGGGTCTTGCCGTGCTCGTTCACTATGAGGCGGGCCAGTTCTTCTTGATGTTCCTGCAGTCTCCTGTGGAATTCGAACAAGAGTTTGGCCCTCCTGGGAGCAGGGGTCATCCGCCAGCTCCAGAAGGCTTCCTGGGCCGCCCTCACCGCTTGATCTATCTCAGCCTTGGTCACCTCAGGGCACAAGGCTATGACCTGATCCGTTGCCGGATTTCTGACCTCCAGCCACTCTTGAGTCTCTGAATCGAGCCAGTTTCCGTTGATGTAAATCTTGAGCCTTCTGGGTTCATGGTTTGAAGCCGTCATTTACGCAGCCCCCCTGTCTGGATTGAATGGCTCTTGCCGCTTAGAGCAGTATCAAGAAACAGCGCCTTGCACGGTCCTGAGAGGCTCGATACGGCCCTTTTCCGCGAAGGAGCTGAGGCCCCCGGAGAGAACCCCGAGCAGGAACTCCAGGGCTTCCATGACATGCTTCCTGCTCAAGTCTTCCGCCTTCCCGGGGTCTTTCTCCCGCAATGCCTGGAGTATCTCCCTGTGCCTCCTGCAGGAGTTCCTCAGGTGCCCCTCGTGGATCAAGGACCGGTAGCTGAAGCGCTTGACCTGTTTGTGGAGGCTCCAGGCAATCCTCTTTAGTCTCTCGTTTCCGGCCATGTCCATGATGAGGCCGTGGAACTCCTCGTGGTAAAGCTGGTAGCGGGACACATCTGGGGGTCTCCTGGCCAGGCAGCCCTCCATGCGCTCCACTGTTCGCTCCAGCCTCTGGAGATCCTTGGGGGCGGCTTTCCCCAGCGCCAAAGACGTGGCAAGCCCATACAAGGCCATCTTCAGGGTATAGATCTCCCAGACATCCTGTTCTCTGATCTCAGAGACAAAGACCCCCTTTCTGGGCTTTCTCACCACCAGGCCTTCCATTTCCAGGGCCTTGAGGGCCTCCCTGAGGGGGGGGCGGCTTATACCCAGCCTGGAGGCCACCACCTCCTCCTTTATCTGTTGCCCAGGGCTCAACCTGCCCGAGATTATGGCCTCTGCCAGGTATTCCAAGGCATAATCCACTAGAGAAACCACCTGTGGGGTGGATCTGGCCTCCTTGTACCTCGAGTTAGTCATGCCCGACCTCCTTTACCGGCCCATGAGACCAGGCAGGTAAAGCGCAATCTTTGGAAACGCCGTGAGGATCACTGCGGTCAAGACAATGGCCATGAGAAAGGGCACGGCCCCTCTGAAAATCTCCGCCATCGGCACATCCTTGGCCACCCCGGCCAAGGTGTAAACATTCAGCCCAACCGGTGGGGTTATGAGGCCCGCCTCCATCATGAGTATGGCCACAACTCCGAACCATATGGGATGAAAGTTTAGAGCCAGTATCACCGGGAATATCACAGGAAGGGTCAGCACCATCATTGATACCGCATCCAGAAAGCAGCCCAGAAAGAAATAGATGAGAATTATTATGGCCAGTATCACGTACCTGGAGATCTCCAACCCTGCTATCCAACCCGAGACAGCTGCCGGTATTGTGGAGAGTGCCAGAAAGTAGCTGAAAACAGTGGCTCCTGCCACCAGGAAGAGCACCATGATGGAGATACGCGCGGCTTCCAGAAGAGAGGCCACGGCAGCCCCCCAGGTGAGCTTCCTTTTCAAGAGCACTATCACCAGAAGTGCAAAGGCCCCCATGGCCCCGGCCTCAGTGGGGTTGATGAAGCCCAGGTAGATCCCTCCCATGACAAGAAGGAACACAAGGAAGGTCTCCCATATCCCCCTCAGAGCCAGGATCTTTTCCCTGAAACCCACTTTTTGAGGAGAGGCCGGAGCCGCCTCTGGCTTGAGCTTGGCCCAAAAAACCACCACAAGCCCATAGGCCCCGGCCAGTATGATCCCAGGGAAGATCCCTGAGATAAGAAGCTTTCCAATGGACTGTTCCGTGAGCATCCCGTAAACCACGAAGCCCAAGCTTGGCGGGATAAGGAAACTCAGAGTTCCCCCGGCAGCCACCACCCCGGTGGCCAGCCTGGGGGCATAGCCGAAACGGCGCATCTCAGGGAGGGCCACATTGCCCATGGCAGCCGCTGCCGCCACAGAGGATCCGCTCACCGCCGCGAACCCGGCACAGGCCGCTATGGTGGCCACCCCGAGACCTCCCGGCAGTCTCCTGAACCACTTGTCGAAGGTCTCGTAGAGCTCCCTGGTGATCCCGGCTGCGCTGGCAAACCCTCCCATCAGGATGAAAAGCGGGATGATGGTGTAAGGGTAGTGTGCCGCCACCCCATAGAGGGTCTTGGCCACTATGGGAAGTGCTGCCTCCAGAGAGGTCAGATGCCAGATCCCCAGGAAGCCCACGAACATCATCATGAAGGCTATGGGCATGCCCAGGAGCAGCAGCACAACAAGAAGAAGGCTCCCCAGCAATCCGGCCAGAATCGGGCTCATGGCCGCCTCCCCATGAGCCTCTCTAGCTTCTCCCAGAGATCCACCGCGAACTCCATGAAAAGCAGCCCCCCCCCCAATGCCACAAGCATCTTGAAGGGCCGCTGGGGAATCCTGAGTTGGTCCGACACGGCTGTCTCTGCCATGGCATCCACATAGCCTTGCCAGACCAAGATGGAGACTATGAAAAGACAGGCCAGGGTGGTGATCACCCCGCAAAGGTCCTGAAGCTTGGAGGAGAATCTCTTGGTCAGAAAGTCCACCCCGACATGCCCTTTCACATGCTGGGTGTAGGCCGCTCCCATGAGGATCAGCACTGAGAGCATGTACTCTGAAAGCTCGAAGCTGCCTGGAATTGGCTTGTCAAAAAAGACCCGGCCCGCAACATCCGCCACTGTCAAGAGCATGAGAGGCAAGGCGAAAAGCATGCCAATGAAACAGGCCCCGTAGCTCAGCTTCCTGACCAATACCCGAAATCTTTCCATGAGGACTTCCATTCCCATAGAGGCCCCGAGGCGATCCCACAACAGCATGGGAGGGGTTTCCCCCTCCCGTTTTCCGTCTTTTGCTGCCTTTGTCGGTCCAGGTCGGGCCGCAAGAGCACCAGCCAGGCTTTCTCAAACTTTCCTGAACTCAGGGGGACAGGCCACAAGCTCTATCCCCCTCTTCTCGCACTCCTCGTTCATTATGGCCACGGCCTTTTTGGCAGGCAGGCCCTTGGCCTCCAGCTCGGCCGCCCACTTGCGGGTCACTTCCTGGAACTGTTCGTACCAGCGCTTTGACTCCGCCTTGGGCACCTCGGTCAGCTTCACGCCTTCCTTTTCGATCTGCTGCATTAGCTTGGGATACTCCGCCCGGGTGAGTCCTCCCGAGGTCTTGAAGGGATTGGAACAAAGCTCCTCTATCAGCTTTTTTTGATCCTCGGGCAACTTGTTCCAAACATTCAGGTTCATCACCGTGCCCTCGGAAACACAGCCCAAGGTCACCATGGCCCCGTACTTGGCCACCTCAAAAAGCTTGAAAGCCACGACCAAAGGAGGGCAGGTCACTATCCCATCCACTGTGCCGGTCTCTATGGCCATGTACACGTCCCCGAGAGGCATGAAGATGGGTTCCGCACCTAGGGCCTTGATGTAGTTGGTCTGGTGGCCTCCCGGGGACCTGAGCTTCAACCCCTTTAGATCCTCCATCTTCTGGATCGGCTTCTTGGTCCAGATGAAGGACTGAATGCAACCGTTCAGCTCCAGGACCTTTACGTCCTTGAACTCATCCTTCAGGATCCGGTTGTACACAGCATTTCCTATGTCGGCTGCTATGTCCTTTCCGTCCACCCAGACGGCCAGGGACAAGACATCTGTCAGGGGGAAACGCCCGGGGGTCCAGGTGGCGGTGAAATAGCCCAGGTCCGAAAGCCCCTTGGCCACTATGTCGAAGTGCTCGGGACCCTTGCCCAGGGCCGCACCTGCGTACATGGTGTAGTCAATCTTCCCGCCGCTTTTTTCCTTGACCTTGTCCATCATGGGAATCCAGACGGTCTTCACCTCCCTGCTCACAGGAGGGTGCCAGGTGCTGAACTTGAGCTTGGTGGTTTGTGCCAGAAGCCCGCCCCTGGGATAGAGGCCCGTCCCTAAGGCCACCCCTCCGATGGCCAGCCCCTTGAGGAAGTCTCTCCTGCTTTCATTGCATAGCTTGCACATGGCCTTCCCTCCTGGCTTTGTGTGGACTCGCCCCAAAAGGGGCCTTCCAGGCCCGGGCATGGGGCTTGGCCCCGGCGATCAAGGCTCCCTTTCCTTGCGAGTCTCTTAAAAAGGCCGGGCACCAAGACAAAAGCGCCCGCTCTGTCTATTGTCTACAGTAGATTTCACAACTTCCTCTTCCCTGTCAAGGGACTTGTCAGGAACTTTTTTGGCCCTGCTCAGGTCTCCCCAAGTTGCAAGGTGGCCACGCAGGGGAAGTGGTCCGAGGGGAACCCTTCCTGCCTTGTGACCAGGTGAGTCTCCAACACCTTGAAATGATTGGATGCAAGAATCCAGTCTATGCGTCCCCCCTCCCCCTTGCCTGTGAAGTGATGAATGGTCGAGGGCTCGGGCCCAGGGGCCTGAGAGTGCTGCCTCCACACATCCCTGAGTCCTCTTTTCCCGCTGGTCAGAATCCGGTGCACGGGCCCCCCGGCCTCCTCGTTGAAATCCCCCACAAGCACCAGGGGGAGCCTCCTTCCCACTGCCCAGGCCCTGATCATCCTGGCGGCCATTGAGCGGGCCAGGGCAGAGACATGGTCCAGATGGGTGTTTGAAAACCAGAACTTCCTTCCGGTTGGAACATGCAGGAACTTTCCGTAAGTGAAAAGCCTTGGGAAGGCAGCCTCCCAGCTCTTGCTCCTGTAGATCGACGGGCTCTCTGAAAGCCAGAATTCCCCGCACTCTAAAGGGTTCAGTTGCCCCAGACGAAAAAAGATGGTGGGCATCTGCACTGCCGGGTCATCATCCTCTTGCCTTGGGGGAAAGCAGGCGGCATAACCCTCCAGGTTCTCCTTCAGGTATTGCAACTGGGAGGCTGTGCACTCCTGTGTGCCGAGCAAATCCGCAGCCTCCTCCAGTATGGTCCTGGCCACCAGCTCTTTACGAAAGGGCCATGCATTGGGGCCGTCCTGGGGATTCTCAAACCTGACATTGAAAGTCATTATCTTGATCGGACTTTGCTGCCACATGCCTCATTTCCAATTTCAAAGAGCGCATCCCCTATGGATCCCCTTTTTCCACAATGAAAGAGGGCGAATCCAAGGCCTGGGGTTCCTGCACTCGTGCTTCATGTTGACTTCATGCTTGCAGGCCGCTTGCCTGCCCGGCTCCTTCCCCCCCTTGGGGCAGACTCAGTCTAAGGGTCGAAACCCGTGCCATCACCCCATGGGGATATGGAATTACCGGTTAGGTTCTTATGGAGAGCTCCTGAAGCAGCTTCTCTGCGAAGCCTATCACAAACTCCCTTTGCTCTGGCTCTGCATACCTGGAGCAGCCGCACCTGTGGTTCATTCGGCTTCGCACCAGGAGCTCAAAGCGCACGAAGTGAGCCCCCAACTCTATTGCCACGCAATAGGGCCAACACTCCACGTGCTCAGCGTGAACACCTCTTAGAAGCCTCTTGGGGAGCTCCAACCAGAACAAGTCCTGCACGGCCGAGGCCTGCGCGTGTGCTTGCAGGTAGCCTCGGGCTTTTTCCAGGTCGGATGGGGAGATCTCGTCTATCAGATATGCTCTCAACTCTGGCTGTCCTTTCCAGCCAAGCTTGCACCAGAGCCGCATTGGGGTCAAGGGGTTGAAGCAGGACCCAGGGCCGGAGTAAGATAGGATCTCTTTGTGGCCGCACCCCTTCATCTCCCAGGCCACCCAGGAGGAATGCCAGTGAAAGTGGCCCTTTTCGTGCCTTGTATGGTGCAGGACTTCCACCCCCAAGTGGCAGAGGCCACGGCCAGGGTCCTGGCCCGTGCCGGCATGTCGGTGCAGTACCCCAAGGGCCAGACCTGCTGCGGGCAGCTTCAGTACAAGAGCGGCAACTGGAAGAGCGCCAGGGCTGTGGCACGCCATTTCCTCCAGGTCTTCCAGGGTTGCGAGACAGTGGTGGCCCCCTCTGGATCCTGTGTGAACATGGTGCGCAAGTACTATCCTGAGCTTTTCCGGGACGAACCCCTCTGGAGGGACAGAGCAGTAGATCTTGGGAAAAGGCTCTTTGAGCTGACCGAATTTCTGGTGAGGGTGGCCCAGGTGGAGGAGCTCGGGGCCCGATGGGAAACAAAGGCCGTGTACCATGACTCCTGCCAGGTGTACAGGGCCCTGGGGATCCACAGGGAACCTCGGCTGTTGCTGTCCCGGGTTCAGGGGCTGGAACTGGTGGAAATGGAGCAGGCTGATGTGTGTTGCGGTTTCGGAGGCAGCTTCAGCCTGCAGTTCCCGGCTGTGTCAGAGGCCATGGTGGCCGAGAAGGTCTCCCACATCCTGGCCACGGGGGCACAGCTGCTGGTCAGCGCGGAGATCAGTTGCCTTATGAACATAGGAGGCTACCTGCGCAAACAAGGCCATGGGGTGGAGGCCCTGCACATAGCCCAAGTATTGGCCCACCGGGGAGAATGAAAATGCAGGTGCGTTGCCTGGAATTCAGCAAGCGGGCCCAAGAGGCTCTTCTGGATGAGCGGCTGCAGAGGAATCTGCAACGCATAGGGGTGAGGTTCAAGCTGGGCAGGGATATGGCCTTTGCAGCCCTGGAGGATCCGGAGGGTTTGAGAGACCTGGGCCGAGCCATCAAGGAGAAATCCTTGGCCAATCTCCCCTTTCTCCTGGAAACCTTGGAGGCCAAGGTAAAAGAAGCCGGAGGAGTGGTGCACTGGGCCCGAACCGCCCAAGAGGCCTGCAGCATAGTGGGGGATCTGGCCCGGGACAGAGGGGTTCGCACCGTGGTGAAAGGCAAGTCCATGGTGACCGAGGAGATCGGTCTGAACCAGACGCTTCAGGCCCAAGGCATAGAGGTTTGGGAGACAGATCTGGGGGAATTCATTATCCAGCTGGCAGGGGAGCCCCCTTCCCACATAATCGGACCTGCGGTTCACAAGAGCAAGGATCAGATCGCGGAGCTGTTCGCAGAAAAGCTGGGGGTGGCGAGGGTGGAGGCCCCCGAGGAGCTGACCAGGATTGCCAGGGAAACCCTCAGAGAGAAGTTCGTGGGGGCGGACATGGGCATTACCGGGGCCAATGCCGCGGTAGCCGAGACCGGCTCCATCGTGTTGCTGGAAAACGAGGGGAACATACGCCTGAGCGTCACTCTCCCCAGGATCCACGTGGCAGTGGTAGGCATAGAGAAGGTCATACCCACCCTGGATGATTTGGCCGTGATCCTGGCCCTCCTGCCAAGAAGCGCAACCGGCCAGAAGCTTTCCTCCTACACAAGCATCATCACTGGCCCCAGGAGACCAGGGGAGGTGGATGGGCCCCAGGAGTTCCACCTGATTCTCCTGGACAATGGCCGAAGCAGGATCCTGGCAGACCCAGACCGGCGCCAAAGCCTCTACTGTTTGCGCTGCGGCTCCTGCTTGAATGTGTGCCCAGTGTATCGAAAGGTAGGCGGGCACAGCTACGGCTGGGTCTATTCCGGCCCCATAGGGGCTGTGATAACCCCTCAGCTCGTCCCACCCAGGCTGGCCAGGGACCTGCCCTTTGCATCCACCCTCTGCGGAGCCTGCGCCGAGGTCTGCCCAGTTAAGATAGAGCTACCCAAGTTGCTCCTGATCATGAGGCAAAGACTCACGGAAGACCCCAATTTCGACGGAGGCATCCCCCTGATGGTGAGGCTGGCAGCCAGATTTCACGGCTGGCTTCTGACTCATTACAGCCTTTACAGGCTGGCCATGGAGGGTGCCAGGGCCGCCTCCAAATTCCTGGTACATGACGGAAGATGGGCCTGGCTTCCACCCGCTTTGTCCGGCTGGGCACGCAAGAGGCACGTGCCGGCCCCTACCCGATCCTTCTCCAGGACTTGGCCAAGCCTCAAGAGGAAGCTGGCACAAGGGGGAACAGGCTCATGAGCATTTCAAGCAGGGACAAGATCCTCTCGGCTGTGGAGCTGGCTCTGGGTTTTCCACCCAGGGATCCGAGTCTGCTAGAGTCAAGAGCCCCCACGCAGGAGGTTCCCTGGATCCCTGCTGAGGAGCCATGGGAGCCCCTAAAGAAAGAACTGGAAGCCCTCTCTGCTGTTTTTCACGAAGTGGAGAGGCTGGAGGAATTCCCAGGAGTGCTGGGAGCCATTCTGAGGGAACATGAGGTGCGAAGGGCGCTTTTCTGGGAGCATCCCCTGCTGGAGGCCCTCGAGGTCAGAGGGTTGCTGGGAGCAGAAGCAGTGGAAGTGCTCGACCCCAGGAAAGCAGAAGGCTTTGTCGGGCAAGTTGCCAGGGCTGATCTGGGCATCACGGCCGCCGAATGCGCCATAGTGGAGTCAGGGGCCTTGATGGTCAGGGCCTCCCAGGGATGGCCCAGGGCCGCCTCCCTTCTACCCCCGGTTCACGTGGCCATCCTGACGGCCAGGCAGAGGCTGCGCACAGTGGGGGATCTGGTTCCCCTGTGGAGGCAATGGCTCTCTACTGAGGGGCAGCTCCCCAGCGGTATCCATCTCATAACCGGCCCGAGCCGCACCGCGGACATAGAGCTCACGCTGGTCCTGGGGGCCCACGGCCCCAAAGTCCTGCACGTGGTTGCCCTGGACCCAGGGGCCATCCCAGAGAGCACCTGACACAAAGGCAACAGATCATTTCCAGAATCCGAGTTCAGAGTAAGGTCGAGACACCTTGGAGATCCTGATCCTCATCCTGGGCCTGGCGGTGGGGGCCTACATGGCCTGGAACATAGGGGCCAACGACGTGGCCAACGGGATGGCCTCCCCTGTGGGAGCCAAGGCCATCACGCTGCGCCAGGCCGTTCTCATAGGCGGAGTTCTGGACTTCATAGGTGCCACCTTCATAGGCTCCCATGTGGCGGACACGATCCGCAAGGGCATAGTGGACCCCTCCTCAGTGCAGGATCCCCACGTGATGTCTCTGGGGCTCCTGGCAGCACTGCTGGCAGCCAGCCTTTGGGTCTTCCTCTCCTCCTGGAAGCAGATCCCGGTTTCCACCACCCATTCCATTGTGGGCTCCATGGTGGGCTTCGGGATGGTGGCTGGAGGAGTCTGGGCTGTTAGGTGGTGGACCCTGGTGGGCATAATTCTCTCCTGGGTGGTCTCCCCGGTTTTTGCCTGCGGCTTGGGATATCTCGTCTTCGAGGTCATAAGGAGAAATCTCCTGAGCGGCAAACACCTTTTTCGCGAGGCCCTGAGGCTGGGCCCCATCTTCGTGGGCCTGACCTTC
This sequence comes from Desulfarculaceae bacterium, assembly GCA_037443445.1. Classification (GTDB taxonomy): domain Bacteria; phylum Desulfobacterota; class Desulfocorpusculales; order Desulfocorpusculum; family Desulfocorpusculum; genus Desulfocorpusculum. The sequence continues at coordinate 40,051 of JBBIOJ010000007.1, read as the reverse complement.
TTCATAATCTTGGCATCCCTGTTTCTGGACACCCCATTGGGGAAGCGATTGGGGCTGGGAGCGATCCAAAGCCTGCTTCTGGCCCTGGGCATATCCGCGGCTCTGGGTGGTCTTTCTTACCTCTGGCTCAAGAGGACTCTTGTACGCAGGTCAGAACAGAGCACAGAAGAGGTCTTCAGGAAGCTTCAGATAATGACCGCCTGCTACGTCTCGGTGGCCCACGGGGCAAATGACGTGGCCAACGCCATAGGCCCAGTGGCTGGCATATACATCATCTTCGCAACAGGAACCATAAGCCCTCAGGCCCCTGTGCCCACCTTTCTGCTGGCCTTTGGAGGGCTTTTCATAGCCTTGGGGTGCTTTGTTTGGGGCTACAGGGTGATAGAGACTCTGGGGCACCAGATAACAGAGCTTACAAACACCCGAGGCTTCTCAGTAGATTTCGGGGTAGCCACCTCGGTGTTGCTGGCCTCCAAACTGGGCCTGCCGGTCTCCACAACGCACGCTGCCGTGGGAGCCGTGGTGGGAGTGGGCCTGGCCAGGGGAATGGCCGCAGTGGACTTCAGACTGGTTGGGAAAATATGCCTTTACTGGGTGGTCACGTTGCCTGTCTCAGCGCTTTCCTGTATGATCTTTTTTGTGGCATTGCGAGCAATTTTCCTCTGAAAGGAGAAAAAAAAGAGGAGCTATGCGATCGCCTTTCGTGCACCTGTTTCGGGAGTCCCCCTTTGTGAAGCTCCTCAAGCATGCTGAGATAGTGCAGGAAGGGGGTGGGCTTTTCCGCAAGGCTGTCATCTGCTACCTGGATGGCTCTTGCACCGAGTTCGACGCTTTCCACATGAACGTGACCCGAATGGAGCACGAGGCAGACCGCCTGAAGCGCAACATCAGGGGTCACCTTCCCCGGGGGCTCATGATGCCCGTGGACAAGTTCCAGTTTCTGCTGTACCTGAGGGAGCAGGACAAGGCCCTGGACGCGGTGCAGGACTCCCTTCACTGGCTCTCCTACAGAAACACCGATGTGCCCGACATGCTGGTGGATGACCTGTTGCTTCTTGTGGACAAGGCTGTGGATTCCATCAGCCAGCTTCCCTTGATGGTGGGAAGGGCCATGGTGTATTTGCGCTCTTACTCTGACAAGGATCGCAAGCACGTCAAGGAAGTGATAAAGGCTTTGAGGCTCAAAGAGTCTGAGAGCGACACCATAGAGCGCAAGCTCAAGAGCGACATTTTCTCCCTGCCCTCGGTGGATGCCATAACAGTTTTTCACCTGATCCGCCTGGTGGAGTACATGGGTGACATAAGCAACCACGCAGAGAACGCAGGGGACGTGATGCGGGCCATGATAGCCCGCTGAGAACCACTGCCTGTTCAATCACCGGGGACTCAAGAGCCGAGTTCGCTTTGCAGCCCGGCCCCGGCTTGGCTCATGGACCTGACAACCCCGCCTTGTGGAAACAAGAGGGAGGCCATCAGCCGCGACAACTCCTCCAGTCCTTCCCCTCTCAAGGCCGAGATTGCCAAAGCCGGGTACCTGGAGAGCATTTCCTGCAGCCGCCAGGGCTCCACAAGGTCTTTCTTGTTGAAGACCAGCAGCTCCTTTTTCCTTTGCAACCCCATCTCAGAGAGGATCCCCCTCACGGAGCGGATCTGCTCCTCCACGTACCCACTGGAAATGTCGGCCACGTGGAGCAAGAGCTCGGCCTCTTCCAGCTCCTCCAGGGTGGCCCTGAAAGCGTTCACCAGATCCGGTGGAAGGTCCCGAATAAAGCCCACCGTGTCCGTAACTATCACATCCCTCTCTCTCGGGAAACGAAGCCTTCGGCTGGCAGGGTCAAGAGTGGCAAAGAGCTTGTCCTCCACGGTCACGCGGCTGTGGGTGAGAGCGTTCAAGAGCGTGGATTTCCCGGCATTGGTGTATCCCACTATGCTCACTACAGGAAGGCCCTTGCGACCTCTGCGAGCCCTTCTTTGGATACGGGCCTTCCTGACCTCTTCCAGCTCCTTTTCCAACCTGGCAATGCGATCTCGCACCCTGCGGCGGTCCACCTCCAGCTTGGTCTCCCCAGGCCCCCTGAGCCCTATGCCGCCTCTCAGCCTGGACATGGAGGTTCCCTTTCCCACCAGCCTGGGAAGCAGGTAGCGAAGCTGGGCCAACTCCACCTGGATCTTGCCGTCCCTGCTGTGGGCATGCTGTGCGAATATGTCCAGAATCAGCTGCGTCCGGTCTATTATCTTCTGGTCTGTGAGCTCCGAGAGATTCCTGAGCTGTCCCGGGTTCAGGTCCCTGTCGAAGAGGAGCACCTCTGCCCCGAGCTGTTTGCTTCTGATCACCAGATCTTCCAGCTTGCCTTTCCCAATCACAAAGCGGGGATCCGGCTGGGGCCGCACCTGAACCACCTCGTCCAGGACTTGGAGGCCGCTGGATCTGGCCAGCTCCCTCAGCTCGGCCATGGATGCCGAGGCCCTCTTCCCCCCGCTGGGATAAACCCCCACGAGGATCACCCTTTCCCCTCTCTGCTGAACCTTTCTGGCCCTGAGAATCCTGGCAAACTCGTCCTCCAGGCCCTCCACCAGGGCTTGTGCGTCCAGATCCAGGCTCCATGGGCTCTCAGCCTCCATTAATGCCCATTGCTCCTCGCGGGGATTGGGGGGGAGCAGATGTGCCATTTGAAGCCTGCCAGGTTGGCCCTCTTCACCCACCTGCACCTGGCAGATCAGATCCAGCCTCAGATGGGCCAGATCCGTGAGATCGTCCTGGGTGAGGGGCTCCCCTTTTAGATGGGTGTGCACCAGCCTCAGTCCCAGGAGCCGCGTGGAAGCCTGGCGAAACCCCTGGAGGGAAGGTATCTCCAGCTTGTGGTCGTCTCCCACCACGACCATGAAGACCAGGCCCTTTCTGTCCAGCAAGAGGCCTACCTGTCGGCCTATCTCCCTGGAGATCTCAGCCAGTTGTCGGGCCAGCTCCGGGCTGAGAACCTGCTTGGGGGATACCCTTCTGTGGTAGAGCCTCTGGAGCCTCCTGTGGTCCGAAGGTCTCAGGCCCTGAAGGTTACCTTGAACTCTGGGAATTGCAGCCTCCCGGCAGGGGTCTTCCCCTCCCGTCCAATATTTCAAGAATTTCCCTGTGGTCCTTCATGTGGTGGATTGCCCTCAAGCCAGGGTTCTTGTATGCCACGAAACAGACCCCTGCCCGCTCGGCCACAAGCCTGTCCACCTCCGAGTCCCCAACATAGAGAGCCTGGGCTGGCCTTACACCAAAGTGACCCAGGATCTTCAGCAAGCACTCCGGGTGTGGCTTTGGCTCCTTCACATCCAGGCTTGTCACCGTCAGATCGAAAAGCCCCTCCAGGCCATGCGCCTTCATCACAAGCGGCATGGTGAGCCCTCGGTTGGTGGCGATGGCCGTGGCACGATCCGGGCGAAGCCTCCCCAGGACCTCCTTCACGTAAGGCTCGAGTCTCATGAGGGGAACAAAAGGGGAATAGTCCATGGTGAGCCTGTACTTCTGGGCCTCAAGCCTCCTGGGATCTTCCTTGAAGAGAAAATCCACGGCCTCCTCGGCAGTGCTGGCATGCACAAAGGAGAGCTGTTCGGGCTCCAGGGGAGGAAGCCCGAAACTGGCCAGAATATGGTTGTAGAAGGCCTCGTTGGACTCCCTGGAGTCGAAAAGAACCCCGTCGCAATCGTAGATAACCACCTTTATCTGGGACAACTCTATCTCCACAAACCTCAATCCTTTCTTTTAGAATATCCAAAGAGGGTCTTAATCGAAAGTCCACTGGAGGCTCTCGTGGAAACCGGGCCTCGCTCCCCAGCCTGCTGAATGAAAAGTTCTCTCACAGAAACCAGTGCTCACTCCACAGTCCCCGTGGGGCGGGTCACACGCTGCAACCAGGCCCCTTTGAACCCCAAGGGAGCCTTTGTGCTTTACTGGATGATCTCCTTTAGACGACTGGAGTGGAATTTTGCCCTCCAAAGGGCTGTGGATTGGTGCAACTGTCTGGGGAAACCCCTGCTCATCCTGGAGGCCCTCAGGGTGGGTTATGAGTGGGCCAACCATAGGATCCACGCCTTCATCATACAGGGAATGGCCGAAAACTCCAAGCTTTGCAAGCAAAGAGGGCTCCTGTACTACCCCTACCTGGAGCCCTGGCCCGGTGCAGGCAAGGGGTTGCTTGCCTCTCTGTCAAGAGAGGCCTGTGTCGTGGTCACAGACGAGTTCCCGGCTTTTTTTCTGCCCCGGATGGTGCACTCGGCCTCCAGGAAACTGCGGGTCCTGATGGAGAAAGTGGATTCCAACGGAATCCTTCCCTTGCGGGCTTCCCCAAAGGCCTTTGCCTCGGCCCACTCATTCAGGCGTTTCTTGCAGGGATGTCTGGAAAAGCACCTAAGGGAAATGCCCAGCAAAGACCCTCTGGAGAGACTGAAGCCCCGGGGGGCTTGGGAGATTCCCCAGGAGCTTTTGAGAAAATGGCCTCGGGTTCCCAGCTCGGAGCTGGACAGGCCCACGGAACTCCTCAAGGGCTTGCCTTTGGATGGGTCGGTGGCCCCAGCCCCCTTGGTGGGGGGAGCCTCCAAGGCCCAGGAAACCCTAAAACGGTTTCTGGAAGAGGGGTTGACACGTTATGCCTCAGGCAGGAACCATCCTGACGAGGCTGTAACGAGCGGCCTTTCGCCCTACCTGCACTTCGGGCATATCTCCTCCCAGCAGGTGGTAAAGGAGGCCCTCCAGGAGGAGGGCTGGTCACCCTCGCTCCTGGCCAGGAGGGCAACCGGCTCGGCCAGGGGGTGGTGGGGATTGAGTCCAGACCTGGAAGCCTTCCTGGACCAGATCATAACCTGGAGGGAGCTTGGGTTCAATTTCTGCTTCCATCGAGAGGATTACTGCGAGTATGAGTCCCTTCCCCCCTGGGCCAAGAGCACCCTGGAGGAGCATGCCGCAGATCCCAGGCCTTACCTTTACAGACCGGAGGAGCTGCAAGCCGCCCTGACCCATGACATTGTCTGGAACGGGGCCCAGAGGCAACTCCTCAGGGAGGGTAGGTTACACAACTACCTGAGGATGCTGTGGGGAAAGAAGATCTTGGAGTGGTCCCCGAACCCCAGGGAGGCCCTGCGGGTGATGATCCAACTGAACAACAGATGGGCCTTGGACGGCCGGGATCCCAATTCCTATAGCGGGATCTTTTGGTGTCTGGGAAGGTACGACAGGCCTTGGGGACCCAAGAGGGCGATTTTCGGGACAGTCCGATACATGAGCTCCTCCAGCGCACTCAGCAAGCTCAAGATGCGTTCTTACCTGGAGCGCTACAAGGCCTGAGTGATCATCCCCCCTGCAGGAAAACCCTTGACAAAACTCCTTGGTGAGTTTATCGTGCTAGTATGTGAGACATCGTCACAAATAGCGAAAAGGATAGCCGGCCTACTGACAAGAAGAATTCTCCTCAGAGGACTTGATGGGCTGCGGTTGCTGTGAGGACGGAGGGGCTGCTGCGGTGCTGGAGCTGGGCTTTAGCGGTTCCTTGGGACAAGAACCTGAGACAGTGCAGGAGCTGGTTAGCCAGGCCACCTCGGCTTTCTTGGAATGGCTTTCGGAGGACTGGATTCTGGCCCCAGGGGGCAAGGGTGAAGTGGAGCGAGCCCGGGTGGAGATCTTCAGAGACTGGTACGGACCTCACTGGAGCGTCCGCTTCAGCATGGAAGGCCCTCCGTGGTTCGGTGACTCGGTGACCCTCGAGATGGAGGAGATCGCCCCGGGGGAGTTTCAGGCCCTCATCACCGAACCCCAGTTTTTTCATCGCAGGAACATAGAGTGTGTGCACTCTGGATGTGCGCCCCAAGGCCACTGGCGACTGAATCCGGCTCCATCCAGAAGCCTGCAGGCTTTCTCCCAGGCAACCCTGGCCATTCCCCAGGTGTGGCCTATGGGGTGGAGCCGTTCTCGCAGATGGCCTCCTCGCGGGGAAAGCCCCTGCTTTACCGAGCGCCCCAGGGACCTGGGCTGGGCCGATTCGCGACATTGGATGGAGGAAGAATGATGAAGGAGTTTCGCATTCATGGTCGGGGTGGGCAGGGTGCTGTGACCACTGCCGAGCTCTTGGCTCTTGCAGCCATTGCCCAGGGGAAATACGCCCAGGCCTTTCCTAGCTTCGGCCCTGAGAGGAGGGGAGCCCCGGTCATGGCCTTTGCCAGGATATCCCAGGAGCCGATCCGAATCAGATCCAAGGTGTACGAGCCTGACGTGGTGGTGGTTCTGGACCAGTCTCTCCTGGAGCTGGTCCCGGTGGAGGAGGGCCTTAAAGAAGACGGGGCGGTGGTGGCCAATGTGTCAGGGGAGCCCAAGGGCTTCCTGTCCAGATTGAAGCCTGCTCAGCGATTTTACTCGGTGGATGCCCATGCCATAGCCGCTGAGGTGCTGGGACGACCCATAACCAACACCACCATGATAGGGGCCCTCTTGAAAGCTACCGGTGTGGTGGAACTGGAGAGCTTGGAGGCTCCTGTGCGGGAGCGCTTCGGGCGGCTGGCAGACCGGAACCTGGAGGCCATGAAAAGGGCTTACGATTCCCTTAGGGTTTGACCCGGCAGACCGGCACAAACCGCCTCGCGGCCGGTCCCATACGGAGGTGTACTTAAAATGGCAAAACCTATAACTGAGATTACCTGGATAGAGCTGGAACCCGGCTGCGTCATAGTGGAGCCAGGCAATGCCAGGAAATACAAGACGGGGGATTGGCGCACAGTGGGGCATCCCAAGGTGGACACGGAACGCTGCATCAAGTGCGCGCAATGCTACATCTTCTGCCCGGATGCGGCCATAGAGAGAAATGAACAGGGCTATTTCCTGCCCAATCTTTACTATTGCAAGGGTTGCGGAATTTGCGCCCACGAATGCCCGGTCAAGTGCATTGACATGGTTCCGGAAGGGGAGTGAGGGACATGGGCAAGAGAGTCGGAATGGAAGTCTCGATAGCTGTGGCAGAGGCGGCCTGCCAGGCCGACGTGGATGTGGTGGCGGCCTATCCCATCACACCTCAGACACACATCGTGGAGCATCTCTCGGAGCTGGTGGCAGACGGTCACCTGGATGCAGAGTTCGTCCCGGTGGAATCAGAGCACTCTGCCCTGAGCGTGTGCATCGGTTCCTCGGCCGCAGGGGCCAGGACCTTCACTTCCACAAGCTCCCAGGGCCTGGCCCTCATGAACGAGGTGGTATACATTGCCTCTTCCCTCAGGCTCCCCATAGTCATGGTGGTCTCCAACCGCTCCCTGAGTGCGCCCCTCAGCATCTGGAACGATCACTCGGATGTGATGAGCGTCAGGGACACGGGCTGGATCCAGGTCTTTGCGGAAAACGGTCAGGAGGCCTATGACCATGTTTTCTGGGCCTACCGAGTGGGGGAGGACAGGAGGGTCTTGATCCCGGTCATGCTCCACATGGACGGCTTCATCTTGAGCCACATGGTAGAGGCCCTGGAGATGGTGGACAAGGAGCTGGTCAACAAATACCTGCCTCCCTTTGAGCCCATCCACAGGCTGCATCCTGACAAACCGGTCACAATGGGGGCTTTTGCCCTGCCCGAACTCTATACAGAGGCCAAGAAGGCCCAGGACGAGGCCTTGAAAGCCACCTGGCCCGTGCTCCTTGAGGGATGGAGGCAGTGGGAGGCACTGACAGGCAGGGAGTACAACCCGGTTGAGACCCACCGTACCCAGGACGCGGAGGTGGTTCTGGTCACCATGGGCTCCATGGGAGAGACGGCCTGCGAGGCAGCAGACAGGATGAGAAACCAGGGGACGGCCGTTGGGGTGATGAAGATAAGACTCTGGAGGCCTTTCCCCTTCAGGCAGGTCAGGGAAGTCCTGAGTAAGGCCAAGGTAGCCGTGGTGTTCGACAGGTGCGTCTCTTTCGGAGGTCAGGGAGGACCAGTGGCCTCTGAGATCCGGGCAGCCATGTACGGAGAGCCCTCCCGCCCCAGGGTGGTCAACTTCATAGGAGGCCTGGCCGGCAGGGACGTCTCCCCTCAGGACTTTCAGCACATGGTGGAAGAGGCCCTTTCCAAGATGCAGGACCGGCAGGAGGACTACGAGATTTACGGAGTGAGAGGATAAGCTTGAGGCCGAAGCCAGGCCAACACGGGCTCTCGGGGAAACCCGGTTGAGGCCGTGGGGCTCTAGTAAGGAGAATGCCATGACAGAAATCAAGGCCTTTGGACCAAAGAATCTGCCCCTGGAGGAACTCTTTGCCCCCGGGCACAGAGCCTGCCAGGGTTGTGCTGAAGTCTTGGCTTTGAGGCTGGCCCTCAAGGCCCTGGGTAGGGACACGGTGGTGGCCAATGCCACGGGCTGTATGGAGATAGTCTCCACGCCTCTTCCCACCACCTCCTGGGTGGTGCCTTACATACACGTGGGTTTTGAAAACGCGGCAGCTGTCTGTTCAGGAGTGGAGGCCGGCCTCAAGGCTCTGATGCGAAAGGCCAGGCTCCCCAGGAAACAGGTCCACTGCGTGGCCATAGCCGGTGACGGCGGCACAGCCGACATCGGCATGCAGGCCCTCTCGGGCGCTCTGGAGAGAGGCCATGACATGGTTTACATCTGTCTTGACAATGAGGCTTACATGAACACAGGCATTCAGCGCTCCTCTTCCACCCCGTACGGGGCCATGACCACCACTTCCCCACCCGGCCGTTTGTCCTTCGGCCAATCCACCCAGAAAAAAAACGTGGCCGAGATAGCCGCAGCTCACGGCATCCCATATGTGGCCACAGCCTGCCCAAGTTACCCCTGGGACCTCATGAAAAAGGTCCAGAAGGCAGCCCTGGTGGAAGGGCCAGCATATGTTCACATCCTCTCAGTTTGCCCCACGGGGTGGAGGAGCCAGCCTGAAGAGTCCATAGAACTGGGGAAGCTGGCAGTGGCCAGCCGGGTCTTCCCGCTCTACGAGGTGGAAAACGGCCGTTACAGGTTTGTACCCAAGCCTCCCAAGCAGGTCCCGGTGGTGGAATACCTCAAGAAGCAAGGCCGCTTCAGGCACCTCACGGACAGCATGGTGGAAGAGATTCAAAAGAATGTGGATGAGCAGTTCCGCCGCCTGGAAGCCAAGGTGCGAATCTCCCTTGAGGCCCCGCAGGAGCCCCAGGAGTAAACATAGCAGGAAGGGGGACGGCCGCCCCCTTCCTCAGGCAGTTTTTTCCTCTCTAGGTTTCTTGCCTCGGATTCACTCACACAAGACAAATGGCCTCCTGGCAGGAGAAAAGAGCTTCAGCCCTCCAGGGGCTTGACCTGTTCTGTGCTCAGGAGCACCCTAGGTGCAGGGGGGGGTTCACCCCTCATGACTCCAAAGCTCGGGAGGGAAGCCATGCACTTCATAACCTTCTCCAGGAGATACGGGGCAGGCGGGGGGGAGGTAGCCCGGAAGGTGGCCGAGAAGATGGGCTACAGGTTCTATGACACCGACGCCATAGAGTACAAGGCCGGGGAGATGGGCTTCAGGGAGGACATCATGGAGATCCCGGAGAGGCCCCCCTCCTTTTTCCAGAGAATCTTCTCCTCAAAGCCCGCTGTGGATCTGGACCGACTCAACTCCGTGGTGTACGAGCTGGCAAAGCAGGGGGACGCTGTTTTCCTTGGCTGGGGAAGCCACATGCTGCTCAGGGCCTTTGACTGTGCCCTTCACGTGCGTGTCATAGCCTCCAGGGAAAAAAGAATCCAGAACCTCATCCGGCGCGGAGTGAGTGCAGAGGACGCCCCCAGGCTCATAGAAAGGGGGGACCATGACCGGGAAGCCTTCATCAAGTTCGCCTTTGGGGTGGACTGGGACGATCCGGATCTCTACGACCTGGTCATCAACATGGACAAGCTGAGTCTGGATCTGGCTGTGGAGACGGTGGTGAGGGTGGCCAGGTCCGAGGAAATCAAAGCCTGCTCCTTGGATGCCATGCGCCAGATAGAGATGATGGCCCTCAAGAGCAGGATAGAGGCGGCCATAATGGAGGCGGGGTTGGCCTATGGGCATACCCTTTCCATATCCATTGAGGTGCCTGAGCCCGGGGTGGCCCGGCTTTCGGGTTTTGTTGAGGATCAGGCCAGCTTGGACAAGGCTCAAAAGGTTGTGGCTGGGGTGTCTGGTGTGGGCAAGGTCCTCAACGACCTCAAGTTGGTTCCGGCCACCAGATATGCCTGATTTGCCAAACTCCGGGGGGGGGGACGGGTCAACTTCCGAACCCGAGAGACATCCCCCCCGGGGATCCTTTATTGGAACCTTTCCCCCTCTTGGACCCCCAACTCTCTTGCGAAGCTTGCCCCGTCCATCTTCACCCCGCCTTGGGGCTTGAGTTTCCCGATCCACAAAGCCCCCTCCCCAGCGGCGACCAGAAGACCTTTTTCATCCAGGCCCAATATCTCCCCGGGCTTCCCCCTCCTCCCCCCAGGTGCCTGCCCCGGAGGCCTCGCAGAGTAAAACTGCACCTTTGAGCCCTTCAGCAAGCTCCAGGCTCCTGGTTGAGGGTCACAGCCCCTTATCAAGTTGTAGATAGAGGACAGGGGCTTGCTCCAGTCCACCCTGGCATGCTCTTCCTGGCAGGGGGGCTCGTAAGTGGCCTGGGATTCATCCTGGGGGATCCTTGCAGCCCTACCCTCCTTTACCAGATCCAGGGCTTCCAGAAGGGCCTCCACCCCCAGGGGGAAAAGCTTGTTGAAGTAAAGGGAGCCCGTGGTGTCCTCCTCAGAGATCTCCACCTCCTTCTGGAGGAGAATGGGGCCGGTGTCTATGCCCTCGTCCACCCAGAATATGCTGAGCCCTGTCTTCTTCTCCCCATTTATCACAGCCCAGTTTATGGCGCTTCTGCCCCTGTGCTTTGGGAGAAGGGAGGGGTGGTACTGGATGGAGCCGTTGGTGGGGAGGTTGAGGATCTCCCCCGGGATTATGTCAGTCACAAAGGCCAGGAGGTTCAGCTCGGGGGAGAGCGTCTTGTATTGTGCCACCACCTCCGAATCTCTCATGCGCTTGGGCTGCAAGACCCGGATGCCCGAGGCCAAGGCCAGCTCCTTGATGGGGTTTTTTGCTCCTCGGGGCTCAGCAGGAGTGTAGAGTGCCACCACCTCCTCTTTTCTTTGAACCAGACGCCTGAGGACCTCCTCCCCGAATGCCGCCTGCGCGAAAAGGACTATTCTCATTCTGCACCCCTGACTCGGATGGAATTCATGACCGGATGCGGCTCTCAGCGCATCCTTATCCTCATGTCCGGATTCATCTCCACCAGTCTCCTGACTATGGCCTGAAGATCCTTGTGAGTCAACGAGCAGAACAGGTAAGCCTTTTCCCTCTCCAGGTTGAAACGCAGGAATCCCCAGGGCAGAAAAGGCGGCTCCACCTGGCTTATTTCCCCTGGCTTGACGTGCAGCACCCTCCTGAAGCTGGTGAGCTCAAGCCCCCCTTCCTCGCCCATCTCCACCTTGTAGGATATGCCCAGGGAAAAATACCAGGTGAACCCAAGCACAAAGGCTATCATGAACCACCACAGAAGATCTCCGCCTGCCCCCTGCTCTCCCTTTATCCAGATGAACCCGACAGATACAACAGTCCATCCGGCCAGAAGCAAGTAGAATCCCCCCACGGCCAATCTAGGTGCCTGGTATGATGCCTTTGGTTTTGCCACAACTTCCTTCAGGGGTCAGGCAATGCTCTCTGCGTGTACTCACAACCTCCCGATGGTTGAAGGTATGGACAGCTCAACCTCTGAATAGAAGCCTTGGAACCACCAGGATGATCTCCGGGAAGATCATGCACAAGACCAGCCCTACGAACTGGAGGCCCAGGAATGCCGCCGCACCCTTCCAGATGTCCGTGGTTGAGATCTCCTTTGGGGCAACCCCCTTCAGATAGAAAAGTGCGTAGCCAAAGGGCGGGGTCAAGAAGGACATCTGCAGGTTCACGGCAAAGAGCACCCCAAACCATATAGGATCAAAGCCAAGCTTTCTTATTATGGGCCCGAAGAGGGGCACGCAGAGCATTATTATACCGACCCAGTCTATGAAAGCCCCGAGGAAAATCAGGATCAGCTGCATTATCCAGAGGATCACCCACCTGTCCAGGCCGGAGCCCACCAGCAGCTGGGTCACAAAGGCACCTCCCCCGACCATGATGTAAAAGGCCACGAATATGTTCGCCCCGAACATGGTCCAGAGCACCATGGCGCTGGATTTGAGCGTGTTCTCACAGGCCTCCACTATGCCCTTCCACTTGAGCTTTCCCTGCGCAAAGGTGATGATCATGGCTCCCACGGCCCCCACACCTGCTGCCTCTGTGGGGGCTGCGATGCCCAACCAGATAGTGCCTAGGACCAGGAAGACCAATATTCCAGCGGGAATGAGGGGGAAAAGCAACTTTATCCTAGTTATCAGTGGAAGCCTTTCCTCTTTGGGAATGGGAGGGCCCATGATGGGGTTCAGGTAGCATCTGAAGCTTATGTAGGCTATGTACAGTCCTGCCAAGAGAAAGCCCGGGAGAAAGGCCCCAGCATAAAGCTGCCCGATGGAGGAGTTATCCACCATACCGTACACTATGAGCATCACGCTTGGAGGTATCAGAATGCCGAGGGTGCCCCCTGCCAGGATGCTACCTGTGGATATGAACTTGTCGTAGCGCCGCTTTAGCATCTCGGGCAGGGCTATAACCCCCATGGTCACCTCGCTGGCTCCTATCACGCCCACCATGGCGGCCATCATGGTGCAGGCCATGACCGACGCAGTGGCAACGCCTCCCTTCAGGCCTCCGAACCACTGGTAAACCATCTCGTAGATCTCGGCTATGAGGCCGCCCCTTTCCAGGATGCAGGCCATGAATATGAAAAGGGGGATGGCTGCCAGGAGATAGTTGGTCATGAGGCCGAAGATCCTGGTAGGCACTATGCTCACTGCCATGGGCCCTTGAATAAGTGCCGTGAAAACCATCCCAACCGTGCCGCAGGAAAAGGCCACGGGAAGCCCCAGCATCAGCAGCAACATCATGGATCCGAACATGGTTATGGTTATGGTCTCTATGCTCATGACAGCTTTCTCCCAGTAGCCACGAGGTGTATGTCTCTCATTAGCCATACAAGGCCCTGAAGTATCAGCATCAATGCCCCAAAGGGCATCATGAATTTTATGGGATAGTAAGCAGGACCCCAGTCCGTGAAGGATCTTTCCCCGGGGACCTGAATGCCGAGCACCTCGGCCCCGGCCTCCATGGTCTGGGAACTCCAGTAGAACTCCCATGACGTGTAAAACAGAACTAGCGTGAAAAGAAAAAACGGCACCGATGTGATGAGATCCAGAATTGCGCGGGTCCGCTCGGACCTTGTGGCATAAAACACGTCCACCCTCACGTGGGCCCTGTAGTAGTGGGCATAGCCGCCTGCCGCCACGTAGAAGATGGCAAAAAGGAGCGTCATCAGCTCGTGACCCCAGTTGGTTGGGGCCCCGAAGATGTACCTCATGACCACCTCGAAGGTTATCACGAGAACGGCCAGGAGCGTGACCCCCACCATGAGCTTGCCTATGAAAATGTTGGTTTTGTCAACAGCCATCATGAAGGTGCGAAGCGCTTTCATTCCCAGACTCCCATATATTGAGTGAGGAGCTCATGCCCGAAAAGCTACAATCCCGCTGAACACCATTCTGCTTCAGACAAAAGGGAGGGGGTATCCCCCTCCCCGACCAATTAGATCTCCAGCTTCTTTCCCTCTGGATCTCTGAGATCGTCCTGGGTGTAATAGCCGATCTTGACGGACTTCATGTACTCCCACTGGCTCTTGAAGGCTTTAGTGGCAAGGGGGTGCTTCTTGGCCCACTCGACCCAGAGCTTGGGGGCGAACTTCTTGAACTTGTTTATGTCCTCGTCTTTGAGCCTGATCACCTCTACCTTCTGCTCTTTCTGGAACTTCTCGAAGGCCTCTATGTCAGCCTTCTGGATTGCGGTGTAGTGCTCCCAGGAGTGCTGTTTCACTGCGGCCTCCAGGATCTGCTGGAGGTGCTTGGGGAGCTTCTTCCAGGTGTTCATGTTGACCTCGACGCTCATCAGGTCAACGGGCTGGTGCAGGCAGGGTGTGGAGGGCGGGCCCATGATGATGTACTTGGCTATTTCCCCGAAGCCAAGGTTGTAGTTCACAGCCGCGCCCACAAAGTCGGAGGCGTCTATCACCCCCTTCTCCAGGGCAGGGTAAACCTCGCCTCCTGGAAGCAGCACCGTGGACACACCTGCGGCCTTGTAAATATCCGCTATGATGCCGCCCGGGTACCTGATTTTCTTGCCCTTGAAGTCCTCGAAGGACCGGATGGGCACCTTGGAGTGGATCAGGTTGTCGTCGTGCTGGATGGGGCCCAGGTAATACATGTTGTGGGCGCCGTAAGCTTCCCTGGCTATTTCCTTCCCCCCCAGGGTCTCGTACCAGGTCTCCCACTGGTCGGGCCGGTCCATGCCGAAGGGGTAGGAGGAAAGGAAGGTGCAGGCAGGGACTTTACCGGGCCAGTACACGTCGAAGCAGTGCATGGCGTCGAAGACCCCTGCCTTGACCGCATCGAACATCTCGAAGGTGCCCACTATGGCTCCTGCCGGGAAGCCCTCAACTATCAGCTTGCCCTCGCTCAACTCCCCCACCAGCTTGCAGAACTTCTTGAACTCCTCAAAGCCGATGGTGCCAGCATCCCAGGCGGTCTGCATCTTGATCTTGATGGGCTGCTGGGCCGAAACCCTCATGACCGCCGGGAATCCGATGGTGCCTGCAGCTCCCCCGGCCACAGCAGCGGCCTTCAGAAAGCTGCGCCTAGAGGTGCTCTTCTGCTTCTTCTCCTTCTCGCTCATGGCCTCCTCCTTCCTGTGGGTTCTGAAATGATCCTGCAAGGAGTGATCGCCTCGGGCCCCTTACCCTGTCCAGTGCCTTTACCTCCCCGCGGGTGGCACAAGGGACCCCATCCAGCCGCATTTATCTCTTCTCCGGGGCCTTATCCTAATGGGGAGGCCCCGGGGTGTCCAAAAGGGCTCCCAGGTGACCCCTCAACCATGGTGGGGTCCCTTCTCATAGTCCTCTTTGAAGACGTTTTCCCAACCCTTGATAAAACCGTACACCACAAAACCCACCACCCCCAGGACTATGAGCCCCACGATAACCAAGGTGGTATTATACGGTATGGTGAACATCGTGGTACCCATGGGCGAGCACCTCCCTTCTGCTCCCACCAGTTGGAGACCAACCATGAGTTAGCCAACCCAGGAATCTTGTCACGCTATTTGTGACAAGAATACACATATTGTAACTATCTCCTCAGAAGCATGTCAAGCCTATTTATCCTCATTATTCGCTACAATTGGAGGCCAGATTCGAGCTGCCTGCATGAAACCCAGTGCCCCATGGAAAGCCCCTGGCAATGACTTGGGGGAGCCTCCTGAGCTCCTGGAGCATCCCGGGGCCGTGAGCAGGCGAGCCCCCCATTCTCCTGGGGTCTTGGCAAGCGGTCAGAGTAAGGGGCTTTAGGTGGTTCATGAACCGGTCAGGGGGAAGCACTGGGCTGAAGAAGTGGAAAATAAGGAATTGACATTAAAGCCCATTTTTTGTAAAGTGTTTTATTATCTATGACACAGTCACACATTCCGAGTTTGTCTCCCATAAGGAACCAATATGGAGGAAAAGGCTTATTACAAAGTTTCTTCTTTGGAGCGGGGGCTTCGAATCCTGGAGCTTCTGGCCGAAAAGGGAAGCCTCAAGGTCTCGGAGGTAGCCTCCCTTTTGGGAACCCACAGAAGCGCGGCCCACAGGTTCCTGGCCACCTTGAAGGAGCTGGGATATGTTGTCCAGGACTCCTCCTCACGCTACAGGCTTTCTTTCCGTCTCTTCGAGATGGGCATAGCCATGGTGAATGCCCTGGGTATCCGCCAGATCACTAGACCCTTCCTGGAAGAGCTGGCCGAGATTTCGGGAGAGACCGTGAATTTGGGCCATTGGGAAGGAGAGGAGATCGTTTACATAGACAAGGTGAAAAGCAGGGAGGTGCTCTTGATGGATCTGGCCATAGGCACCAGGGTTCCCACTTTCTGCTCTGCCATGGGAAAGGCCATACTGGCCTACCGCTCCGAGGAGGAGATCAGGATCTTCCTTTCCTCAGCAGAGTTCAAACCCCTCACGCCCAAGACCAACACTGATCCGGAAAAGCTCAGGCTGGAGCTTTCTCTCGTCCGGGAGAGGGGCTTTGCCACTGACGACGAGGAAATGGTAACAGGAATCCGTTGCCTGGCTGCCCCAGTGTTCGACTATAGCGGAAGACCCGAATACGCCATAAGCCTCTCAGGCCCCAAGTCCAGGCTTACTGAGGAAAGACTGAGTTCTCTGAGCAAGGATCTCAAGCGCGTCTGCGAGGAACTCTCCAGGAGGCTGGGCCAGCAGTATTGAGAGGGCCCTGGGCTTCCTGGAACCTCAAGGAGCTTGCCCCTGGCCGGTCCTGGAAAGGGTCTGTGAAGGCTTTGGAGAGGACGGAACCTTGAATCCTGGGGATGGAGTTCGCATCAAGAGAGGGCTTTGGGACCAGCCCGGCCTGGATGCAGAAATCCTCCAGGAGATGGCCGAGGCTCTGGGGAACTCGGGAGAGAGGGTTGAAAGAGCCCTGATCAGGCTCCAGGAGTGCTTCTCTCGCATAGAGGAAATCAAAGAGAGCCTGGCCAGGGAGCTGCAGGCAGGGAACTTGATCCCCCTCCGGGCCCAACTGGAGCAGGAGGTGAGCTCTTACAATTCCCTCAGGCAGGAGGCCCTGGAACAGTTCCGGTGGCTCATCATACACAGGGAGGCCCTGGGCATCCGAAACCACGACCGGGTGGCAGAGCAATACCCCATTCCGCCGGCTATAAAGCTTTGAGCCGCGGCTTTCCCCTCCACCACGGGGAACCCTCTTCCTAGAGACCCTTGCGGCCTTGCAAGGCCCCACGGATCCGCCCGGCCATTTTCCTGGAGATGCCAGGCACCCGGGCCAGCTCCTCCTCGGTTGCCTCCAGGATCCTTTTCAGGCTTCCCAGGTGTCTCAGAAGCGCTTTCCTCCTGGCAGGTCCCACCCCGGGGATCTCCTCCAAAGGGGAACTCAGGTGTCTAAGATTTCTTCGCTTTCTGTGCCTGGACAAGGCCATGCGATGGGCCTCGTCCCGCAGTTGCTGGAGCACCCTCAGGGGGGCCGCCCCAATGCCTATGGGAATGGGATCCTTGCGGAGGGGCACAAAGATTCTGTCGGGCACGGCTTCGGCCTTCCTCTCCCCTGCCCTGGCCTTGGCCAGGGCCACCACCTCCGGTTCCCCCATGCCCAGGTCTTCCAAGACCCGCAGGGCCACCTGGAGCTGCCCCTTGCCGCCATCCACCAGGAGCAGATCCGGGAGGGAGCCCTCTTCTTTCTTCCTAAGCAGATGTCTGCGGAGCACTTCGTACATCATGGCATAATCATCTGGTTGGGAGGACCTCCTCACCGAATAGCTCCTGTACATGGAAGGCTCCGGGACCCCTTCCACAAAACGCACAGCAGATCCAACCGAATCCTGCCCTCCCAAATTGGAGATGTCAAAGGCCTCTATGATCCTGGGAGGTCTCCTGAGCCCCAACCTTCCGGCCAGCTCCCTGGCTGTTTCCTCCCAGGCGTTGCTCTGCTTTGGAAGCAGCCTGGCATTTTCCTGGGCCATTTCCAAAAGCCCTCTTCCCTCTCCCCTGGCAGGAACCCGGATCCTGACCTTGGAGCCCGCAAGCTCCCCCAGCCACTCCTCCAGGATGCCAAAATGTTCCCTCAAAGGGATGGGCACCAGAATCCTGGCCGGAGGCACGCGACCTGCCCCGTAGAACTGTTGAAGGAAAGAGCAGATCACCTCCGGGTCTTCCAGAGGAGTGGGCGAGATGGGGAAACTGTGCCTTTCCCAAAGCTTGCCCCCTTTTATTCTCAAAAGGACCAGGTTCCCCTCCATGCCCACCCTGTGCAACCCCACCACATCCTGGTCTCTCCCCAAGGGCGTATCCACCCTTTGGGCCTCTATGGTCCGCTCCAGCTCCCTTATCTGATCCCTGAGACGGGCCGCCTCCTCGAATCTCAGCTCCTGGGAGGCCAGTTTCATCCTCCCCTCAAGTTGCCTGATGAGCTCCCTGGAGCGGCCCTGGAGAAACATCACAGCCTCCTGGACTCTGAGGGAGTACTCCTCCTGGCTCACCGAGCCCCGGCACACCCCTGCACAGCGGCCCATCTGCTGGTTGAGGCATGTCCTCTTGCTCTGCTTGAGCTGGGTGTCCTTGCAGGTGCGAAGTCCCATGTGTCGCTGAAGGAGCCTCATGGTCTGCCTTGCCGCATGGGCCGAGGCGTAGGGGCCGAAATAAAGGGCACCGTCCCTGGGGGGTCTTCTGGCCACACTCAGCCTGGGGAAGGGGTGGCTGGTGTCGATCCTTATGTGGAGGTAGTCCTTGTCGTCCCTGAACCTCACATTGTATTTGGGCCTGTGTTTCTTTATGAGGTTGTTCTCCAGGATCAGGGCCTCCTTTTCTGTGCCCGTGACCATTATCTCCACTTTCTCCAGGTCCTTGAGCAGATAACGCACCAGCGGACGCTGGTCACCTTTCCCCCTGAAGTAGGAGCCCAGCCTGGCCCTCAGATCCTTGGCTTTGCCCACGTAGATCACCTGGCCCCGGGCATCTCTCATGAGGTACACTCCCGGGGACCTTGGAAACTCACTTAGTCTTTCCTTGTGGGGGTTCACTTTTCTGCCTCGGATGCTCCCTTGAAGCAATGAATCCCGGACAAAGGGGTTCTTGTTCCAAGTCCTTTGTACAAAGTATACAACCGGCCTCTGCCCCTGAGACAGGATAAGAAAACCTGGGCGGACAAGGCAATTCTGCCGCGCTTCCCAAGAGCTTGTGTTTTCTCACGGGAAAAAGGACCGGAGCATCGCCTCACTCATAGGCCTGGATGTGGCATCCTGCTCCTGTGCCGGGGTCGCCACCTAATATCCGGAAGAGGGGGAGGCTTACATGTCATTGGAGAGGTTCCTCATGGATGTAAGTGCCCTTGGGGGTCAACCCGCCAGTCAGGTGCAGCCAAAGTACGGGCTCTCCTGGACTCTTCCTTTGTAAATGGCGTAATTGTGAGTTTCCATCACCATCATGGCCTCTTGTCCTGAGCATATCGCAAGGGAATATTGACAAAGGATGAGCCTCCCAGGACAAGACGTGCCTCTATTGGTCATGTCTTCAAGGCCTCTTAGGTTCTCAGCGCTCCATCTCCTGTCCTTGGCCCAATTCATGTCCCCCAGCAACCTGAAGCGGCCGGTGGAGGATGAAGCCACCGATGCTATGTATGCTGCTTGTTCCTCTGGAGTTGGCATTCCGCCACTCAGGTGCAACTTACCCCTGTCCCTCAGGGCCTGGATGTCCAAACCTTGTCCCTCCAGGGCTTCCAGGAGGGCCCTGGTACCCGCCTCATGTGCCACCACCAGCACGGTTTCCCCGCCTCGAAGACCCTCCATTACATACGGGACGCCCACACCAAGAGCCTCCTGGCCATCATGATAAAGATGGCTCAGATGCGCTCCGTCAGGGACTTCCGAGTCTGCGAGACCCAGTGGCACGGTACACACCTTCTGCCACGCGGCCGCGCCGGCAAGGTATTCCTCCAATTCCCGGAGCTTGAAACGCCTTTCTCGCTTGGGCCCGATGCGGTAGCAGCGCAACAAGCCCGCATTGGTCCACCTGCGCACCGTCATCTCCGAGACATTCAGGAACTCAGCGGTCTCTCTCACGTTCAACAATCTTTCCACTTCATCCTCTCGATCCAGGACCGAAATGAGCCGGTCTCAGGCCCTAAGCCTGGTCCAGCGGGATCAAGAACCGCACTGCGGCGTCTCTCATCTCCTGATCCTGGGAGTCTGCGCAGATCCTCCTCACCGACTTCAGGAGGCGGCCTGCAGCAGTCTGCTGCCAGAACCACCTGTTGAACTCCGAGGCTCCCGGGGTGGCGAAGCCCGGCCGAGCGGTCACGGACTCGAAATAGAATGCCTTCAGATCCTGGGCTGCGAGCCTGAGGGCCACTGCGGGTGATGCCAAGTTCTCAGGGATATGATGAGCTTCCCCCAGCAAGACGGAACCGAAGAACTGGGAAGCAGCCTCGGGAGGGAAATATGCCACCGAGGTGCGCTTCCTGCGCTCCAGGCTGAGATCGTACCAGGGCCGCAGCTCCATGATCTCTCGCCGCAGTGCGGGCAGGAGTTCCCCTTCATCCCCTGCTTTTTCGGGCGCGGCTGAGAAACTGACCGGACACGCCCATGCCTGGGCGGTTTCCTCAAGGCCGGCTTTCCCTTGGGGAGCATCTTCTGGGAAGTCCTCCAGCACGGGCCCTTCCTGCGACTCCAGAAGTTCAAGCGCCGCCCGCAGCACCCGCCCTTGGAAAGCAGCGTCGCCTGGAATGCCCAGAGGCCGTCCCAACTCGAAGGGAACCCAGAGAGCCCTGGGAGGGCGGATGATCTCTGTGTGCTCTCTGATGAGGCTGATCTGTGTGGTGGGAATCCCTTCTGCCTCAAGGTAATGGGCCAGCGCGCCCACGGCGCGCGTGCAGAAGGGTCAGACCGGGACAAGCAGAGCAGCATCCACCCGGCCACCCTTGAGCACTCCAGCCAGGTTTCGGGCCCACGGCTCCATTTCCCAAGGATCCGCAGCTCCCATGAAGGAGTAATGATAATCGGCCACGCTCCCGATGATACCTTCCTCGGCCAGTTCCCTGAGTCGGTCCAGAGGAAACACCACGTTCCAGTCCTGTTGAAACCCTGTCCTGTCGAAGTTGGTTGATACATGCGTCATGATCAGGTCGTTGGCTTCGCACTCTTTCGGTATCACACGATACTCTCCGGTCATCCCCTCGAAGGGCCGGTTCTTGCGCCTGTGGAGGCCGGCTGTGGAAATCAGGGCCACACGGCGCTTGGAAAGAGCCGGCCCCTGGACCCAGGGATGTGTCTCGAAAGAGGGACATGGCAGCTTGGCAAGGTGCGAGCGCATGGGCTCGGGAAACGTCTCCAGTAGGGCCATGGGATACCTCCCCCTATCTTCTTTACTTTGCTAAATGATGATATACATCAATATACAAAGAAAAGGGTAAGTCAAGGGGAGAATTGCCGGGAGCCTTCCTCCAGCGGATCGAGTGTAACGCTCAAGGTGATGATGTCTTTTGCCACTGGCGTAAGATCTTCGGACTTGGTCGGACTAAAGAGAAGGGATCCGCAGGGCAGAAGCCATGAAGAGAATCGGTCAATTCCTGACCGCTTTTGGGTTGTGGGTTGCGGTCACGGGCTTCCGGCTGGATAACGCCATCGTTCCGAAGGGGGAGATTCTCTCTGGAGGACCTCCCAAGGACGGGATCCCGGCGATTCTGGAACCCAAGTTCGTAAGTCCACAGGAAGCACTATTTCTCAAGCCCGACGATACGGTCATAGGGGTAGCGGTGGGAGAGGAAGCAAAGGCTTACCCCATCAAGATCCTCAACTGGCACGAGGTCGTCAACGACACCGTGGGCGGCGCTCCGGTGGTCGTGACCTTCTGACCGCTCACACAATCGGGGGTGGTCTACTCCCGGGCTTTGGAGGGCGTGACACATACATTCGGGGTGTCAGGATTGCTTTACAAGAGCAACGTGCTTCTTTACGACCACCAGAACGAAAGCCTCTGGTCCCAGATGATGGAGAAGGCCATTGCCGGCCCCCTCGCCGGCAAGTCCTTGCGGAGGATTCCCTCGCTCAGAACGACCTGGAGGACGTGGCTGAAAAAGAAGCCCCAGACGCTCGTGCTCTCCACGGATACGGGCCACCGAAGGGATTACTCCGTGGACCCTTACGAGGGCTATTACAGGGGTCTTGGGATCTGGTTTCTCGTCGGGGACGTGAGGACCGACCTTTCTCCCAAGGAGATGGTCCTGGGCCTGGAGATCCAAGGTCACACCAGGGCCTATCCGATCTCCCTCCTGAGAAAGAAGGCGGGAGTGCTTCGTGATGAAGTCGGGGGAGTGGAGGTGCAGATCGAGATCTCCCCTGGGGGAGAGCTCCTAAGGATCTTCGATGATCGTGGCGGGGAGATTCCGGTCATCTACAGCTACTGGTTTGCGTGGCAGGCATTTCACCCGGACACTGAGGTCTTCACAGCTCCATGAGCTTTGGAATCGCGCCCATGGGGCAAGGGCAAGGAGGGCAGCATGAGCGGGCAAGATCAAAAAGGGGCACCCGGTGTATCCGCGGAGATCGAAAATGAAATTGCACGGTCTCACTTCAGAGTCGCCATTTTTGGATCCGCGCGCCTCAAAGAGGGTGACCCGGTATACCGGATGGTGTACAACCTCTCGCGACTTCTGGCCGCGGAGGGGATGGACATTGTGACGGGTGGGGGCCCCGGCCTGATGGACGCGGCCAGCAAAGGACACCACGCGGGAAGGGGCCCTGCGCCTCTTCACTCCATTGGGTTGAACATCCGTCTTCCTAAGGAACAGAAGGACGCCTTTCATCTGGACTTGAAAAAAGACTTCTCCCGTTTCTCAGAAAGGCTTGATCACTTCATGGTGCTGAGCAACGCGGCGGTCATCGCTCCAGGTGGTATTGGAACCCTTCTGGAGTTCTTTTACACTTGGCAGTTGATGCAGGTAAGGCATGTGTGTCATATTCCGTTGATCCTATTGGGAGAGATGTGGGCAGAGTTGGTAGACTGGATCAGGAATCGGCCCATTCGAGACGGGTTGCTGGATGAGGAAGATGTGAAGCTGATATTCCTGGCCAAGGACTGCTCTGAGGCGTTTTCCATTGTAAGGGCCGCCTTCGAGGATTACCGCAAAGGTCAAAGGGAGTTCTGCCTGAATCACCAGATGTACCGGATCCAGGTTTGAGGACCTTGGGCTCACCTCGAAGCCTTCCCAGGCGTGCCCAAGGAGCTCTTCGGAAAAGGGTTCTACCCACAAGATTCATGGGATATCATTGGGAGGTCGAGATGGCCAGGATGAACAAGACAATTCTTGATGCAAACGACCGGTTCCCCGAACTTCGCCTGCGCACTGTCGAGGGTGCAGAGCTTGTCCTGCCCCGAGATTTGGGGCCGGGCTACGGTGTAGTGCTCCTTTACCGCGGTCACTGGTGACCTTTCTGCAGTCAGCAGTTGGCTGACTTCCAAGCCCTCGGTGGGGAGCTCGAGGCTGAGCAGATCTCTATTGTGGCCGCATCGGTGGATCCTTTGGAGAAGGCCAAGCAGACCGTCGAGAGGCTGGGCATTACCTTTCCCGTGGCATACGGTATGGATGCTGAGGAGGTCTCCAGGGTCACAGGGGCCTACTATGACAGGGAGCGCAAGATCATTCATGCCACCGGCTTTCTCATTCGACCTGAGGGCACGGTGGAGGTGGCCTGTTACAGCACGGGGCCCGTGGGTCGTCTGGTGGCTCGCGACGTGCTGGGCCTGGTCAAGTTCTACAAGAGCAGGAAGAAGGGCTGACGGCGCGGGGCCACCATGATGGCCCGCAGTTCGCAGGAACCGGGAAGCACTGTATGTTCCCGTCCGGCTCCGCGGGTGCTGAATGTGCATTTGCTCCCAAGACTCTTTCTCGACAAGGCCCTTGGCGGGATGATCCTGCCCGGAGCCTTGTCGCTAGAGTTAGACCTCTGCTAAAAGTGTTCCTGGATCGGTCTTCCCAACCCGGCTGCCCTGAGGGCCCCTTCATCAGGGCCGCGTCCCGCGCAGCACTCGGCTAGCTTCCCGTCAACCAGGACCGCGGGAACGGAACAGATGCCCAAATCCTTCGCGCGCTTGGCGACCTGGGAGTCGTGCATATCCAGCACGCTCACCTCGCAGGAAGGACAGGCGGCTCCATTGACCATCTCGACCGCCTCCTTGCATACGGGGCATCCTGCACTGAAGATCTCTATCCTCCTCTTGGCATTCATCTTTCTCACCTCCTTTCCTCGTTTGAGTCCAAGACATCCAGTATCGGGCACTCGGCACTCGGACCGGATCCTGGGCATGAGGTTGCCAGCTTCGAAAGGGCTTGCCTCATTGCGTGAAGCTCCAGAATCCTTTGGTCTATTTCCGCCATCTTGATCTCAGCCCGTCTTCTGACATCAGCACAAGTGGTCTGGGGATCCACCTTCAGCTGCAAGAGCTCTGATACCTCCTTCAGTGTGAATCCGAGCCTCTGAGCCCGCTTGATGAACCGTACCCTTTGGATGTCTCTCGGAGAGTAATGCCGGTAACCGGAGCGTCCACGGGGCGGCGCCGGAAGTAGTCCCCGTCTCTCGTAGTAGCGTATGGTCTCCACATTCACCCCGGACTTCCTGGCCAGCTGGCCTATGCTCAGACCCTCCATGTCTCACCTCTGTTTGCAGTTTAAACCCTGGAGCACAGTGCAGAGTCAAGCCCTCCTTTCAGCTTCCTTTGGGACGGCTCACCACCCGGTTCACCCACACGGTGAAGCGCACCGACCGAGGCTTTGGCCCGAGGATTTTCCTTTGGTCAGGATCGTTCCTCCTGTGGGGAATGCTGAACCTTCCTCTGCACTGCATGCTCAGTAATGTCCATGTTGCAGCTTCCGTGAGCCGAGCACCACGCCTCGCATTTCTCGGCCCACTCCTTCTCCTCGTACGCGAAGCCACACACGCCACATTCATAATGCCTATTGCCTTCCACGGTGATGGTTTCCTTCATCGCGACCCCCGTTCACAACTCTGGAAAAGCCCCGGGACTTGATGCGGTCTCTTGGTTTCGCAGCCCTTCTTCATAACCGCGTTCCAAACCGAATTGGCTACCAGGGCCCCCAGGCCCAGGTAAAGGCCGGGCCTGAAGAACCAGCCGTAAATGAATACCACAATGGCAGCCGAGGCCAGTCCCCCAAGTATCATGGGCCAGAGGTTTCTATGGATTCTATAAGTTAGGCGCAATCCAATGATGTTGAGCGTCAGGAAAAACACCAGCAAAGGCAGCAAGACCGAATCGTTGATCAGGAATCCTGCCCCGATGGATGTTAGGATCGTGAGCAGCGCCGGGGTTCCGATACAGCACAGCGCGGCAAAAATCGCCCCTGCCAGACCTATCTTACCAAGGTGGTTCTTCATGGGTATCAACCCCCTTCCCCGGCTGGTCAATGACCTGGCGTCTTGACCGTGTGCTTTCTAATTCAGCCTAGAGCCCGTACCATAGTACGGGGTCAAGAGGCAAAGGGGAAAAAAGTTGGATTGTAATCTGGGCTGGCCTTTGCTGACTAATTTATTGAGGATGACATCGAATGGCCCGATTCGGAATCATTAGCCGAGAACGCCTGGCGTGAGGCCCGAAGGCCTCAAAATAGGAGGAGGTGTTGGGATGTCTGCAAAGGATTTTGAGCTGCCGGAGACTTTTCTCAAGGTCGTGAGATACGATGAGCAGTACAGTATTCTTCTCTTGGAGGGCGGGAACCTTGTGTTCTTCCCCGCCTGACCAGAGGGCGAGTGGAACATCGGTGATGTTCTCCATTCGAGCAAACATCGAAGGGCCACAGAGGCCGAGATCGAGCATTATCTGCATCAAGTGGCCCCTGAGATTAACTGGACCGAGGCAAAGATCAGGTTGTGGAGAAGCCTGGATGCCCTGGGGAGGGAGGGGAGCTCAGAGAAGGAAGCGGCTATCCGCAGCCGTGTTCTTCCGAGGCTCTGTGGAATGGAGGAGGCTGCGGGGCAGAATGAGCCGAGTTAGAGCCAATTGAGAAGCAGGCAGTGACCCTTTGCCCCGAGCAAGAAGGGGGGTTAAAAAGTGTTCCCGTGTTCCAAAATAGTGATCAACCGCGGGGAGCCTGGGGCTCCGCCGGAAGGCCAGGCCGTGGATACGGTTCTGAGTTTGACCCTGGCTGATCTGAAGGCGGAATTCCTGGATCCTGAAAGCGGCAGGATCCAATACCATGAGATGCTGCGTTCGGAGACGTTTCGAAAATACGAAGCCCTTGCCAATGGCCTTCGTTCCTTCCATCTGGATTCCCTCTCCGAGCCAGGCCAGCGACTGGCCTTCTGGATCAACATATACAACGCGGCCGTCATCCACGGCGTTGTTAGGCTCGGGGTGCGCCGGTCTGTACGGGAGATCCCGTTTTTCTTCTGCCGCGCGGCCTATGAGATAGGAGGACACCGATTTTCCTTGCAAGATATGGAACACGGGATTCTCCGTAGCAATCGCAGAGCCCCGTATGGGCTCCTGAAACCCTTTCGCGGGAGGGATCCCAGGAGGCGGTTTGTGGTTTCACCCTTGGACCCAAGGATCCATTTCGCCCTGGTGTGTGGGGCACGCTCGTGCCCTCCCGTGGGGTTCTATGAGGCAGACAGGGTGGATTCCCAGCTTGACCTTGCAGCTGCGAGCTTCATCAACGGGCCTGAGGTTGAGATCATCCCAGAAGATAGGGTCGTTCTCCTATCGAAGATATTTCGCTGGTACCGTTCCGACTTCGGCGGCACGGACACGAGCGTGCTGGAGACACTCCTGCGATTCCTGGACGAGGGTGAAAAGAAGGATGTCCTCGCGGATCACAGAGACGAATTCAAATTGAGATACCGACCGTACGACTGGAACCTCAACGCCTGAGAGCCCTCAAAGGTGTCCCGCAATCGTGTCCGGGAACGCGGGATCGGTCCTGTCGCATCTCCCCGGTTTGTGGGAAATCCGGTTTCCAGCCGGGGGATCCTGACTCCCGGTACCACAACCCCTGATCCAGCACAGGCATTGAAATGGGAAGCCTCCTCCATGGCGGAAGGACCCGAGCAATCATCCAAAAAGGCCTGCTTTGGGGATCATCCTCTGGCGCAACTTCCCGGCTCAGCGGCTTTTCCCCATCCCAGCCACACTTCGTCAACAAGTACCACTCCTTCCTGTTCATGGTTGTCAGGCCCTCGGGATTCTTACACCTGAAGGCTCGTGGTATGATGCTCCCCCTGGCGGTGCAGAATGATGGAGGTGACGGCCATGCCGAGAGATATCCCTGTGGGCAATGGAAAACTCCTGATCTGTTTCGACAAGGACTATTGCATCCGGGACATCTATTACCCGCACGTGGGGCAGGAGAACCATGGAGGAGGCAATGTCTCCAGGCTCGGGGTGTGGGTGGAGGGCAGATTTTCCTGGGTAGGCCCTGGATGGCATCCAGAGCTTCGCTATGCAGCCGACACCCTGATCACGGAGGTGACACTGTTCTCGCCCGATCTGATGCTTCGCCTCAGCTGCAGCGATGCAGTGGATTTCCACGAAGACATCTATGTCAGGGAGATCTCGGTGGAGAATCTCAGTGACAGGTCGCGGGAGATTCGTCTGTTTTTCCATCTGGATCTCGGAATATCCGGCAATAGAGTGGGGGACACTGCGGCCTTTGACCCCACCAGCGGCGGCGTTGTCCATTACAAGGGGGCCAGGTATTTCTTGGCCAACGGCTGGGTGGAGGGCGGAGAAGGCTTGGATCAATTCGCTACGGGGCAGACCGCAACAGGCGGCAGGATGGGGACCTTCAAAGATGCGGAAGACGGACGGCTCTCAGGCAACCCCATTGCCCAGGGATCGGTGGATTCGGTCATTGCCCTGCGGATGAACCTGCAGGCCGGGGCCGAGGAAAAATGCTACTTCTGGATCACAGCAGGAGAAAGCTGGGAACAGGTCCGAAGGCTGGATGCGTTGGTCAAACACAGGCACCCCAGGAAGTTGACCCAGCGGACGGCCGATTACTGGGGGCTGTGGGTAAAAAAGGAGTCGCCGCCGCTCTCTGAGCTCTCAGAGGAGGTTGCCGGGCTGTACAAACGCAGCTTGCTCGTCCTGAGGATCCAGATCGACTGGCAGGGGGGCATCCTGGCCGGCAATGACTCGGATGTGATTCAGTTCAACAGGGACACCTATTCCTATATCTGGCCCCGGGACGGGGCGTTGGCAGCCTATTCCCTGGACCTGGCTGGTTATCC
Source organism: Desulfarculaceae bacterium (assembly GCA_037443445.1). Taxonomy (GTDB): domain Bacteria; phylum Desulfobacterota; class Desulfocorpusculales; order Desulfocorpusculum; family Desulfocorpusculum; genus Desulfocorpusculum. Next base: position 12,087 of record JBBIOJ010000007.1, on the reverse strand, counting down.
CGGCCTGTCCAGGAACTTCTTTCAGTTCATAGCTGATCGATTGGAGCCGGAGGGTTACCTCTTGCACAAGTACAACCCCGACGGGACGCTGGCCTCCTCCTGGCACCCCTGGTCTTACGAGGGCCGGCCCCGGTTGCCCATACAGGAGGACTCCACGGCTCTCGTCATATGGGCCCTTTGGCACCATTTCGTTATGTTTCGGGATATCGAATTCGTCAAGCCTTTGTATGCCCACCTGGTCAAGAAGGCCGCGGAGTTCATGTGCCGCTTCAGGGACCCACGAACCGGCCTTCCGGCCCCGTCCTACGACCTGTGGGAGGAACGCTACGGTATCTCCGCTTTCACGGTGGGGGCGGTTTTCGGTGGGCTTACGGCTGCCTCCCTCTTCTGCAAGGTCTTTGGGGAGGAAGAGGAAGCGGACCGGTATCGAGTCGTGGCAGCAGAGGTTCGGGATGCCGCTTCATCCCACCTCTGGATGGAAGACATGAATCGGTTTTGCCGAATGCTTTATCCCAATCCAGAAGGCAAGCTGCAGACCGATGCCACCTGTGACTCAAGCCTTTGGGGATTGTTTGCCTTTGGCATGTACTCCGCCGATGACCCCCGCATAGTGTCCAGCATGTCCACCCTTCGGGAGAGGCTATGGGTGCAGAGTGTCGGAGGAATGGCCCGCTATGAGAACGATCCCTATCACCGGCAAAGCAGCAACGTTCCCGGCAACCCTTGGATCATCTGTACACTTTGGCTGGCGGATTACTTGCTGGAGCGGGGTGAGAGCAACGAGGAGGTCACCCAAGCGCACGAAATCCTTCGGTGGGTGGCCTCCCACGCACTCCCCTCCGGGGTGCTGGCCGAACAGCTCCACCCATTGACGGGTGAGCCCCTCTCAGTGTCTCCTCTTGCCTGGAGCCATGCGGCATTCATCGCCACAACCCACCGTTTTCTGCGTCGCATGGCCAGAAGCCGGATCTGCCCTGAATGCGGATCTCCCTCCATGCCTTATATTCAAAGGGGCGACTGGATCGAGAAGCTTTACTCGAACACGTGCGAGTCTATCCATGGGCTCTGCAAGGTATAGACTATGCCAGTCCTTGCGGGGTTGATGGAGCCTTATTGCGAGCCCGACTGCCCGGCCAAGGCTTGCCTGATCCTGGAGCGGGCTTCCTCAGAAAGTGAAAATGGGTTTAGGCCATTGGAGGATTCCATCTCCTCCACATACCGCCCCACAGAAGCGCGCACCGCCAACAGCTGCCTTCTGTAGCGCGAGCAGAACCTGCATATCATCAGATGGAGCCTGACCGCCAGGCGTTGGCCAAAGGGAAGTCTCCTGTCCATCGACTCGGAGACCAGGGCGGTGATCTCTTTACAGGATAGCATGATTCATTTGCTCCTCGGCTTCTCCCCGAGCCAGTTGATCTCCAGGCAACGCCTGAGGCGCATACGGGCTCGGTAAAGAAGAACCCCAAGGTTAGTCGATGTGACCCCAAATAGATTACTGATTTCGTTCGTCCCGAGCCCCTCTAACTCCCTCAAGGCAAACACCTGACCCAAACGCCCCGGCAGCTCCTCCAGACATTGCACCAAAGTGTTCCAGAACTCCTTGTGATGCAGAAAGGATTGCGGATCATCCCTCCAGGGCGCCGAACCCTCCTTCCACTTTCCCCGTTCATCGAACAGAGCCTCCATCTCCCCGTCGGGTTCAAGCGGCTCGGTCACGGGGATTTCCCGGCTGTGAGAGCGAAGATGGTCCAAAATCTTGTGCTTGAGAATCCCCACCAGCCAGGTCCTCTCAGAGGATCTGCCTTCAAACCTGTCCTTGGCCTCGAGGGCTGCCAAAAGGGTCTCCTGCACCATGTCCTCGGCAACGCCCCGGTCCTGAAGACGAGCAAAGGCATAGCCAAAAAGATAGTCCCCGTGCTCATCAAGCCATTTTTCCGGATCCGGGGACATGGGCTTGCTTCAGACTGAACCACACTTGACCTGCAACAGCCGCAAGGAGGCACCGCCAAGAAAACCAGGCGCCAAGACGAGGCCATTGTTGCGATCTCATTTGATTTTGTCAAGTTGGGCGCACAGGCCGTCCCCTCCATGCTGCCGGGAGCGCCCGGACCCCAAGGGCATCTGGCATGAGAAGGGATTCATAGTCCGGTCCTGCCACTTTACACCGGGCATTGCCTTTTGCCCCGACATCGGTGTTTCTTGAGGTAAGCTGTAACAATTCATTTCCCGGAACGACTCAGGATCAAGAGCCGGTGAAAGGAATGAACCGGTGGAAAGGAGTCACAGAATGTTTTTCAAGCGTTTTTTCATTTCCGGGGCGGTCCTTGTGGCGCTCTGGGCTGGGGTAAAGGAGACCGGAGCGGCCCCCAAAGCAGAGCTTTGGCCCAGGTGGGAGGCCAACGACCCACTGAGCACCATTCGAGTGGACCACAGCCTGTGGGATCGGTTCCTGAAGAACTACCTGGTGACCGATGATCCCTCCGGGGTCAACAAAATCAGGTATGGAGCGGTCACGGAAGCTGACAGGAAGTCACTGGAAGAATACCTAAGCGCGCTCCAGGCTGTCCGAGTCTCCGGGCTCAGCCGGCTTGAACAAAAAGCTTATTGGATAAACCTTTACAACGCCCTCACGGTGAAGGTGATCCTGGATCATTATCCGGTCCAGAGCATCCTGGACATCAACATTTCCCCGGGATTGTTCAGCAAGGGACCCTGGGGAGCCAAACTCCTTAGAATCGAGGGCGAGGAGGCCTCGCTCAACGACATCGAGCATCGCATCCTCCGGCCCATTTGGAAGGACAACCGAGTTCACTATGCTGTCAACTGCGCCAGCATGAGTTGCCCCAACCTTCAACCAGAGGCATTCACACAGGAGAACACTGATGGGCTCCTGGAGAAAGGGGCACGACAATACGTGAATCATCCCCGGGGGGCCAGATTCGAAGGAAGGGGGCTGATCCTTTCGTCCATCTATGACTGGTACCAGGCGGATTTCGGAGGAACCCAGGCCGGGGTCATCCAACATTTGCTTAGGTATGCGGCGGATCCGCTGGCCGGGAAGTTGAGCGGGTACAAAGGCAGGATCGAGTATCACTACGACTGGAAACTGAACGAGGCTTCCCATGAAAAATGAAAAGCACAAGAGCAAGAGGGTTATCCACAAGATCCTGATTCTCGGGGCGGTCCTGGGCTTAATCGCAGCTTTCAATATCTTTGATCTGGAACAGTATTTATCCCTCTCCTACCTCAAGGCCTCAGAGGCCAAGTTCGCAAGCCTCTACGCGGAGAATCGCCTCCTTGTGATCGCCGTTTACATGGTGATCTATATCCTCTCCACTTCCCTCTCCCTGCCAGGGGCGACCATCCTCACCCTGGCCGGGGGGGCCCTTTTCGGTTTTTGGGTAGGCGTTCTGGTGGTCTCTTTCGCAAGCACCATAGGGGCGACCCTGGCTTGCTTCGTCTCCAGGTTCTTGCTGAGGGACTGGGTTCAGGGCAAATTCGGCGACCGCCTCACCACCATCAACGAGGGAATCGCCAGGGAAGGCCCCTTCTACCTCTTCACCCTGCGCCTCATCCCTCTGTTCCCGTTCTGGATGATAAATCTGGTAATGGGGCTTACCAAGGTTCCATTGCTCACTTTCTACTGGGTCTCCCAGGTGGGAATGCTGCCGGGGACAGCCATTTATGTCAACGCGGGGAAAGAGCTCGCCAAGATAGATTCCCTCTCCGGGATCCTTTCCCCTAGCCTTATCGTCTCCTTCGCTATCTTGGGCCTGTTTCCCCTCCTGGTGAAGAAGCTGATGACCCTGTACAAGGTGAGAATAAGGAAGGCATCTGAAATTTCAAAGGTGTGAATATTTATGACTAGGAGGACGTTATGGCGAATCATGATTTCGATATCGGCATTCTCGGGGGTGGAGCCGCGGGCCTGACTGTGGCGGCGGGTGCAGCCCAGCTGGGAGCCAAGACTCTCCTGGTTGAGAAGGAGAATGAACTGGGAGGGGATTGCCTCCACTTTGGTTGTGTTCCCAGCAAGACTCTCATCAAGACGGCCCATGTACGCCATCTGATGAAAAACGCAGGTAAATTCGGGCTTCCATCGGTGGAACTGCCGCCTGTGGACTACAAGGAGGTGGTCAGAAGGATCCGGGAAGTCATTGCCACCATACAAAAACACGATTCCCCAGAGCGGTTCTGCAGGCTCGGAGTCCAGGTGGAATTTGGCCTGCCAGCATTCACGGATGAGCATACCATCCGGCTCAACGGAACTTCTTTTTCTGCCAAGAACTGGGTGATTGCCACGGGTTCCTCCCCGGCAATTCCGGCCATACCAGGGTTGGATCAGACTCCTTATGTCACCAACAAGGAGATCTTCTCCCTGGACCGTTTACCCCAATCCATGATCCTGCTCGGTGCCGGACCCATCGCCATAGAGATGGCCCAGGCGTTCCAGCGTCTAGGCACTCAAGTTTTTGTGATCCAGCGCAGCAACCAGATCCTGAGCAGGGAGGACAAGGACATGGCGGACATTCTCATGAACCTCCTTGCCGAGGAAGGAGTCGTGTTCCACCTCAATGCCTCTGTGGTGAGCGTCAGAGACCTTGGGAGTGAGAAAGAGGTAACCTTGAGAACCGGGGATGGGAATCTGAAAAGCCTCAGGGCAGAGACCATCTTTGTTGCCATGGGACGGGAAGCCAACCTGGGTGGGTTGGGGTTGGAGGGAATCGACTTGAAGTTTGACAAGAAGGGTTTGGAAGTGGAGGATCGGCTCAGAACAGGACACAGACACATCTATGCTGCCGGGGATGTCACCGGGGAGTATCAGTTCACCCACGTGGCCGGGTATGAGGGAAGCATAGTGGTCAGCAATGCCGTTCTGCACCTCCCTCGAAAAGCAAACTACAGGTGGATGCCGTGGTGCACTTTCACACACCCAGAGCTAGCCGGTATGGGAATGAACGAAAAGATGGCCCAAGAGGCCGGGCTGGATTACACAACATGGGTAGAAGCCTTCCAAGATAATGACAGAAGCCTCGCGGAGGGGGAGAGGATAGGGAAAATAAAAATGATCCTGGGCACCAGAGGCAGGCCACTCGGCATTCAGATCCTCGGGCCAAGCGCCGGGGAGTTGCTCAATGAATGGGTGGCCATCATAAACGGAGGGGTAAGGCTATCCACTGTGGCCTCTGCCGTTCATCCCTATCCCACCCTGGGGGAGATAAACAAGAGAACCGTGGGGAACATCTTCGCCCGGAAGCTGTATTCCGATACGGTGAAAAAAGGCCTCAAATTCCTGTTTCAGCTGAAAGGCAGAGCCTGTGAAGCAGCTTCAGAGTAAAAAAGGACTCAGGTCTCTGGGCCTGAGTCCTTGTTTTTCTTGGTGAGCGGCGAAGGAATCGAACCTTCAACCTACGGATTAAGAGTCCGTTGCTCTGCCTAATTGAGCTAGCCGCCCGACCTATTCAACTAGGCTCTTTGACAACTGTGAGACAATGCTAACCCAATCCCCGCGGCTTTGCAACCCCGGGCAGGCTGCCCGGGTTTTCCTCTGCAGGATAGGGGCGGAAGCCTTTGGAGATTTTTATCCTTTGATCAGGGCGGCCCGAAAAGCCTGGCCCTGCATTTCATCCGGGCTCTGGTGCAACATCTCTCCTTTCTCAGCCTGGCTCAAGATAACCCAGCCACTCATCCAAAATGGCCTCCTTTTGGAACAGACTGAAATATTTCCGGGAAGTCCATCCCCAGGCCGTTGTGGATGGACTGCACCTTGTCAAGGCCAGCCACTCGGCCAGGGAGAGGGCTATACCCTCTTATTGGAAACCAGCCATCAGGGTCTTGGGGGCTTCCTTTGGATTCAGCTTTGGAAATCCCTAGCTGGGCTGTTTCAGCCTCTGTGGAGCTGTTCCCCGGGCAGGAGGCTGCATGGTGGGTCAAATCTGCCGTAGCTTCTTGTGACTCATCAAGCCCTCGATAAGGTAATCACATTGTGTGAGAAGCGCGCCCGGCAGGATTCGAACCTGCGGCCTGCGGATTCGAAGTCCGACGCTCTATCCAGCTGAGCTACGGGCGCCCCCAAGGCGAACAATTCTCCCCTCTGCCAGACCCTTCAAAGGCCTGGGCTGGGAGGGCTTGGGGTGAGTGAAGGGACTCGAACCCTCGACCCCCAGGGCCACAACCTGGTGCTCTGGCCAACTGAGCTACACTCACCGTCAGGCGCCCGATCTATGCTGAAAGCTCTTTTTCAGATCCGGCGCACGGGACTTATGATAAGGCCCGGGAAAAGAGAAAGCAAGCCTGGAATACCCGGTCAGCCTCGTGCAATAATCATGGATTGGACGGGTTCTCAACCGAGAGTTTCCAAGGTTTCTTGATCCCAATTCTCCCAGGAGGTGCTCTTCCCGACTCCATGCCTGCCACCAGAGCCATCCTCTTCTACGGTACTTTTTTCACCCTGTACGGAGCCATCAACCTATACATCTTCTTTGGTTGCAGAAGAGGGCTCCTGCCCGGCTGGGGCTCCTCCAGGGGCTACCTCCTCTTTTTTCTTTTCCTGGCTGCATCCTTCATCTTGGGTCGCAGCCTTGAGAATTACTGGATTTCGCCTGTCTCCCAGGCTCTCATCTGGATCGGATCCTTTTGGTTCGCGGCCATGCTGTATCTTTTCCTGGGCTTTCTGGTCCTGGATCTGCTGCGTGTGGGCTGGGCTGTGCTGGGAGGCGGCCTACCTTTGAAAGCAGAGAGGCTGGCCAGGGGGAGTGTAGGCCTGGCCACATTGGGAATGATTCTGGCTGGGTACCTGAACGGACTCAGCCCCAGGCTCACGACCCTGGAAATTAGCCTGCCTGGAGGGAATCCCCACACCAAGGGCATGGAAATACTGGTGGCCTCGGACATCCACCTGGGCACAATAGTGGGGGAGAAGAGGCTGGCGGGCCTGTGCAAGGCCACCGAAGAGCTGAGGCCCGATCTGCTGCTCTTGCCCGGGGATATCCTGGATGAGGATCCTCAGACCATAATGAGGGACTCGGTGGGAGACTTGCTTCGCTCCCTCAGGGCCAAGCACGGGGTTTTCGCTGTAACGGGCAATCATGAATACATAGGAGGGGTCGAGAGGGCCTGTCGTTACCTGGAAGAGCATGGCATTAGGGTTCTGAGGGACCAGGCAGTGCTGATCGCCGGGCTCTTTCACCTGGTGGGAAGGGAGGATAGAAGCATAAACCGCTTCACTGGGAAAAACAGAAAATCCCTCGCGGAGCTTCTGGCCCCCCTGGACAGATCACTTCCTGTGATCCTGATGGACCACCAGCCCTTCCAGTTGGAGGAAGCCAGCCAGGCCGGGGTGGCGCTTCAGCTCTCCGGCCACACCCATCACGGCCAGCTCTGGCCGCTGAACCTTGTGACTTCTCTTGTGTACGAGCTGAGCTGGGGATATCTGAAAAAAGGCAACACCCACTTCTATGTCTCAAGCGGTTACGGAACCTGGGGCCCCCCTGTGCGCATTGGGAATCACCCGGAAATGGTGCACATTCGCTTGAGCTTCCGGGGACAGCAATGAGCTCGCCCCTACATCAAACCTTAGCCCATGTTCTTTGCCAGAGCCCATGAGATTCGGGGTCAAGCCCTCAAGCCCCGGGAGGTCTTGAACTTTGCAGACCCATGACCCTTGTCCAGGCCCCATGCCCGAGGCGGAGTGCCTTGAAGCACAGCGGCCTAAGCACAAGCCCATCCGGCAGTTCACCTCCATTCTCCACTGCTTCCCAATAGCGCGGGTTGAAGACCGAGGAGCTGCGCCCGGACATGCTCCATGATCTCGGGATCTGCCCTGAACGGGGATACATGCTGCGGCGGGGTGGGCAGTGAGAGTTCCTGGGCAAAGGGGGTTGCGGCCAGCTTCAGGTTGTAGGCCTTCACCATGAGGTATTCCAGGCTGAGCACGTCCTGGACATTGTAAGCCAGGAGGGTCTCCAGGAACCTGGGATCCCCCTCCCTCAGAAAAGCCTTCCACAAGAGCACGGCAAAGAATCCGTCCAGGCCCTCCAACTCCCCCCGGTCTATCCCAAGGGCTTTCTCGCAAACCTTGAGTCCGCCCCTGTATCCCAGGCTGGCCAGGAGAAACCTGAGGTCTATGTGCACCTGCTCCAAAGCGAGGCCCATGCTCTCCCTCAAGAAGGGCAGGTCCAAGCATTTCCCGTTGTACGTGACCAGTATCCTGTACCCTTTGATGTCTTGGTCGAATTCCCAGAGGTTCTCACCATTCACGTAGGTGCGAAGCCCCTCCCCGTCGTAAAGGGCGATGGTGGTTACATGGCCTGGCCCGGCCCACATGCCAGTGGTCTCTATGTCCAGGTAGGCCACCTCCTGGCGGAACTCCGCAAATAGCCTCCAAAGCTCCTGGGAAGGCAATCCCCTGGCGAAAAAGTGGAGGTCACGGGCCTGTAGCCTTCTTAGGGACTCCTGGGCATCTCTCAGCAGGGAGCCTGGGATCCCGGAAAACTTCATCCCAGGCCCCAGCCTCAAGAGTTCCTCCCACCCGAGTATGCCCTGTCTCCACAGGGCCCGCTCGGTCTTAACCCCCACCCCCTGAATATGGAGGAAAGTTTGACGCAGCATGGGCCTGCCCCCTCCGCAGCCATGAACCCGCGGATCAAGCTCCCTTTCCTGCCTGCTCAGCCTCCCTCTTCCTGGCTGCTTTTAGCTCCTCCAGATAGTACTTGATCAGGGGAGACATCTCCGGGGGCTGCCAGTCCGTGCTCTTGGGCTCCTCGGGCCAGGTGAAGGGAAGGTGCCATATCTCCCCAGGCTTCCTGGCCTTCTCCAGCACCTCCAGCATCCTGAGAAGCACCTCTTTCTGGCCCTGTGTGTCGTGCACCTGTCCCACGGGCCGCCCAAAGGGATACTCTATGGCTGCGGTCCTGGGGATCCCCACCACCCGGTGGAAGGTCCAAATGGGGTTCAGGACGACCGTGGAGAAGCCTCTTTCCTCCAGGTAACGGGCGGCCAGTCCCACGGACTGGCAGCAGAAAGGTCAGGCAGGAAAAAGGAGCACGGCTTCCACACCCTCCTCTCTCATCCTTGGGGCCATGGGGGCGATTGCCGTCTCGAGAAACTCGGTGCTCTGCCACTGAAACCCGTAGAAGGAGTATGAGGAGGGAGCCAGCTTCCCTATTATGCCTTCCTTCTCCAGCTCCTCCATGCGCTCCAGGGGAAGCATCACGTTGATGTCCTTCTTGATCCAGTTGGTGTTGATGTGGAGGTGGTTCACCTCTATCTGGTCAGATCTGGTATCTCGGGGGATGACCCTGTAAGAGCGGTCTCCCCAAAGGGGCTCCCTCTTCTCCCTCTCCATGTCAAAGGGGGGCTCGCCCTTCAGGCTTATTCCTGAGCTTGTGACCATTGAGAAGGTGCATTCCTTGAGAGGTTTTGGAAGAGGGCTCCAGGGTATATCCCCCCTGTATTCCTCGGACCAAATGAAGGTCCTTACCCAGGCGGCCAAACTGGGTGGCAAAAACCTGTATGCATCCACGATCTTGTTTGTATATTGCATCCCCTTTCCTCCCGGCAAAGAACTTTGGAAGCCCTGGCAGGCTTGTAACCTAGCACTCGGGCAAAGGGCCTGTCAATCTGAGCCCGAGGCTCAGGGATTTTTCTCTTCCCTGTAGGATTCGTTCTCCTGGCAGGCCTCTTTCCAGGGGCAGCCGCGACAGAAGCTTGCCTTCCATTGAAAAAGGCAGCTCCTCACTCTTGCCCCCAATTCCTCCCATGAGATCTTCTGGTGCGGCTTGAGCCCCAGCAGCTCCATGGCTGCCTCATCCATGGCCCGGATCTCCTCCTCCCAGCCCGGCCCATGCGAGCAAGATCCCTCCTTCAAGGAAGGACAATGGCTGCATACCTCATCCGGCCCCAGAACCACTCTCACGCCCTGTTGCCTGGCCCTGTCCACCACACGGCGCAGATTCTCCCTGTAGCTTTCTGGAAACCCCTCTCCCTGGTAATATCTGAGACACACCAAGTGGTGGCCCCTCAGGCGACTCATGATTCCTCGCTTCCCCTTTCTTGGAGCTCAGGGCGTGGGGATCCTGACCCGGCCCCCACATCCCCTCATGCCAGCCTGGTCACGTCCTCGGCCACTTTGGGAAAATCATTCAGCATCATCACGTCATGCCCAGGGAAGATCAGCTCAAGGGATGTTTTGGCTCTCAGCTTGTCGTAGCTCTTGAGCCAGGCCACCATGTCGGTGATGAGGCAGCTGGGGATGTCCTCCTTGAAGCTTCTGTGGATGTGGGCGCAGTCAGAGGCCAGGATGAGTTTCCCCTTGGCAGTGTTCACCATGAGGGCCTGAAGCCCCACAGTATGCCCTGGCGCCAAGAGCAGTTGAAGACCTGGGGCTATGGAGCGGTCCCCCTCCACCAGGACTAAACGCTGAGTTCCTTCCAGGTCCGCCAGGCTCTTGTTTGCCAGCAGGTCGGTTATCCCCTGGAAGGGCTTCCTTTTGGCCACTGGGTTCTTGATCCAGAATTCGAACTCCCTTTTCTGAACGTAAAATTTGGCCTTGGGAAACGCCTTGGGGAATACCTCCATCCCCCCCACATGGTCGAAGTGGATATGGGTGATGATCACCCTGCCAACCTGCTCCGGTTTTATGTTGAGCCTTGCCACAGCATCCAGTGGGTTCACGTAGTTCTTGAGCTTCCTCTTGCCTGCTTCGGTGGGTCCGGTGCCAGTGTCCACCAGGGTGACCTCCCCGGTTCTGGAGCGAACGGCCCAGAAGTAGTAGTTTCTCTCTATCTCCTGGTCCCATCCCTCCATCCACAGCACCATGGCCAGCTTGCTGGTGAAGGGGCCCGCGTACTTTAAGGCGTAGACCTCATGGGTCTCCTCCCAAGCGGCTTGCTTCACAGCCTTGGCTCCTTTCCCGGCCTGGGCTCCCTCGGCCCTGCCGCCCGCCAGGTTGGCTCCGGCAGCCTCACCCAAGGCGGCCGCTCCTGCAACAAGAAACCCCCGCCTGTCCACTCTAGCCATGACTCCCTCCCTTACTCGCCGGTGCTGGAAGACGACCCGGCTTTTCTGGCCTCCTGGGGGAGGCTGCTTCCATAATCCGCCAGCACTTCCATGACCTTGGGATGGGGGGCATCCTCCTTGTGGGCTTGGACAGCCCCGAAAAACCTCAGTGTCCACTCCTGCCCCAGCTTCCTGGTGCCTGCGAAGACCACCGAAAGGCCCGGGTGAAGGGCATTGATCTCGGCCAGGGCCATGGCCGTGAAGGAGGGCCTGTAGTAAGGCACTTTGGAGGGATTCAGGAAATCCGAATAATTGGCCTCTATGACCAGGGCGCAATGAGGGTAGGAACAAAGCTCTGCGAGCTGCTGGTGGAACAGGGGCATCCTTCCGAACTCGGCCAGGATGTTCTCGAAACTCTTTCTCTCCACCACGGCCAGTATCCCGCCCTGCTCGTCCACCACTGCGTAATCTCCTACTGGTAGCTTGCCCTTGGCCACCTGGCAGCCTGGAAACTTCCATGAGTATTTCTCAGAGCTGTCCACCAGGATTCTGAGGGAAAATGTCCCAGAAGTGCTCAGTTTGGCCTTGGGGCGGTGGGCGGTAAGGGCCCTTTGGGTCCGCCAGAAAATCTGCTCATAACTGCCCTCTTTGCTCTTGTACTGCTTGCTCAGAAACAGAAAATCACATCTTTTCCTCCTGGGCCTGTCCAGCACCAGGGAGAGCCTTTTTCCAAGTCTCTTGAGGACCGAGACGGGAACCCTCTCCAGCTCTTCGCAAGGAGCTGCCCAAACCCCTTTCTCCTCCCGGATGCAAAAGACGTTTCCCTTCTGCCCGGGCCACCTATCTTGAACCCTAAGGGCCAAGAGCACCCTTTCCCCCCTCCTGAGGGTCAACCGGTAGGGGAACCTCTCTTCTGGAACCCTCTCAAGCACAAAAAAAGTCCCCATTGGCCTCAGTCTCTCGTGAAGTTTTCCATGGCTGCTCAAGAACAAGGCCTTGTTGCAAGCCCCCTGCCATCTACTTGGCTTTCTTGTTAGTCGAGTAGTTCATCCATTGCTGGATTTCACCCTCACAGATCCGGACGTGCGG